>NVWL01000013.1 GCA_002733645.1 Oceanobacter sp.
TAACTTCGATCAACGCCCCTGTCAAAAGCTTAATAGTCTAAAGCGTTACAAGACTCACGCGCACGACTGCATGGATGCAGGAGGTAGGGCGACGCAGGAAGCCAAAGCCGAGCACTACTGCATTAATCAGAGGTGCCCTAGCAATGGGATCAAATGATCTAACACTCTTTGCGGAGGAATATCACGATAACAAGGCGGCTGTATTTCACCGTCATCTGGTTGCAAACATTGTTTAGACAAACATGGCGCACAAGCTCGCTGGCTTCTCATCACTTCCACTTGAGGACCAGACACCCCAGTTAAGGTCGCGTCGGTTGCACCGTAGATCGCTACCGCCGGTACCGATAAAGACGCCACCACATGAGATAGCCCGGTATCAACCCCCACCACAGCACTGGAATGTGCAAGCCACGCATTTAATGCATTCAACCCCATTTTAGGCAGCACTATGGCACCAGCAATGCCATCAGCGATTCGACCCGCTCGCGCTTTTTCCTCATCATTCCCCCAAGCAAGTACCACACTTGAGCCTTGCGCAGTGACCTTCTCTGCTAACTCTCGCCAATAAGCTTCTGGCCATAGCTTGGTATCCCACGTCGTTCCATGTAAGAACACCCAGTAATTCCCCTCAATATCAGGCCGATTCCAGCGACTGCGATCCACACCGTAATTTTGACCTTCCGGGACAGAGTAGTTCAGAACTTGAGCGAACAAATGGCGAACTCGCTCGATGGCGTGAGTCCCTTTGGCAATAGATTGCGGAAACTGATAAGCCTTAGCCGCCAACGATTCACGCGCGCTGTGGCTATCAAGCCCAAACCGAGGACCTTTTGCCATGCGCGTGATTACGGCACTTTTGAGCAATCCTTGGGCATCCAAAACGATATCGTACTCTTCCGCTCTGAGTGTCTGATAAAAGGCCTTCATTTCTGCACGAGTGTCTTTTTTAGTCAGGCTCTTACGCCAGCGACGCCAAGCAACAGGAATCACTTTAGTGACGGCAGGATGCCAAGTGGGAATATCGCGAAACCCCTCTTCCACTACCCAGTGAAATTCAATATCAGGGCATTGCTGAAATGCATCTTGCACCGCTGGCAACGTATGAAATACATCGCCTAAAGAAGAGGTTTTAATCAATAATACTTTCACAATTCAGTACCCGACCAGAGAGCGCGAACTTTACCGCACCATTAGGATGAGCGCCAATGTGATTGCTACACGATGAATATCTACATGTCATTGCGACCAAGAGCATTACCAGCGAGAATACGCGCTTTTATCACCTCGTACTGTGGACGTTAATTGTGCTGAAATCGTGGAAATTCTGGGTCGGCTGTGCGCTATTCATCGGATTGATATGGCTAGTTGAAAACAGTATCGGCTGGCTCAGCATCCTTCAAAGCTGGCAGGCCATTCCACCCCAGTCGCTAGGCATAGCATTACTTCTGATGTTAGCTAGCTATCTGCTCCGTGCGGTACGTTTCTATGATTTCTTTCAGCCTCAAGTGAAGGGCGCATTTGCCCCATTATTACGCATCACGGTGCTTCACAACTTTTTCAATAACATGCTCCCCATGCGCAGTGGCGAGGCTGCCTTTCCTGTATTAATGAAAACGCGCTTTGGGATTCCTTTTAGTCACTCAGCCCCAGCCTTGTTATGGCTGCGTCTATTGGATCTCTATGCACTATTAGCCCTCGCCTTTATCAGTTTGCAGGTGTTAATTCCTTGGGGAATCGAGATTCGTACCCTATTAGCGGTTGCCGTTGTACTCGCACCACTCGTTGCACTGCTCATTCAAAATCAGTTGCGACGCTACCTTGCCAGTCGTCAAGGCTGGAAACTGAAAGCGGCAGAGTTAATGGCAGCATTGCCAGAACACCCGGCTACCTTTATTCGCGCCCTCTTCTGGACCTTTATTAACTGGGTACTCAAACTGGCCGTGTACAGCTGGTTATTGCAGGTATTCACCGGGCTGGATTTACACAAGGCATGGACAGGGGCCACCACCGGTGAATTGAGTTCGGTGTTGCCCATCCATGGCGTCGCAGGCGCTGGTACCTATGAAGCTGGTGTACTCGCGGGCTTAATTCCTTGGGCCGTTGATCAAAAAGTGGCACTAGCGGCGGCGGTCAATTTGCATTTATTTGTTCTTGGCACGACCTTCGTTTTAACGGCGTTACTGGTTTTAGCAACACAGGTATCCACCAGAGAAAACACACCTTAGGGGCCGTGGTTGTTTTACCGCCCCTCAGAATTAGGTATCATCGCGCTCCATATCAAACTAGACACAGCGTGGTATCCACCTTGACTGAGGCAAAGCACTCCAAGCCTTCCATCTCGATTGTTATTCCTATGTACAACGAGATTGAGAATGTAAAACCCATGGTAGCTGCAGTTCATGAAGCACTGTCGGCGTATCAGGGCCCTTGGGAGCTTCTGGTGGTTGACGACGGCAGCACTGATGGCACTCCGCAAGCTTTACAGCGTGAATCAGACGAATACGGCAAACATGTGCGAGTTGTTGAGTTGCGTCGTAACTTTGGTCAAACCGCTGCTATGCAGGCCGGTATTGATGAAGCTCGTGGGTACTTGATTGCCACACTGGATGGCGATTTGCAAAATGACCCTGCCGATATTCCTCGTATGGTTGATCACCTAATCGAACACGATCTTGATCTACTCACCGGCTGGCGTAAAAACCGTAAAGACGATTTGTTTTTACGCAAAATTCCATCTCGTATTGCCAACCGCTTGATCGGAAAAATTACGGGTGTACGAATCAATGACTACGGCTGTTCATTGAAAGTTTACAAATCTTCCGTGATCAAACAGGTTCGTCTGTATGGCGAAATGCACCGCTTTATTCCTGCTTGGGTTGCTGCCGTTGTGCCACCAAGTCGTATTGGCGAGATTGTGGTCAACCACAACGCACGTATTGCTGGGGAATCAAAATACGGTATTTCTCGTACCTTCCGTGTGATTCTTGACCTGCTATCGGTCTACTTCTTTATGCGCTACCGCGCTCGTCCGGGACACTTCTTTGGTTCGATTGGATTAGCGCTAGGTTCAGTCAGCTCGCTGTTACTTGTGTACTTAGGTTTCGTTAAGTTTGCCCTAGGTGAAGACATTGGCAGCCGCCCGCTCTTCTTGATTGCCATTGTTTGCTTAATTGCATCCATGCAATTCCTAACAACCGGCGTGTTGTCTGAACTGATTTCGCGAACTTACTTTGAATCATCGAAGCGTGAAAATTACGTTATTTACCTGCGCGACGATGCGATTCCTGTAGATGACGATGACTGGTCAAACCCTGGCGACATCACGAGTGCATCGTCAGATAATGACGCCTCTACGTCAGACAGTGACGCCTCTATGTCAAACAGTGACGCCTCTATGTCAAACAGTGACGCCTCTATAGACGAGCCAGACAACCGCGTAAGCTAAGGCACCCCATGAGCCGCCTCTCAGTATTAAAAGCTTCACCATTGTCGATACCCTTGTGGCTGCTCGTGTTTGTCGTCGTGATGATGACACTTAACCTCAATGGTTATTTGCTGTTTGATCATGACGAAGGCGCATTCAGCGAAGCGACACGCGGCATGTTTGAGCGTGGAGATTTCATCACCACGTATCTCAACGACCGAGTGCGATTTGATAAGCCGATTCTCATTTATTGGCTACAAGCTGCATCAATCGCTGTCTTCGACACCGACATTTGGGCGTTTCGTCTGCCATCAGCCTTAGCCGGTATTTTATGGGTACTCGCAATATTTGGGTTTACCCGCAAGGTTCTTGATCAACCTGCCGCAGTGGCTGCTGCCCTATTTGCCAGCACCGCTCTTGGCGTGAATATGATTGCTCACGTTGCCACGGCTGACGCACTGCTCAACATGCTTTTAGCAACCACCTTGCTGTGCATGTACCTCTACTCCCAATCGCCGTCACGATGGCTGTTAGTCGCCGTCTACACCCTGATGGCCCTAGGCACGCTCACCAAAGGGCCGGTCGCAGTTGCCATTCCAACCATGGTGGGTGCACTATTCTTTCTGACCAGCGGCTACCGCAAAGAATTTATTCAAGCCATGTTTTACATACCTGGCTGGATCTTGTTCCTGCTGATTGCAGCACCTTGGTACATCCTGGAATACATGGCCCAAGGCCAAGATTTTATTGATGGCTTCTTTTTAAAGCACAACGTCAATCGCTTTAATAACGCGATGGAAGGCCACGACGGCGGTTTCTTATTTTACCCCATGGTATTGCCATTTTTGCTCGCGCCTTTTGGTGGCCTACTGATTCGAATACTGCCGAGCGTTAAAACCATCTTTACAGGCGGCGACACCTTAAACCGCTTTCTTTGGATATGGTTTTTAGTAGTACTCATTCTATTTAGCCTCGCCAGTACCAAGCTACCGCATTACATTCTCTATGGTGTCACGCCACTGATTATTCTAATGGCGCGGTACCGCAGCTGGTTACAGAGCCGAATTCTCGCGGGTATCTTCCCGCTCATGTTCTTTGGGTTATTAATCGCCTTCCCGTTAATTATCCCGATCATTGAAGCGCGCTTAACAAATCCAATCGAAATTGCCACCGCTCAACGCGCTCAAGATTTTTTTAATTACGACTTTGTCGTAATCGCTGCTATCGCGGGCTTCATCGCGTTAACACTCATTATCTGGCGTCGCTTTAGCCCTTGGTTCTCTCTTGTTGCTATTGGGGTTTTGCAGGCACTGCTGGTCTGGTTTTTATTCGTGCCCACTTACAGTGATACTCAGCAGCAACCGGTATGGGAAGTTGCGATGTTTGCTAAAGAACTAGACAAACCCATAGTCACTCAATCCATTGATATGCCCAGCTTCAACGTGTATCTCGATAAAGTTACTGAGCGTCGTAGCCTAAAACCCGGAGAAATTGGCTTTGCGCGCGAAGATCGATTAAAAAAAGTGAAACACGAATTTGATGTCCTGTTTCAGTCTGGGCCTCTCCTCATAATTCAGCGCCCTTCGCTGTTAAACACAGAATCGAAAGCGCAGCCGGAGCAACAGAATGCGAACTGATACTCTGCTTCATGCCACCGCAATGGCGCTCTTACTCGCCGCCGCCGTTATTGCATCACAAGGCACCAATGAAAGTGTATTTCTGTGGTTTAACGCTGAGTCACAAGTTTTGCCGGCTTGGTTCTGGAGCAACATGACGTTTGTGGCAGATACTCTATTTGCTGTGGCCGTCATAGGCACCGTGGCTAGCCGTGCTCCGCACATGTTCAACACTGCGTTTGTCCTATTAATTACCGGTACTGCGTTTGTTCATGGTCTGAAGTTTTTATTAGAAATTCCACGCCCTCCGGCCGTGCTTGATCCTGACGTATTTAACGTCATTGGTCCGGTGGTTAAAAACCACGCATTTCCTTCCGGGCACTCATTCACAGCACTTGCCACCGCGGGTTTAATCATGGTTTATACCCGCAGCATACCCTGCGCGGTGGCAGTACTCGTGATTGCTTTGGTTGCCGCCGCTAGCCGGGCGGCTGTCGGCGCTCACTGGCCTCTGGATATTTTAGTCGGCTCAGCCAGTGGGTTGATATTTGCCGCATTAGCAAAATACTTAACAGAGTCACAGTGGTGGCTACAAGGTGAAAAGCTAGAGCGCTTTACCGCTGCGTTACTCACCATTACTTCCGTCGTTTTAATTTTCCATCAGAGTAAGTACCCGGATACCCAATTTCTGAGCATTGGTGGCGGTGCTATTGCGACCCTTTGTCTTACTCGCTACTGGTCTAATCTAGTGAAGCAGATGCGGAAGTGAGCCAATTATCTTAACTAGGGCACCTCTGATTAATGCAGAGAAGGCTGCGGCTTTCAGGAAAATGGCAGTTCAAGGCGCTACTTTGAAGGCATGGCGGGTCACGTCAAAAAGTAGCAACGTAGAAATGGTGTTTTCCTGTAAGCCCCTGTTTATAGGTAGTGAGGGGCGTGGCCTGTAGACACTTTATATCTTTGTTGTTGACCTTATTAAGGACCCGCCATTAACTTCGATCAACGCCTCGATCTAAAGCGTTACAGGACTCACGCGCAGCACTACTGCATTAATCAGAGGTGCCTTAAGTGCTTTATATTGCACTTTTTATATCTTAAGAGTAATAATAGTGCATTAAAATGCATTACCGAATGAGCCTATGGAAACCTTAACGCTTCAGACTTACCTTGATGGTCATTGGCAGGATGCCTGCGAACTCTCTTTCTATGAGCCTGAAAAAGGCCGTCACGGACGTGTGAGTCTAGAATACAACGCTTCATATGTAGCAAAACACCAAAGCAATTTAGCGGCGCGTGTCAGTATGCGTTATCCCATCGATTTCTTCCCACATGAATGTGATACATGGCCTGCTTTCTTGTTTGATGTTATGCCAATGGGGGCTGGTCGTCGTTATTGGTTACAGCGTGAAAACCTCAGTGATGGCGCTCAGCAGGATCTGCATTTGTTGCGGTTAGGGTCGCGTTCGCCTATCGGTAATTTGAGAGTCAAAGAGAGTTGTTTAGGTAGTGAGGTTACTCCTCTTGGTTTTTCGATGGCGGATATCCTTTCGCGCGATACCCATTTTCTAGACTACGCCCGTGAAAATGGTGCCGCTGTCGGTGGTGCATCAGGGGCCGGCGGTGATGCGCCTAAATTCCAGCTGATTCGTGGCCAAGATGGACTGTATTATCCCGAAGCCTCGTTACCTGATAGTGATGCATCCGAATTTTTTCTCGTTAAATTCCCGCGTCAAAGTTCTAGCCAAGGTTCTAAGCAAGGCCGCCCTCTGGCGTCGGATATTTTAGTGCTAGAAACTGAAGCGGCCTATTATCGAATCGCTAAATACCTTGGTTTAAATGTTGTGGGTCATCCCGGCTATGCAACCAATCAATCTGAATCAGCAGGCGTGAATTATTTTGCTGCTGATGAAGAGAAGCACATCACCACACCTAGCCTTTGGTTGCCTCGCTTTGACAGATTGAAAGGTGTAGACGGTATGTATCGCTGCGCCATCGAGTCACTCTACTCGCTGGTTGGCAACACAGAGCCGGGCGCATCGGTACCACATCGTATTTATTTAAAACAACTCGCGGATGATTGGAGAGATGCTGATCAAGGGGATGAAATAGAGGAGTTGGTTATTGAGTATTTGCACCGCGATCTTCTCAATATCCTATTGGGAAATAGCGATAATCACGGCCGTAACACCTCAATTATTCGTTGGCGTAGAGGCTTGCAATTGGCGCCTATTTACGATTTGGCGCCAATGGTATTGGATGACTCTGGCATTACTCGCACTAGTCGCTGGAGTAATGAGAATGAACTGGGAGGGCGATATGATTGGCGTGGAATTTGTACGGAAGCCAGTGCCGCCACCCAAGTTAATAGCGACGCTTTGTGGAGTGGTCTTTGTGATTTTGCCAAAAAATTGGCCCCGTTAAAACGTTTAGCTGAGGAGTGTGACGTTCCGCATGAAGTACTTAATCATCACGTGGCTAGTTTAAATTTATCTGGCACTGAGGAGCGCTTAAAAACATGGGGTCTGTTGCCATGATCGGGATAACCGATATTTCAGATAGCGAGCTGGCTCACATGTCACGAGCTGAACTGTTGGCTTTGGTCGAGCAATCACTCTCTTCTGGCCAGTTAACGTTTGGTGGCGCTGCCCGTATTTTACGTAAGCATATCGCGCGTTTAAATCAGCATGAATTTGCGGAATTATGTGGTGTCTCGCGTCGTACTTTGGCAGCGATTGAAATGGACGAAGGTAACCCGACGGTCAACTCTTTGAATCAGGTGTTCAAACTGTTTGGTTTAGAGCTGGGTCTTCAGCGTATTTACACGAAATAATAATGAGTACTTGAAGATAATACGTGCTTGCGCACAGTGGCACGTAAACGCGCTGAAGTAGATCGAATTTAATTCAGCTTAAGAGTGAACGCGTCCTGCTTTTGGCACCCACAACATCAGCACCAGCGCCCAAACACACGCCCCCAATCCCCAAATAAAGGTCGACGCCAGTGTCGCACCCATGTGGATGCCAGCTTCCGCGACGATCGGCCCGAGCAACTGAGCAACGCCGTACAAGGCAATCAATGCAGCACTCAATCGTGGCCCTTGGTGCGGGTGCAGAGTTCGAGCCAGTCGTTGTGTTAGAAATACCGCCCCCAGAAAACTTCCGCCCATGAGTGCGGCACAAACCCATAAGCCTTCCACTGTTTTTGGCAGCAGTAAAATGGCGGCGACTGAGATGCCTTGCACCGCGTAATTTAAGACCAGCGCGTTGCGATCTCCCATACGATTTCCCAGTGAGTTCCAGATGAAAATCGCAGGCACTGACGCGAGCGCGACAATCAACCACGGACTAGGGCTAACCGCGATGTTCCACTCTTGAGCAACGGCAGGTAGGAAGGTCATGGGCAATATATAGCCAAGCCCTGCGCCAAAATACGATAAGAATAGCGGGGTACTTTGTTTGTCCCACAAGGCGGAGTGATCATCGCGGCTCACTGGGGCATCGCCAGAGCTGAGGCGGAAGAGATAAATTCCAGACCAAAGAGCCAGTGGAATACTGGCTATAGCGGCGGGTATCCAGCGGTCATTCCCTTCTAGCCAAATCGCCGTGCTCTCAACGATCTGGTTACTCACTAGCAAGCCTGCACCAACGCCTAGATACATAAGGCCACTTAAAGTGGCTTTGTTCCGTGCCGCGAGCCATTCCAATACCAGTGCTGGGGCCAATACAAATACAACACCGTTGGTGACGCCATTAAACAAGCGAAGCCCGGCCATATAGAGGTAATCGTCGCCACCTATTTGCAATATCGTGATGACAGCATTGCCTAATATTCCTGTCAGTAGCGCGCTTCGCCCCCAGCCATTTTGGTAGGCAAACAGGGCAATCATGGCTCCGCTTAGATACCCGACATAGTTCCAGGTAGCCAACTGTGCTGCTTGCTGAAGGGTAAGTAAGCCATCACTTACGAGCAAGGGTATGAGCGGCGTGTAGATGAAACGGCCAAAGCCGTGAACCACAACCAGTGCGATCGCAGCAGCCAATAAAGGAAAAAAAGCGGAACGTGAAGACATGGTCAACCTCTGAGCATATGCGCGCAGTATATAGGTCTCTTCTAAAGGAACCAGCACAACTTGGTGGATAGACTGTCTCATTGAAATAACTACCGTTTATTAATTAATCGGGCAGTTTCATCACAATGGCGCATTTGTGGTAGTGAAAAAGTATCAACCCCATCAAATCTGGGTTTTTTCAAACCGGGTCACATTTTTTCAACTAGGCCGCTGCTATAAGATCGGTTCCCTGATTTTAAGTAGGGCCTAGTGGATGACGCTAGGCGAGGATAATTATGAATTTACCCCGAGCCTTAGTGTTTATTGTCATGCTTCTGGCCGCCCTGACTGGCTGCGATAGCCAGTATTCTGGTGACCTTGTCGATGACGGATTTAATGCTGCAGGCCAAGCGCATTACGTTCAGCAATGTTCTTCTTGCCACGGTATTGATGGTAATGGTACCTCGGTTGGTCCGTCATTAGTTGGTTGCGCTACCTGTTCGTCTTTTTCTGTATTGTCTGATGAAATCAGCCGCACTATGCCGATTGGCGAGGTTGAAGCATGCGTTGATGACTGTGCAACGGACACTGCGGAATACATTCTTTATGCGTTTAATGGTCAAAACTTAGCGGATGCCCTTGCTACGATTCACGGTGTTGCGAATGAGTCAGCAGCGCTTACCCTACGCAAAGCCTCGTTGCAGTTGGCGGGGCGTCTTCCCACGTCGAATGAGCTGACGATGGTGGCTGAAGATGCTGAAACGGGTCTGAATCAAGCGTTAGATAGTGTGGTTGAAGGGGAGCAATTTTATCAGACCTTAATGTCAGTCTTTAATGATCAGTTACTGACGGATAAGTACCTCTCTCAGAATTTATACGAAGGCGGCATTAACCTGCTGGACAGCGACGACTACCCCGCCCGTAAGTGGTACAACGATGCTTACGAGGGGGATGAGTTGAGTAGTATCCGTGGTTGTATGCGAACGGTGACTAATGATTCCGTCGCACGTGAACCGCTAGAACTTGTGCGTTATGCCGCCGAAAATGACTTACCACATACCTTGTATGTGACCGCCGATTTTATGATGGTGAATTGGTATAGCCAACAAGTGTATGAAGCCGAGTTGGTGGATGTGAACGCGTCATTTCGGCAATTGAGTGAGCCGGTCTGTGATGAAAATGGCGTACAGATATATTACGACCCTACTGACTACAAGCCCGCACGTATTACCAAAAACTTAGAACATGAGTTAGGCGGTGTGCCCCATGCGGGAGTACTGACCTCGGCGATGTTCTTGAATCGATTCCCTACCACCAACACCAACCGCAATCGTCACCGCGCACGTAAGGTGTACGACTTCTTCTTAGATACAGATATTTTAGCGATTGAGGGAGAGCGTCCAGAAGATGGCATCGGGTCGGGGGTAAGTAATCCGACGTTACTCGATCCTGCCTGTTACTCCTGCCATCAAGTAATGGACCCTGTGTCATCGTCGTTTCAGCATTGGACCGATCGTGGTCAATATATCGTCACAGGAAGTAGCTCTGACAATAATTGGGACAGTTCAGACATCGAAGCGCCGGGATTGGGTGGCGCGTCCACGCCTATTTCAGGGCAAGGCGGCTATTTTCGCAATCTACTGCAGTGGTTGGGTGAGGAAATCAGCAAAGATCCTCGTTTTGCGCGTGCCACCGTACGCACCTTATATGAAGGCTTTATCGGCCAAGCCCTGTTGCCAGCACCACTGGATAGCGCCACCGAAGCCGATAAGCTTGCTTACAATAGCCAGCGCGCGATTCTCAATGGAGTGAGTGATGTCCTGATTGCAAGTAATTGGGATATCAAAGCCGCGGTGAAGGCCTTGTTACTGAGCCCTTATTACCGGGCCGCGAGCCTAGATGCTGAGACCTTGCAGGTGAATGATCACATTGGTGCCACACGATTCTTAAGTCCCGAGCAAATGCAAATTAAGCTGCAGGCCATTGTGGGTTTTGGCTGGGACGAATTCCGCTCTGAAGATAATCGCATCATGTATGGCGGCATGGATTCGGACAGTATTACCGAGCGCATTAAAGAGCCGGGTGGCTTAATCATTGCGATTCAACATCGCATGGCGACGGAGATGGCGTGCCGCTCAGCAGCTTATGATTTTTTAAACGAGACCAGCCAACGCAAGCTGTTCCCTCATATTGAAATCGAAACGCTGCCACGCAATCAAGAAGGAAACCTAAGCCCTGATTCGATTGAACGTATTCGTCAAAACATCCAGTACTTACATTGGGTATTGCTCGGCGAAGATCTCGCCCTCGATAGTGAAGAGGTTTCAGTGACCTATGACTTGTTTGACGCCGTGTTGACCGAAGGTCAAGCAATGCTTGAATCATCTCAAAATTTTGATCCCTCGTTAGGCACATGGTTGGAATGGGAATGTAGTGCTCGCTGGGAGCGCCAGCCGGATGGTCGAACTGGGGATAGCTTGCCAGAAGAGGAGCGTATCACCGAGGACGAGTACTACAGCATTCGTGCGTGGACAGCCGTGCTTACTTATTTAATGTCTGATTATCGCTTTATTTTTGAGTGAGGAGGCCACTATGAAACGTCGACACTTTTTACAAGTCATGGCTGCTGCTGGCCTCACCGCACAAGCGCCGTTGTGGACACCGAAAGCACACGCGGCGGCACCGGATAAATTTGTGGTGGTCGTGAATGCCAGTGGCGGTTGGGATCCAACCTCGATTTGTGACCCAAAGGGGTTAAACCAAGCGTATCAAGATGAGTCGGATCGCTTCGAAGGTTCTACCAATTCTGTGGCGTTAGATAACAATAAAGCCTTTGGTGAGATTCGCTGGAGTGCGATTCCTGAAGGCGTATCGAACGATGAATTAGTGCGTGCTCGGATTAACGATCAGTTTGATAACTTCTTTAATACCTACGGCAATCACCTGACGGTCATTAACGGTATTGATACCGGCACCAATAATCACGATACCGGTAATCGCTTTGTTTGGTCAGGAAATGAGGAAATGGGTTATCCAAGCCTTGCCGCGTATTACGCTGCCGCGACCAGTCCTAATCTGCCGATGGCATATATCAGTAACGGCGGCTACGACTTTACGGACTCCTTGGTGGCTCGTGCTCGTGCCAGCAGTGCTGGCTTTGTGAGTCAGGTGGCGGATGCCAATGATTACAGTGACGACCGAGGCTTTTTGTATCGCACCAGAGATCGCAGTACGGATATTTATCAGCATGTTCTGGATGCGCAGTCGGCGCGTTTGCAGCGTCAGTTGGCGAATGAAACTCTGCCCTTACGACGCAAACAGCTGGCCCAGTTGTTGGGTGTGCGTAGTGAAACCAGCAACCTTGGTGAACTCACCACGCAACTTGATCTTATTCAGGACAATGTACTGCGTGACGACAACTGGAACGCCAACCGTGCAATTAGCCTAAAAAGCCAAGCCGAAGTGGTTGCTGCTGCGATGGCGGCGGGTCTGACGGCGAGTGCTAATTTGAATGTGGGTGGTTTTGATACGCATGGCAATCACGATGCGTCCGCGTATCCGGCCTTGGGTGACTTGCTTGAGGGGGTTCACTTCTTAATGGCAGCACTTGAGTTTGCTGGAATTAAAGATAAAACCACCGTGGTCATCGGCTCTGATTTTGGTCGTACGCCTTATTACAACTCCGGTAATGGCAAAGACCATTGGCCAATTACCAGCATGATGGTGATTCAGCCAGAAACTACCGGTGGCCGAGTGTTTGGTGCGTCGACGAGCGAATTTATGTCGCGCTCAATTAACCTCACCACAGGCGCCGCAGACGATGCCGGTGCGGTCATGACTCCGGAACACGTAAATCTTGCGTTGCGAGAAAAGCTTGGTGTTGGTGGTTCGAGTTTGGCCGGTACCTACCCTATTAATGTGTCACCTTTCCGGATATTCGGGTAACGAGGGTTTGATGTTAAAAGTGATTTCACTGTGTTCTGTTGTTATGGCGCTGTCGGCATGCAGTACGGTAGAGCCATGGGAGCGCGGTACTTTGGCTAAAGATGTAATGGCTTGGCAATCAGACCCGCTGAAAGCGTCATTAGATAACCATATCTACTTCTCCAAAGAAGGCACCGCCGGTGGTGGCCGAGCGGCAGGAGGTGGCTGCGGCTGTAATTAATGATGAAAAAAACAACATTAAATTCGCTGGCCGCCCTAGCAGCAGCGGCGGCTCTTCCGGTTCATGCGGAATCAGCACCGACAGAATCCGCGATTAGCTACCGCTTCAGTCAGTATCAAGAGAGTGACCTTCCAGAGGAACGTACTTTTTCGGAAACGACAGAACGTTATGCCATTGATGTTCATCAAGTGGGGTATCGTCGTCCTTTAGCCGGAGATTGGTATCTTCGCAGTGAGTTGCAGTACGAAACCATGAGCGGTGCATCACCCATGCAGACATACCAAAATGCCGAAGGGCAAAGCGTGGTGCTGATGAGTGGCGCGAGCATTGATGAAAGCCGTGTCGATTTGAAATTGGCACCGACGCGTTACTTCAGCGGCAAGGTCGATGGTTCACTCGGCGCCAACTTGGCCATGTCGTTTGAAAACGACTATCAGTCTGTCGCGGTAGGGGCGGATGGCACTTTGAATATCCTGGATAATCACACCACGTTATTGGGCTCGGTGAGCCTATCTCGAGATACGCTCGCCCCAACAGACGCGTTTTTATCTGCAGAGCGTGAAGCCGCTGACGGCCGGATGAAGCGCAGCTTTTCCGTATATCAAGCCGTGTCGCAAGTGATAGATCAAAACAACGTCATACAAGTGGGAGGTGGTTTTACTCGGTTATCCGGCTACCTGTCTGATCCGTACAAGTTTGAAGATAATCGCCCAAATGAACGCAGCCAATACACCATTACGGCGCAATACCGTCGTTATATGCCGGTGCGAAGTGGTGCGGCATTACACGCCGATTATCGTTTCTACAGCGATAGCTGGGGCATGGTGTCGAATACCTTTACGGCACGCTGGGCGCAAAAACTCGAGGCCGGCGCGGTGGATTTTCACATTACGCCGATGGCGCGGTATTACCGTCAAACTCAAGCCAAGTTTTACAGCTTAAATATTGCGCCACCTGAAGGTGACTTCAGTAGCTCGGACTATCGGTTATCATCTTATGCGTCGATCAATTTAGGCCTAGAGGCGCGCGCCGCTTACAAGCGCTGGGAACTCAGCTTTGATTTTCAGCAATACCTAGCGGATGAAGATATGATGATTATTCAAGTGCCCGAGTCAGAAACTCCGGCGTTAGTGGATTACACCGTGGTTAGCGTGGGCATTGAATACAAAACCTTCTGACATCATTCAGCATCAATTTACGGCGATGGCCTCGCCCTGCTGTTTTCATCTGCCTCAACAGCCGGGCGTGCAAGCGCTAGCGTTACGCATGGAAGAGGAAGTGCGGCGAATTGAGCAAAAATACAGCCGCTATCAAGAAGACAGCGTGCTCTCAATAGTAAATCGCAGTGCCGGAAGCGAGACGCTGATTGATGCAGAGACCGTTTATTTAATTACCTACGCGCAAGCCTGTTTTGAGCAAAGCGATGGTCTGTTTGATATCAGTTCCGGCGTATTGCGACACGTGTGGGACTTTAAAAAACACACGCTGCCCGATCCTCTCAAGCTCAAGGCCATGTTGCCTCGTATAGGTTTAAATCGGTTAAGCCTAAGCAATAACATCCTCACAATGCCTGACAGCATGGAGCTGGACTTTGGCGGCATAGGTAAAGAATATGCGGCGGATGCGGCCGCGCGTATTGCCCAAGACGCAGGTATACGGTGTGGTATTGTTGACCTCGGCGGCGACCTGAACATTATTGGCCCGCGCTTAAACGAACACGGCGAAGAGATTCCTTGGCAGTTAGGTGTGCGTAACCCAAGAGACCCAGAACAGGCCATCGCCACCCTCCCTGTCTACCGTGGCGGTATGGCCACCAGTGGTGATTACGAACGCTACTTTATTCTTAATGAACAAAGATACTGCCATCTACTCAACCCTAAAACAGGTTACCCGGCAGAACACTGGGCATCGGTGACTATACTCGCTCCGAGCTGCTTATTGGCGGGCACGCTCTCAACCATCGCCATGCTGCGTGAAGCGAGCGCAATAGAGTGGCTGGAGGAGCAAGCGGTACATGCGTTATTAGTTCAACCGAACCTGAACATAGTGTCGCTGTCTTGAGTAATTCCTTTATTGAAAACAGGAAGGGTTACAAATACCGACCACACTCATGATTATGATAAACTCGCGGCCTTTCCGTATCTTCGATACCAGAACCACTTTTCAAACGGCGCGAACACAGCATGAGCACACTAGAACAGCAGCTAAGCCAAGGCGCAGAAGCGTTAGGTATTGAACTGACCGCCGCGCAGCATAGCGCGCTGATGGATTACCTGAGCCTGCTGCAAAAGTGGAACAAAGCCTACAATTTGACCGCGATTCGTAAAGCCGAAGGCATGGTGTCGCTGCACCTGCTTGATAGCTTGGCAGTGCACTCTGTGGTCCAAGACGTGGACAACATTATTGATGTCGGCACCGGCCCTGGTCTGCCGGGCATCGTGCTCGCCATTATGAATCCGCAGAAGCGTTTTACCTTGCTCGACAGTAATGGCAAAAAAACGCGCTTTCTGTTTCAGGTTAAAACGGCGCTTACGCTGGATAACGTCAGCATAGTGAACGGTCGTGTTGAGGCGTATCATCCACCACAGCCTTTCGATATGATTATCAGCCGAGCCTTTGCATCACTGGCGGACATGACGGGTTGGTGTCATCACCTGCGGGCAGATGATGGTTGTTTCTTGGCCATGAAAGGTCAATATCCAGAGCAAGAAATTGCCGACCTAGAAGGCAAGTTTCTAGTCACCGACGTCACAGAACTTACAGTGCCTGGGGTCGAAGGACAGCGACACTTATTGCGCCTCGTGCCTGACATTGCACCGGCTAAATAGCATCACAACAGCACGGCAACTTCTTAAAGGAAAATCTGCGTGAGCCATATATTTGCCATTGCCAATCAAAAAGGCGGTGTCGGTAAAACGACCACCGCGGTTAATTTGGCTGCTTCATTGGCGGCGACGAAGCGTCGTGTTCTGTTGATTGATCTTGATCCACAGGGCAATGCGACCATGGGCTGCGGCGTTGATAAATACGACATAGAACGCTCAATGTATGACGTTCTTGTTGGAAATTGTACGGCGGTTGAGGCGCGTGCTCGCTCTGAAGAGGCGGGTTTCGATGTGCTCCCCGGCAACGGTGATTTAACCGCCGCTGAAGTTGAGTTGATGGAAGTTAACCAGCGCGAACAGCGTTTGTTAAAAGCTCTTGAGCCAATAAGAGATGAGTACGACTACATCCTTATCGACTGTCCACCGTCGTTGAATATGCTTACGCTGAATGCACTGGTTGCCGCGCAAGGCGTCCTGATTCCAATGCAGTGCGAATACTACGCGCTGGAAGGTCTGAGCGCTTTGATTCAAACCATTACCTCCATTCAATCTGGGCCAAATCCAGAGTTAGAGATTACCGGGTTGATTCGCACCATGTACGACCCGCGTAACAGTCTGACGCGAGATGTATCAGAGCAACTAAGCGAACATTTTGGCAAAGCCTTATTTACCTCAGTGATTCCGCGTAACGTGCGTTTGGCAGAGGCCCCAAGTCATGGCTTGCCTGTATTGAATTATGACAAATCATCCAAAGGTGCGATGGCCTATCTCGCGCTGGCCGGTGAACTGAATCGCCGTATGAATGCGGCAGCGAAACAACAAGCGGTCAACGTGTAGTCGCGCATACTAGCCTGTAGCAGCACAGGGAACAGGCAAGTTAAGTGGTACGACTAGATGGAAACGAATACATGGTAATCAATAAATGGTAACGAAAAAGAAACGTGGCTTGGGCCGTGGCCTTGATGCCCTCCTCGCTAGCTCTAAAGCTGATGCAGTCGCGACAACGCCGACCGAAGAAACACACAGCGAAACGTCGCCCTCAACAGAATCAGCCCCTGAGACTCAAGGGCCAGCGACGGATGGTGAGTTACGTCACCTACCTGTGGAGTGGGTGCAGCCGGGGCGTTATCAGCCTCGTCGTGATATTCAGCCTGAAGCGCTCGAAGAATTAGCCGCATCCATCAAGGCGCAAGGCCTGATGCAGCCGATCGTAGTACGCCCGTTGCCTGGCCAGACGGATCGCTATGAAATTATTGCGGGTGAGCGTCGCTGGCGTGCATCGCAGCTAGCACAGTTGGATCGCGTTCCGGCGTTGATTCGTGATGTGCCGGATGAAGCAGCCATCGCTATGGCCTTGATTGAGAACATCCAGCGCGAAAACCTGAATCCGATGGAGGAGGCCACCGCTCTGCATCGTTTGCAGCATGAATTTGAGCTAACTCAAATGGAAGTGGCTGAAGCGGTGGGGAAAAACCGTGCAACCGTCGCCAACCTGTTGCGTCTAATGAATTTGAACGATGACGTCAAACGCTTGTTAGAGCATGGCGATATCGAAATGGGCCACGCTCGTGCCCTACTTGGTTTACGCGATGATCAACAAAGCGCCGCGGCAGCGGATGTTGTGTCTCGGGCTCTTACGGTTCGTCAGACAGAAGCCTTGGTGCGTAGCCTGCAAGAGGATGCCAAACCTCAGACAGCCAAGACCACACCAAACAATCCAGATGTGCAGCGCTTAGAACGTATGTTAGGTGAGCGCTTGGGTGCGAAAGTCGCTATTCAGCACACAGCCAAAGGCAAGGGTAAGTTGGTTATCAACTACACCAGTCTCGATGAGTTGGATGGTATATTGGGCCATATTCAATAAACTCGCCGCAGGCTTAGTACTGCTCTTGAAAAATTCCCTGCCTAACCTGCCAGTGGTCACATGAGTATCGTGCGTTAACTAAACTGTATTTATCACAGGAGTTAACGCATGAAATTCGTTCTTACTTTAATTGCTCTCATTGTTACTTGTAGCAGTGTTCATGCAGCTAAGCGCTTTATGCCGATGCTGGATGACGACGTGTTAAAAGAGACCCGAGTGGACTACTTAACCACCATTCCTGCTGTCGAAGATGGTGAGCAAAGCACAAATAAAGAGGTCAAACGCAGCGAGAGCCAAGGAATCACTCCATCAGAGGCAACATCAATTATTGCCCCCGCAACTCCTCGTATTTCCCCAATAAGCCCAGCCCAAGGCGTTTCCGTTCAAGTTCGTCCTCGATAACGACCAGCGAACAATGCGTCACTTGTAACCTTTCTTAACCTTTCGTCTTCTGGATGGTTGAAGCTAAGAGGCGTACCCCCTATAATCTCCGCGCCCTGAAAATGGGTCGACAGGAAATTGTTGGCCCTGCAGATGTTATCGAAATCAATTGTAGTGGAGCACAGGTTGTCTTCTATACCGCGTCCTCCGGTTTACAGAATCGTATTGTTGCAACTGATTCTGACATTGATTTGCGGAGCATTAGCCTGGATACATAGCGATGTCGCTGCCTATTCAGCGCTGCTTGGAGGACTAACTTGCGCCCTCCCTAATGCGTACTTTATATGGCGATCGTTTCGTTACTCAGGCGCCAGAATGGCAGCTCAGGTGTTGAAATCGTTTTATCAGGCAGAGTCCTGGAAATTTGTGCTCACGGCGTTGTGTTTTGGTGTTATTTTCCAGCGCGTGGAGCCACTGAATGTTCTTGCACTGTTTGCGGCGTTCGTAACAGTGCAGTTGGGGCACTTAGCCTCAACAAGAATCGCCAATTTATAAACCTTTGGATTGAGAGTGAAAGATGGCTGGTAACTCCCAAGAGTATATCTCGCACCACTTGACCAACTTAACCTACGGCAAATTGCCTGCAGGTTACGTACGTCAAAACGAAGATGGCTCGACTGTAGAACTAACAGAAGCAACATGGACTATGGCGCATGGTGGCGAAGAAGCTGCTGCAATGGGCTTTAACGCAGTTCACGTTGATTCACTAGGCTGGTCTTTTGGCTTAGGCGCTCTGATCATGTTCCTGTTTTGGCGCATGGCAAAGAAAGCGAGCACCGGCGTACCTTCAGGTATGTTGAATTTTGTTGAGATGATCGTTGAGTTCATCGATAACACCGTTAAAGAATCTTTCCATGGTCGCAGCAAAATCGTCGCGCCCTTGGCACTGACTATTTTCACTTGGGTCTTTATGATGAACTTCATGGACCTTATTCCTGTAGACGTACTGCCTGCCATCTTTGGGGCTATGGGTGTCGGCTACATGAAAGTTGTACCTTCGACGGACGTTAACGTCACTCTTGGTATGGCGCTATTCGTATTCGCTCTTATGATCTTTTACTCGATCAAAATTAAGGGCATCGGAGGCTTTGTCGGTGAGCTGACTCTGCACCCGTTTAATGTAAAGAACCCTGTCGTGCAGGCGCTATTTATTCCAGTGAACTTCTTCCTGGAATCTATCGCTCTGATCGCTAAGCCAATCTCTCTCGGTCTTCGACTGTTCGGAAACATGTACGCTGGTGAGATGATCTTCATCTTGATCGCGTTGATGTTCTCAGCAGGCGCGGCTCTAGGTTTGATGGCGGGCGTGCTGCAATGGGCATGGGCTGTTTTCCACATTTTGGTGATCACACTGCAAGCGTTCATTTTCATGATGTTAACCATCGTGTACTTGAGCATGGCGCACGAAGATCATTAATTTTTTAACCCTAAACTTTAATTAACTTAACTTCTATTTGGAGAAAATTATGGAACAAGGTCTGGTATTCCTGGCTGCGGCTCTGATGATTGGTCTAGGTGCTCTGGGTACTGCTATCGGTTTCGGTCTGCTTGGTGGTCGCCTTCTTGAAGGTACTGCTCGTCAGCCTGAACTGGGTCCAATGTTGCAAGGTAAAATGTTCCTGATCGCTGGTCTATTGGATGCTGTTCCAATGATTGGTGTTGGTCTGGGCTTGTACCTGATGTTCGCTGCTTAAGAGTTCATTGAAGAACGAACTTACTTAATCAACGAATAAGAGGGCTCTGGCGTGAACATTAATCTGACTCTGATCGGCCAGATCATTACTTTCGCAATCTTCGTGGCATTCTGCATGAAGTTTGTATGGCCTCACCTTTTGGGTGCCATGCAAGAACGCGAAAAGAAAATCGCCGATGGTCTAGATGCAGCTAATCGTGCTGCACGTGATTTAGAACTGGCTCAGAAAGAAGCTGCTGGTAAATTGCGTGAAGCAAAAGAACAAGCTGCTGAAATCATCGAGCAGGCAAACAAGCGCGCAAACCAAATCGTGGACGATGCAAAAGAAACTGCTCGTACCGAAGGTGAGCGTATCGTAGCTGCTGCTCAAGGTGAAATTGAGCAAGAGGCGAACCGCGCTAAAGAAGCTTTGCGTAAGCAAGTGTCTGAACTGGCAGTAGCCGGTGCGGCAAAAATTCTCGGCAAATCAGTGGATGCATCAGCTCATGACGAGCTGCTGAATACACTGGCCGAAGAGCTCTAAGCGAGGTTTTCCATGGCTGAATTAACAACCGTCGCTCGGCCATACGCCAAAGCGGTGTTTGCGGAAGCAAACGATAAGAGTGCACTGGATGCATGGTCGGAAGACCTAGCTACCCTAGCAGCGTATGCTGCTGATGCCGATATGGCGAAGGTGCTAGTGCACCCTTCTCTGACTGCTGACCAGCGGGCACAGGCTTTGACTGACGTATGTGGCGATAAGCTGAACGAAGCAGCCAAAAACCTGGTGGCCGTATTGGCCGAAAACAAGCGATTGGCGTTATTGCCTGAGATTGCTGAACTCTATGAAGAACTGAAAGCTCAACTGCAAAATACAGTTGATGTTGTCGTGACTTCTGCAATGGAGTTGACCGATGGTCAGGCAGAGAAACTGGCGGCAGCCTTAAAAGCCAAATTGCAATGTGATGTACGTATGACCAGTGAAGTCGATGAATCGCTCATCGGTGGAGCTATTATACGTGCCGGGGACTTGGTTATCGATGGCACCCTTATCGGTAAGCTGTCGAAATTAGCCGAAGCGATGAAATCCTAGTTTGAGGGACAATTCATGCAGCAACTGAATCCATCTGAGATCAGTGAAGTAATCAAGAAACGCATCGAAAATCTTGATGTGACTTCGCAAGCCCAGAACGAGGGCACTGTCGTATCTGTATCCGACGGTATCGTTCGTATCCACGGTCTTGCCGACGCTATGTACGGTGAGATGATTGAATTTGAAGGCGGTGTATTCGGCCTAGCAATGAACCTTGAGCGCGACTCTGTTGGTTCTATTGTTTTGGGTGACTACAAAGGTTTGGCCGAAGGCCAAACTGCCAAGTGTACTGGCCGCATTCTTGAAGTACCTGTAGGTCCTGCTCTGTTGGGTCGCGTTGTCGACGCACTGGGTAACCCTATTGATGGTAAAGGTCCAATCGAAGCAGTAAAAACCGCTCCAGTAGAGCGTGTTGCACCGGGCGTTATTGCACGTCAAGGTGTTGATCAGCCTCTAGAGACTGGTTACAAATCTGTTGACTCGATGGTACCTGTCGGCCGTGGCCAGCGTGAGCTGATCATTGGTGACCGTCAGACTGGTAAAACGGCGATGGCAATTGACGCCATCATCAACCAGAAAGGTACTGGCGTTAAATGTATCTATGTTGCCATCGGTCAGAAGCAATCTTCGATCGCTAACGTAGTTCGTAAGCTTGAAGAGCACGGCGCTCTTGAGCACACCATCATCGTAGCGGCTGGCGCAGCTGATCCTGCAGCAATGCAGTTCTTGGCGCCATACAGCGGTTGTTCGATGGGTGAGTACTTCCTGGATAACGGTGAAGACGCACTGATCGTATACGATGACCTGACTAAGCAGGCTTGGGCATATCGTCAGATTTCCCTATTGCTGAAACGCCCACCGGGCCGTGAAGCATACCCGGGTGACGTATTCTACCTGCACTCTCGTCTTCTTGAGCGCGCATGTCGCGTAAACGCTGACTACGTTAAGAGCGTAAGCGGTGTTGAAGGCAAGACAGGTTCTTTGACGGCTCTGCCGATCATTGAAACTCAGGGCGGTGACGTATCTGCGTTCGTACCAACCAACGTGATTTCGATCACGGATGGTCAGATCTTCTTAGAAACCAACCTGTTCAACTCTGGTATTCGTCCAGCGATGAACGCCGGTATTTCGGTTTCTCGAGTAGGTGGTGCAGCACAGACCAAGATCATTAAGAAGCTTGGTGGTGGTATTCGTCTAGCATTGGCTCAGTATCGTGAATTGGCAGCATTTGCTCAGTTCGCGTCTGACCTAGATGAGGCAACCCGTAAACAGCTAGAACATGGTAAAGCGGTCACCGAGCTGATGAAGCAAGGTCAGTACGCTCCTATGTCTACTGCTGAAATGGGTCTGTCTGTCTACGCTGCTACTGAAGGCTTCCTTGAAGACGTCGAAGTGACCAAAATCCAAGCATTCGAAGCTGCCTTATTGAGCTACGCCAACAGCGAATACGCTGAATTGATGGCGAAGATCAATGTTAAGGGCGATTTCAATGACGAGATTGCATCAGGTCTAAAAGAGTGTATTGAGAAATTCAAGAGCACTCAAACCTGGTAAGTCCGGTGCTAGCGGTTCTCTCTTAGGAGTGTATCGCTAGCTGGATTCACTTAGTTAACAAGGTTGCACTTATGGCAGTCGGTAAAGAAATTAAAGAGCAGATCACGAGTGTTCAAAGCACGCAGAAGATTACTTCAGCAATGGAAAAAGTTGCTGTAAGTAAGATGCGTCGCGCTCAGATGCGCATGCAAGAAAGCCGTCCATACGCGGATAAAATCCGTGATGTGATCGGTCATCTAGCAAACGCGACGTCTGAATATCGTCATCGTTATCTGCAAGACCGCGACGTTAAGCGAGTTGGCTATATCGTGGTGTCTTCCGACCGTGGCCTGTGTGGTGGTTTGAACAACAACTTGTTTAAGCAACTGACACTGCAAGCCAAAGACTGGAAAAGCAAAGGCGTGGAGGTCGATTTTTGTTCAATCGGCTCTAAAGCGGCTCTGTTCTTCAATGGCTTTGGCGGTAACGTTGTCGCTTCTCAGTCTAATCTGGGAGACGCTCCGGAACTGGCCAGCCTGATCGGTGCGGTAAAAGTGATGTTAGAGGCGTATGACGAAGGTCGTATCGATCGCTTATACATCATCTCGAACCGTTTCGTGAACACCATGACCCAATCTCCTGAAGCGGCGCAGTTATTGCCACTTAAGGCAGAACAAGACGAGAAACTGAGTCACCATTGGGACTACATCTACGAACCAGACGCTAAAGAGATCCTTGAAGGTCTATTAGTGCGCTACGTAGAGTCTCAGGTGTATCAGGGTGTAGTAGAAAATAATGCCTGTGAACAGGCTGCACGTATGTTGGCAATGAAAAACGCCACAGACAACGCGGGGGGCATGATCAAAGACTTGAACTTGTTGTACAACAAGGCTCGTCAGGCGGCTATTACACAAGAAATTTCAGAAATCGTTAGCGGTGCCGCGGCGGTATAAGCCCGGTAGCAAAGGTTTTTAGTTTAAGAGGAACCGAAAATGAGCGGACGTATCGTACAGATTATCGGTGCCGTGATCGATGTGGAATGCCCACGTGATCAGGTGCCAAAAGTCTACGACGCCCTTACCGTAGATGGTACAGAGACTACTCTCGAAGTTCAGCAGCAGCTGGGTGACGGTGTGGTTCGTACTATTGCGATGGGCTCGACAGAAGGTCTAAAGCGTGGCCTTCAAGTAACAAACACCAATGGCCCTATCTCAGTACCAGTAGGTATTGAAACGTTGGGTCGTATCATGGACGTTCTTGGTCGTCCGATCGATGAATGTGGTCCTATCGGTGAGAAGGAAGTTGCTTCTATTCACCGTAAAGCCCCAGCATTTGACGAGCAAGCAAACAGCACTGACCTTCTCGAAACAGGCATCAAGGTAATTGACTTGATTTGTCCGTTCGCGAAAGGCGGTAAAGTTGGTCTGTTCGGTGGTGCCGGTGTTGGTAAGACCGTAAACATGATGGAGTTGATCAACAACATTGCAAAGGCACACTCAGGTTTGTCTGTATTCGCAGGTGTTGGTGAGCGTACTCGTGAAGGTAACGATTTCTACTACGAAATGGCTGAGTCAGGTGTTGTAAACCTAGACGACAAAGTTAAATCGAAAGTAGCAATGGTATACGGTCAGATGAACGAGCCACCGGGTAACCGTTTGCGCGTTGCTTTGACTGGTCTGACCATGGCAGAGAAATTCCGTGACGAAGGTAAAGACGTACTCTTGTTCGTCGATAACATCTACCGTTACACACTTGCTGGTACTGAGGTATCTGCACTGTTAGGCCGTATGCCTTCAGCGGTAGGTTATCAGCCAACACTGGCAGAAGAAATGGGCGTACTTCAGGAGCGTATTACCTCTACGAAGTCAGGTTCTATTACTTCTATCCAAGCGGTATACGTACCTGCGGATGACATGACTGACCCAAGCCCAGCGACAACCTTCGCTCACTTGGATTCAACCGTATCATTGTCTCGTGATATCGCATCTAAGGGTATTTACCCTGCGATTGATCCACTGGCTTCTACATCTCGTCAGTTGGATCCACTGGTTATCGGTAACGAACATTACGACATCGCTCGTGGCGTTCAGAGTGTTCTTCAGCGTTACAAAGAGCTGAAAGACATCATTGCGATTCTTGGTATGGACGAACTGTCTGACGAAGATAAGCAGCTGGTATCTCGTGCACGTAAAATTGAGCGTTTCCTGTCTCAGCCATTCCACGTGGCAGAGATCTTTACAGGCGCGCCTGGTAAGTACGTTTCTCTGAAAGAAACCATTCGTGGTTTCCAGGGCATCTTAAGTGGTGACTACGATAGCATGCCAGAACAGGCATTCTACATGGTAGGTACCATCGACGAAGCTATCGAGAAAGCGAAAAACATGTAATGGGCGGGCGGGCATCGGTTAAGTAGTACGATGCCTTGCCTCCTCTGAACAGAGGAATACATTATGGCGATGACCGTCCACTGCGATATCGTCAGTGCTGAAGAGAATCTCTTTTCTGGTCGTGTTGAACGCGTGATTGCAGCAGGTACTTTGGGTGATTTAGGTATTGAACCTGGTCACGCAGCCCTACTGACACCGCTTAAGCCTGGCCCAATCCGCATAGTTAAACTTGGCGGAGAAGAAGAAATTATCTACGTTTCTGGCGGCTATTTAGAAGTTCAGCCTAATTCAGTCAGCGTGCTGGCAGATACCGCGGTTCGCGCCGACGATATCGATGAAGCGGCTGCTCTAGAAGCGAAGAAACACGCTGAGCAAGCAATTGAAAATCAAGGTGCAGACTTTGATTATTCACGCGCTATGGTTCAGTTAGCTGAAGCGGCAGCACAGCTGCGTACGATTCAGCAAATCAGAGAAAAACTTGGTCGACGTTAAGTCGAGCTCAAGTTATCTCGATATAAAGAGCCCCGGTAATCGGGGCTTTTTTTTGTCAAAATACAACGCAATAAGGGATTAATTAACATGCGTAAGCTTTCCATATTGGCAGTAGTTGCTGCTTTATCTACATCATTGACCACGTCAGCAAATGAAAGCGGTTTTTACTTGGGTTTGAACTTAGGGTTTGGTGGCGGCACCGAAGTTGCAGATTTTTCTGATGAAGAAGTCGAAGCTGATTACGATTTTACAGCCACGAAAGTTGCCTTCGGTTATATCGCAGATGATCGCATTCGATTCGAAGGCTCCTTGAGTACTTATAAATTGGACTTTGATGATTTTGACGGCGAGGATAAAATTTCATCATTTGATATCGACGGCTATCTGACCTTAGGTTCAGATAAAATTCGTCCTTATTTTATGGGTGGATTTGGTCTTGCTACTTACCAAGATACCGCAGACTTTACTGAAGAAGATGAAGACTTAAGTGGCATATCTTTTCAAGTTGGCGCTGGTGTCGTCTTTCCAATTAATGATTCGGTTGAGTTAGATGCCTCTTACCGTATCAGAGTTATTGCTTGGCAAGCGATTGAAGTCAGTAACGGGTTTTATAGCGAAGATTTGAATCTGAGTAATACATTCTCGGAATTCGGTATCGGGGCTAAATACATTTTTTAATGTGAGCTGCCCCAGACATGGGGAGGTCTTTTTATATAAACGACAAGGATGAGTCATATGTGCCTAACGCGCGTAGGTATCCCAATCTGTTTGCTTCTTTCTTTTCCGGTACACAGTGAATCGCTGTTTTCGAAGGCGTCCAGTATCGATACTTACCTAGGTTATAGTTTCGGGAGTGGTCAAGGTGAAGAGCAATACGAATACGATAATGAAGAATTAAATTACGACTACGATATTAATATTCATCGGTTTTCGGTGGGTTTTATTAGTGAAAAAAATCATCGCTTTGAATTGAGTTACCAACGTCAGCAATTAGACTTTGGAGACCTATATGATATTGGCGATGTACGATCTTTTGATATTGATGGTGTGCTCGCACTTAACTCTGGCTGGGTTGTTCCTTATGTTACTTTGGGGCTCGGTTTTACGACGTATCGTGCTTCAGGGGAAGAGATCGAAGGAGGGAGTGACCTTGATGGGTTTGCTTTCAATTACGGTGCAGGGATCATCGTAAGCCTATATGACACTATTGAGTTAGATTTCGCTTATCGTGGTAACTCCGTGTCTTGGGAGGATCTGTATCAAGGAACAGAGTCGGAAGCGAATAAATTATCTCAACAGAATACTCAAAGCTATCCAGCTTTGGGCTTACATCTGATTTTTTAAACAATAAGGCGCTCATACAAGCGTCTGTTGAGCCGATAGTTGAGCCGATAGTTGAGCCGATAGTTGAGCCGATAGTTGAGCCGATAGTTGAGCCGATAGTTGAGCCGATAGTTGAGCCGATAGTTGAGGACACAGGCCAGCCTGTGAGATGCTGAGGCGGTTATACCCGAATGAGTGAGCCGCTATCAGATTTGTCATCGTTTTTTTGTTATTGACCATACCTGTTCTCCTCCTTCCTACGACAACCCTTGCCTGGATTGACGATGATCGCTATGGGTCAATTTACACCGGAGGTTATAGTGGCGAAGGTCGTTGGTATTTATCGGGCGCGGCAGAAGTCGGAACGATAGATCAACAATTAACCGACGCCGACCGAAGCTTTTCCTATACTGCTCCAAAAATCGCTGTTGGTGGGGTTGGCCCTCGCGCAATCCGTTTTGAGTTTGGATGGTCGCGAGTCATTTCTGAGGATCAAGATTGGGGAATTACCGGCTTTGATGGTGATCTTTGGTTACCCTGGGAGCCACATAGACGCATACGCCCATACTTAATACTGGGGATGGGTTATCACAAATATTATGGCGCGGAATCCGATTTTCTTGAGAGTAATAATGCCGATAACGGTGCTCGCAGTCTTAATGCAGGTTTAGCCGTGATGGGGAATATCACTAAGCTCACTGAAATGGGAATCACCTTCCGGTATCTATTTATAACTTGGACAGCATCTGCTGAAGCGGGTGAAGATGTCCCCGATGCAAATGCCACTATCAGCAGTGTTGGACTACGAGTTCAGCGGTTATTTTAATATGTTAAATTGTTCACTATTGCGACCCGTTAATCAAAATATTAGCGTAAGGCGATTTGTAGGTTAATTCGAATGATTCCTCGTTTTTATTCTTTGAGTAGGGTTAATGGCTAAAAAACTTCCGCGCTTTGATCTAAATTTATTCATCGTTTTTGATGCGATTTATCGTGAAGGCAATTTAACCCGAGCAAGTCAAAAGTTAAATCTATCACAACCGGCAGTGAGTCATGCATTAAGCCGTTTGCGAGAAAATTTTGATGATCCACTGTTTGAGCGCTCCGGTAAGGGAGTTGCTCCAACGCCGTTAGCTAAAGCGATTGTCGGGCGTGTACGTGCCGCATTAGCAGAGTTTGAGTCGGCCTTGTCTGAAGGGCTCGCATTTGACCCTGCAAAATCTGAACGTGAATTCACGTTCGCGTGTCGTGATGTATTAGAAGCAACGGCATTAAGTTCTTTGATGCGTATTTTGCAAAATGAGGCCCCTGGGGTCAGTGTGCGTAGTGTTCGCCTTCCTCGTAAAGAGCTGGAAAGTGCTTTAGCTAGCGGGCGGGTGGATCTCGCCGCAGATGTGATTTTACCGTTTTCGAAAGACGTAAAGCATCAGCCGTTGGTTGCAGAATCAATGGTTGTCGCTATGCGCCGTGACCACCCTTTGGCGGATAAACCC
Source organism: Oceanobacter sp. (assembly GCA_002733645.1). Taxonomy (GTDB): domain Bacteria; phylum Pseudomonadota; class Gammaproteobacteria; order Pseudomonadales; family Oceanobacteraceae; genus Thalassolituus. The sequence goes on from NVWL01000013.1 coordinate 28,377, forward strand.
TGGAATTTAGATGCGTATTTAAGTGCGGATCATGTTCTGGTGTCGAGTCGGGCTGAGGGGCCTGGGATGGAAGACTATGCCTTGAGTCGTATCGGCCGGCATCGCCAGATACGTCTGCGTTGTCAAAACTATTACTCCGCGATTCATGTCATTGCCAACACCGATTTGTTGGTAACACTGCCGGCGACTTATGCTCAACAACTGGAAGCCTCGATAGGTTATTATGTCCGACCACTGCCTCTGCATATGGATGCCTTAGAAGTGCATGTGTATTGGCACGCTAAAGCAGAAAGTGATCCCGCCGTAATGTGGTTGCGGGATCAAATGGCGGCAGTGTATACGTCGTAAAACTTACCAGCTTTTATATGGTAAGAATTTTCCGTTGAGAGTCAGTAATACTCGATCGCCTTTGGGGTCTTCAATTTTGTCGACCTCCATAGAGAAGTCGATTGCACTCATGATGCCGTCGCCAAATTTTTCTTGAATCACTTCTTTTAACGTTTCGCCGTACACGCCGACGACTTCATAAAGGCGATAAATCAATGGGTCTGTGGGGACGGCCTGATCCCAAATCTTTGTTGGGTAGGCTTCTAGTGCCGTGGTCACTTCCTTTCCTAGGCCAAGGTATTCTGTGATGGCCGCAGCTTTATCTGCCGGAGCGCTGTTCATACCCAAGCAAGCTGACGTTAGCCAGACCGGCGATATCCCAAGGTCTTTGCCAATGGTTTCCCAGCTTAGTTCTTTTTCTAATTTTTTGGCGATGATCATTTCTGTCATCGTGACTTTATCTAACACTGCTGTGCTCATAACCCATTACTCCTGAATGGATTTAACGCAATAACCTACGCTAAATCGTCTAGCTGCACATATTTGGTGCAACATTAATGAAAGCACCTTGTGAGTGCCGCTTATATAAGAGAGAGCAAATCGAGTGCCAGCTGTGGTGAAAAGCTGGGGCGGCGTTTTAGTTGGCGACTTAATTGGCGTTAATGTAGGTAATAAAGGCATCGCTACGTAGTGGGCGGCTGAAGTAATAACCTTGATAGTTATTGCAGCCATGCTTTCCTAAGTAGTCTTTTTGATCGAGGGTTTCAACGCCCTCGGCGATGATCTCCATATTCAGGTTTCGCCCTAATTGGATGATGGCATCGACGATGCTGGCACGAGAGTCTACGGTGTCTATATCCATAACAAACGCCCGATCAATTTTTAGTTTGTTGATTGGTAGTTTTTGTAAATACGACAATGAAGAATACCCGGTACCAAAGTCATCCAAGGCGAAGGTGTAACCCAGTTGATTTAAACGATGCATTTTCTCGCGAATTAAATCTTTATTGCCCATGAATAAACTTTCAGTAAGCTCCAGCTCGATCATGTGTCGAGGAATTCCGTATTCTGCTATGCGTGATTGCAGTTTGCTCTCAAAGTCATCGGCCATAAACTGTGCGGCACTGATGTTCACCGCTAACCTTTGAAAACTTTCTGGTAATCGTTTGTTTTTGATCCACTCATGCAGAGTTTGGCAGGCGTGCATAATTACCCAATCCCCTAATGGCAGTATTAAATTGGTTTCCTCGGCAGCGGCAATAAATACATCGGGATAAATGGATTGGCCATTGTTGATCCAACGGCACAGTGCTTCAGCGCCAGTCACCCGGCCCATATGATCATGTTGGGGTTGGAATACGAGCGTGAATGCTTCATCGCGAATCGCTTGATAAAGGTCATTAAATAAATGCAAGCGACCACGAGTTTCCTCTTGCATTTGGTGGTTATAAATTGAGATTCGGGAGCGTCCATCATGCTTCGCACGATACATAGCCGTATCCGCTTGGCGAACTAAATCGTTGGCACCACAACCGGGTGAGGGAAAAAGTGCAACGCCAATGCTGGCTGATAAATGAAAGCGATTAATATCAATTGAAAATGGAACACGTATCGCATCAAGAACGGTTTGTCCGAGCTTTAGCGCGGCTGCTTCAGCGTCTTCCGGTTTGTCTGTTAAGTCCCCGGAAACGATTAAGAACTCATCACCACCAAGGCGAGCAATAATATTATTATTACTAACAGCATCACGCAGTCGTCGTGCAACATCGATCAATAGGCGATCACCGATAGGATGACCAAGTGAATCATTAATGTTTTTAAAGTGATCGAGGTCGATAAACAGCACAGTACTCCACTGTGCTTGGCTGAAGGCTTGGCGAATTTTTTCTTCAAGCTGCTGCAACACCATACGGCGATTGGCTAAATCGGTTAAAGGGTCATAGTTGGCCTGATATTCAATGAGCTGTTGCTTGCGCTTGATATCGGTAACATCTCGAATTAACCAAATGATACTTAGCTCATTGGTATTCGAATGACCTTCAACAAAAGGGATCATTCGAGATTCTATACACAGTTCGCCGTGATTAAACTCAAGAATTTCCAGCTGGTTCTGATCCATGGCACGCTGGCGACACGCGTCAACGCGAGGCGCCTCAGATAGATCTAACCATGCCGTATATGGTGTGCCTGCAAGATCACCGTTGAGGCGTCGTATTGGACTTTTGGGATGCCCAAACCGTTCCGTAATAATGCCATTGCCGTTAACGACTAAGCCAACATCTGGAAAGGCTGTTGTAAACGCTTGGCTCCAGGCTTGTTGTTGTCCAATCTTTAATTCTGACGATTGAAGATGAGAACTGAGTTCGTTGAACGCGGTTTCAAGGCGACTCATCTCTTCAGAGGTGTCGCTTTTAATTAAGTTGCCAAACTTTCCCGCTTGTAGCGACTCTGTGAGCATCGTTAGGCGTGAAAGCGGGCGAAATATTTGTTGTCGAATGACTTGATGTTGAATAGCTAGCAGCATCAACATGATCGCGGCGATGAGCCCCGTTTTGGCGATCACTGATTGCAACATTTGTTGGTATTCATGGCTGGCGTCGTAATGTGCAAAGAGCCAAGCTTTTTCAGTGGTATTCGAATCTTTAGAATCTAACTTCAGGGGTAGCAGCGAGTAAAAATGCGAGTATTTCCTCTGAGTCTGTATTTCACGAACGTTAGTAACGAATGAGTAACTGCTTAAGCGCAGAGGAAATGTTTCGCCAATATCCGCTCGTTTTGTTGCAAGGTGCACCTGCATATCGTCCGCCGTCACTAAGGCGATGTAATCTACGGAGTGACTTGTGGCCATTAGGCTGAGTTGGCGATCTGCTATAGCGTAGCTGTCTTGTTTGAAATGGTATTCAAGGTTATTACGTAAGCCGGACAGTTCAAATTGAATGCGGCTTTGCCAAGCGTTTTCAAATTGATCCAACCTTAGTTGCAGCAAAAAATAGCCAATTGAGAGGGTAATGACTCCAAGGGCTAGAAATGACCAATAGAGTAATATTTGACTAATTGAACGGCGCTTCATGATTAAAGTACCGGTAAAAATTTTGTTGAGGTTTTTAGTTCGGTCCTAGCTTGGGGCGACAACATGCCATTCATTTGCATCAATGAGGTCAGAGTCTCCATCGTTCTGCTCAAGCGGCCGTTATCTTTATCAAGTAAGCGATAGTTCTCCTCAAGACCGGGCATGTGTAATGAGTGATAGATCTTTTCTAGTTGCTTAACGGGTAGGTTAAGTCGTTTCTGGGCAAAAATTAAAAAAGAATCCTTCACCTTCATGGACTGTTGCGCTTTGAAAAAACCTTGGGTAAGTGAGTGGATATGATCTGCGTGTTGGTCGAGTCGGTCTTCGCGAACGACTAAGACATCGACAATACGCCCTCTGATTTCTGAGCTGGTGAATACCGGTGTCGCTCCTCGCTCAATAAGCTGGCTTAAATGGGGTTCTCTGGTGACGGCGGCATCAATGCTGCCATCGTCCCAAGCTTTTATTTGTTGGTCGGGGGCGAGGTTGATTAGAGCCAAGGAGTCATAATCAAGGCCAACGTTGGTTATCGCAGCATCAATCAATAAACGCCCTGCCGTGCCATAATTCAATGCAACTTGGTCATTTTTAAGTGCATGTTCAAGACTTGAGCCACTTCGAGTAGCACTGCGAGTAACAATGGCATCGGCACCATCGGACACATCGAAAACTAAAATTATTTCGAGAGGAATGCCCTCAGCTGCCACACTAATGGCCTCATCTAGGGATATTGCGGCACCTTCTAAATCTCCAGCAACCAGTGCATTGACCACTTCGTGAGACGAAGGCATCTCGACTAAGCGAATGTCATTTTTGCTAAATAACCCATCTTCACGAGCAAGATAAAGAGGCTCAAATCCGGGCCATACCCCAGTACCTATGCGGGTCGGGCGCTCATCAGCGTTACAGCCAAGCAGCAACGCTGAGAAACAAATGATAGTCATACTAATGATCCGCACGCTAAAAAAGCCTTCCAGTTTTTTGAGGGGGTAGTATTCAGTCTAGCAGTCATTCAGACTGGCGGAATGTTACTGCTCTAGCTCTCTGCTGGCGCGTCTATATTGAATTCTTGACAAAGATGACAATCCAAACAGAAGTGCGTCGTCTATTATGTCAAAGCTCTATATCGTGCCGATCATGGTAAATGGCAATATTTTACGTAAGTGGGTGTGGAAATACTTATGGCGATAGATTGGAAAAAGTACGAGTTGTCCGAAGGTTTTTACGACGAGCTGATAAGTTCGCCGGGCAATGCGAGAACCCCTGCGAGGCAATTGGCCAATTATTTGGGTGGCTTGTCAGACGATGAAATTCAGTCCCGAAATATTGCCGCTGAATCAACCATCAAAGACATGGGTGTTTCCTTTACTGTGTATTCCGAAGGCGAAAATATTGATCGCGCTTGGCCGTTCGATATTATCCCGCGAATTATTTCTAGTGCGCAGTGGGAAAAAACATCCGCCGGTCTGCGTCAGCGTTTAAAAGCATTGAACATGTTTATCGACGATCTGTATCACGAACAAAATGTGATCAAAGATGGCATCGTTCCTGAGTTCGTGCTCAAACAATCACCTAATTATCGCCCTGAGTGTGTCGGTGTTAATCCACGTTTTGGCGTGTGGGCACATATCTGCGGCACCGATATCGTTCGTGATGGCGATGGGCAGTTTTACGTATTAGAAGACAACTTACGAGTGCCTTCTGGTGTGTCTTACATGCTCGAAAATAGATCGATTATGAAACGCGTGTTACCTGAAATATTCGAGAAGGTAAGCATTGCGCCAGTCGGTGATTACCCCGAAGCCTTGTTCAATATGCTGGCCTCGTTATCTCCCCGTGAAAGCGATAGCCCTGTGATTGTCGTGCTGACGCCGGGCATCTATAACTCTGCGTATTTTGAGCATGCGTTCTTAGCTCAGCGCATGGGAGCCGAGCTCGTCGAAGGTAGCGATCTACTGGTCGGTGACGACGAATGTGTCTACATGAAAACCATTGCTGGGCTTGAGCGTGTCGATGTTATTTATCGCCGTATCGACGATATGTTTCTCGACCCGGAAGTATTCAACCCTGAATCGCAATTGGGTGTGCCAGGCCTTATGCGTGCGTGGCGTAAAGGCAATGTGGCGCTGGCCAATGCGCCTGGCGCGGGTGTGGCTGATGATAAAGTGGTGTATGCCTACGTGCCCGCCATCATTCGTTACTACTTAAACGAAGAGCCTCTGATTCCTAACGTTGAAACCTTCTTATGTTACGACGATGAACAGCGCGAATATGTACTGAACAACCTCGATAAGTTGGTGGTCAAACCGGCGAATGAATCAGGCGGTTATGGCATGTTGGTCGGACCACACTCGACCAAAAAGGAACGCGAAGCATTTGCTGAACTTATTAAGGCGGATCCGCGTAATTATATTGCTCAACCAACCCTAGCTTTATCGACGGCACCAACGTTAGTTGGCCGCAACAAAGCGGAGCCTCGTCATTTAGATTTGCGCCCATTTATCTTACAGGCCAAAGACAGCTATGTGACCACTGGCGGTTTAACGCGAGTGGCAATGAAAAAAGGGTCTCTGGTGGTTAACTCCTCTCAGGGTGGTGGTAGTAAAGATACCTGGATCGTGGACACTACAGCGGGTAAGTCTTAATGTTATCAAAAGTTGCAGAACGTGTTTATTGGGCAGCCCGTTATCTTGAACGGATTGAAAGTACCGCTCGGTTATTAACCATTTATGACCAGCTGTTATTTGATATGCCAAAGCAAATTAACTTGGGCTGGTACAACCTCATCGTGATTAACAGTCTGGAAGAGGACTTTTCTGAGCGTTATTCGGTCCAAGATGAACGTAACGTGGTTAAGTTTTTATTGGGTGATGCAACGAACCCCGGATCTGTTTTTTCTTCCCTAAAAGCCATTCGCGAGAACATCCGCACGACGCGAGATGTTATTCCCGGTGATACGTGGGAATTGGTGAATGAGCTTAGCCAATACGTACAGGAAAATCTGACTCAGGGCATTAATCGCAGTAACCGTCATGAGTTTCTCGATTATATTATCCGTTCGTGCCAGCAAATTATCGGTTTGTGGCAAGTCAGCATGCCTAGAGACGTAGCTTGGGAAATGCTGCAGTTAGGTCAGAATCTTGAACGTGCAGATATGACGACGCGTAATTTAGACGCGGCAGTGGCAGCCATTATGCAGTTGCAAGATGATGAGTTTGCCGTCAATAGTCATCAGATTATTTGGGGCAATGTACTGCGCTCCGTGAATGCCGATCAGCCTTACCGTCGTGCAATGCGCCAGTCAGTTAAAGATAAGCCTGTGATTAAATTCTTAGTGTCTGATACGCAGTTTCCGCGCTCAATTGCATTCTGTTTGCAAGAAATGAAGGATGCTGCAAAAGCGCTCCCCCGCTCTGAAAAAATCATTGCTGATGTCGAAGCGCTCAATAAAAGCGTCTTAGCCGTTACGAAAAATATTGAAGTCGGCCAAGCGTTTCGAGATGAACTGAATGAATTACAGATTGCCGTGCAGCATCTGCATTTTCAAATCAGTACCACTTGGTTTCTTACTGATCATAAACAATTTGCGGTGGCACAATGACAATTACGGTCGCACTTAATCACAAAATGACCTACGACTTTGACCGTCCGGTTAACTTGTCGCCCCATGTTGTTCGTCTGCGTCCGGCGCCTCATTGCCGTACACCGATTAATAGCTACAGCTTAAAGGTTGAGCCAGCCGAGCATTTTGTTAACTGGCAGCAAGACCCCTACGGTAACTTTCAGGCGCGACTGGTATTTCCAGAAAAAACCAAGCGTTTATCGGTTGAAGTTGAAGTGATTGCGGACCTCACGGTGATTAACCCGTTCGACTTTTTTATCGAAGAATATGGGGAAGAATTTCCGTTTAAATACAAAAAACAGCTCGCCAAAGAACTTGCACCGTATTTAGCCTGTGAGTCGCAAGGCAAGTTGTTTAAATCGTTAGTGAAAGGCATTTCGGATAAAAAACTACGCACGATTGATTATCTGGTGGCGATTAATCAGCTAATTCAGCAGAAAGTGGATTACTTAGTACGTTTAGAGCCGGGAGTGCAAACACCAGAAGAAACCCTCGAAAAAGGCAAAGGTTCGTGTCGTGATTCGGCGTGGCTGATGGTGCAGGTGTTGCGCCATAAAGGCTTGGCTGCGCGTTTTGCTTCGGGCTATTTGGTGCAGTTAGCGTCAGATGAAAAATCCTTGGACGGTCCATCAGGCCCGGAAAAAGATTTCACCGATTTGCACGCGTGGTGTGAAGTATTTTTACCGGGCGCTGGTTGGGTTGGTCTTGATCCAACCTCCGGTTTGTTTGCTTCTGAAGGGCACATTCCTTTGGCGTGTACGCCGGACCCAAGTTCGGCAGCGCCGATCGATGGCTTTATGGATGAATGTGAAGTTGAATTCACTTTTTCTAATGAAGTCAGCCGCTTTCATGAAGATCCTCGTGTGACTAAACCCTATACCGATGCTGAATGGGCCGATGTTATTGCGCTAGGGGATCGTGTTGATGAAGCGCTGCAAGAAGACGACGTGCGCTTAACTATGGGCGGTGAGCCTACGTTCGTCTCTATTGACGATATGGAATCTGCACAATGGAACACCGATGCGCTGGGCGCTAAAAAGTTAGAGCTAGCAAAGTCATTATTGTTGCGTATTCGCGACCATTTTGCCCCGCAGGGTATGCTGCATTACGGCCAAGGCAAATGGTACCCGGGGGAAGAAGTTCCGCGTTGGGCCTTGGGTGTTTTCTGGCGAAAAGATGGCGAACCACTATGGCGTCGTCAGAACTTATTTGCTCGTATCGATAAAGATTACGGGCACACCGAAGCGCACGCAAAGGCATTTTCTCAGCGTTTAGCGCACATGCTTAATATCTCGAGCACCTGTGTACACCCTGCCTATGAAGATGGCCTGCATTACTTATTGGAAGAGCAAAATCTACCCGCAGGACTGGATGCGAAAATCGCTGAAGCCAGTGATAGCCTAGACCGTCGTCGTTTAGCGCGCGTGCTTGAACAGGGCTTAAACGTACCATCGGGCTATGTGATTCCGGTCGAGTGGAATTTGTACGAATCCTGCTGGCGTTCAAGCCGTTGGGAATTCCGCCGAGAGCGCTTAACGCTGATTCCGGGCGATTCACCACTCGGTCTGCGCCTACCATTAGGTAGCTTACCACCCGCAGAAGAAGATCCACTGCCGCAAGAAGCCGATCCGATGCGCGAGGTTGAGCCTTTGGAAACCGCAGAGCATGCGGTGAAAGTCGCACTCGCTCGCAAAAGCGATGTGAAAGCTCAGGTTCAAAAAGAACAAAAAGCAAAATCTAAGGATTCGTCCGCGAAAGATAACGGTTGGAAGAATCTCGTTCGTACGGCCATGTGTATCGAGCCTCGTGAAGGCAAACTTCACATCTTCTTGCCGCCGTTGCCTTACCTTGAAAGCTACGTGAATTTGCTGGCATTGATTGAGCAAACGGCGAGTGAATTACAGTTACCCATCATCATTGAGGGCTACGAGCCGCCTCGTGATCATCGTATGGAAAAACTGTTAGTGACCCCAGACCCGGGTGTTATTGAAGTAAACGTACACCCAGTGACCAACTGGCGTGACATGGTTAACAACATGACGGAACTGTATCAAGCGGCGCGTGAAACCCGCTTAGGTACTGAGAAGTTTATGTTGGATGGTCGTCACACCGGCACTGGTGGTGGCAATCACATTACTTTAGGTGGTTTAACCCCGGCAGACAGTCCGTTGTTACGCCGCCCTGATTTGCTACGCAGTTTTGTGACCTTCTGGCAAAATCACCCATCGCTGTCTTATCTCTTCTCTGGTGCCTTTGTTGGCTCAACCAGTCAAGCACCACGCGTCGATGAAGGTCGTGATGAAGCGCTTTACGAATTGGAAATTGCCTTCCAGCAGTTACCTGAAGGTGAAGTACCGCAGCCATGGTTAGTGGATCGCTTGTTCCGTAACTTGTTGATCGACATGACAGGTAACACGCACCGGGCTGAATTCTGTATCGATAAAATGTTTGCACCGGGCAGTGCCAGTGGGCGCTTAGGGATTCTTGAATTCCGTGGCTTCGAAATGCCACCGCACAGCCGTATGGCGCTGGTGCAAGCGGTATTGATTCGTGCCTTAGTGGTGCGTTTCTGGCGTAAGCCTTACATGCAAAAGCTAGAGCGTTGGGGTACACGTTTGCATGATCAATTCATGCTGCCACACTACATTTGGCAAGACATCAAAGAAGTCGCCGAAGACCTGCAAGCCCACGGGTTAGATTTTCGCGCAGAATGGTTGCTGCCATTCCGTGAATTCCGCTTCCCGCACTACGGCACCGTTGAGCTAGGTGATATGTCACTGGAGCTTAACTGGGCTATTGAGCCTTGGAATGTTCTGGGTGAAGAGATGTCCAGCTTTGGAACGGCACGTTATGTGGATTCTTCCGTTGAGCGTTTGCAGGTGCGTATTACCGGCATGACCGGTAGTCGTTACGTGCTGTCGTGTAATGGCCGTCGTGTGCCGCTGCGCAGTACCGGACGCCATGGTGAGTTTGTGGCTGGTGTGCGCTATAAGGCGTGGGCACCACCTTCAGCCTTGCACCCAACGATTGATGTGCATGCGCCATTAACCTTTGACTTGATCGATACATGGAACGGCCGCTCTGTGGGGGGTGCGACTTATCATGTGTCGCATCCGGGCGGTCGAAGCTATGATTCATTCCCGGTGAATGCGGCGGAAGCGGAGTCTCGTCGAGGCAATCGTTACACCTCGACGGATCATACGCAGGGGCCTTACATGCCTCGACCAGATGTGGATGCGCTGCGTCAGTTCTTCCCGCACTCGGAGGTTCGTCCTATGACGCCGCCGCCGGAAGAATCGTACGATGAGTATCCGCTGACACTTGATTTGAGAACTGCACGGCGTAGCTGAGAATTGGCCGGTTATCTGCCATAATTAGCCGGCTATCCAGCCTTAATATAGAGATCCGCTATGCCGCAGGAATCCTTGATACCGAAACTCCCTACGCTGGAGTACCCGCCGCTCGGAAAACCGGGCGACGAAGTGCATGGGGTTGATGGATCGGTCAAGCCTCATTGGCAGTACGTTATGGACAGCTTCTCAGCGTTACCGCTGAATGCGCTGCAAGAACGTCAGAATAAAGCCAGCCGTCTGTTACGTGACGATGGTGCTAGCTATAACGTATACAGCGATGAGCAAAGCTCGTCCCGTCATTGGGGGCTAGACCTTGTACCCAATATCATTAGCAGTGAAAACTGGGGTGATATTGAAGCAGCACTGTTAGAGCGGTCAGAGCTGTTTAATATGTTGTTGCGGGATATCTATGGTCCGCGCCAGCTTATTCGTACGGGCGTTATTCCACCAGAAGCAATCTATGCGCATCGTGGTTTTTTACGTGCTTGCCAAGGTATTAAACTGCCCGGCGACCATGAATTAATCACCCATGCGGTGGATATGATCCGTGGTGCGGATGGCCGCATGATCGTGCTGGCAGACCGTACGCAATCCCCTAGCGGCACTGGTTATGCGCTTGAAAACCGTACCGTTATGTCACGTGTATTACCTAGCATGTTTCGTGATAGCCACGTGCATCGTCTTGCTGGTTACTTTCAGCAATTGCGTACCAAGCTACTGAGCCTGTGCCCGCATCGTGCTAACCCTCGTGTGGCAGTATTAACCCCTGGGCCGCGCAACGAAACCTACTTCGAACACGCCTACCTCGCTAATTACCTCGGCTTTTATCTCGTACAAAGTGACGATTTGGTCGTGCGTGGCGGCTTCTTATGGATGAAGTCTCTCGATGGGCTTAACCGCGTTGATGTGGTGCTTCGTCGCGTGGATGACTCCTATTGCGACCCGGTTGAGTTACGTAGTGATTCGCGCTTAGGTGTGCCGGGCATGCTTGATGTAGTTCGTGCGGGCAATGTTGTGGTTGCTAACTCGCTAGGGTCGGGCATTCTTGAGAACCCGGTGCTGCTCAAATACTTGCCGGATATCAGTCGTGCGTTACTCGGTCGTGAATTACGCATGGACAGCGTCACCACCTACTGGTGTGGTGACGAGGCGGATCTCTCTTACGTTTTGGCGCACCTTGATCGATTAGTTGTAAAAAGCACCTATCGTAAGCCTGGTCAGTTCAGTACCAACGGCACCTTGGCATCAGCGGCAGAGCTGGAAAAACTGCGCGCAGCGATACTCGCTAACCCAATGAATTATGTTGCTCAGCCGATATTGTCGTCTAACTTTTTACCTACCTTCGACAACGAAGCGCTCTCGCCACGTCCGGCTATCTTACGCAGCTTTACCGTGGCTGGTGCTGGCTCATATTCGGTAATGCCGGGCGGTTTGACCCGTGTCGGCAACGAAGATGGCAGCTTTATTATCTCTAGCCAAGTGGGAGCTTCTAGCAAAGACACTTGGGTGGTGGCCTCCGAGCCGCAACGAGAGATGGAGAAGCCACCAGAAGATACGTTAGCCGCGCGCGATTCCGAAATTATTAATTTACCAAGCCGAGTGTTAGAAAACTTGTTCTGGATGGGGCGTTACGCCGAACGCGCAGAAGCCTGTTTGCGTATATTGCGTACCACCTATCGTCAGCTGAACGGCGAAGATCCATTATCGTCTGACATGCGGGTTCATCTCTTAGACGCCGTGTCTAAGTTAGCCTCTGTCACTGTAACTGAGGTGCCTGAGTCCGATCGCAGCATGATCAGTTTATTGCGTGAAGGCACGGTGCCTGCGGCGATTGCAGGCGTGTTGAATAGTATGCTGTTCTGTGCGGAAGAAGCCAAAGAGCTGTTGTCGTCTGATACCTACCGTGTGATCAATGACATTCGTGACTCCATTCCATTGCTAGATACCGAGCTGGGGGATCACTTCCAGACGCCAGATGAAGTACTCGATCCATTGGTCACCGCTTTAATGGCGTTGGCGGGCTTGAATCATGAAAGCATGACCCGTGGTTATGGCTGGCGCTTTATGGACTTAGGTCGTCGCTTAGAGCGCGCGGTTCAAACCGCTAATTTGACGGAGTGCTTGTTGGTGCCAGAACTGCCTGAGCCAGATCAATCACGTATCGCGGAAGCCATGTTAATCGCCCAAGAAGGTTTGATCAGTTATCGTCGCCGGTATGGTGCGCGTCCTGATGTAACCATTGGACTGAACTTAGTGCTTCTCGACCCGGACAGCCCGCGTTCTGTGATGTATCAATTAACCCGAATGGTTATGCACTTACGTAAGTTGCCGAAAGGCAGCAGTCCGCTGCATGAAATGACACCGATCGATAAAGCCTTGCTTGAGTGTACGACTCAACTGCGGCTAGCCTCGTTAACAGAGTTGGCACACCCCTCTGAATCTCAACGCCAGAACCTAAGCAAGCATATGCAAAGCATGAGTGAATCTTTAATGTCGATCAGCGAAATGATCAGTGACCGTTACTTTGATCACCGTGAAGCGTCACAGCAGCTGGTGTCTGTTAAGTGGGAAGGCCTCTGATGAAATATCGCATTAGTCATATCACCGCTTACAAATACGCCAGCCGCGTATCGCATTGCTACAACCTTGCGCAGATGATGCCGCGCACGACCCTTCGACAGACCTGTTTTAACAGTAAAGTTGAAGTGTCGCCGAAGGTATCGCGTGAGAGTCGACGTGAAGATTTTTTTGGCAATAACGTGTTTCAGTTTGAGATTCAAAACCCGCATCGAGAGCTAGTGATTACCGCCACTAGCCAAGTAGAAACACGGCCTCAAATCGTGGATACCAACCTTGATTTGGGCAGCACCTGTGCAGAAGCTTTGCTTAAAATGCGGCAGTCTAAATCGGAAGACGTACTCTTAGCTCGTGAGTTTCAACTCGACTCCGCCATGATTGCCTCGAGTAATGAATTGCGTGATTTTGCCCAAGATTTGTTCACGCCTGATCGTTCTTTACTCTCGGCGGTATCTGCTTTGACCGAGCGAATTTTTACCGACTTCACCTACTCGCCGTTATCCACCACCATTGCCACGCCGATTGCCGATGTAATGAAAAATCGCAAAGGCGTTTGCCAAGACTTTGCACACCTTCAGATTGGGTGTTTGCGCGCCATGGGCTATGCCGCCAAGTACGTCTCTGGCTATCTGGAAACTTTACCGCCACCAGGTGAAGAGAAAATGGTGGGGGTCGATGCAACCCACGCATGGTTGTCAGTATTTTCACCGGGAGAAGGCTGGGTAGAGTTTGACCCAACCAACAACTGTCTCGCAGGCGAACAGCACATCATTACCTCCTGGGGACGTGACTTTAACGATGTCACACCACTTAAGGGCGTGATCTTTGGTGGTGGCCGTAACCCGGGCATGACCGTCTCTGTGGATGTCAGCCGGGTATAGCGCGTCAGACTCTTGATCCTCTATCAGACCTTAGACTTTAAGCTAATGCCAATACGCTGTTATTCGGGTTAGCTTAAAGATATTCAGGTTTGTATACGGAGACAACATGACTGCCGAACGCCAAGAGTTACCCACCACCCGCTTCGAGCGAATCTTCTTTCGTTACTTCGCTTGGTTCCCTGTTATCACCTTGCCTGTATTGGTATGGGATCTGATGGCGCAGGGGCAAACCGGCATGGGCGCGATTATTGGCCTTGTTCACGCGGTATTGGTGTTTCGATTTGTGTCGGTGAATAATGTGCCGGGCTGGTTTCGCCGCCGTTAACACCGACACTCATCACGTAGACTTATTGACCAAAGTGAAAGGAAACGCCGACGTTAAATAAACGGTCGGTTATGTTTGCGGTTGTTTCGTTAACTTCATTTTTTACGCGATATTTATTTAGTTGACCGCCAATGTTTAAACTAGTGCGCTCACTGATGAATTTTTGTAACTCGACATTCAGCTGGATCCCTTTTCCTTTTGCGCTACCGGCACTGTCATTCACAGATTGACGTGTATGAGCGATAAGAAAGCCTGCGCCAAAATTCAGACTAACGTCATCGTTTAACGATTTATTAAAAGATAGCCCGGGTGTTAGCAGAGTCGTTGTACTGCCTAAGTTATCGTCATTTACTTCAATATCAATGTCCGAGCGAACAAAGCCAAAGCTCAGAGCAATGTTCTTTTGGAAGTAATAGCGGCTATTGATTAACAGAGTGTTGGTAGAGGTTTTAACTGTGTCGGTGTTATCAGCACTGACGATATTGGTTCCAACAGATAAGCCAGATGCTCCACCAATGTCGACACTGCCTTTCGGCATTTCCTTGGCAAATGCAGGTGCTGCGGTGATAAACGTGGCAGCAATGGCTGCAGAGATTAACGATTTCATTTCCTACTCCTAATGCGATACAGCTTCAATCCGGAAGCCGTAAGCATTATGCCGCAATCATCAGTGATGACGAAGCAGCATAATAAGAAACGTGTGTTATCGCTCTGTCAGTCTCCCTTTGGCACGACCCGCCGCGGCACGCACCTGATCCGGGGCGGTGCCGCCAATATGGTCGCGGGCAGCCACTGAGCCTTCTAGAGTCTGAATGTCGAACAAGTCGTTGCTGAATTGTTACTATTAGGAGATAGATAAGTCAGTTTGGGTTATATTTGTACTCAAGCCCTATGTTTTTGATTCATAGCTATGTGCTTTGGGTGAGTATTTGACGATAATTAATATATAATGGCATTCTCAAGAAGAATAAGGCTTTATATTTTTGAATCTCTGATGATACAAAATACATAAATGGAATTAGTTGAGGTTGAAATGAAACAAACATTGAAAATAGGTATTATGATATCAATACCTTTATCAATAATTATGACCATGATGTTTCTAGCTTTCTTTGCTGAATATTTTTTCCCTGGCTATTCAATATACCCGGAGGGAATTATTAATGGGGCATACAAAGGAGGAATGTCAAAAATTGATTTGGTTAATTTAAATGAATTGATTAAAAATGGTGTGATTTTAACTCCAAATGATCTTTTACAAAACGTATCTGAATTTTATTCTTCGTTAATGATAATACTTACTACTATATTGACAATACTTGGTGTTATCGCTTTTATTACAATTAAAACTATTTCGCAAGATGCAGCTGAGAGGATGGCTGAAAGTTTCACTGAAAAAGCAGTGAAAAATCATTTTGGGTCGTCTGAATTCTCAGGAGGTTTACTCTTAATTGCTAAAAATGAGCTTAAGCCTATTATGAGTAAGATTGAAATGCAGTTGCAGGAATTTGATAATAAAAGTACTGATTTTGATGAGCTAGCAAAAACAATGTCCGATTTACAAGTCTCAGAAGGCAGACTGGTAGATATAGAGAATAGTATTAAGGTTATTTCTACAATCGTTGCTAGTTTAGACTCTAGAGAAGAGTTTACGATATCTTCGAACATAGAAGTAGAGGGTGAACATGGCGATTCTTAAAAGAAAAAAAATTGCTGAAAATACTAAAGAAATTGATCAGCTTGATGGTTTTTCATCCCCTGATAAATTATTAATATTAGCTAAAAACAATAATTTAGAACTCAAACCTTTAGATGTAGAGAGCTTAATTCGTTTGCTAGGAATTGGGTTGAGAATTCACCCTATGGATGAACAGAAATCAGGCTATATTAAGCTTGAAGAAGGACGTTGGGTTATAGGTGTAAATTCATTACAACATCCAAATCGACAACGCTTTACTATGGGGCATGAAATTGGCCATTTTATTTTGCATAAAGATCAAATAGGAGATGGTATTGAGGATACTTTGCTTTTTCGGGCGTCAGGATTTGGTGAGCCGGGGATTGAAAAAGAAGCTAATGAATTTGCTGCAAAGCTATTGATGCCAGAGTTTTATTTCAAACAGGAAATTGAAAGATTTCAAGGTGATATTAAAGCAATCTCAAGAAGCATGAAGCTTTCATCTATGGCAGTATCTATTAGAGCTCAGCATCTGGGTTATAAGGTTAAAAATGAGATCTGAACGTTATATTCCAATAATAAAAACTACTGACGCTGAAATTAAAGGTTATCAGAAGCTTAGTGATCACGTAAAAAAAAGTATACTCCCATTATTTGAACTGACTCGTTCAAGGCCCGTAAAAGGTTTCCCTAGCGGTGATATACATAGGCGAATGGCTCAGCTAAGAGAATATACAAATGGAAACCCATTTCTTCTAGATATTACTAAACATGAAGATCTATCTAATCCTCAAATTGATGCGCTTTTGGATGATACAAATGGGTTTCAAGAGTGGAGAGTGTTTCTAGATAGGTATTCAGATTTGCAAGTTATACCGATGCTTCATTTGTATCCGGATGACCTTGAAAATTTTAAACTATTCGTTGAATTGACTAGTAAAAAATTTAAAGCTTATGCTTTTCGAATAGGTTTAGAAACAACAGCTGAGGAGTTAGATATTTATTTGGAAGAACTGACAAAAGTTCTGGATGTAAAGGATCGATTGATTGTTGTGATTGATGCAGAATATGTACATGAGAAAAATATAGATGAGTCTAAAATTGATATATCTTCGCTTGTTGATAAATGTCTTGCTCGTAGTATAAAACATATAAGTGTTAATAGTTCTTCTTTTCCTTCATCAGTGAAATCGAGGATTGGTGGTGGTGATAAAGAAGGAGTAATGAAAATATTAGAGCTAGATTTATTTCAATATTTAAATTTGAAACATGACTCTAGAGTTATTTTTTATGGAGATTACGCCGGTATACACCCAATTAGATTGACTATCGCTGGCGGGAATTGGGTTCCAAGGGTAGATCAAACAACAAACGATGATTATATATATAAGCGATTCAGGAGGGATGATGGTGGCTATGTTACGGCTGCGAGAGAGATAGTTGTGTGGAATAAATTTTTAAAAATAGACTGCTGGGGTTATGATCAGATAATCAAAGCATCTGAAGGGTTGCCGGAAGGTAAAAGTCCAGCTTTTTGGATTTCTGTTAGATTAAATCAACATATTACTATGATGAGTCTGAAGTTTTCACCGGTTTAATATTTTAGTCGCATTTTTTCTTGATATATACAGTAAGTCATCCACGTGAACGATGTCGCCTGTTTCATCTAACAAGAACTGTAGATTGGAAGAGTGATTCTCTTTCAGTTTGGAGTAGATCCGATATTTTATTTCAGCCAAAGTGTGTTCTTTGGAAATCATTTTTTTTATAGTGTGTGTATCAAAAGCTTTAACGTTAGATGAAGACACTTTAAACGATTGGGAAATATCTTTTCCACTTATTAATGTGAGTACTGAATATTTATCTAAACGTTTTATTTTAGTCGCACGTCTCATTATTTTTAATGCACCATTCTGCTCTAAAATTATTCCTAGTTTTTTATTTGCGATTTTTCTCGCAGATGAAAGGTGAGATTTGTTTACCACTATATATGAATAATCGAAGCAGCGTATGTAGTCACTTGTTTGTTCGGCTAATTTGGAAAGGTTGTCGAATCTACTTTTTATTTCAAAAGAATAAAGCTCACCGTTAGAACCAAATGTAAGATCTGCGCGGCGCCTTCCATTCATGAAATTTAGTTCTTTTATAAGAAAATCTGGCGATACTGATTTAATTATCTCATCAACCAGTATCGCTATGATTTGATCTGCATTCATAAATTATTTGTTATTTTTAGCATCGTGAGATTAACCGTGCCTTGGCACGACCAGCCGCAGCACGCACCTGATCCGGGGCGGTGCCGCCAATGTGATTACGAGCCGCCACAGAGCCTTCAAGGGTCAGAATATCAAACACGTCGGCAGTGATTTCGTTCGAAAACTGCTTCAGCTCTTCCAGTGTCATTTCACTTAGGTCTTTGCCGGTTTCTAGGCCGTAGGCCACTGCTTTACCAACAATTTCATGCGCATCACGGAAGGCAATACCTTTGCCGACCACGTAATCAGCAAGGTCGGTAGCGGTGGAGAATCCACGCATGGCGGCTTCGCGCATGTCTTCTTTGCGAGCCATCAAATGCGGCACCATATCGGCGAAGGCGCGCAGGCTGTCGCGCAGTGTATCGACCGTGTCGAATAACGGTTCTTTGTCTTCTTGATTGTCTTTGTTATACGCCAGCGGCTGTGACTTCATTAATGTGAGCAGGCTGATCATGTGGCCATATACACGGCCGGTTTTACCGCGAACCAACTCAGGTACGTCGGGGTTTTTCTTCTGCGGCATGATCGACGACCCAGTACAAAAGCGATCTGGCAGATCAACAAAGCGGAATTGCGCCGAGGCCCAAAGCACCAGCTCTTCAGAGAAGCGCGACATATGCATCATGATGATGGACGCCGCCGCAGTGAATTCGATAGCGAAGTCACGGTCAGATACCGAATCTAGGCTGTTTTCAGTCGGGGCTTCAAAACCCAATAGTTCAGCGGTGTAATGACGGTCGATTGGGTAAGTCGTTCCCGCAAGAGCAGCCGCCCCTAGAGGTAACTGATTGGTACGCTTACGACAATCTTGTAGGCGCGCAAAGTCACGCTCTAGCATTTCGTTCCATGCCAGCAGGTGATGACCAAAGGTCACTGGCTGTGCTGTTTGCAGGTGCGTAAATCCCGGCATAACGGTGTCTGCTTCTTTTTCAGCAAGACCGACCAAGCCTTCTTGGAGGCGTGTCAGCTCAGCACTGATGTGGTCGATTTCTTCACGCATATACAAGCGAATATCGGTGGCCACTTGGTCGTTACGTGAACGGCCAGTATGAAGCTTCTTACCTGTGATACCGATTTTGGCAGTAAGGGCGGCTTCGATGTTCATGTGCACATCTTCTAACGCGACCGACCACTCGAAGGTGCCGTTTTCGATGTCGGCTTGCACTTCTTTTAGGCCCTGAATGATGTCTTCGCGTTCTTGCTCGGTTAACACGCCAACCTTGCAGAGCATAGTTGCGTGAGCAACCGATCCCTGAATATCTTGGCGGTACATGCGGCGATCGAAATCCACAGATGCTGTGTAGCGGGCAACAAAGGCGTCGGTCGCTTCCGAGAAACGGCCACCCCAAGAAGCATTGGTGGATTGATCAGACATGATGAACCTCGCAAATAGATGATGAAAAACGGCGCAGATTATACCTTCTGCAGAGGCGGGTTCCTACTTATGCCGTCGAATTCCACCGGTTCTTCTGCTCGGCCTTCTTTCCGTTCTATTCTGCAAAGGCTTTACATCACAGGGTTGAAGCGGTGAGACTTACTTTAATTGCCTCCCGGAGCTGCATGTGAAAGACAACAAAGACAGATTGCTAGAAGGATTTTTCCTGCCGGACTTGTGCAATGCCCGGGCCATTTTAGTGCTGCTGATTGTTAGCGAAGCTCTCGTTATGGCATTGACGCTTGTGGAGAGTGGTATTGCCAACTTTTCTTGGACGCGTTTTGGTTTAGTGTCCTTGTTTGTGCAGTGGATTGCGTTGGTGTCTGTGGCGGTGTTGTGCCAGCTTCGAGTGGTGTTGGCTGGGGTGTCTATCGTGGTTGCATCGCTCGTCGCAATGTTGGTGATTCAGGTGATCACGTTAGCCATTGGTTTGTTGGGAGATATACTTTTGCCCAGCGGTCAGCTCGAAACCAACTGGCTATGGGTTGCGCGCAATCAGCTGGTGAGTGCGATTTTCTCGTCCATGGCCCTGCGTTATTTCTATGTGCAAAGCCAGTGGCGCTTACAGACCCAAGCAGAACTGCGCTCGCGGCTAGCGGCCTTGCAGGCCAATATTCGTCCGCATTTCTTTTTTAACACCCTGAATACAGTCGCCTCTCTGATTGTGATTGATCCTGAGAGAGCCGAACACATGCTGATGGAGCTAGCTCAATTGTTTCGGGCGGTACTGAAAGGTGCGGATGCTACTTCGTCATTAAAAGAAGAGTTTGAGTTGGGCCGGGGTTATTTGGATATTGAACAAACCCGCCTTGGTGAGCGTTTGCAAGTAGAGTGGGATCTGCCTCACAGCTTGCCAGATTTGCAGGTGCCACAATTAATCTTACAGCCTTTGCTTGAAAACGCGGTGTACCACGGCATACAACCTGTGGTGGAAGCGGGTAATATTCGAATAGCGATGCGCTCTGTATCCACTGGTTGGGAAATCGTCATTACGAATAGTAAGGCTGCCAAAAGTAGCAATACTGGTGGCAATCGAATTGCTCATCAAAATATACGAGCGCGATTAGACGCGCATTTTGTTCAGAACACGGGGTTGGAGGTGAACGATATGGGATCTAGTTACGAAGCGCGCTTACTTCTTCCAGCCTCTGGAGAAAATGCGTGAGTTATCGAGTGCTTGTTGTTGATGATGAGCCATTAGCGCGCGAACGCCTAAAGCGTTTAATGCTTGAACACGCTGACTTCACTTGCATTGCCGAAGCTGGAGATGGTGCGGCAGCGGTCTCTTGGTTGCAGCAATTTAACGCCGATGTGGTATTGCTTGATATTCAAATGCCGGGCCTTGATGGCTTGCAAGCGGCAGAGCGAATTGCTGAGTTAGAGAAGCCGCCGGTGATAATCTTTTGCACTGCGTACGACGACCATGCCGTCTCGGCGTTTCGGGTGAATGCTGCGGATTACCTGCTCAAGCCTATTCGTAAAGAAGACCTCGCCCGCGCTTTGTGCCGTGCGATCGAACGTCTTGAGCGCAGTGCCGCTAGCCCCGAAGCCTCTGCTCGTACCCATATTAGTGCCAAAACAGCCCAAGGGTTAACCTTGATTCCGGTAGAAAATGTTATCTACTTTAGTGCTGATCAAAAGTACGTTAGCGTGCATCATCTCGATGGCGAAACCCTGATTGATGATTCACTGAAGCAGCTCGAAGAAGAGTTCCCTCAACATTTCTTACGTATACATCGCAGTACGTTGGTGGCGGTTGATCGTATTTCTGGTATTGAAAATACCGACGAGGGGGCGATACTTTGCCTTAAAGGATTAGATGATCCTCTTCCGGTCAGTCGTCGGCATGTGGCGAGTGTTAAGCGATTTATTAAAGGGGTCTAAATCCCCCATTTTCAATGCCATATTCCAGCCTAAACGCGACCGCTCGCGCCATTTCCGTTATCATTCGCGCAAATATTGTTAAGTACCGCTCTCAATCGTAAGGATTCTCATGCCTACTCCGTCGACGCTGCGCATCGCCACGCGCAAAAGCCCGCTTGCTATGTGGCAGGCTGAACACATCAAAGCTCGCTTAGAAGCGTTGCATCCTGGCTTAGTGGTTGAGCTTGTTACCTTTACCACCCAGGGGGACAAAATTCTTGATGTGCCTCTGGCGAAGATCGGTGGCAAAGGTTTATTTGTTAAAGAGCTGGAAGCCGCGATGCTGGATGGGCGTGCAGACATCGCCGTGCACTCAATGAAAGACGTGCCAATGGAGTTTCCGGAAGGGCTAGAGCTGGGTGTGATTTGTGAACGCGAAAATCCCTTAGATGCGTTTGTTTCCAACAAATACAAAAGCATCGCTGAGATGCCTGAAGGCGCTATCGTTGGCACTTCTAGTTTGCGTCGCCAATGTCAGGTGCAGCAACAGCGCCCGGATCTTGTGATTAATAGTTTGCGTGGTAACGTGCAGACGCGTTTGGGTAAGATGGACGCGGGTGAATTTGATGCCATTATTCTTGCGTCTGCGGGATTACTGCGGATGGAAATGGACGATCGTATTGCGGCATTTATGCCGGCGGAAGAATCATTACCCGCAGGTGGCCAAGGCGCATTAGGTATCGAGTGGCGCACCGGTGATACTGATATCCAGAACTTACTTAAACCACTGCATGACGAAGTGACAGCGAGCTGTGTCTTAGCCGAACGTGCATTGAATCGTCGCTTACAAGGTGGATGTCAGGTACCAATTGCGTGTTACGCCGAACGTGTTGGTGATGCTTTGTGGCTACGTGGGCTGGTGGGCAGCGTGGATGGTAAGCAAATCTTACGTACAGAAACCAGTGGCCTAGCCGTCGATGGCGAAGCCATGGGCATTAAGGCCGCTGAAGACCTGTTGGCCCAAGGTGCAGGTGATATCCTCACTGCCGTTTACGGATTCGAAGTTAAGTAGATGACCGCTAAGTCAGAGCGGCCCATTATTGTGACGCGGCCAAGTGGCCAAGCCGATGAGTTGTTGGCGCAGGCATCTGAATTGAGCAATGAGGTACGCCATCATCCGTTAATTGATATTCACTCATTTGACGACGATGGCTCGATAGCAGCCAATGCAGCGCGGCGTAAAATATTAGATATTGATCGTTACGATGCTGTTATCGCCATTAGCCGCAATGCGGCAGAATGTGGTTTAACTTGGCTTGATGATTACTGGCCTCAATACCCAGTAGGTATTCGTTGGTATGGCGTTGGGCCAACCACAGTTGAAGTTATGCGAGCTGGTGGCCTTGAGCCTGAAATGCCGGAGTCGCGTTTTGATAGTGAAGGTGTGCTGGAACTGCCTTCACTGCAAAACATTGAACAAGAGAAGATTCTAATCTGGCGGGGTGTCGGAGGACGCGAAACCTTAGCGTCGGTATTGCGACAGCGCGATGCACACGTCGATTACGCCGAGTTATACGAACGTCGCCAGATTGATTGGTCGCAGACCGACTGGGATAGCACCCTAACAGGAAGTCCTTTGCTGATACTGAGCAGTGGACAGGCGCTGGACATTGCCGAACAACAGGTTAGCAACTTAAAAGATAGAATAACGGCACTTTTGGTTCCCAGTGAGCGAGTGGCTACTTACGCCCGAGAGCAGGGGTATCGCGACGTGATAGTTGCAGCGAGTGCCCGTAATGAAGATACTTTGCACAGTCTGCGCGCGTGGTTAGCCGCAGCACGATAATTTTTGCCTGAATGGCCATATTATAAGGAAGCCAGCAGTGAGTAATGAACAAAAAAACTCCGCACCATCTGCACCAATAGGTAAGGAAAAGAAGGATAAGGGCGCCTCTAACGCACTTTCCTGGATCAATCTGATCCTAATCATCATCCTGTTCCTGATGGCCGGCTTTGCTGGCTGGATTGTTTGGCAGCAGAATCAGAGTGCCACGGCGGAATCTGCTGTTCTTAAAGACCGTTTAGGCACCGCGCTGCAAAAAATTGAAGCGAGCAATGCTCGTGAAAATGCATTAATGAAGCGTGCCGAAGCCTTAAATGAAACCTCACTGACATTGGCCGAGCAAGTAGCTCATAACAGCGAGCGCTTAGGTAAGCTTCCGGGGGCTGAGCGTCAGGATTGGTTGTTAGCAGAAGCTGAGTACCTGCTACGGTTAGCCAATCAACGTCTTGAGTTGGAGCGTGATTGGGACGGCGCGGTTAGCATGTTAACGGCGGCGGATAACGTACTGATTGAAACTCGCAACCCGCGTTTAGATAAAGTGCGTGCACAAATCGCCCGCGAATTAATGGCGCTGCGTGCTGTGCCAGCAGTAGATCGTGTTGGTGCGATCTTCCGCTTACAAGCCCTGCAAGAACAAGTAACGAGCTTGCCTTGGATGCCTGAAAAGCTGATTCCTGATGTCGCTGTTGAAGAAGAGCCACGTGTTCTGGAAGAGCAAACTTGGTACTGGAACGCTTGGTTTACCGTGAAAGACAACGTCACTCGCATGGTACGTATCCGCGAGCGTGACGCACCAATCGCAGCTCCTTTGACGCCAGATCAGCAGTACTACCTTCAGCAAAACATGCACTTGATGCTTGAGCAGGCGCAGGTAGCGTTATTGCGCGAACAAACCGAACTCTACACGCACAGCCTTGGTCGTGTTCAAGAGTGGTTAGATCAATACCTCGTGATGGAAGATGAGCGCACCCGTGCAGCCCGCGCAGCTTTAGCTCAACTGGCCGCTTGGGATGTTTCACCAGAGCGCCCAGACGTCACAAAGTCTTTAATTCTGTTGCAAAAATTGGTTGAAGAGCAGCGTCGTGGAAGCGTTAATTCAGCGGCTCCAGTAAAAGCACAACCTAAAGTACAAAAGAAAGAGGAAGCAGCCCCAGCGCAAGCGGAGGGTGAGGCATGAGACTGATCGTTTTCTTACTGATCTTAACCGCCATCGTTGGCATAAGCGCGGGTGCATTTATCTACATTGATGCTGGCTACGTCATGCTGAGCTTTGATGTCTACACGCTGGAAACCAGCTTGTGGATGTTCTTGTTACTCGCGGCTGTTGCCTTGTTTGCTATTTATATCGTTGTTCGTTCGTTGTTAGTGTTGCTTGGCAGCGATCGTCGTTTTAACGAATGGCGTCAGCGCCGTCGTAGCCTGCGGGCACGTCGTCAAACCACACGTGGATTGTTATCGCTAGCACAAGGCCAATGGCGTCGTGCTGAGCGTAACTTAACCAGCAGCGCCAAAGATGCTGATCAGCCCTTGATTAACTACCTTGCAGCGGCCCGCGCGGCCTACGAGCAAGGCAAAGAAGAAGCGACGGACGAATGGCTCAAAGAAGCGAGCCTAAGCACCAAAGGTTCTGAACTTGCCGTGGGTATTACTCACGTTCAATTGCTGCAATCACGTCATCAAAACGAACAGGCACTGGCTGTATTGTTAAGCCTGCGAGAAAAACACCCGCGTCATGCTTACGTGCTTAAGTTGCTGGTAAAAACACTGCAAGAGTTGAAAGACTGGGTGGCACTGAATGATTTACTTCCGACATTGCGTAAAGCGACCAAAATTCCAGCGGACGATTTAAAAACGTTGGAAGAAAACGTCGCACTGCAACTGCTAGACCGAGCGCGTCATAGCAATGCAGGTAAAGAGTTGGTGAGCACCTTTAATGGCTTGTCACGGGATGTTCGCTACACCCAGCAAGTGATGGCAGCCTACGTTGAGTTACTGCTAGAGACCGATCAAGAAGCCAAAGCCGAAGAAGCGTTGCGTGAAGGCTTAAAGAGCTCGTGGCACGATGATTTGGTTGAGCAATATGGCCGAATTAAAGGCGATGATGCCAGCAAGCAATTGCTGTTTGCCGAGCAAAACCTAAAAGAGCGCCCCAATGATCCGGTACTCCTACTAACGATTGGCCGCTTGGCGCTGCGTGTGAATAATCTTGAAAAAGCACGTGAATACCTACAGACCGGCCTTAAAATCAAAGGCTTGCCTGAGCTGCATGCCGAGATGGGTAAAGTGATGTTGGCTGAGGGTGACGAAACCTTAGCTTGCGAACATTTCCAGCTGGCTTTGGGTCACTGATCAATTTGGCACTGATGTTGTGATGCGGTGATATATCTTGATATCGCCGCGATAGTCTCAACGTTAGTGTCACTCTCCGCTTACCCTTACCGCTTACCCTTACCGCTTACCGCTTACCGCTTACCGCTTACCGCTTACCGCTTACCGCTTACCGTTTCTCTTTTCTCTATTTGGTATCTGGTTCGCTTCCTTACGCGTGATCCTTGTTCCTGACTCTTGAAGGATATCCCTCCATTGCTGACTGTTCCTGTCTGTTAATCGTGGTTGGTTGGATGCTCCCTGATAATCCTTATCGATTATTGGTTGAATTTTTATTAAATATAATGATAATGATTCGCATTAAGTAATTTTGGTCATCAAGGAATCATTATGTCAGCAGTCT
Organism: Oceanobacter sp.; assembly: GCA_002733645.1. Taxonomy (GTDB): domain Bacteria; phylum Pseudomonadota; class Gammaproteobacteria; order Pseudomonadales; family Oceanobacteraceae; genus Thalassolituus. Next base: position 54,337 of record NVWL01000013.1, read on the forward strand.
CTCTCTCTACATCTCGAGTAGGTGTTATTTTTGGTACCGATACAGGTAACACTGAAGACGTCGCTGAAAAAATCATGACTGAGTTAGAAAATTACGACGTAGTGGCAGAGTTGATTAACGTTACCGACATCAGTCCAGAGGCTATTGCTGAGTTTGACCTTGCCATTATGGGGATTCCAACCTGGGATTTTGGTGGTATTCAGGCCGACTGGGAAGACTTTGAAGACGCGCTTGTGCTCGCAGATTTAAACGGAAAAATGGTTGCTCTATTCGGGCTAGGAGATCAGTTTGGCTACGGTGATTTTTTTGTGGATGCGATGGGATGGCTACAAGAAAAACTAGAACCCACGGGTGCTAGCTTGATCGGCTATTGGCCGACCGATGGGTATGAGTTTGAAGCATCACGCGCGCTAAATGAGGATAAAACTTTGTTTTGTGGCCTCGCAATTGATGAAGATCAACAGTTCGAATTAACCGACAAACGAGTGAGTGATTGGATTCGTCAAATCGTTAACGAATATGAAAGCGCGGCTGCGGCTTAACCTCAACTCGATACCAAGGGCGGAAGCAAAATGAAGTATATGTGTAAAAAACATCGTAATTGGTTGGTGGAGCACCCGACTGAGCTATTACCGAGTTTCCGTAAAACGAGGATGGCGGGGCGTGCCGCAATGGCCAGATTAAGCTGGGATCACGCCGTACTTTACTATGGCAACGCCCTTGAGATGTCAGAGATTATGCTCATTCAAAAGCCGGGGCAGCGTACTCAGCAGCGTTATGTCGATACGGCCATTGAAATGATGCATGCGTTGCGGAATTCCGCACAGGCAAACACCAGCCATTTTTTATTTAGCCATGTTCTTGATCGCTTAGAACAAGAAGCTGAGCACCTCTTTACTGTTGAAAGCTTGGCGGTGCTGCGTAATGTTGCCTTTGGCAGCAAAGAAAAAGCCAATGCACGCTTAGAACAGCAGCCTTCGCAATTACAACCTACCTCCGGCTATTTGCACTAAGGGTGTATTAACAAGCCATACCGGCTGTTGGAATGGCCGTCAGTATTCTGGTGCTGCCGCGCTAACTCAGGTAATGTCACGCTGATAACAGTAATAGGTCGGTGCATCGAGCACAAAAGACCAAACACAGCGTGGCGACATGACAATAGTTTACCGAACGGCCTTTGCCGATTACCTCACTATTCTTACCGGCTTATTCACCATAGCCAGTGGTTTATACTCTTTATATTCTGGTGGCGATGTCCTTGATAGTCCTACTCAAGACGGCTACTGGGGGCCTTACTTACGCCATGCGGTCGCGCTCGTGGTTACTGTCGTGGGGCTGTATTTCTTCCTTGATCAATCCATTCGTTTAGCAAGAAGAGTGGTAGTTGGAGGGTCTAGTGCGCTACCTCGTTGGTTGGTCTACGGCATGTTTTACTTCGGTGGGATGGCGTTCTTCTCTGTATTCCAGATCGTATTTCAGTCAAGTGTGTTTGAAGAAATGCACTGGTCGTACTTTATTACCTCATTAGTTATTTGGCTGGCTGTCACTATTCCTCTAGCAGCGGCGTCTGCATTTAAGAAAAAGCCTCGGCGTTAACCTGAACGCCAGCCACCACCGCGCTCTGCGGCCATTGGTGCCAAAAGCTTTAATCAGTAGACGCTTATAGCGTCCTTTGTTAGCCTACGCTTTTTGTGGCTTTACACGACATTACAATTAAAGTGTAAGTGCGATAAGCACTTAGAGCAAAATCCTTAATAATAACAATAACCTCACAGGGCTTGGAGTTTTACATGAGCAAATACCATATTGTTATTATTGGCTCAGGCCCTGCCGGACTTAGTGCTGCAGCCCGAGCGGCGTACCACGATCAGCAAGCTGGCCGTACCGAGCCGAGCTACATTCTACTAGAAGGCTTCTCGCGCATATCGAAAACGATTGATGAATACCAAAAAGGCAAGCATGTGATGGCTGAGCCTAGTTTCATTGATTTGCGCAGTGACCTCAATTTTGAAATTAATACGCGCGAACGCATTCTCGATGAATGGAATCGTGGTGTTGAAGAATCCAAGGTTAACATTCGCTACAACGCCGAAGTTGTCGGGGTCGATGGCAGCCAAGGAGACTTCACGATTAACTTGAAAAGTGGCGAGACGATTGCCGCTGAATATGTGATTTTAGGCATTGGCTTGCAGGGCAACCCGCGTAAGCTCGGTGTTGCTGGTGAAGACCTCCCCGACGTTGCTTATACCTTGTCAGATCCCGATGAATTTAACGAACAAACCATTGTGGTGATTGGTGCCGGTGACGCCGCTATCGAAAACGCCTTGGCACTCGCACGTAACAACAAAGTCTATATTGTTAACCGTCGTTCGGAATTCTCGCGTGCTAAAGAAGGCAACCTCAACAACGTACTGGCCGCGATCAACAACAAACGGCTGGATTTTTCTTGTATCTACGACGCCAATGTTGGAGAGGTGCGAGAGTACAACGAAGAAGGTTGCAAATTACAGATCGATTTGAAAACACCTGATGGCCTAAAAACCATCAGCTGTCACCGCGTAATTGGCCGGTTGGGTGCGATTGCTCCCCGTAGTTTTGTTGAAAAGTGTGGCATCACCTTTCCGAGTGATAAGCAGGATGCCATTCCTGTGCTGTCTTCTAAATACGAATCTAACGTACCGGGTTTATATATTATTGGTGCCTTGGCTGGTTATCCGCTGATTAAGCAGGCGATGAACCAAGGTTATGACGTGATTGAGTTTATTCTGGGCAATAACATTCGCCCAGTTGATCACGAGTTACTAGCCGCTCGATTTGCCCTGTTGCCTTATCACCGCGATGTTGAAGAGGTGATTGAATTACTGCAGCGCCAGATTCCTATGTTTCAGCAAATGAACGCCCTACTGCTGCGCGAACTACTGAACGAAAGTGATCTGCACGTCAGTTTCCCTAAAGAGGAAATGGCGCAAGCACAAAGCTCGTTAGATCAGCTGGTTCGTAATGATACTCGTGGTCGTTTACGCCCTTCTATTGCCGTGAAAGAAGGCGATTTTCTGTTTAGAAACGAAGAATATTCAAATACCTTCTATACCATTCTTGAAGGTGAAGTCGACATTCGGGTGAAAAATAAAGAAGGTAAACACCTGACCTTTACCTTAGGCCCCGGCCAGTTTTTTGGTGAGATGAGTCTGATTTCGGGTCGCCCTCGTAACGGCGACGCCATCGCTAAAAAAGACTGCATTATTCTAGAAACACCACGTCGTACCATGCTGAAACTGGTGAACTCGAACGACGAAATTCGTTTGGGTATCGACTGGGTGTTTATTACCCGGGCGCTGCAAGGCTTCTTTGCACCGCGCGGTAACGTTTTTGATATTCGTCAAATTGCCCATGTCGCCAAACTCAATCGCTATGTTAAAGGCGATGTTCTTTATAAAGAGGGCGAATACGGCGACAAGCTCTTTTTAATTCGAAGTGGCACGGTGAATTTGCAGAAAAATATTGGCGGCGTACCGATCAGTTTGAGTCAGGCAAAAACAGCTCAAGTGATCGGCGAAATGGCTCTATTGGGCAGCCCGCTGCGGCATGAATCGGCAATTGCGGTCAGTCAGGTTGAGACGATTGAATTATCCCAAGATGCGCTTAATGCCCTATTCGCTCAAGACGAAGTAGGCCGCGCCAAAGTTGAAGAAGCAGCCGCGCAGCGTCTACTCACTAATACCGATGTTCAGACCTATAACCAACGTAATAACCGCGTTTCCTTCTTAATGGATCAAGGCCTTGGTGAAGCGACCAATGCCTTGGTGATTGATACTAAATTGTGTGTGGGTTGTGACAACTGCGAAGTGGCTTGTGCTGAAACGCACGGTGGAATTTCGCGCCTAAATCGCAAAGCCGGTGTTGGCTTTGCTGATATACAGGTGCCGGTGGCATGTCGTCATTGTGAAAGCCCGCACTGCATGAAAGATTGTCCGGCCAATGCCATTCATCGTGCGCCAAGTGGTGAAGTGTTTATCGATGACACCTGCATTGGTTGTGGTAACTGCGAAAGCAACTGTGTGTATGACGTGATCCACATGGCGTACCCAGAGCGAGAAGAAACCAGTATTTGGTCATGGATGTTTTTTGGTCTGGGCAGCCGTCCGGGGGAAAAGCCCATTGATAAAAAAAGACAGGCCGAATCGCAGGGTAAAAAAGCCGTTAAGTGTGATTCATGCAAAGACCTTTCGGGTGGCCCTGCGTGTGTTCGATCGTGTCCAACGGGTGCGGCAAAGCGCATCTCTCCCGATCAGTTTATTGATATTTTGAAGGTGCAATAACGTGGCCCTGAATAAGAATATTCTGTTATTCAACAACACGATTTACGGCAAGCTTGCCTTGGTGTTGGGCATTATTTGCATTGCCATTTATATGAGTTCGGACAACCCTGCTAATGGTGGTACATGGCAGGGATATACCTTAGGGATACTAGGCACTGTAATTATCGTTTGGCTAACTTTACTGGGTATTCGTAAACGCAGTTATCGTTCGTCTTTAGGTACCGTTCAAGGGTGGACCTCCGCGCATGTGTATTTAGGGTTGGTGCTCTTACTGATTGGTACGTTGCATTGCGGGTATCAGTTTGGTTGGAATATTCACACCCTGGCGTACGTACTTATGGTGATTGTGATCATCAGTGGTATGTATGGTTTGTGGTTGTATTTAATGTTGCCGAACTCGATGGAGCGTAACCGCAAGAATTTATCGCGGGAAAACATGCTGCGCCAGTTTGATCACTTTAATCAGGAGGCGGTAATTATCGCTGCTGATTTACCCGCGGATATTCAGAATGCGGTCGGTTCGGCGATTAAATACACCACGTTAGGGGGGAGTGCTTATGCGCAAATTCGCGCGAAGGATTCATCCCGAGTATCGCTGGATGCATCACAGCCATTAAAGCTGGTTGATAATCGCGACCAACAAGCCCTACTTTCCTATGTGGCTCATGAGCTCCCTAAGCCAAAACACAGCACCGAGCAGCATGAAAAATTACAAGCCCTGCTGGACATACTCAGTCAGCGTAAAACGCTACTGAATAGTTTACGCCTTGATATGAACAGGCAGACCCTTTTGCATATCTGGCTGGTTATTCATATTCCCTTTAGCATTGCGCTATTAGGCGTGTTAACGGCACATATCATTAGTGTGTTTTTTTACTGGTAAGAACCAATGAAACTTGTTTTAGAAGTCAGTACTGGTGAAGAAACCACAGTTCGTGAGTGGGACGGAAAAGTCTTAAGGCTGGGTCGTTCACCGGAAAGTGATGTGCAATTGTTTGGCCCCGGAGTGGCAGAGCACCATGTTCGTTTACTCGAAGATGGGGACGGCTTACGCCTAGAGTGCCCGATGAATACGTCGGTCAGGTTAAACGATGAGCCTGTGCGCAAAGCGAAGTTAGAAATCGGCAATAGTTTCTACATCGACAGCCATAAAATTATGATTAGGCCGTCGGATGAACAAGGTGCTGTCGCTAACGTTCGGGTTTTACAATACGACGATGTAACAAAAATACCCACCGCCGCAACCTCTGAAAATATTGCGGTACGGTCGGCAAAATCGAGTAAGCGTAAGTGGAGTTATGGCTTGCTTGCTCTGGGCTTGCTGCTCAGTTTGGCATTTCCTTTAATGTCGACCTTCGATGCCGAAACAAAATTAGTGTTCGAAGAGTATGGGTTACCAACAGACACGATTTGGTCATCGGGTGACTTAGCCTCGGCGCATAATATTCCCGGTATCGCGAATGAGTGTAAGGTTTGCCATCAGAGTCCTTTTGTATCGGTTCGCGATTCTGATTGTCTTACTTGCCACCAAGAACTGCCTGCGCATGGTAATAACGATATCCATAAGCAAGTGGGCGAAAGTCAGCGCCAATGCTTGAGTTGCCATAAAGAACACAATGAGCCATCCACGTTAGTGCACACCGATAATGCCTTCTGTACCGATTGTCACGCTGATACATTGAACTGGGATGATAATAAAAAAACACTGCCACCAGTGTTGGGGTTCTCGGCGGCGGAGCATCCGGAATTCAAACTGCAGTACTTAACCCCTCACAGCACGGCCGACACCATTGATTGGCAAAATATTGCTCATAGCACGACGGCAAAAACACCGGAAATGTCTAATTTAAAATTTCCGCATGATTTGCACCTAGGCGGCGACAAAGTACAGCGCTCTGACGGTCAGGCGATGGAGTGTAGCGATTGCCACTCACTGGATAAAAACGGCGAGCACTTTGAACCTATCACCATGGATACGACCTGCCGCTCCTGCCATGCGTTAGAATTTGATATTCAAGCGAAAGGCCGAGAGCTACATCATGGTGAGCCGGAACTGGTGTTACAGCAACTGACTGAATATTTTGCTTTGCAGTATACCGACCCCGCATTACGAGCCGAACGCGAGCAGGATGGCAGACGTATGCCAAGCATTGCGTCGTTGTCGGCAATGGATCGCGATACTTGTAAAGAAGACGCTATTGATTGCGCTCGCCAGGCTGCCTTACTTGAAGCAGAAACGCAGTTTGAGCGCACCGGTTGTGCGGTCTGCCATGTCATTATCAAAGACGAGAGCAAGCCATTACACCAGCGATGGCACGTCGAACCGATTCAATTACAGGACAACTGGTATAACACCCGTTTTGATCACACTGTGCACATGGTCGGTGATCAAAAAACGGAAACTGGTATGTGTTTGACCTGCCATCAGGCAGATAACTCTGCGCAGAGTTCAGATGTACTGATTCCTGATCTAGGTAAATGTGTCACGTGCCATACCGATGCACGTGTCGCGGCAACTAAGAAACAGGTATCAAGTAGCTGTATCGACTGCCACAGCTTCCATATTCCCGGTAAGCCGAAAATGTTAGATGCTTACTTAGGGCGTATCCATGATTGATTTTGCCATAGGCGCTAAGCCGAAATTACTATCGGCCATATTACTGGCATTGAGTTTAACGTCTTGTGGTGGCGGTGATCGGGCAGACAATAGTGGTACAGGCGAGGGAGATGTTTCCTGTGATGGTAATTGCCAAGCAGAACAGCTCAATAGCTTAAGTGTTGCCGACGTTGAAACCGTGATTGCTCAAGCGGTAAATGAAGCAAAAGCGCGCAATGCCAAAGCCACCATCGCCGTGGTTGACCGAGTAGGAAATGTACTCGGCGTTTATCGCATGACTGACGCCGACAAACAGTTAAAAATCAGTACCACAGCCGATGCTGACACCGCAGTTGATGGCGGCTTAGAACAACTTATTTTGCCCGACGGTGCCGATGCTCTCGCAGCGATAGCCAAAGCCGTCACCGGTGCGTATTTAGCCACCGAAGGGAATGGCTTTAGTACTCGAACTGCAGGGCAAATTATTCAGGATCACTTTAATCCGGGTGAGCGCAATCAACCGGGTGGCCCCTTATTTGGTGTTCAGTTTAGTCAGTTAGCTTGTTCAGATTTTTCTCTACGTGATTTGGGCACCGGCGCTACCGGCCCTGGCCCGCATCGTTCGCCACTAGGTTTATCCGCTGATCCCGGCGGTTTTCCTTTATATAAAGATGGCATTGCGGTTGGCGGTGTCGGAGTGATTAGCGATGGTTTTTATAGTCTTGATAAAAACTTACTCGATTTTGATACCGATCAAGATGAGCTAATCGCTTTGGCAGCCTCTTTTGGTTATCAGCCTCCATTAAATCGACGTGCAGATCAAATTACGGTCGATGGTAAAGTGTTACGTTTTTCTGATGTTGATAATAATCAGCTGGCGTCATCACCAGAGGGTGTAAATAACTACGCTGCTCTAACCGCTACGGACGGCAGCTTGCTTGCCGTGACTGGCTATATCACCGCAGCGGCCATTCGTGCGGGTACGATATTTGGTCAAGCAGAATCCGGTATTCGTGCCGATGCAGGATTGTACTCTGGGCAAGACGCCTTTGTATTTGTGGATGGCGCGAACAGCAACCGTTATCCGCCCATCGCAGGCAGTGCTGTTGCAGAAGCAGGCACCGCGGTATTGAGTGTCAATGAAGTACAAACCTTGATGACCGAAGCGCTTGCGGTAGCGAACAGGGCGCGTGCGCAAATTCGTCAGCCATTAAGCACGCAGGCGCGCGTGACAGTGAGTGTCGTTGATACTGAAGGTAATGTGTTGGCCATGGCGCAAACACGTGATGCACCCGTATTTGGTATTGAGGTCTCCTTGCAAAAAGCGCGTACGGCGGCCTTTTTCTCTTCCCCTGATGCGGCGGATTTCCTTGGTGATGCTGGCCTTGCAAAGACGCAGTATTTTAATTCAGATTTAACCGCTAATCGTCAGATCAATATCGGTGACTACCTAACTGATTTACGCACATTTACGGCAAATAATAATGCGCTGGCGGATGGCACTGCTTTTTCAGATCGTGCAGGTGGCAACTTATCGCGACCATTTTATCCTGATGGTATTGAAGAAAATCCGCATGGGCCATTAAGCAAACCGAGTGGCGAGTGGAGTGCGTTCTCTACCGGCTTGCAGCTCGACCTAGTAATGAACGGTATCGTTCAGCATTTGTTTCATGTACTTGCTGGTACGTCAGAAGTGGGCCAAACCTGTGTTGGCTTGGATATTAGCGATTTAAATAACGTGGTTGAAACGGCCAGCAGTGATCGTCTTGCTAATGGCATTCAAATTTTCCCCGGCAGTGTGCCTATTTATCGTGGTGATGTATTAGTGGGCGGTATTGGTGTCTCTGGTGATGGGGTCGACCAAGATGACATGATCGCCTTTTTGGGGTTACACAACGCCTCTCAATTATTGAATGGCTCAATTGATAATGCCCCAAGCGATATTCGCGCCGATAATCTCAAGCCTAAAGGTGAGCGCTTACGCTTTATTCAATGTCCGCAAGCCCCGTTTTTGAATTCTGATAGTCAAAACGTGTGTCAGGGGAAATGATATGAAACGTATTATTTCTTCATTTTTTAAAACCAGTGTATGGGCTTTAATGCCGCTTAGCGTCTTACCTCTCATTTCGCAGGCTGAGGTTTCTGAATCAGGAGTGGCAAAAACAGAGCGTATTTGTGGCCCAGATAAAAGCAGTCAGCGTCGTTTGCCGGGCATTGCCAATAGCGATTGTATCGCGCTTGAAAAAGACCCTGATGATGTAAAAGCCTTGCCTGAAAAAAGCTCAGTAACGCCGCGTCCTGTATTGCTCGATTACCAAGATAAATTAATCAGCTTTGATGATCGTTGGCGTATCGTGGAGTTGATTGGCTATGAAGAAAATCTATTTGATCCCTACAATCGTAATGTTTTAAAAGCTGACCGCCCCTTGTATGACGACTGGTTTTTTAACATATCGATACTCTCCGACACCTTCTACGAAAATCGTCGTGTGCCAACGCCGGTGGGTTTGCAAAGCTCTCGAGATCGCGGTGATTTAGGGGTGTTTGGTTCTAGCTATCAACAAGCCCTGATCGAAAATCTATTATTTGAATTTGTGTATTACAAAGGTGACACCACCTTTCGGCCACCGGATTATGAATTTCGCTTTATTCCTGTGATCAATTACAACGCCGCTTATCTTGATGAAATTTTGGCCGTCAATGTTGATCCTGCGGATAACGAAACACGTTATAAGGATTTTATCGGTATTCAGGGTTTGTTTTTTGATAAGCACCTACGCAACGTCGGCGATAATTACGACTTCGATAGTTTTCGCATAGGTATTCAGCCGTTTAATTCTGACTTTCGTGGATTCTTATTTCAAGATAGCCCGTTTGGGCTGCGCTTATTTGGAAATCGCAGTAACAACATTTTTCAGTACAACTTAGCGTGGTTTCGTCGTTTAGAAAAAGACATTAACAGTGGCTTAAATGACATTGGTCGCACCATGCGAGACGACGATATATTTGTCGCTAATCTCTATTGGCAAGATATGCCAGTGTTGGGTTTTTTCAGTCAAGCGACCATTATTTATAATCGCAATGGTGAAGCAAACGATACACGCTATGACGAAAATGGCTTTATTCAGCGTCCGGTGTCTCTAGGTGGCGAACGCCCCAAAAACTACGACGTTACCTACTTGGGTTACAACGGAGATGGCCATATTGGCCGGTTGAATTTAACGGTATCCGCGTATCAAGCCATCGGCACGGTTGAGAATGATGTATTTAGTCAGCGTGATGCTGAAATTAATGCCCAGTTTTTTGCCGCCGAGTTGTCGCGTGATTACAGCTGGGCACGGTATAAGCTCTCGCTCATGTATGGCAGTGGTGACAGCGATCCGTACGATGATGTAGCCGAAGGGTTCGATTCTATTTTTGAAAACCCTCAATTTGCCGGTGCGGATACCAGTTACTGGATGCGCCAAGCGGTACCATTAATTGCCGGTGGTAAAGTCGCTATTAGCAGTCGTAACGGCTTATTAAATTCGTTACGTACCTCCAAAGAACAAGGCCAGTCGAATTTTACCAATCCGGGAATTCGTTTAGTCGGTGCTGGGGCCGATTGGGATGTGCTGCCAGAGCTACGTGTGTCGTTTAATTACAATCGCTTATGGTTCGACGACACCACAGTGATTGAAGTGGCGCGTAATCAAGGCGATATCGATAAGCACATTGGTGACGATGTTTCCGTCGCCATTATTTATCGCCCATTTATGAGTCAAAATATTGTTGCGCGAGCCTCGTACGCTAAGTTGCTTGCGGGTCAGGGATATAAAGATTTGTTTCCCGATGAAGATCCGCACTCGCTGTTACTTAACCTGACGCTTGCTTATTAATGACTATGTACAGATACACTCGCACTGAATTTGGGATTACCCTTTAATGAAACGATTTATACATTCCTTCTGTTTGCTCAGTGCGTTGCTAGCGACGACCGCGTTGACGTCTCTTGCTTTTATAAGCACAGCTCATGCTGCAGAAAAAGCATACAAGGTAGAACGTGAATATCAGTTTCATCCACCGGCTCCGGCATTTCAAACCCAAGCATTAGCGGAAGAAAAAAGCGCAGGTTGTATGAGCTGCCATACGGACACTGACAGCAAGAATATGCACAGTAACTCTGCGGTTGTGCTGGGTTGTACCGATTGTCATGGCGGTAATGCTAACGTGAAAATTGATCCGGGCATGACGCGTAAAACAGATGGCTACTTTGCCAAAATGGAAGACGCGCATGTGTTGCCAACCTACCCTGATGCTTGGTTGTATCCAAGCAGTGCCAACCCCGAAATTAGCTATACCTTATTAAACAAAGAAAGCCCTGAATTTATTCGTTTTATGAATCCGTCTGATTACCGCATTGTTGAAGAATCTTGCGGTAATTGTCACCAAAAAGAAATTGAAGCGTCTAAGCGTAGTATGCATGCCACGGGAGCCATGTTGTGGGGGGGCGCATCGTATAACAACGGTATCCTGCCGTTTAAGAACTATATTCTCGGTGAGGCGTATACTCGCGACGGTAAAGCCGCGGCGATTCAAGGGCCGATAAAACCCGACGAGGCCATGATTGAACAAGGTGTGATCGATACCTTGTATCCGTTACCCGCATGGGAAACTGTGAAGCCGGGGGATGTTTTCCGAGTATTTGAACGTGGTGGTCGTAACATTACCAACCTATTTCCAGAAACCGGTATTCCAAACTCGTTGGGTGTGCTGCAGCGCTTAGAAGAGCCGGGTCGTCCAGATTTTCGTCAGTCGAATCGTGGGCCGGGGACAGGGCAGCGTATTTCTGTTCCGCTAATTAACATTACCAAAACCCGTTTGAATGATCCGTTGTTGTGGTTCATGGGCACGAATGATCAGCCTGGGGATTATCGTAATTCGGGCTGTGCTTCTTGCCATGTTGTGTATGCCAATGACCGTGACCCTCGCCATTCCGGCGCGTATGCGCAACACGGCCATGAAGGAAAAAGCATCAGTAAAGACCCAACCATTTCAAAAACTGAATCGGGTCATCCGTTACAGCACACCTTTAGTAATGCAATCCCGACCAGTCAGTGCATGATTTGTCATATGCACCAGCCAAATATGTTTATGAATACCTACTTGGGTTACACCATGTGGGATTACGAATCTGATGCCCCGTCTATGTGGCCAGAAAAACAGAAGTACCCGACTGAAGAAGAAAAGCACGATGTTTATAAACATAACCCGGAAGGTGCTGCCGCACGTGGTAAGTGGGGGGATCGTGAGTTTTTGAAAAATGTGTCGGATTTAAACCCAGAATTAAAAGATACTCAGTTTGCGGATTACCACGGCCACGGTTGGAATTTCCGGGCAATCTTTAAGCGTGATCGTAAAGGCAACTTATTGGATGCCGAAGGCGAAAAAGTCTCTGACGAAGATCCGGAAAAATTCGATAAAGCGGTACATATGTCGTCCGTGCATTTAGACGTTGGAATGCATTGTGTTGACTGTCACTTCTCTCAAGATGGTCACGGCAATGGTCACTTACAAGGTGAAGTAGCACTAGCGGTTGAGATTGACTGCCAAGATTGCCACGGCAACGCCGATGCGTATCCAAACTTAACGACGTCTGGTCCAGCTAAATTAGATAATGGTCGTGATTTAACGTTGTTGCGTACCCCTGATGGCCGCAAGCGTTTTGAGTGGATTAACGGCAAGCTATTCCAGCGTGCTTCTCTTGATCCAATGAAAGAGTGGGAATTGTCGTTAGTGAAAGACTCAGTCTCCGAAGGTAACGAGCACTACAACGAAAAAGCCGCTCGGGCCAAATTGATGAGCAAAGACACTGACGAATTAAGTTGGGGCGAGTTTGTTCCTGATGACGAGCGTGCTCACCAAGACAGCGAGATGGAATGTTACAGCTGTCATACCTCGTGGACGACGAGTTGTGGTGGGTGCCACTTACCGATTCAAGCCAACCAAAAAACAGAACGTCATCACTATGAAGGTGGCGAGTCACGAAATTATGCCACCTATAATCCGCAAGTCGCGCGCGATCAAATCTTTATGTTGGGGCGTCGTGGTGATCGTAAAGGCGGGAAAATAGCCCCGGTGCGATCAACATCGGCTTTGGTATTGTCATCGACCAACTCGAACCGTGAGAACATTTATATTCAGCAGCCGCCAATATCATCAAGCGGTTACAGCTCACAGGCGATGAATCCGCACTTCCCACATACGGTGCGTAAAACAGAAACGAAAGACTGCCAAGATTGTCACGTATCAGACACGAACGATAACAACGCCATCATGTCGCAGTTGTTAATGTTTGGTACCAACTACATAAACTTCGTAGGCAAGTACGCATGGCTAGGCTCTGGCGATGCAGTGAATGCCGTAGACGTCACCGAGTGGGAAGAACCGCAAGCGGTGCGTGGCAGTTATTTACAGCAATACGCTTACCCCGATTTTTACCAGGCGCATTTAGATAAAGGCGGCGAGTTAACGGCGCACACGCACTCTGCTGGTGAAGTGGGTTGTTTGCAAATGCGTGGCGAATATTTATTTGCTGCTGAAGGCAAAAAAGGCTTCCGCATATACGATATTGCCAGTATTGATAACAAGGGTGTGTCTGAACGTATTATTACTGCGCCGTTTAGTCCGCTAGGACAAGACACGCATATCGATAGCAAAGATGCGTCTTGTATGACCATGCCATCCATGACACAACCGATTGCCTACGAGCGTAACGACAGCGAGTTAATGCGGGTAACAAATAAAGAAACCCCGATGCACCCCATTCATAAATACGCCTTTATTACCGACCGAGAAGAAGGTTTGATCTTGGTGGATATTAATACCTTCGCTGATGGTGAGCCTCGAAATAATCATTTAGAAAGGGCACTGACTTGGAACCCAAGTGGGTTATTAAACGGAGCCAATCACATTACGATGGGCGGGTATTACGCCTATATCACGTCGTCTATTGGTTTAGTGGTTGTGAATTTGAATAACCCGTTGGAGCCAAAAGTAGAATCGCTGGTTTCAGTGAAAGATGCTCGTGCGACGGCATTGCAATTCCGCTACCTCTATATCACCACAGCGGATGGTGTCGAGGTGATTGATGTTACCAATCCTAAAAAGCCTCTACTGCTGCCTAATAAGATTGAGCTTGCGGATGCTCAGCGTGTTTATTTAGCTCGAACTTATGCGTATGTCGCCGCAGGTAAGGACGGATTGGTTATATTAGATATTGAACAAGCTGATCAACCTAAGGTGTATCAGACCTTCAATGCTGAAGGCGATATTAAAGATGCACGTGATGTGATCGTGGCAACCACTAATGCTTCCTTGTTTGCTTATGTGGCTGATGGGGTGGGTGGTTTAAAAGTCATTCAGCTGACATCGCCCGATATTCAGCCTAAGTTTTATGGCTTTAGCCCGGAGCCTAATCCACATTTAATCGCACATTATCAAACGTCAAAACCTGCCCTGAGCTTATCGCGTGGGTTAGCGCGTGATCGTGGTGTGGATGAAACCGGTGAGCAGATTTCAGTGTTTGGCCGGTTAGGTTCGCGACCTTTAAATTTAGAAGAAATGAAACGTATGTATCTAGATCCACAGGGGCAACCTTGGACAGTGCCGGTCGATTCCAGCACATTAAAGCGTACAGACGGTTATAAGTCCGGCCATAAAACCGACTACAAGCATTCGTATGAATAAGCAGGTAATGACAATGAATAAAGGGTTAATGCCTATTATCTTTGCGCTTTTCATTTGTGCCGCAACAGCAGTGCAGGCGTTACCGCAAAACGATGAAACCGTACATGAGGGTGTTGCCTCTTGTGCTAATTCGGTGTGCCACGGCCGAGCGACTCCAAAAGCCGGTTCGGAAGTGAATTTAAATGAATATCGCATTTGGCTAAAAAATGATGCGCATTCACTCGCTTATAAAGTATTGCTAAATGATAAATCGAAAATGATCGCCGCGAACTTAGGTTTGCCGGATGCTCATACCGCGAAAATTTGTTTGGACTGCCATGCGGATAATGTTGAGCCAGAATACCGTGGTGAAAAATTCCAAATCAGCGACGGCGTCGGATGTGAGTCTTGCCACGGTGGATCGCAAAACTGGTTGGCGACGCACACGAGTAAAGACGCAACGCATCCGCAAAATATCGAAAATGGCTTATACCCACTGACTAACCCAGATGCCAAAGCCGAGTTATGTTTGTCATGTCATCAAGGCACTAAAGATAAGTTAGCCACCCACGAAATCATGGGAGCAGGACACCCGCGTTTACGCTTTGATATGGCCGTGTTCTCTGCCAACCAGCCACGACATTACGACCGCGATGCAGATTATTATTTCCGGGGTAAAGCCGAAATCACCCCCGCTAAAGCTTGGTTATCGGGATTAACTCACAGTGCCATTAAAAGCTTAGATTTGATTCAGGATCACTTTGATCGTGGCAAAGTATTCCCTGAGTTGGCTCTGTTTGATTGTCATAGCTGCCATCATGGTATGAATGAAAAGCGCTGGAACACAAACAGCGTGCTATTGCCCGGTTCGGTAAGGCTGAATCTGAGTCAGGTTCGTTTGTTGGCTGATGTGATTGAGCCGCTTAATCTCATATCCAAGGGTGAGTTAGCATCATTACGTAAAACATTGAATGCCGTGAATAAAGGCTCTCAATCGTCGGTGGTACAGACTCAGAAGAGCGCCAAAGAGTTAACCGTTCAGTTGCAGGCAGTCAAAGCGGCAATGGCGGATAAAAAATTAGATGGCGCTGCGTGGGATGGAATTCGCGCGAACATACTCAAGCAGGCTGGGCGAGGAGCTTATTCAGACTTCATTATGGCCGAGCAAATATTCTTGGCGCTCGATACTTTAAACTTGGCCATTAATTCCGACAGAAAGTATCAACGAGAGTTGGATGCTATCTTTATGACAGTCAAAGACGAAAGCCACTTTGTGCCAAGTGAGTTTAAACGGAAGTCTCAACAATTTTATCAAGCTTTAGGTAAGTAACATGAGTGACGTTGACGAAAATAATGAGATTGGCGGTGCTTGGACTTTACCTGTGCTGCCCGATCGGCCTGAAGCACTTCCTCGTATTGCTGATGCTGAGATTACTCAACGAAAAAGCTTAACGGCTGGCGCGGCGATCATTCTTATTTCAGACACCTCTTCGGAGCTAACAGCATTGGCTATCTCAGGTGATGCACCACTGATTTTAGGTTCATCCGCGGATACTGATTTCACCCTTGATCACGAATCGGTCAGTGCAGAGCATTGTGAATTCATCCGTGATAATGATGAGTATATTGTGACCAATCTTGCGCTCTTGCAGGGGACGTGGGTGAACGAGAAACGCATCCGCAGTCACAAGCTTGTTAACCGAGATATCATTCGCAGCGGTCGTCTCGAATTTATGTTTTTAACCTGATTATTAATAACGAGACGACTAGGACTAGCTATGTCACGCCCAATTTTTCGAATGATGCGCTTTCCCCGACTTTGGCGAAAGATTCCTAGTGGCTATCGTTCGTGGTTAGTCAATCTCTCTATATTTACGTTATTGCTGCTCGTATTTCAGTGGAGCATTCAGCCCGGTAAATCGGATTCTATTGTCCATCGCATGAACGGAATGCTGTATGACGTGCGTTTATCGAGCATGATGGAAGACTCGATTCCGCTGGGTACCACTGGGATTGTGGTTGTTGATATCGATGAAAAAAGCTTAAAGCAATTTGGACGTTGGCCATGGAGTCGCGAAACGATTGTTAGCCTACTTAAAAACATCCAAACGCAGGGGGCATTAATTACCTCCTTCGATATTGTATTTTCTGAACCTGAAAAGAATATTATTGAGCGATTGCGCGAGCGCCCTACAAGCACTCAATTTCAGGATTTTTTACAATCAATTGAAGCTGATTATGACTTCGACGGGCAGCTTGCTGAGCAGTTCACGCAGCAGGATGTCATTCTTGGGTATTTGTTTCTCAACTCAGAAGAAGACAGAGTTGGGCAATTACCCCCTTCGCCTTTTGTTGAGTCTGAACGCTATAAAGAGATGCCGGTTACCAGCTTTGACGGTTATGCCGCGCCGTTAGGGCAGTTTGTTGATAGTGTCTTGGGAAGTGGATATGTCACTATCCAGCCTGACGTTGACGGTATTATTCGGCGTGCCCCGTTGGTATTGAAACATAACGACGTTTTATATCCGTCGTTAGCAATAGAAACGGCTCGGCAGTTTTTATTGACGGAAACATTAAATGTAAAAAGCACCGATCTTGGTGGTGTAGAACTCATTGAAAATATCAGCCTAGATAATATCGTTATTCCAACCAATGAATTTGGCGAGGCTGCGGTGCCGTACCGAGGCGGTGCCAAAAGTTTTCCCTATATTTCAGCGGCGGATGTTTTAAACGGCGAATCTATTCCGGAGCTTGCAGACTCTATCGTGCTGATTGGTACCTCTGCGGTAGGGTTGGCGGATCTCCGATCAACGCCTTTGCAACCCTTTTATCCTGGGGTTGAGGTTCACGCCAATATTGTTGATGCCATTGTTAATGAGCGGCCATTCCCGTATCAGCCGGATTGGTTTTCGGGAGCGACGGCGCTCATCATGTTGCTTTCCACTCTGATATTAACCTATGCGTTACCTCGGCTTGGTGCTCTGCTGATGCCCTTGGTTAGCTTTTCTTTATTGAGTGTCTTGATCGGATTTAATTTTTACAGCTGGAAATACTGGAGTTTAGATTTACCTTTGTTTATTCCTGCCTTGTTGGTCGTGGTGATTTCGCTTAAAGAAGTTGCCGGTGGATTCTTAGGTGAGCAGTCTCAGCGAAAAATGATTAAAGGCCATTTCGATAAATACGTCCCGCCTGCGCATATTGAGCGCATGATGAGCAACCCGGACGGCGTTAATCTTGATGGTGAAAAGAAAGACATGTCAGTGTTATTTTCTGATATTCGTAGCTTTACGACGATTTCTGAAAAACTAAGTACACAAGAGCTTAAGCTTTTATTGAATCTGTATTTCACCCCGATTACAGGCATTATTTTTGATCATCAAGGCACGGTAGATAAGTTTGTTGGTGATATGGTGATGGCGTTTTGGAATGCGCCTCTCGATGTTGAGGATCATGCTCATCACGCCATTAAGGCAGCGATGGTAATGCTGCAGAAAACCGAAGAGTTACGTGCAGATTTTGCTGAGCGAGGGCTGCCGCCTGTGTTTATCGGTGTGGGTATTAACACTGGCGAAATGAACGTGGGCGACATGGGGTCTGACACGCGTCGTAATTACACGGTACTGGGTGACTCTGTGAACCTAGGTGCGCGCCTAGAAGGCTTAACTAAGTTTTATGGTGCAGATCTATTGGTGGGTGAAAGCACGCGCGCTGCGGCCCCTCAGTGGCTGTATCGTCATATGGATCGAGTGGCGGTAAAGGGTAAAGAATTACCGGTTGATATTTATGAGCCACAAATCGAACTCGCTTCTGCACCTGCAGACTTGATCGCTAAATGTGAACGTCATGAAGAGGCGATGGAATATTATATTTCTGGAGACTTTGGCGAGAGTTTAGCTATTTTTAACGAACTGCAGTGCCAGTATCCCAAAGATAAAATTTATCCATTGTTTATTGAGCGCATTACCCTGCTATTAGAAAATGAGCTGCCAGATAATTGGCTAGGTGTTTATATACACACATCAAAATAGTGATCGAGTTAGCTGCTTTTAAAACCATAAAAAAACGGGCCTTTTTAGGCCCGTTTTTTATGTCACTGAAATTCAATCACCATTATGGTGGTGGTTCCAAGGTGAACGATTCGCTCGTAAATCCAATCAAGTCATTTTCATTGGTCACGGTTAAGAACACATCAAATGTAAGGAATGATACCTGCCCCCACGTCAGTGTTGCTGTACCGTCTAAATTATCCGTGATGGTGACATTTTGCGGATCAGAAACGCTCCAGCTATAAGTGAGTAATCCCCCTTGGGCATCTGAGCTACCTGTGCCATCGAGAAGGAAGCTTTGATCAAACGCATTAATAGATTGCCCAGCTGGAGAGATAACTGCTGTTGGTTCCGCAACTACTGTAATAATAATAGTATCGGTATCGGTTGCTCCGTCGTCATCTGTTACTTCAAGTTGAACTTCAATGTCGCCCGTAAAGCCTTCGATCCAATTTACGAAAATAGCCTCTGGCCCTTCGTATAATTCAATAGTTACGTCGCTACCTAATACATCGCTATTAACTAGCGTCCAATCGAAATTAAGAATAACGCCATCAGCATCTTCACTGTCAAAACCTTCGAGGATGGTAGAGCCATCTAAACTACCAAAGGTGGTAGGCCCTTCGGTAAAAATAGCAGCCGTCGGCGCTTGATTTGGCGGGCCTATAATCGAGACCAAAACAGTGTCGGTGCCGAAGCCACCTTCGTTATCTTCGACTTCTAATTGTAATTCTAAATCACCCTCAAAGCCTGGTAGTACCTCAACAACATAAGTTCCTTCGGTTTGACCTTCATAAAAGGAAACGCCTTCGCTAATCCCTTCAGTAATTAAGGTCCAATTGTAAATGGCAATTAGGCCGTCATCGTCGAAACTAGCAGAGCCATCTAAATTAACAGTTATTGGTAACTGGCTTTGCTGTGGATCAAAGGCAGGATTGTCGATACTAATATCGTCACCGGCCACAGCAACTGGCAAGACATTTGGAATGTCTGTGTAGAGTAGACCGACAGTCAGATCTGATGAAGTGGTATTGCCACCTTCGTCGACCAGAGTAAGGCGCACAACAATGTTGTCTTCTTCGCCACCGGATACTTCAGCAGAGCGGAAGTAATTCAGCGTGACTGAATCCCCTGTGGCGGTTTGGCTACCTGCCTCGACAACAGTATCAAGTAGCTCAGCAGACGTTTGCAAGCCAACGGCTAATGATGGGCCACTGAGAATACTCCAGCTATATGTGCTAATCGCTCCAGAGCTCGCAGTGGCAGATAAAGGTAAGCTAAATGATGATTCTGCATTTAAGCCTGTAATGTCCAAAAGGTACTGGCCAGTGACTTCATCAACCGTTAAGTTCGTAGCGTCTGCGGCGATCACTGCAATCAATTCTGGCAGGATGTCTTCAAGGGTTAGTGATACGGAGTAGCGCTGGCCACCAACCACATCGGTTAAAGTCACAGAGCCTTCAGATAACGCTTGGCCGGAAGCATCAAACGCAGTCACGGTAACCTCATAGCTGCCTGGAATCAGGCGTAAAGTTACGGTTGGATTGTCAGCCGTTAAGGTGACTTCCTGCGACTCTTGACGGTTCTCTGAGATCACGGTGATTTGCAAGCTTACAATATCTTCTACCGCCGAACTCGAACGCGGTGCAACCACGTTAAACGACAAATCTGCTTGTCGAGTAGATGTTGTGTTGTCGCTATCTGTGGAGCTGTTGCCACCGCCACATGCGGTTAAAACTAAGGATGCTAAAAGAATTAAAACGCTTTTAATTCCTAGGTAACTATTTATATTTTTAAAATATTTCATAACCCAAACCTCGTGAATACTGGGTGAGCGCACAGCTTAATAAAGTGCATTAATTAACAATATCGTTGAAGTCTAAAATGATCTCAGCTTCTGACGCCGCAGCATCGTTAGTAGGCTCAGGCTCATCGCTCACGACAGGTTCTTGGTCTTGAGGATCGGAAAATGCACCTGCATTATTCTCTAAAGGCTCCTCTGGTTTTTCTGTCACATTGAAGGAATCAATGCTGCTCAGGCGCTGCAAAGCATCAGAGACTTCGCTGGCGTCAACAGCACCGGATTCAACTAAACGTTCGATCTCCGCTTTGCTTAAGCTATGACCTTCAGAGAATTCCTCAGGAATGTTCTCGTAGTAGGTGACGTTGCCGCTTGCATCAATAGAGGCGTAAGAATATTCAGCGGCGGCACCCAGCTCAATCATGCCTTGCTCTGTTTCAGCGACAATCGTACCTTCATAAACGGCTAACAGTAATTCGCCGCCAGCACTGATACGGACTTCATAGTGAGTTCCCCGAATACCAATTGAACCCACCGGAGTATCTAATTTGTATTGTGCGTTGTCGGCTTTACCAACTTGACCAGAAATAGTGCGAAGGCCGCCTTTTAATAGCTTCATAGCAACCGCATCTTCTTCGGCTTCTTGGTAGCTATATTCCAATACTTGCCACTCACTGTTTTCTGTTAAAGCCACCATTGCGCCATCTTTCATGCGGAACTGCGCACGCGAATTCGGGCCTGTGGTAACTATGTCGGTTTCAAAAATTTTACTGCGGCGTTTTACTTCGCGTCCGTCAGCGCCTTCTTGAGTGGCGCTAACATCCCCACTAGAAACCAATGTAATACCGGCATTTGCGAATACCAAATTAGGAAGTACAAATAGAACGGGTAAAAGTATACGAGTTAAATATTTCATCATATTTCCTTAAAACTGGTAGCCGAAGCCAACACGAACAAAATTACGTTGGTAGTCGAAGAAATCTATGTTGCTAGCGCCATCAATAAAGCGGTACATGGCATTGATATTGGCGGCGCTGCCGATTCTCCATTCATGTTTGAGCGTGGCGTAAAACAAATTGCTTTCACGTTGCTCATTACTGGTGGAAAAATCACCCTGGTAGCGGTAGTTTTGAAAGGAACTGCTCAACGATGTTGTATTGCCGTTTTTATATTGATAGCTCAGGTCATAAGTTAACCCCAGTGCATCGCGGGCATACTGCTCACCTTCCGATTGCGATGCCCATTCCGTGGATGCTAATAAGTTGGCTGCGTGTCGCCATGCGGATGGAGCATAAGCTAGTCTAAATCCGACCATTGCTCGAACGCGATTTTGAGTGTCGTCTTCCAGCATCAGGTGGGTCAGTCGGCTGATGAACTGTGGACGCAGCTTCGTGTTGCCTTTATCAAGGTCAACCAAGCCAGACAGAGAGGTGACTAAGCGGCTAAAGTCACCATCAATCAACAATGGGCGTAGCTCTGCTGAAATAGTGACTGGATACTTTTGCTCATTGAATGAGGACACATTGCGCAACGTAAATTCAGACTGTTGTTGGCCTTCGTAATAACCGCGATGCCAAAAACGCAGGTTGAGCGCACTGGCAGAGTTAAAGCGATATGCGCCATTTACCGACAGATCATTAAAGTAACTGTCTTGAACTTGACGGTCGTCGTTAATGGCATATTGGGCACCATTAAATTCCACCGTATTCGTGTCTAAGCCAATATTGTAGTTGTCGTCGTAGCCTGCGCCGACTTCTATTTGGGTTGTCCATTGTTGAGCGTTGTTAGTATCAGATATGCGTTTAAGCAGGGCGTTTGCGCTCTTAATAAATTTTTCGTCGCTGGCGTGCTCGTTGACATACGCCAGTTCGTAAATTGCGGCGTCAGTGTTGCCCATCTCGATGTAAACAGAAGCCAGTAGCAGATGAGCATTGAAATCATTGGGTGTGTTAATCACGACACGCTCTAAGGCAAAAGCTGCGTGATCGTATTTTTCATTAAAGTAGGCCGCTCGACCGTATGCGTAATCAAAGTCGCTATCGCCTTCGTACTCAGCGAGGTAGCTTTCGGCTAAGCTCATGGCTCCGGCGTAATCGCCAAAGCGCAGTTTTTCATTTATTTGTGCGTAATCAACGGGTTCTGCCGCGATGCTTAAATTTGCTGAGGTACCCAATATAAGAATGGCCATGGTGGCACTTAGGCGTGTTCGTTGGAAAAGCTTGGTTTTCATTAAGCTGCTGTAAGCTGAAAAGCTCATCGTTTGGTCCTTCTTATTTTTTAATAGTGCGGATATAGGCACTGCTGCTAATCCCACACATGAGCGGGTCTTATATTTGATTAGGAGGACTATACCATAGTGATTTTTGTCGGCACACGACAAAACATGCATTTACAAATACATTGCTTTACGAATGTTCACTGTATTTGGGTATTCACTTACAAGGCAAGTAGGACAAAGCTGTCACTTGTATCAATATTTGAAAAATTGGCAAGTTTGCAAATGTTTTGAGCTGTGGAGTGAGTGTATTCAGAAGCGTCTTAGTCGCCCCTAGATACATTCAGGCTTTTGGATGTTTACGTCAAAGCGCATGTTATTCCATATGCGCGCGATATTCGCTTTGTCGCTCTAACATCCAGCCGGGGTACTCACCGGGTAGGGACAAAGCGGCGATAAGATCGGATATCGCGATAGAAGCGCTATAGTATGCAAAAAAACCGGCCAATGGCCGGTTTTTAATGTTTACAAAACAGTGCTTAAAAAATAACGACTCATTAATCGTCTTTTTCCATATGCACACTGACCTGAGGGAAAGGAATCTCAATACCTTCCTGATCGAAGCGCAGTTTCACCGCTTCCATCATGCCCCAGTACACCGTCCAGTAATCCGCCGCGTTAACCCAAGGGCGCACGATAAAGTTAACAGACGAGTCCGCCAGTTCTGATACGGCGACTTTGGGCGCAGGTTCGGCCAATGTGAGTTCGTGTTCGTTGACCATTTCTTCCAGAATGGCTTTGGCTTTAAGTAGGTCTGAGCCATAGCCAATACCAAACACCATATCGACACGGCGAGTTGGCTGGTCAGAGAAGTTGGTCATGGTGTTACCAAACACGTTGGAGTTCGGAATGATGATGACCTTGTTGTCTGGTGATTTCAGGCGAGTGCTCATGATAGTGATTTGATCAACGGACCCCATGACGCCATCGACTTCAACAAAATCACCGACTTTAAACGGGCGGAATAAAATCAGCATCACGCCTGCCGCAAAATGAGATAGCGAGTCTTTTAAAGCAAAACCAACGGCCAAGCCAGCGGCACCTAGTAAGGCAACCAATGAGGTGGTATCTAGGCCCAGTTGCGATAGTGAGAAGACGATCACCAACAACAGCATAACGGTACGCAGTATGCCGGACAGGAAGCTTACCAAGATAGGATCAAGGTTTGCCTTGGTCATAACCTTTTTAATGGTTCCTGAGATGATACCAACGGCCATGCGACCGATGATAAAGATAACCAAGGCGAGAATAATCTGTGTTCCCCAAGGTAGGATATAGTCGGCCCACAGCAGTTGTGGGTCGAGGTTGAGTGCTTCCCAGTTTATGTTCACTAAGACTTCCTTACTCCGTTAGGAGAGATTATTTATGTTAATTGTGTTTCTGTTTCGGATCATTACGCCAAACGGATGTGCACGCAAGACTAGGCACCGCATTATTTACAGCAAAATCGACAGAATGATTGCATGAATCAACATGAATCAATAGGTTGGCTAAAAAGCTCAGTTTTTTACTGAGAAGTCCGCGCGCTTGGCGTAAGCAAAGACGTCAGAATGCATGTTGGATTCGTTTAACCCTAAAGGTTCCAATTGATCAAGTGTGCCAAACACCATATTGGGTGAGCCGCAGGCAAACATCTGTGCGCCTGATAGGTCATCAAAGTCTTCATGGATGACTTCATAGATCCATCCCGCACGGCCATTCCAGTCGTCGGCGTGTTGTTGGATGATAGGGTGGTAATGAAAGTGAGAGTTTGCAGCGGCCCAAGAAAGCGGCAACTCATTGAGATAGAAACCAACCGCCGCACGGTTTGACCAATACAGATGAATCTCGCGTTCTGGTTCTATTGCTTGAATGGCTTCAATCAAGGCTTTGATCTGTGAAAACCCTGAGCCTGCAGCCACCATTAAAATTGGCTGGCCATAGGTGTTTTTCAAATAAGCGGAGTTAACAATGCAATCACCGGCTGGGAGCGTTACGCGTGCAATCACGGCTTGTTGCAAGAAAGCAATAACGTCGCGAGCTTTGTCACTGTTGGCAGCGATGTGCAGTTCAATCTCGCGTGGGTCGCGGCCGGTCAGTGCGCCGGGGGCGTTGGCGATAGAGTAAGGAATTTGCTCTTCATCTTTGCCTTCGCCCAAATGTAGCATCAAGTATTGACCAGCCCAGTAGTTAGGCTGCTTACCTGCTGGTGCAAGTAAGGTTATACGATGAATGTCATCCGCGAGCACGTCGACCGCAGTGACTTGGCAAGCCAAAGTGACGGAAGGTTTGTGATCGGGGGCGAATACATCGGTCATAAAAATCTCTACATCTGACGTGGGATAAGCGACGCAGCATAATACCTGATTCTCTTGATCAAGTATTGTTTGCCCCAGCTCATTACGAAAGGATAGCTCACCAGAGAGGCGCTGGCCTTGGCAGACCTGACATACGCCGTTTTCGCAGCTCACCGGAACAACCACTCGCTGCTCAAGGGCGGCCTCCGCGATGCTCTGATCGCTACGGCAGTTGATGGTGACGCCTTGAGGTAGAAAGGTCACTCGATGCGTATTAACGCGGTTGGCCATGATTATTTATCAAGCCCTAAGTCTTTCCACATGGCGTCAACGCGGTCTTTGACCGCTTGATCCATGACGATGGGTTCGCCCCACTCACGGTCGGTTTCGCCGGGCCACTTGTTGGTTGCGTCCATGCCCATTTTTGAGCCTAGGCCGGATACTGGCGAGGCAAAGTCGAGATAATCAATTGGTGTGTTTTCGATTAATGTGGTGTCACGGGCCGGGTCCATACGGGTAGTAATGGCCCAAATTACATCTTCCCAATTGCGTGTATTTACATCGTCGTCCACCACAATCACAAACTTGGTGTACATAAACTGGCGCAAGAATGACCAGACCCCCATCATCACGCGCTTGGCGTGGCCGGGGTACTGTTTCTTCATGCTCACAATCGCCATGCGATACGAACAACCTTCCGGTGGTAAATAGAAATCTACAATTTCAGGAAATTGTTTTTGCAGAATCGGCACAAACACTTCGTTCAACGCGACGCCAAGAATGGCGGGTTCATCTGGCGGGCGTCCGGTGTAGGTGCTGTGATAGATGGGCTTTTTACGATGTGTAATGCGTTCAACAGTGAACACCGGGAATTCGTCCACTTCGTTGTAGTAACCCGTGTGATCACCAAACGGGCCTTCCGGGGCCATTTCGTCCGGGTGGATGACGCCTTCCAATACAATTTCTGCCGAGGCTGGCACCAGTAAATCGTTGCCGATGCTTTTGACTAATTCAGTGCGTGAGTCTCGCAAGAGGCCTGCAAACGCATATTCGCTCAGGGTGTCGGGAACAGGGGTGACGGCACCAAGAATGGTTGCCGGATCAGCGCCTAGTGCGACCGTTACAGGGAAAGGCTTGCCAGGATTGGCTTTTTTCCACTCCAGAAAATCGAGTGCGCCGCCACGATGGCTTAACCAACGCATAATCACTTTGTTTTTGGCGATGACTTGTTGGCGATAAATACCGAGATTATGGCGCTCTTTATGCGGCCCTTTGGTAATTACTAACGGCCAAGTGATTAATGGCCCTGCATCGCCGGGCCAGCAATGTTGTACCGGGATTTTCGATAAATCGACGTCGTCGCCTGCAAGAACTACTTCCTGACAGGCGGCTTTTTTAACTTCTTTCGGCCCCATCGCCAGTACTTTCTTGAAAATCGGCAGCTTAGACCAAGCGTCTTTGAGGCCTTTCGGTGGCTCAGGCTCTTTCAGGAAAGCGAGTAATTTACCGACTTCACGCAGTGCCTCGACGGATTCTTCCCCCATACCGAGTGCAACACGCTCTGGGGTGCCAAAGAGATTGGCCAGTACGGGCATATCGTAGCCTTTGGGGTTTTCGAACAGCAACGCAGGGCCTTTGGCGCGTAAGACGCGGTCGGCGATTTCAGTCATTTCGAGGTGTGGATCAACGGGCGTTTTGATGCGCTTAAGTTCGCCGCGTTTTTCCAGCATTTTGATGAAGTCACGAAGATCAGAGTATTTCACCGGGCTCTCTCTTTGGCTGTTATTCATTGGCTTTATGCGCAGCATGATAGCAGAAGGCGGCGGCCTAGGTAGCTGGTACGAATTGTGAGTAAAAGAAGGAGGGCATTTCAGTCCCATATAAACTCAGTTCTCAAACTTAATTCTTTGTCGGGGCTACGCCCCCGGCCCCATGCAAGGTTTTGCTCTAAAGACCGCAGAATGACTTTGTAGTCTGGCGCCGCACGCATGCCGATTAAAGGAAAGTCCGCGAAGCCGCATTTCAAATCAAGCGGCGCTAATTTTAAAGCCAAAGTTTCTAGGAGCATGAAATAGCAAATCAAGTATTTGATCTGAAAAAGGCGAGGCTGGGATTAGGGCACCATTTTCGGCGCCCTATGTGTCTGCTTAGAAAGCCCAGAAATCATCAAAATCTGGGAATACACCACGATCTTTCTGGGAGGACTCGCGCATGAAGCCTTTGCTCGCATCCGCCGGTTCAATATGCACCTCTGGGGCATTCGGGTCCGCCGCAGTGACGCTTGTGGCCAGCAGCCCAGAGGTATCGCTATCGACTCCGTTGATAATGCCATCTTCATCGCGGTCGAAGGCGAGACGATATCCACTGCCCGGAGTAGCGCAAGTAAAGGTCACGCTATTGCCGGGAATCAGGGTGTTAAAACGTAAGCGTGTGAAGCTTGTGCTGTCGCCTTCTGCATCCGTGAACTTTCCATTTTGATTGAATATCCAGCTCTGTGACTCACCACCGATGACGCCATTAGCAATCAGGTCGCATTGCTGCTTACGCGGCCCGCCAGCTTGAGTGTGCAGTAGCGCTTGCGCCATCATCAATTCAACAAGTTCGGCATCACTCTGAGAGAAAAGGTTGAGTGTGGCTTGTTGGCCAACAATCGGTGCTAAGCCGGTTGATATTTGGGTGACGTAATCCATGACTTCTGGAATATCCGGGGTATCAACGTGGAACACGTTCAACGATAAGAAGTTTTCAAGGGTATCAATGGCACCGTCGTGAGAAATACCAAAGCCCGTAACTTGATCACCCATTTGTTTTGCGGTGGATGTTCTTTCACGCAGTTTTAATCCATACATGCCGACACGAGTATATATGTTGCGTAGGTGTGCGACTTTCATATCTTGCGGGGTTTCAGTGCCTTCAAAGCTCATCAGAGTCGATGTGCCAAAACGTTCAATATCGGGTTCAACCTCATGACAGCCATTACAAGAAATCATAGCAACATTGCCGGTGCTCTCAGCTTTAAAGCCGGTGGATTTCTGGTTGAAGTAGATGTTCTCACCAAACTTTGCCGTCTCGGTGAGGGTGTCATCGAGATTGCGGTTGGGGTTAGGTGGATAGCGCATTTGTAAAACGAAATCAGCGAATTTATTCAGCTCTTCTTCTGTTGGTTCTTCTGCGCGTGCTAGCAGGCCGGTGAAAGCACCGCGAAATTCTTTAAACGCTGCACGTTCCAATGATTCGCCGTTGTAACGATCTTTACCGGTACGGTCGCCACGCCAATGCTGCGGGCCTTGGAACTCCATGCCACGCAATGATTGCGTTAACATTGGGCCTTTTAGCGGGTGATGGATTCGTAATGAGTTCATCTTCATAAAGAAGTTGACGTAATCACGCGGGTTATAAGTGAATTCTAAGTCAGGTTCGCCTAGGTCCCATGCGATGCCATCCATATCACCGAATAAGTGACATGAACCACAGGATGAATCGCCACGCCCTGAGCTAAAGCGAGCGTCATATAAGAATGGACGACCTTCGGTAATAAACTCCGGCTCTGGGTTGTACATAGCGATGCTGTTGATTTCTTCACGAGCCGCTATATCAATCACTGATACCGCGTTATTGAAGCGCGTTAGCACGTACATACGATCGCGAGCTTCATCCAGTGCAATGCCCGCCGGGCCACCACCGGAAACTTCAATGTGGTTTGCTACAGAGGGTGTGAACGAGCCATTTTCGAGTTCGCGTGTATTAAACACCCCAACTTTTGATGAACTGTAAGCTGCAACGTAGAGGTTTTTACCGGCGCTATCGACCACCATTTGCAGTGGCATGGCCAAGCTGCGCGCGTTTTCTGATGGCGAGCCGTCTGGGTTGGAGTCACGTAGATGTGAGTTCAAATCGCGAGGTGTCACGTCGCCGTCTTTAATCACGGTGATTTGGTTTTTGATAAAACGACCGCGTAGAGTTTGAACATCGCTGCGCTCACCGTGGCCTTCAAACTTCAGTTCGTTGCGAGCGTCCATATTACTAACGTACACCGCACCATTCACTGGGTTCACGGCGACGTTAAATAGCGCGTTACCAACACCAGAGTAGCGGCCAGTGGCTTTTGGATTTGATGCCATGGCATCAATTTCGAACACGTCATAATCCGGCAAATCAAAGTAAATTTGGTGATCCCACTTGGTGCCATAGTAGTCGCGCCAGTTTCTGCCGTCGTACTTCACTATGACGCCAGTATTTGGTGCAACCACACCATTCGCATCTGTGGTTGGGCCGGGTTTGCCATTAATGGTGCTGGTCTTGCCCCAAACACGGTAATTGTGTGCGGCGGTCGTAGTTTGGTTGCCAGATTTATAAATAGCGGCATACACGGTAGAGCCATCAGGCGTGACGGCTAAGCCACGTGGTGCCATACCGAATAAAGTCAGTACTTTTTCCGGGGACGAGCTGCCATAGCGGGCATCAAAAATCCATACATCAGCACGGTCTGTACTTGGTGTCATGGGGGCTAGTTCGGACGGTGAATGCTGACCTCGGTGTGCTGTGGATACGAACGCACGCGCATTGTTACGGCCAGCGAAGACGATATCTTGTGGCTCGTCACCAACATGAATAGTACGTTTTACATACGGGATATAGGCATCCAGGTCGACGACGCTAATGTTGTCTGACAGCGTATTCACCACCCAGGCTTCATTGTCATTGCGCAAAGCGATGGCCACAGGCTCAAGACCCACTGCAACACTATGCAGCAGTGTCGGTGTATTGCCGCTTACGTCGAAAATTTCTAATTTGCCATCCGGTGTATTTAGCGCGTACAGGCGCGAGTTATCTGAATTCAGTACTAATGGGCGTACTTGTCCGGATTCAAAGTTGGTGTAAGACCCCTGAACCTTAATATCAATCGTGCCTTCTGTACTGCCATCAGCATTGTCACTGGCGTTGAAGACAACGCGGTCGAAGCCTGTGTAGCCTTCATCAGGAATATAAATAAGATTGGGAGGCGTGCCTTCTAAGCGACCGTGAAGTGGCGCTTGGCTGATACTCCAAGTGATGTTGTTATCTGGCTCACCTTCAGGTGATACGTGTTTGGCGCGGAAATCAATCTCAATGCTTTGGTTGCGGAAGGTCGTAATACCATAAGATTTAGCCTGTGGTATTTGGTAAGGGCGGATATGAGCGACGCCCGTAACAAAATCAGCAATGGCCGGGATTTGCAGAGCAACTTCAAGCGTACTCTGCCAAGTGTCGCCATTTCTGGTGGCTGAGCCGGATACGCTCGCGTGGGTTGTTATAGCGGTTGCCAACAATCCTGCACTGCAGGCGGTCGACAGCAAAAGCTGACGCCAATGTTTGAGAGTAGTCATTTTAGATACCAGATTTGTTTTTATTGTTATTGATCTGTTCGGTGCGGGTTCAAGCACGAAAAGTCTCACCACAGGATAAGAAAACTAGATAACTGTGAATAGGGCCAGATACACGACTGGCGCTGATCAATACATCTTTGGCCACTCAGGACGTCAATTGCTGCTATTCGTTTCAATGAATAAAAGTGCATGTCTTTTCGTGAGTACTGAGCGGTCTTTTGGCTGGTGGTTGTGACCTGCGCGCTCGAGTCCTTTATAATCTCCGCTTTTCAATATACTGAAGGTGAATGTGTGAAGGCGAAAACTTGCCTTAATATAGCGGCCGTGACTGGTTTTACCGGCGTCGCGTTTGGGGCCTTCGGCGCGCATGGCTTGAAGGGGCTGATCGATCCTGAATTGATGGCCGCTTATCAAACCGGTGTTTTGTATCATCTGGTTCATGCTGTGGTACTTCTCGCATTATCCGCTTGGCTGTTTGTGCGCCCGGCTTCTTGGATCAAGCGCAGTGCTTTTATGATGACGCTCGGCTTAATATTGTTTAGCGGCAGTCTCTACGCGATGGCGTTGACCGGAGAGCGTGCATTGGGAGTGATTACTCCTTTTGGTGGGGTTGCTTGGTTAATCGCGTGGTCATTTCTTATTCTTGCTGCGTTTCGCTTGCCAGAGTCAGAACCTGAGTCTTGAGTGTTAAAAGTAGAATTTTGTTAAATAGGTGAAATGAGTGTCTGAACCGCATGATCCAAACGTTCTAAGTCAAACGACTTCAGAGCAAGAACCGGAAATGAATGAAGCGTCTGAAAAGCCGACGTACCGCCGTGGTATTAAGAGCTTTGTTATCCGCGCTGGTCGTTTAACCAAAGGTCAGCAAGGCGCACTTGATCGTCAGTGGTCGATTATGGGCTTAGAGCTAACGGATGGCCCTATAGTGCCATCTGAGGTCTTTGGTCGTGATAGCCATGTGGTGCTCGAAATCGGTTATGGTATGGGGCAATCATTAGTCCAAATGGCGCAAGCCGCACCTGATAAAGACTTTATCGGTGTGGAAGTTCATTTGCCGGGTGTGGGGTCGTTATTAAATTTGGCTGAAGAAACCGGTGTTACGAACCTGCGCACCTATAAAGATGATGCGATTGAAGTGTTGAAGCTGATTCCAGACAACAGCATAGACACCGTACAGCTATTTTTCCCTGATCCTTGGCATAAGAAAAAACATCACAAGCGTCGTATCGTGCAGCCTGAATTTGCCGATACTCTTCGTCGTATTTTGAAAGACGGCGGTGTGTTTCATATGGCCACTGATTGGGAAAACTACGCCGAACACATGATGGAAGTCATGGAAGCACAGTCTGGATATGAAAATATCGTGGGTAAAGATCAATACGTCCCTCGTCCTGAGCATCGCCCGCTGACCAAGTTTGAAAAGCGCGGCGAAAATAAAGGCCACGGTGTATGGGATTTAATGTTTAAAAAAATCTAAGAACTAGGTTGTGCTTGTTTCGGCGTTAGACGTACGCGAGATGATTAATTATTAAATATATTGTAGGCAAACTGTGCCTGAGAAATTGGAGTTTTTATGTTGAAAAAAGATAAAGAAAAAGTATTTGGTGGCGACTGGACGGAAGAACAATTACGCGAGTTTTTAACCGCAGAAAGCTATGACGGTACGGATCAAGATTACCTTGCAGCTATTCGCGCATACCGCCACATGTTGCCAGAAACTTTTGCAGCCTACATTGCTCTATATAAAGCAGAAGGTCATAACCTTGAAGCCAAAGGTGCCGATGGCAAAACCCTGTTTGAAACGATGAATGGCCATACTCAAGGTCAAGAGTATGCGAGCATTTTAAAAGCGGCGATGGCATAAAGCACGCTGGATAGCCTAATCTGAATTTTGGTCACTGTTAGTCATAAAATAAGAAGGAACGACAATGAAGCCACTTAAATTAGCGTTAACCATCGCCGCCTTGCCATTTACCGGTGTTTTACTTGGCTGCAGTGCGAACAGTGATACGGAAGAAAACCCAGATTTATTTCCGCAAAATCTTACTGAATTCACCCTCGATGATTATCGTGTGGCGAGTGAGAGTACAGATCAAAATTCATTGATTGGTACTTGGGTGGGTGTGACGGATATTCAATACACCTACTTTGAGCAAGAGGGAAGTGACCCTGTAGAAGATCCTCGTACTTTTGAAAGCCGTCGCGAGTTTATGGTTATCCGTAAGAAAACCGGATCAGAAGATCTGGAAATCAGCTCATGCAATGGTGGCTTCCGGAGTGTAACGGCCGTGTCGGCTGACAGCGTTGCGACGTTCCGAGGCAATTTTACTCGCGGCTCGAACAACAGTTTATTGATCCCTAGTGTGTCTACCAGTGGTGAAGACGAAGACACCAAAATCTCTGTAACAGCGGTTGTGTCTGGTGAGTTTATCAAGGTGTCAGATACTGCTGGAGCATTGGGAAGTGCGACTTGGAATTGGGCGGACATACAAGGCAAAGTGTTTTCTGAGGATATTTTTTGCGCGGGCCTAAATAACCTTGAAGGTGGCAATCAGAAAATCTCAGCGGGGATGAAAGAAGGTTCGTCATTGCTTTTTTCGCAAGAGTCGTTCGTCGCGCAAACAGACCTAGTGTTTGACGATACTCAAACCAATAAACGTCATACCGCCGAAGATTTACCAGAGGACTTTAGCTTCGAAATTTCTGATTCAGATTCTGCTGGATTATCGTTTACCTTCTCAATTCAAAATACTCCCGGAAATACTGAAACCGTTGTTGGCTCTGGTAATTTTTCTGTGACATTACCATAACGTTTAATGGCTAATAATTGAGAATAAAAAATGCCGCTCAATTGAGCGGCATTTTTATGTGCCTTAAATGTTAATTCATCTACCGACGTTACGAACCAAACGGCCAGTAGTAATTAAAGTCCGGGAAGCGGCCATTGGCTTTTTGTGCAGCTTCACGATCGTACCCATTGCCTTCAGCCGGAACCATGACATCTTGCTCTGGTGCTGCGTTAGGATTCATAGGTTGAATGCTGGTTTCAGCGCGCCCCATAATTAAAGCGTCTTCAGAATTCAGTGTACCGTCTTCGTCACGATCCAGTGCAACGCGCATACCGCTCCCTGGAGGCGCACACAGATACGTTAAGCTGTTGCCATTATCCATCGCCAACGCACGTAAGGCTTGGTCGCTACTGAATTCACCGTCATCCGACATAAACTCGCCACTGTTTTGCATTAGCCAAGCCGAGTTTTCACCATCAACAACGCCATGAACCACGAGGTCACACTGCTGCTTGTTCGGGCCACCTGTTTGAGTATGGGCAAGCGCTTGCGAAATCATTAGATCAATTAACCCCTGATCCGACTGCTGCTCAGCATTGATGGTCACCTGCTGTCCAACGATAGGCGCTAGCCCTGTCGGTACTTGTGTTACAAACTCAAAGACTCCCGGCACGTCTTCTAGATCAACGTGGAATACACTGACCGTTAGGAAGGTTTCCATGGTATCAACGGCACCATCATGAGATAAGCCATAGCCAGTGACTTGATCGCCCATGTGTTTGCTGGTGGAGGTGTCTTCACGGAAGACTTGGCCAAACATACCGACCCGGGAATAGACGTTGCGTAGGTGTGGCACTTTAAAGTCTTGTGGGTTTTCGGTGCCTTCAAAACTCATCAGTGTATTAGTACCAAAACGTTCAATATCCATATCCACTTCATGACAGTGGTTACAGGTTTGCTTGGCAATATCTCCTTTTGATTTAAAGCCCGTGGTGCGCTCATTAAAGTAAACCTCGGCACCTGCCGCCGCTTTGGCGGTTAGGGTGTCATCAAGATTACGATTTGGATTGGGTGGGTAACGAAGCTGTAAAACAAAATCGGCAAACTTATTCATCTGCTCTTCTGTTGGTTGTTCTGCACGGCCAAGTAATTCAGTAAATGCGCCACGGAATTCTTTAAAGGCGGCTTTTTCTAACGACTCACCGTTTTCACGATACGCACCAGTGCGGTCGCCACGCCAGTGTTGTGGCCCTTGGAATTCAAGGCCACGGAAGGATTGAGTGAGCATTGGTCCTTTTAATGGGTGATGCACACGCAGTGCGTTCATCTTTACAAACTCATCAGCGTACCCGCGCGGGTTTTCTGTCCAGTTCATATCGGGATTCCCCAATTCCCATGCGAGGCCATCCATGTCTCCAAACAGGTGACATGATCCACAAGACGCATCACCACGCCCAGAACTGAAGCGTGCATCGTATAAGAACGGGCGACCTTCGGTGACGAAATCAGGCTCAGGGTTGTACATTTCAACGCTGGCAATTTCTTCACGGGCCGCAATGTCAACCACGGCAATAGAGTTATTAAAGCGCGTTAAGACGTACATGCGATTTTTGTTTTCGTCTAACACGATGCCCGCAGGGCCGCCGCCAGAGACTTCAATTTGGTCATTCTCTGATGGCGTAAAGGTGCCTTTTTCAAGTTGCTCGGTATTAAAAATACCCACTTTAGATGAGCTGAAGGCGGCAACGTATAAGTTTTCGCCGCTTGAATCGACCACCATCTCTAGTGGCATGGCTAAACTTTTGTTGTTGTCGGAATTAGAACCTTCGGGGCGGTTATCACTTAAGTGGCTGTTTAGATCGCGTGGAGTGACCTTGTTACCATCAATGACAGTAATTTGGTTTTGAATAAAACGTCCGCGTAATGTTTGAACGTCACTGCGATGGCCGTGGCCTTCAAATTTCAACTCGTTACGCGCGTCCATATTGGATACATACACGTTGCCGTTGCTTGGGTTGACGACCATATTAAACAGCGCATTGCCGACACCAGAGTGGCGTTTTGTCCACGTTGGTGAAGAGGCCATCGCGTCAATTTCGAAAACGTCGTAATCCGGCAGATCAAAATAAACCTGACGGTTCCAGTTTGTGCCGTACCAGTCACGCCATTTCCTGCCGTCGTGTTTTACGATGACTCCAGAGTTAGGAGCAACCGCACCTCCAGCATCGGTATCTGGGCCGGGTTTACCATTAATGGTGCTGGTACGACCAAATAAGCGGTAGTTGTGGGCTGCGATAGTGGTCTGGTTACCTGATTTATAAATTGCGGCGTAAACCTTTTTACCATCTGGTGTCACGGCTAAGGCGCGTGGAGCCATACCAAATAATGTAATGACTTTTTCAGGCGTATTGCTGGCAGAGGTGGTGTCAAACACCCAGACATCCGCACGGTCAACACTTGGCGTCATGGATTCCAGGTCCGACGGAGAATGCTGGCCACGGTGTGCCGTAGTAATAAAAGCACGGTTACGGTTGTTTCCTGCAAAGACAATGTCTTGCGGTTCATCACCGACTTGCAGGGTACGCTTCACATAAGGCGTTTGCGCGCTAAGATCGACGATACTGATGTTGTCTGACAGGGTGTTAACAATCCAAGCTTCACTGTCGTTTAATAATTGAATAGCGACAGGCTCAAGGCCTACCGGAATCGAATGAATGAGTTCAGGCAGCTCCCCCGTAGTATCAAAGACTTCAAGCTTTCCATCGGGCGTGTTTAGCGCATACAAACGAGAATGATCTGAGTTCATTGCCAACGGACGTACAGGGCCGCTTTCAAAGGTGGTAAATGATCCCTGAACTTTGATATCAATAGTGCCTTCGGTGCTGCCATCAACACCGTCGTCTACTTTAAAGATGACTTTATCAAAGCCGGTGTAATCGGCGTCTGGCACGTAGGTCAGATTAGGAGCTGTTCCTTCAAGGGTACCGTGCATAGGCGCTTGAAGAATGGACCAAGCTACATTGTTATCAACAACGCCGTCGGCGTCTAAATGTTTGGCGGTCAGCTCAAGGCGGATGGCTTGGTCACGGAATGTGGTTAAACCATGAGATCTAGCTTGGGGTGTTTGAAAGGGGCGAATGTTATTGGCTTCGTTAATCGCATCTGCAGCGAAACCAAAACTAAGGAAAAATTCTGCGGTTGATTGCCACAAATCGCCGTTGAGTGTGCCTGGGCCTGTTACGTCCGCTGAGGAAATGGATGTACCGAGCAGGCCTGTGCTGAGAACAGAGGCAATAAGCGTCTGCTTCAACCTAGATGATGAAGTCATAGGTTAACCCTTGAATATTATTATTTTTATAGTCCGGATTTACACTAGGAAGCCGGATGACCCTTCACAGTATGCGCTTCGATACAGTGACGCAACGCACAGTTTTACCTTGGCTTGGAGGGTGGTATTCGTACGTTATTGGTGAGATGTAAGCGGCCAGATGTGGCGTACATTCTGGCCAGGCAGAGGGTTAAGCTTGTATTTTATTCTTCGCCTTCAAGTTGTTCCGTCAGCTCCATCCATTCCATTTCGGCGTCTTCTAATGATGATTTGAGTTCGCCTTGCTTACGGATAAGTTCATTGAGTTCGTCTTTACGATTGGCGTCGTAAAGACCGCTGTCTGCCATTATTGCTTCGATGGTGCTGAGCTTGCCTTGCAGGGATTCCATAACTTTTTCAGCGGCTTGCTGCTTTTTGCGAATGGGAGCAAGACGTTGGCGACGCTCAGCGTCTAGACGTTTTTGCTCTTTACGGTCTACGACTGGTTTGTCGGTAGACGGCTCATCACCTTCTACTCCGAGTAATTCACGCTTATTTAAATAATCGTGATAATCGTCAAGGTCGCCATCAAAGGCTTGGACTTTGCCTTGATCAACCAACCAATATTCATCCACGGTCGATTTTAATAAGTGCCGATCGTGGCTCACAATTAATATTGCACCTTCAAAGGTTTGCAATGCCATGGCTAGGGCTTCGCGCATTTCGATATCAAGGTGGTTGGTTGGCTCATCGAGGATTAATAAATTCGGTTTTTCCCACGCGACACACGCTAATGCCATGCGTGCTTTTTCGCCACCGGAAAATGGCTCAATAACTTCAAGCGCTTTGTCACCATGAAAACCAAAGCCGCCTAAGAAGTTACGGATCTCTTGGTCGCTGGCTTTTGGGTTCATACGCTGCAAAATTAATGTACCACTGGCTTTTACATCGAGTGATTCTAATTGATGCTGTGCAAAGTAACCGATATGACAGTGTTCGCCAGTATTGCGCTCGCCGGAGAGTAGTGGAATTTCTTCGCATAAAGTTTTTAATAGTGTCGATTTACCCGCCCCGTTAGGGCCAAGCAAACCAATGCGGTGGCCGGGTACAATAGAGGTTTTTACGTTAGGTAGAATCACTCGGTCGGGATAGCCAAGGTCGGCTTGATCAAGCGCGAGCAGTGGCGTCGACATTTTTTCGTAACATGGGAAGGTAAAACGAAACGGCGAATCAACGTGCGCCGGAGCAATCATCTCCATACGTTGTAATTCTTTCAATCGGCTTTGCGCCTGTTTGGCTTTACTGGCTTTGGCACGAAAACGAGTCACAAAGGATTCAATTTCTTTGACACGTGTTTGCTGCTTTTCATACATGGTTTGCTGCTGGGCTAATTTTTCAGCGCGAATGCGTTCGTAAGCGCTGTAATTTCCCGGGTACTGTGTCAGTTTTTGCTGATGCAACTGAACAATATGGTCTGCGACACCGTCGATAAAATCACGGTCGTGAGAAATAAACAGTAACGTTCCGGGGTATTTTTTTAACCAGCCTTCTAGCCAAAGCGTTGCTTCTAAATCCAAGTGGTTGGTCGGCTCATCCAGCAGTAATAAATCCGACGGCATCATTAAGGCTTGGGCCAGATTTAAACGAATACGCCAGCCGCCAGAAAAAGCAGATACCGGACGTTTCATATCCTCTTGCGAGAACCCTAAGCCTTGCAGTAGTTGTTCGGCACGCACCGGAACTTGATAACCCTGATGCTGATCCATTTGATCCATCCAGTGGGTTAAATCGTTATCGTCTTTGGCATTGGCCATGCCGGTTTCAATCACGCGATAGGGCTTGTCGCCATCAATCGCATAATCAAGTGCTGAGCGTTCACTGGCCTCGACCTCCTGCATCATATGCGAGATGCGCCACTTGGCGGGCATACTTAGGTCGCCACCGTCGACGGTGAGTTCACCGTTCAGAAGTGCAAACAGGCTCGATTTTCCCGCGCCGTTCGGCCCAATTAAGGCGAGCTTCTGGCCATCGTGAACACGTAGATCTGCCTTCTCTAATAGAAAGTTAGTACCACGCTGGAGGGAAACCTGAGTAAACTCGATCATAGAAACAACATATATAGTGACAACATTTAAAGGAAAGACGATGGCCGCGAATTCTGCCACAGATTCACCGGTTACGGCACCCGGTAATACACGACTGAGTCATTCAGAATTGTGGCGTTATGCGTTGCATACTTATGCTCAGCCGGGTGTGGCGGATGAAATGCTGCGACTACAAGATGAATGCGGTGCCGATGTGCTTTGGTTGCTAACGGCGCTTTGGTTGGCTGACGAGGGCGTTGTGTTGACATCGGAGCTATTGATTCAGCCGGAGTACGATGATTGGCGTGAGAATATGATTGTGCCGATCCGCAATCGACGACGAGAGTGTGATCGAACAGAGACTCCGGACTTGTACGAGTTGTTGAAAAAAGCGGAGCTAGAAGCGGAGCGGGAAGGGTTAAGACGGCTGTTTTTAGCCTTCAGTGGTTCAGATAAGGGGTTAGATAAGAATTCAACGGTTGAAGCTGAGGGTAACTTAATGTTGATCCTGAAAGACAAGCTGCTATGTGCAACGCTCGTTGAGTTGCTGACAAAATAACGGCTAACTGTTAGCGGCTGTAATCTCGGATATGGTCGTGTTAAGCCAGCGCATCAGTGGTCGCCATTCTTCTTGTTCTTTAGCGTGCTGGCGATCAAAGTCGACGACGCCAAAGCCGTTCTCTCCGGCGCGCACGTAAAACTGGGTATCCCGCAGCGATGCGATAAAAGGGATATGTTGTTTATCTAGAAACTTTTTCAGTGCACCAAAGCTTAATGTGTTGCGTTTTACGCGGTTGGCGACGACGGCGATGGGCTTGGCTTTCTGGCGGAAGGCCTGACACTTCATGAGATCTGCAATAAATTCAGTGACGGCACGCATATCTATGGCGGAGGGGATCACTGGTATTAAAATAATATCCGCTTGGGCGACAAGGTCAGACAGCTCGTTGCCGTGTAATCCGGCAGGGGTATCTATCACTACTCGTTGTGTTGATGGTGTTAAGCGCATGCGCCAACTGAGCGTAGAGCCTGCTCTATGGCGCTCACGCGTGGCGGCGATGCCATCAATGATGGGAAGGCGGTTGCTACGCAGCGCTAACCAGTCAGTAGCGGAGCCTTGAGGGTCGTGATCAATGAGCATGGTGGTTTCGCCAATACGGGCAAACTGACAGGCGAGATTCGTCGTCAGTGTGGTTTTGCCACAGCCGCCTTTGGCGTTAGCGACTAATATTTTAATCGCTGGAGGATAACTGACCGTTCGGACGGTACTCGTCGGACCGGAGCTCATGTGATTCATCGTTTCCATGTATGTATGTTGATTTTTACCTTGATTACACGTGCTGTTTCTCGTGCTGATTATTGGAGCGTTGCACATTGGGGTATCATATAAGCATACGTCAAAATTCGAAGACTGTGACTAAATTGAGTGCATTCGGGTGTATTCAGGTATGACTAATTTATAAGGATGTTGTGACATGAAGTTTAAATGGATATTTATTATGTTGGTGGTGCTGGTGATCGCGTTTATCACCCCAGCGGTAATGACGGGAGATTTTGGCCCGTTGAATACTATGGTGCAAAGCACAAACTATCAGCCACCGCAGTCCTCTAGATCAACTCGTCAGACCGTTTTGAAGTGGCAGGATGCCCAAGGACGCTGGCATTTTGGTGATGAAGCGCCTGAAGGTGTCAATGTTCATGAAGTGAAGGTGGATACGGCAGCTAATATTTTAGCGCCGGTGAAGGTTGCAGCTAAAAAATCTGAAAATAAGCCCTCAGCGCCAGCCATGCCTGATATGAGTGGCTTACCTATTGCCACACCAACAAAAGCATTAGAGGCTATTGAACAAGCTAATCAGGTGAAGGCCATGATGGAAAAGCGTAACGAGGCCCTAGGGCACCTCTGATTAATGCAGAGGAGGCTGCGGCTTTCAGGAAAATGGCAGTTCAAGGCGCTACTTTGAAGGCATGGCGGGTCACGTCAAAAAGT
>NVWL01000001.1 GCA_002733645.1 Oceanobacter sp.
CTTGCCCCGGAGCGATGTAGAAAATAGATACTGTAAAAGATCGCTCCGGGGCGGATTGTTTTGCGTGCCGCATAATGACTGCCGTTGGCTGGATGAAGCCGGATGCGCCGAGAAGAGAGGATTGTAAGGAGAAGCCTCTCCTTGCATGGGGCCGGGGGCGGAGCCCCGAAAGGGACTTGAGTTTGAGAGCTGAGTTAGAGTTACTACATATTAGGCTTTCCAAGAAGGCAAACCCTGTAGCGAAGCTAATAAAGTCTCCCGCGAATGCGGCGATAACTGTTAACTATTCAAAAAATCCAGATATAAAAAAGCCCTGCAAAGCAGGGCGTTTTTGTCAGCGATAAACATCGTTTAACGCTTAGCGTGTACCAAATACCACGATGGTTTTACCAGCCACGCTGATCAATGCCTGCTCTTCGAGTGCTTTCAGTACTCGGCCAGCCATCTCGCGTGAACAACCCACAATACGTCCAATTTCTTGGCGGGTAATTTTGATCTGCATTCCGTCTGGATGGGTCATGGCATCAGGCTGTTTGCATAGGTCTAGCAAGGTGCCAGCCACTCGGCCTGTCACGTCTAGGAAGGCGAGATCGCCAGCCTTTCGAGTTGTGCGCGTTAGGCGCTCGGCCATTTGGCGGAAGATACGGAAGATGAGTTCTGTATCTGAAGCCGCTAGCTCGCGGAAGCGTACGTAAGATATTTCAGCCACTTCGCACGGTGTTTTTGCACGAACACAGGCAGTACGTTCGGCGTTTTCGTCGTCGAATAGGCCCATTTCACCAAAAAAGTCGCCTTCGTTCAGGTAAGCCATGATCATTTCACGACCTTCATCGTCCTCGATGGTGACACTGACCGATCCTTTGGTCAGGTAGTACAGCGTATCACTCAGTTCACCAACATGAATAATGGAGGCGCGGGCTGGGTAACGCTTTTTGTGGCAGTGCGAGAGAAAGTTCTCAAGCGGTGCGTGCATCGATGGAATCGTGGGGATGATCATTTTTTATTATCCTTAACAGTCTGAGGCCATTATTACCTATCCATGGGTTTAGTAGAACCGGTGATAGGGCCATTTTTATGCCATTCTGTTGCATTTTGACGATAAAGGATGAATTTTACCTAGAGAACATTATCCGAAGTTCGCGTCTATTCGTGTCTATGATAAGCTCCGCGCTTTTACACGCGTCGGAGTTGATTGATGAAAACAACAGTTAAGTGGGTCGATAATGCGATGTTTTTGGGTGAGTCGGGCAGCGGACATACCGTTGTTATGGATGGACCTGAAGAGAACGGCGGCCGAAATATGGGTATTCGTCCGATGGAAATGTTGTTGATTGGTCTAGGCGGTTGTACCAGCTTCGACGTGATGAGCATTTTGACCAAGCAGCGTTTGAAGGTGACGGATTGCGTTGCAGACATTGAAGCGGAACGTGCCGATGCAGTGCCTTCGGTGTTTACCAAAATACATGTTCATTTCCGTGTAACAGGTCATGCGCTGAAAGAGTCGGCAGTAGAGCGTGCGGTAAAACTGTCTGCTGAAAAATATTGCTCAGCCTCTATCATGCTAGAGCAGGGCGGCGTTGAAATTACACACAGTCATTCAGTGATTGAAGCTAGCTAAGCTTCTTTTCGGATAATTTTTGAGATACTTTATAAGGGGATCTGCAATTGAATGATAAGTTGCGTCTGCACGGTTTCAACAACCTGACCAAAACTCTGAGTTTTAATATTTACGATATCTGTTATACCAAGACAGAAAAAGAGCGTCAGGAATACATTGAATATATTGATGAACTCTACAGCGCGGATCGTTTAACTAAGATTCTCTCTGATGTTGTTGATATTATTGGTGCACACATTTTGAATATTGCGCGTCAGGATTACGAGCCTGAAGGCGCGAGTGTGACCATGCTGATTGCTGAGCATGAGGTGTTGCCAAGCAAAGATTTAATGGAAGAGAAGCCAGGCCCTCTGCGTGATTCTGTCGTGGGGCATTTGGATAAATCGCATGTGACGGTACATACCTACCCAGAAAGCCACCCAGAAGGCGGTATTTCTACCTTCCGTGCGGATATTGATGTGTCTACGTGTGGTTTGATCTCACCGTTAAAAGCATTGAACTATCTCATTCATTCGCTCGAGTCTGATATCGTTAATGTCGATTACCGTGTGCGTGGTTTTACCCGTGATGTTGATGGCGTAAAGCACTATATCGATCACGATATTAATTCTATCCAAAATTACCTCACAGAAGACACGCGTAACGCGTACGAGATGATTGACGTGAATGTGTATCAGGAAAACTTGTTTCACACTAAGATGCTTCATAAAGACTTCGATTTAGATAACTTCCTGTTTGGTGAAGGTTCAAAGGCCATGAGTGCTGATGAGCGCGCAGAAGTGGAAGCTAAGCTACGCAAAGAAATGCTCGAAATTTTCTATTCACGTAATATGTAGTAGCTCAGACTTGATCTGACAGTTACCCGTTTTTTAAGCGGTACCTGTCAGTTTAAATTTGAGCTAAATTCTTTTCCGCCCAAATCGTTTTACCATCAAGTAATGTTTCTAATGGCGTCCGGCCTAAACACATTTTGCCTTGATGAGTTCGCTCATTGTTATAGTATTTTATCCAGTCGTCTAGATCTTTTTGTAGTTCTTCCAATGAGCTATATAGCTTCTTACGGAACGTCACTTGATAAAACTCATTTAAGATCGTTTTATGAAAGCGTTCACAGATGCCATTCGTTTGTGGCGACATAGCTTTTGTCTTAGTGTGATCAATATCGTTAATAGCTAGATATAGCTGATAATCGTGTTGCTCTACACGACCACAGTACTCGGTTCCTCGATCAGTCAGTATTCGCAGCATAGGAAGCTCATGCTGCTCAAAGAACGGCAATACCTTATCATTGAGGAGATCTGCCGCCGTAATCGGAGTCTTCGTCGTGTACAGCTTACAAAGTGCTATTTTGCTGTAGGTGTCGACAAACGTCTGTTGATAAATGCGTCCAACGCCTTTGAGGTTGCCCACATAGAATGTATCCTGAGACCCCAGATAGCCTGGGTGTATGGTTTCAATCTCACCGCAAGCTTCATCATCGAATTTCTTCTTTTCAAGGGCAGCCACTTGAGCATCGCTTAGGATTATCCCCTCGTTGGCAACCCTTTCTTCTAAGGCTTTTAAACGTTTCTTGAAGTTTTCCAAGTTATGACGAACCCAGATTG
Organism: Oceanobacter sp.; assembly: GCA_002733645.1. Lineage (GTDB taxonomy): Bacteria > Pseudomonadota > Gammaproteobacteria > Pseudomonadales > Oceanobacteraceae > Thalassolituus. The sequence continues at coordinate 3,223 of NVWL01000001.1, forward strand.
AACGAACGCCGCTACCTGAGACAAACACTCCGATCTTACGTAATTCATTACTGGTCCGGTGCTGGCCATGTGCCGGTTGTTCAATCGCATATTCAATAACAGCTTTTTCCGTTACGTCATCGACTCTGTTTTTTGTATTCGGCTTCCTTCGGCTTTTGTCGATTAGGTTATCAATGCCACCGTCAGCAACCAGTTCTTGATAGCGATAGAAGGTATCGCGAGAGACCCCCATCACCTTGCATGCTTTTGATACATTGCCGAGCTCTTCCGCTAAATTCAGTAAGCCGGCTTTGTGTTTGATAATGGGATTGGTAGTATGGATCATGAGAGTTACCTTTGTTTTGAGTTAAGATTCGACACCTTTATCAAAACGGGTAACTCTCTCTTTTTCAAGATGAAGTGTCAGATCTAGTCTCAACTAATACACGTAATATGACCTAATGACCTCGGCTCAGAGACTCGCTGGGCTGATGGTTGCTCAGGCGCTGGCATTAAGTTCAGCGCCTTTGATGGTGTTTATTGGCGGCTTAATTGGCGCACAACTCCATCCTGATCCTTCTTTTTCGACCCTCCCTATTGCTGCCATGATTATTGGTATGGCGTCAGCGGTTTGGCCTGCGTCTCGGTTAGCGGGGCGCTATGGTCGTCGACCTGTCTTTGTTGGGGCTATGCTGGTTGGCGTTGTTTCGTCACTACTGGCCGCGTTTGTGGTCTACCAGTTCTCTTTCTGGGGCTTTACGGCGAGTGCGTGGTTGTTCGGCTGTGTGGGCGCAGTGATTCAGCAGTTTCGTTTTCTTGCCATGTCTTTTGTGCCTCAAGATCAGCAAGCCTCGGCAGCTTCTAAGCTTTTGTTGGCGGGCTTAGCATCGGCTTTTATTGGCCCTGAACTATCATCCCTAGCCGAGTATTTTCCGGCGTTGGGTTTCGCTGCTGCATTTGTTGGGTTATCACTCTGCATGCTGCTGGCAGGTGTCGTGTTGCTATTTGTGGTGCCGGTAAAGACGTCGGTGAATACAGCAATAAAGGAGGCTGAACCGAGAAGCTGGCCAGAGCTATTCCGTCAACCAGATTTGATCTTGGCTATGTCGGCGGCTGCGGTGGCCTATGTGGTGATGTCGTTTGTTATGACGGCCACGCCATTAAGTATGACGACGCTTTCAGGTCATGATGTCGGTGATGCTAAGTGGATTATCCAGAGCCATATTGTCGCTATGTTTTTACCGTCGTTATTTACTGGGCGTTTAGTCGGGTATTTCGGTATACATCGAGTGATGCTGGTGGGGCTTTTGTTGTTTGTGTGCAGTCTTTGTATTGGTGCGTACGATGAGAGCTTGCTGCACTACTTAGGCAGTTTGATATTGTTGGGTGTTGGCTGGAATTTTTTGTTTGTTACTGGAACGGCGCTCTTAGCTCAATGCTATCAATCAGGGGATGCCGCTAAAGTTCAGGGCATGAATGATATGCTGGTGTTTGGCACTCAAGCGATAGGATCTCTTGGGTCCGGGGCTATTTTATTGATGTTCGGTTGGCAGGCCTTGTTGCTGATTGCGGCTACCGGGCTTGTTTGGTTAGCTCTGGTGATGAGCTGGAATTATCACCTACGGCATAACAACTAATTTAGCGGTTACGCGTAGGGTAGGTTGGCGCTTGTAAGCTTTTACAAGGCACTTTGATTGATCGCGCTTCCTTTAAGCAGCACGTAATTATACCGCCAGAAATCACAAAAAAAGCCAAAACCGCGTAAGTTAACAGCATGCTTTACTCCACTTATTAATCGCATTAACTCAGTTAAGTGTAGACCTTACTTGCTGTTTTTCCTGTGAGTTAGCTCATTATTTAGGGTGTGAGACACACAAAAGTTTAAAACCGTGAGCCTGTACCATAACGTCGACTTTATTGAAGGACTCAGCGGCCCACTCTTCATAGCCTAAGTGGCGATTGGCGACGATCCATACTTGGCCATCACGAGTGAGCTGGCGTCGTGCATCGCGAAATAAGCGCAATGCGAAATCGTAGTCGGTGCGTTTACCTTGATGAAATGGCGGGTTACTGAAGATGTAATCAAAACGTCCGGAGACGTCTTCTAAGCCATCGCTGGCGAGTATTTCTACGGTTTGCCCTAGACGCACGCTATTTAATTCGGCGCTGCGTAATGCCAATGCGTCGACATCCGTAAGTATCACGTCGAGCTTTGGGTTACGAACTTTCATGGTGAGCCCAATAACCCCTGAGCCACAGCCTAGATCCAAAATACGTCCGTGGGCAGGTGCTGGGATGTTTTCTAGTAATAAGGCCGTGCCTTTATCCAGTTTTCCATGGCCAAATACGCCGGGTAGGGTCAGAAAACTGCGCTCATCAGCGGTAAATGAACGTGCATATTTTAGCCAATTAGGCGCAACGTCTGTTGGCTTGAAGTCCAAGGACCAAAAGCCACAATGGCGAGCGCTGTCAATTTTGGTGCAATCGCTCGCAATTTCTTTGGTGGCAGACTTGATGCTTTTACCGCCGGCATCATTGGCAGCAACGACATAACAACTGGTTGCGACTGAGGCCAGCATAGTGAGAAGTGTTAGCCCCTCCACTTTGGACTTTGGCCATAATAAAATCACGACCTTATCTTTTAAGGTGCTGACATCGGTCGGGCCAAAGGTAATATCATCATCACTGATGTGTCCGCGATACGCCTGGGCGGTTAACCAGTCGGTGGTGCTGATTTTAATATTGTGTGTTTTAACGTGCTCAAGCCAAGGGCCGGATAGTTGTGCTTCATTACCTAAGATAGTTGTGTTGCTTGTTAATAACATGGGGTGACGTAGTAGGGCGTCGTACACATTGCTCATTCGTTGATTCCGATCAGTACATCTTTAATGGTTAAGGCATCTTGCTGCGCATCACCACTGAGCGTCATCAGGCCTTTGCGTCGAAGCATATCGGCTTCGTCTTGATGGAAGCCGGTACAGAAAATTAATTGGCCGCTTTCTGCCGCAAGGGTTTGTAGCTGCTGACGTTGAACATCATTCGCGATCGCAGGAATTCGTATGACAGCGCCATCTAATTGTTGCTTGGCGATGAGCATTGCTAATTCTGTGGTCGGAATATTACCCGCTAGACGCAAAACACGAATGCCAAGCTGTTTTAGTAATACGCCGAGAAGCAGAAGTTCCAATTCATCATCATAGGTGGTGTTGGCGAGTGCGAGGGTGCCTTTGAGTGCGGTTTCTGAACTATCAGATAGTCGAGCGGTTAACCGGCCTTGTAAAAAACCACCAAAAAACTGTAAGTGCGATAGTCCTAATGGCTGGGTCACTTGCTCTTTTAATTGCTGGTGTAGGGGTAATAAAAGAAAGCGTAAGGTGATGTCGACAGGAAAAAAATTGGTGACCTCATCAAGTAGCGCGGCAATCTCTTGGTCGTCGAACTCTTGTATGGCTTTTGCAAGTCGGCTGCGATACTGATTCCACTGCGAAGGCTGCGAAATGGTTGTTTTTAACTCAGGCTCAGGCGCGCCGTTAACTAACATTGCCTTGGCCTGAGAGATAGGGATGCCACGTTGTAGGAGCGATACCACTTTCTTAATAAGTTGAATGTCGGCTTCGGTATAGAGCCTGTGCCCTTTTGCGGTGCGCTTGGGGGTGATCAGTTCATAACGTCGCTCCCAAGCTCTGAGCGTAATGGCATTCACACCGGTCTCGTTGGAGACCACCCGAATGGGATAATAGGCAGCTTGAGGTTCAGAGGACGACGACATGGGGAAATCTTATTCCAAATTTGTACAAATCAGTCCAAATTCTATAAGTAGTTGTACATAATGTAAAAGAAAGCCCGGTCTCACTCCGATGTTTTTGTGATTTAGATCTAGTTTCCCCCGACTTCTTGCGATTGATTTGGTGATAGGTGTGGTTAGAATGGGATAAATGGCATTTTTACTGGTGTATCTGCGTGATAGCATGCGTTACACAATCGGTGTTAAATACGCTTTTATTTACCTAATATTTTTACAATACCACTCTAGATGGAGAGTAATGCATGGTCACAGACCTGAATGATGAGCAGGGGCCAATCAGCCTAGAATTGTTAAAAAAGGCTGTAGATGCATCGAACGACGGTATCGTTATCGCCGAACAAGAAGGCGACGACAACATTCTAATCTATGTGAATAAGGCGTTTGAGCGTTTAACCGGATACAGTGCAGAAGAAATTTTGTATCAAGATTGCCGTTTTTTACAAACTGGCGATCGAGATCAAGCTGGCTTACAAGAAATCCGTGAAGCGATTAAAGACGGCCGTAACGCACGTGTCGTTCTCCGTAATTATCATCGTGATGGCAGCATGTTTTGGAATGAGTTGAGTATCTCGCCTATTCATAATGAACAGGATCAACTGACTTATTACATTGGAATTCAGAAAGACGTTACAGCGCAAGTGAATGCCGAAAATCGCGCTCGTGAAGCGGAAGAAGAGTTAGCACGCTTAAAGGCGAGTATGTAACACCGATGCTTTAGAACTAAAAATTTAGAATTAGAACTTTAGAACAAACAAAGGGAGCCGAGGCTCCCTTTTTTGATTACAAAAAAACGTTACGCCTTTTTGTAAGCTTCCGCTGACTTCACGATCATATCGCGTGCTTCATCGGCGTTGCCCCAGCCTTGTACCTTAACCCACTTACCTTTCTCAAGATCTTTGTAGTTCTCGAAGAAATGTTGGATTTGGTCACGTAGTAACTGTGGAACGTCATCAATATCTTTCACGTCGTTATAAAGCTGGGTTAGCTTTTCGTGTGGAACGGCCACTAGCTTAGCATCGCCGCCAGCTTCATCTTCCATGTTTAATACGCCCACAGGACGTGCACGAATAACGGAACCAGGAGCAACAGGGTAAGGTGTGATAACCAATACGTCTAGTGCATCGCCATCGTCGGCTAGCGTGTCTGAGATATAGCCGTAGTTCGCTGGGTAGAACATCGGGGTTGCCATGAAGCGGTCAACCATTAGGCAATCCATATCTTTGTCGATTTCATATTTAATCGGCGAGTGGTTTGCAGGAATTTCGATGACGACGTAGATATCGTTTGGCAGGTCTTTACCAGCGCTAATCGCGTTATAGCTCATAATATGATCCGTTAGGTGATGGTTTAAATTTCAATGATCGCGGGATTATAGACACATATAAGACGTTCTGACAGTTCCACTAGGGTCTAAGACTCACTAGAGTTCCCCTAAAGCTTCTATAATCAAGGCATAATTGCGCGAAGGAAGCGTAAAGCAACAAAAGAAAGCAGCATACAGCAACAAAAGAGAGTAGCGATGAACTGGTTCAAACACGTATTAGTGAGTGCGTTTGTGATGTCATTTCCGTTATCAGCAACGGCTAATGATATGTTTTTTCCTGACGCAGAGTTTGACGACACGGATATCGTCCCTGAAGTATTAACCGCAACACGCCTTAAGCAGCCCAGAGCCGAAGTACCGGGCAGTATGACGGTGATTGATGCCAAGCAAATAGAACGTTGGGGGGTAAGAACGATCCCCGAGCTAATGCGCTTTGTGCCGGGTATGTTTGTGAAACACGGCTCAGACGATGCGGTGGCTTATCATGCCTCCAGTCCGTCTTTGATGCGACGAATGCAGGTGCTTATTGATGGGCGTTCGGTGTATCGCGCTGGCCTAGCATCCGTCGGATGGGATGATATTCCCGTGGCTCTTGAAGATATTCAGCGTATTGAGGTGTTTCGCGGCCCTAACGCGGCTACTTATGGCGCGAACGCGTTCATGGCGACGATTAATATCGTTACCTTTCATCCTGCGGATACCTTAGGTTCACGTGCTTATGTGCGCAAAGGGCATCAGGGGACTCGTGACTATTTCGCCAGTCATTCCGGGCAGGCTGGCGAAACTTTATATCGTCTAACGGCTGTTTCAAAAGAAGATGATGGTTTTGATGGCAGTGAAGATGATGGCCCAGGAGATACCTACCATGATGCAACACGAGATCGGTTTGTGAGTTTGAACCTCACCAACACCTTGAGTGATCGTACTATGTTGCTCACTGAAGCTGCCTACAAAAGTGGACGTAAACAGTTGCCGCAAGCCAGCGCAGAGCCTGAAGCCCCGAATGAAGAAAACGACAGCGGTTTTTTGTATTCACGATTAAATCATGAGTTTTCTGTGAATCATTCAATGCAACTCCAAGCGTATTGGCAGACAGAATCTCGCCGCGCGACTCGTAAAAACTGTGGGCCTTCGGTGACTTTGTCATCTGAGTTGTATGCATTGTATGACCAAGATCCCTATTGGGCAGATGTGGTGGGGCGAACGATCCCGGGCGCATTAATGAGTCAAGATAGCAGCCCAGAGGCTTATGCTCAGGCACAAGCCTTGGTTCAAGGAATCGCTCTTGGTGCGGTAACTCCTGGTCAAGTTGAGGCGGCAATTGAAGATGCCACTGAACGAGACTTTGATATTTCACAGGCGGACCTTGATCAAGCACAGCAGATATTCATCAACGCTTTTAACGGCAGCGACTTCAGTAATTTAGCCGAAGTGGTGTGTGGCGAATACGACGTTGATATGAAAGAACAGCGTGTCGATGTTGAATGGCAAGACACAATGCAGTGGTCGGATTCGCTGCGTTCGGTGGCAGGGTTGAGCTACCGCCGTGATCAAGTGGAGTCAGAGACCTATTTTAACGGGGTGGTGAGCAGTGATTTATTCCGGATTTTTGCGAATACCGAATGGCATATCACTGAGCGTTTGATTGCAAACGTGGGCGGTATGTACGAAAACGAGGATACCAACGATGCGGTCTTTTCTCCGCGTGTGGCGCTGAACTTGTTAGTGAAACCCCAGCAGAGCCTGCGTTTGGTCTATTCCACGTCAGTTCGTTCGCCAGACCTTCTTGAGAAATCACCGGACTACTCCATTGAAGTCGCTGAGTTAACCGACAATTATCTCGGCCTAGATAAAGCGCTTTACTATGCGCACCAGCAGGGGCGCTTTGGCCAGCTTGAACACGAAAAAATCACCAGTGTTGAACTGGGCTACTATGCTCGTCTTCCGGCACGTGATATTGCGTTCGATGTAAAGCTTTATAAAGATCATCTTTATCAGCTGATCTCAAACCCGCTGAACCTACAAACACCCGTTACCAACTCTGATACCACCTTAAATATCAAAGGGGTGGATTGGCAAGTTACGTGGACACCCGTTAGAGAACATAGCTTTTGGTGGTCGGGTGCTTATGTAGATACTGAGGTCAGGTTAGGGGATACCTCCTTTTTAACGCCGGACGAAATTGGGCGTTTGCAGGATGTCGAAACGCGCCTCAGTGCAGAGTACAGTAACAATCTAAGCTGGACGTTTGACCCCGGAAGTTGGCAGATCACACAATCCTATTTTTGGCATAACGCCTATAACCGTGACCGTACCAATCCTAAGCATTATCGTCGTTACGAGCTGCATTGGCACAAGGCGTGGCCAGTGAAAGGTGTGAGTATTAATACAGACGTGTTCTGGCATCATTTAATCGATGATAATTACATCACCTATTCGAATGAAGTCTACTCACAAACTGATCTTGGTTATCTACAAGTGGGTATCAATTTCTAATGGGGTTTAAGTTCTTCGGTGTTTTTGTCGTACTGCTTTTACTGTTTGGTCAGGCACACAGCGATGTTGTGATTCTGGCTGAGCAGCGATCGCCTGTGCTCGAAAAATTAGCGAAGAACTTAACCGAGCTGATCACGAAAGACGTAAGTCACCACACGTTAGAATATACGAAGAACCTCAAAAGCACGGATATTGTAATTTTGGCGGGGGATAAAGCGGTTAGCCAATGGCGAGGCTCACAGCCTTCTATCGCCATATGGGTCGGGCGTACTGTTATTGATGAAAATCATGCGCATTTATCCAGTGCGATTTATTCGGAGCCGCCGGTGGTAAGGCAATTGGCGCTGGCGCGTTTTTTGTTTCCGGATGCGCGTATTTCTTCAATTTATTCTAATCAGGCTGAAGAGTGGCTGGTTAGCGAGCTTAAAGTGGCCGAGGGCAGTGGGTTAAGTCTGGTGTTGCAATCTGACGATCAAACGTTGAATTACGCTCTCAAAAAAGCGCTTTCTGGGTATGACGTACTGTTAGGGGTGGCCGACAGTACGATCTACAATCCGTCTACGGTTAAAAATATATTGATTTCGGCCTATCGTCAGAACATTCCTTTGATTGGGCCTCACAGGGCTTATATTCGTGCAGGCGCTATTGCGACGACTTATAGCTCCCTAGAGCATACAACGACTCGGCTTGCAGAAATGATCATGGCTGAGCGTTTACCTGCGGTGGGATACAACCCGTATTTTACTGTTATGTTTAATGAGCAGGTTGCTCGATCATTAAACATACTACTTCCGGCATCGCCTGAAGCCGTTGCAGAGGCGATTCGGTCGTTATAATTCAGATGGTTTGCTTGGGCCAAGCTTTGATAAACCAGGACGACTCACTTTGTTTTGGCCTTTTTGAATACTTCATATTGAGCCGTGAAGCCTTATTTTGTTCCTGAGGAAGACTTTTTATCTGATATAGGTCGCGTTAGCTCCACATGGGGTTACACTTATACGTTGTGTTAGATTACCTACATGGCCAGCGGCATTGACGCCGAGCCTTCAGTTAAAGAGCAGTTTGATTGACTGCGAGGGTTATTGAAAGAGAATGCGCTGCATGGAAGCGATGGTGAGAATTGTGTGGACCAGTGTCCTGCTGCTTTTATCGGTAGGCGTGTCTGCGGATGTTGTTTTATTGAGCAGCTCACCGTCTAAGGTCGCTAGCTCTTTACAGGCCCTCTTGACTGAACGGTTAAACACGCCTGTTCAACTTATTTCAAATGTTAACCAGCCGCTCCATTACGAGCGCTATGAGCTTGCGATTGCTGTTGGCGCTGATGCTCTTAAAGACTATTCGGTTCCTAAATCCCTTCCTCTTATCGCTGCCTTTGTTAGTCAAACAGAGTATCAAATGTACTCGGATCGTTTATCGAGCGCTGTATTTGTCGAGCCTCCGATGGAGCGTCAGCTACGCTTAGCAGAGGCCATCCTTGGAGAGCAACGAGAATACGGAGTATTGGTTCAAAAACAAGCGTCAGCAGATGTACTCCGCAGCGGTGTCAATGTTTATGTGGTGGAAGAATTCGAGACGCTTAACCACGCGTTGATTAAGTTACTGGCAGAGAACCAGGCGCTTATCGGTGTTTACGATCCTCAACTGTATAGTCCTAACAATATTAAAAATATCCTCATAACCGCGTACCGCCATAATCGCCCTTTGATTGGGCCATCTTCTGCATACCTTCGCGCCGGAGCATTGGCGACCACGTACAGCGATTTGAATGATGTAGCGGAGCGTTTAAGTGAAATCGCATTGCGCTATAAAAATAAAGGCGACTGGATAAAAGCGGACTTTAACCCTTATTTTAGGGTGGGGTTTAATGAGCAGGTTGGACGCTCGTTAAATTTATTACTCCCTGATATTGATGATGTGACACGCACACTGCATCAGCGGGAGGAGAGCGAATGAGAATCCGTCACTGGCCGGTGCGAACACGAGCCGTTGCTTTAGCAGCTATTCCTGCGTTGGTCACGGTGGTGCTACTGACTATGTTGCACATGATGGCTCGTTGGTCTGACGCAAGTAAAAGCAGCGAGGCGACTGTTAAGCTGATGATTGAAAGCATCAGTGCTTCTGCTGAATATCCTGTTATTTCAGGTAATTATGACCTGTTAATGCCACTCATTGATGCAGCTTTAAATGAACCTGAAATAGCTCTCGTGCGTGTGGTCTCGCCGGATGATGAGGTATTAATTGAAGCATCGGTGGATGGCTTTGATCAAGTTGACCTTGATAGCGTACAAATATTCCGTAAAACATTGTTGCGTGACGTGGTCGAGCTAGATGGTTTTTCTGAATTTGGTGAGCTGATGGTGGCTTCGCAAGAGCTGGCGAAGGTAGAAGTGGGTATGACCAATCACTTCACCCGTGAACGTGATTTAAGCATTTTATATCAATCGCTAATCTCCGGATTGCTGGTGGTATTGCTGGCAGGAATGATGGGGCGATATATGGCTTTGATGATCGTCAGGCCGATAGAGCGAGTGGCTGAATTTATATCTAATTTAGCGGATGGTGCTTATTGGCAACGTACCGATGCCAGTGATGGCGCCGAAGTCGGAAACCTACAAGAAAACAGTAACCGCCTTGCCGAAACTCTTGAGCAAGCGCATGCCGAGCATCAAGAATTCACGGCACGCTTGATTGACGAGAAAAAACTGGCTCGTAGCGCCAGTGAGGCAAAAAGTAAGTTTCTGGCGATGATGAGTCATGAGTTAAGAACGCCGCTCAATGGCGCGATGGGAATGTTGCAGTTATTGGATCAGAAGCAAACACAGGGTGAGTTCGAGACCGAAAAATACCAAGCAGAACAAAGCTTGATTCTACTGAATCAGCTATTGGATGACATTATGGTGGTTGCGGATACCAGTAAACAATCTGCCCCGGTGATTCCGGAATACTGTCAGTTGAATGATTATCTAGAACCCGTATTTGAGCAGTTACGCTTAAGGGCTATGTCCCATGGGTTATCGTTTATTGCCGAAATTGGTGTCACATTACGACAGGCTCCAGTACTTACGTATCCGGGGCTAATTCGTCAAATTTTACGTCACCTAACCGATAACGCATTAAAGTTTACTCAGCAAGGCATGGTGTCTGTGAGCATACTGCCAGCGGATGATGGCTTGCAGGTGATTGTTACCGATACCGGGATAGGCATTCCGGAAGAAAGTTATGATGAAATATTACAGCCATTCTCCCAGTTGGAATCCGATGCTAATCGGCAGTTTGGTGGTGTGGGCCTTGGCTTGACGATTACTTCACATGTCGTACGCATGCTAGGGGGGACGCTAGAGTTTGCTCCTCAGGCGGGAGGGGGCAGTGTGGTTCGAGTGCGATTACCTGCGGTTTCTCAGAAGTCTGATGAGCCAAGGGAAAGGGCAACAATCGACAACAAACAGGTCTCGATCTTAATTGTTGAAGACAATGAAGTGAACCTTAAGGTCGCAGAGAAAATGCTAAACAAGGTCGCCCCTAATATGGTTATTAGCTCGGTATTGTCCGGCGAAGCAGCGCTACAAGTCATTGAGCGTAAAGCCTTTGATCTGATTATTATGGATTGCCAAATGCCAGGGATGGACGGTTTCGAAACCAGTCAAAAATTGCGTGAACGACATTTTGACGGTGTTATTGTTGCGTGTACTGCCAATACGACGGATGGCATAGAGGCGCGTTGTTTAGGTGCAGGGATGAATGATTATATGCCGAAGCCATTAAGGCTCGAAGGAATACGGCACATGTTAACGCGCTGGTTAGGAGTCGCGTCTGAATCAGACAGCAAATGAGATACCTGATTCAGACAATGAGAGCGTGGCTACTTACTTGTGGTAGCTAATCGCCGTTGTCACTTCATCGGCTGACCCCATCACCACAGAAACACGCTGGTGAATCGCTTCAGGATCAATTGCCATAATATCGTCAAAAGCCGTACTGGCTTTGCCACCCGCTTGCTCGACCAACATGCTCATTGGGTTCCCTTCGTACATCAAGCGTAGTTTACCTGGCTTAGAAGGATCACGGCTGTCGTACGGGTACATGAAGATACCGCCACGAGTCAGAATCCGGTGAATCTCAGCCACCATCGACGCAATCCAACGCATGTTGTAACGCTTACCTAAAGGGCCTTCTTCGCCTTGTAATAAGTCAGCGACGTAGTTTTGCATTTCAGGTAACCAGAAACGCTGATTAGACATATTGATGGCAAACTCAGACGTCGTGGCTGGGATGCTGATGTTTTCACGTTCCAAGACAAACTCACCAATACGAGGGTCTAACGTAAACGCGTGTACGCCATTGCCGGTTGAGAATAAGAGTAACGTTGATTGGCCATACAAAACATAACCCGCCGCGACTTGCTGATTACCTGCTTGTAGATACGTGCTTTCGCTTGCGCCGTCAGCACCCGGCGCGGCTTTTAAAATCGAAAATATAGTGCCAACCGTGACGTTGACATCAATGTTTGATGAGCCATCCAATGGATCGAAAAGCACTAAGTAATCGCCATCTTTGTTACAAGCGACTGGGTCTGGCTCTTCTTCGCTGGCTAGCCCGCGCACCTGAGGCATGGCGGCTAGGCAATCTTTAATCAGATCATTGGAGATAACATCCAATAGCTTCTGGCACTCGCCTTGAACGTTTTCTTGTTCGGCACTGCCGATTACGCCAGCTAATGAACCAAGGTTTAAACGGTAGGCGATGTCTTTGCAGGAGACCATCAAGCCATCAATGATATTTGCCACATCTTTGTTATCGGTATGGCTGTCTAAAAAGGTGCGAAGGCGTTGCATGATGGATTCCTCTCGATACTGGCTATGGGCAATTAAGTGTTGATGGCAGATTTGCTGCAATCACACAGCTATAGTTCCGTGCTGCCCGTGTTGATATGCCGCGCATACTAACCTAATCAGGCCGGAAATTCAGTCCCTCGGTATCAATGCATATGACACTTCGTGCATTACTGGTGTTGGGGCAGGGTGCACCGGCGTGTAAACTAAGCGGTATCTTTATCCTCGGGTCATAACATGAAGCTTCACATACTCGGCATTTGCGGCACTTTTATGGGATCACTGGCGCAGTTGGCGAAAGAGCTGGGCCATCAAGTCTCTGGTTCTGATACTGGCGTGTATCCACCTATGAGTGATCAGCTTGAAGCCGCAGGTATCACCTTAATTGAAGGTTTTGATCCACAAGGTATTCCGACAGACGTCGATCTGGTGATCGTAGGGAATGCCATGTCACGAGGGAATCCATCGGTTGAATACGTGTTAGATCGCGGTATTGCTTACACCTCTGGCCCGCAATGGCTGGGGGACTATGTCTTGCGCGGACGTTGGGTCGTAGCAGTCGCAGGGACTCATGGCAAAACGACAACGGCAAGTATGCTGGCGTGGATTTTAGAATACGCTGACATGGCTCCGGGTTACTTAATCGGTGGCGTACCAGAAAACTTCAGCGTGTCAGCCCGATTGGGAGATTCTCCATTTTTTGTTATTGAAGCGGATGAATACGATACAGCCTTCTTTGATAAGCGTTCCAAATTTGTGCATTACCACCCACGCACCTTAGTTCTTAACAACTTAGAATTTGATCATGCGGATATCTTTCCTGATTTAGCCGCCATTGAACGTCAGTTTCATCATCTTGTGCGTACGGTTCCAGCGACTGGGCAGATCATTCGCCCAGGTGCTGTGGCAGCGTTAACTCGGGTTGAAGAGATGGGGTGTTGGACGCCGGTTAAAACCTTTGCGGAAAACGAAGGCGATTGGCGCTGGCACTGCATCAGTGACGATGCCAGTGAATTTGATGTGCTGTTTGAGGGCAAATCGTATCGTGTGGACTGGGCATTAACCGGGCAGCATAATTTGACGAATGCGGTTGCCTCCATTGCAGCGGCAAGGCACATGGGTGTGACGCCAGAGATTGCAGCACAAGCTTTGTGCGAGTTTCGTTCGGTTAAGCGGCGCATGGAATTAGTGAATCCTGAGCAGCCGATTGCCGTATACGATGATTTTGCGCATCACCCTACGGCCATACAAACCACGCTTCAGGGGGCGAAAGCCAGCTTGTCGAAATCCGGTAAAGGGCGATTGTTAGCTGTGCTAGAACCACGTTCGAATACCATGAAGTTAGGGCACCATCGTCATGAACTGGCCGCCTCTGTGAATGATGCTGACGTTAGCTTTTGGTTTCAGCCAGAGAATATTGAATGGTCGTTAGAAGAGGTCACGGCTCACTGTCAGCAAGCGGCTTCTGTTTATGATGATACCGAACGTTTAATAGAGGCCGTCGTTGCCGAAGCGCAACCGGGTGATCGAATTGTGGTGATGTCGAACGGCGGTTTCCAAAACGTACCGCGTCGAATAGCAACCGCTTTAGCCAAAATAGAGGAAACATCACATGCCTAAACGTGTATTAATCGCCATGACCGGAGCCTCTGGATCTGCGTATGCACTTCGTTTGGGACAAGTGCTCATTGCTAACGATATTGGCGTCGATTTTATTATTTCGAAAGCGGCTCTGTTGGTGATCGCAACAGAAACTGAATTGACCTTACCCGCCAAGCCGCAAGCGCAAGCCCAAACATTACGAGATTATTACGAGTGTGATGAGTCGGCGTTACGTGTCTTTGGTCGGGAAGACTGGATGGCGCCTTGGGCATCGGGGTCAGGCCAGCCAGGCCCCGTAGTGGTTTGCCCTTGCAGTACGGGTACCTTGTCAGCCATTGCCACCGGCGCGAGTAACAATTTGACCGAACGTGCCGCGGATGTTGCGCTTAAAGAACGACGCCAATTGATATTAGTGCCGCGAGAAACCCCATTTTCGGAAATTCATTTAAATAATATGCTCACCCTGACGCGCATGGGGTCGGTTATACTTCCTGCTTGTCCGGGCTTTTATCATGAGCCGAAAACGATCAATGACTTGGTCGATTTTGTCGTCGCGCGGATATTAAATCAGCTGGGAGTCGCCCAGACACTTATGCCTTCTTGGGGTTACGGCTCTGAAGCAACTAGCAGTAACACAGCGGAGACCAAAAATGACTGAACAAACACCGGATTCTAAAGTAGACAATGAGACTGAATCAGACCCAGGGAAATGGGCCTTTGTTGGTTTTATTGCCGGGGTTATAGTGACGGTTTTTGCATTGCAATATTACGGTTATGTTGTTTTTCCGAAAAAAGAAGATCGTGCCATCGTCGAAGAATTTAAGCTGTTATCGCTTGCGCCTGAATACGATGTGAAAGTGTCTCCAAAATCATCCGGTAAAGAAGCCTTCTGTCAGGCGGGTTATTTGCTACTTAGACCACAGAATGGCAAAGAACTGGCTGGTATTCTTGTGGATGAAAAAAATCGTGGAATTGAATGTCATGGCCCTGTAGGGACCGACATTCCTGAGGAATAAATACTAATTATGTGGCGCTCCCCTCTGATCTTAGCGTTTGCAGCAATATTCGCATTGCCTGCCTTCGCTGCGCTCAACGATCTAGATAACGATGGCATTGCAGACGCGCAGGACCCGGACCGAGACGGTGATGGCCTATCTAACTTTCTTGAGTCCGCAGCAGGCTTTGATCCTGATGTCGCCGATCAAGTAGACACTGATGGTGACGGCATTCCGAACTCTATTGATGACGATATTGATGGCGATGGTGTCCCCAATCAGAATGATGCCTTCCCGCTCAATAAACGCGACTGGATTGATACTGATGCTGATGGTGTAGGTGATAACAGCGATAAAGATCTTGATGGCGACGGCATAGCGAATGATTATGAGGAAAAGTTAGGCTACAACCCCAAAGATATGGACTCACGTCCTAAAGATCGCGATAAAGATGGAATTCCTGATTTACTTGATCCCGATATGGACAACGATGGTGTTGCTAACAGTGAAGACGCCTTTCCGCTGAATGACAAAGAGTGGTCCGACCTAGACCGTGACGGCACGGGCGACAATAGCGACAGTGATCGAGACGGCGATGGCGTAAGTAATCAGTTTGAAGAAAATGCGGGAACCGATCCTAATGATCGTTTTTCTGCGCCTAAAGATACTGACCGAGATGGCACCCCAGACTCGTTAGATGATGACCGTGACGGTGACGGCGTTAAAAATGACGATGACTTGTACCCTGATAATATTTCCGCATGGGCTGACACCGATAGCGATGGCATCCCCGATAACGAAGACCCTGACGCCGATGGTGATGGCATCCCGAACGTCTTTGAGTTACACCTAGGCACCAGCCCGCTTGATCCTAACAGCAAACCGTCGGATGTTGATGGTGACGGTATGCCAGATTACTTCGACTCTGACGTGGATGGTGATGGCTTCGAAAATGCGTCAGATACCTTCCCTGAAGATGGCAAAGAGTGGATTGATACCGATGGTGACGGCATGGGGGATAACCAAGACCTTGACCGCGATAACGATGGCTACAATAACGATATTGAAGCTCAGGCGGGCTCAGATGATCTGGATGTTAATGATGTGCCAGCCGATATGGATAGCGATGGCATTATCGATATTCTCGACGATGATATGGACGGCGATGGCCATCTTAATACTGAAGATGCATTCCCTAAAGATATAAACGAATGGGAAGATTTTGATGGTGATGGTATTGGTGATAACACAGATGAAGATCTAGATAACGACGGTATCAACAACGAGTTTGAGTTAACACTGAGCTACGACCCATACGATGCGACGAGCGTCCCGGCTGACTTTGATAACGACGGCGTGCCTGATGAACTCGATACGGATCTTGATGGTGACACCATAGGCAATGAGATGGACTTGTTCCCGCGTGATCCTTCTGAGTGGTTTGACTTAGATGAAGATGGCATCGGCGATAACAGCGACCCTGATCGTGATGGCGATGGCATCAGTAATAGCTATGAATTACGTGTTGGTACTAATCCCGCTAATAAAGCGTCTGTGCCGCGCGATTTAGATGGCGACAGTATTCCAGATGGTATCGATGAAGATATCGATGGCGATGCTTATCTTAACGATGAGGATGCCTTCCCGATGGATGCTTCTGAATGGGCAGACTTAGATGGCGATGGTATTGGTGATAACCGCGATTTAGATTTAGATGGTGACGGCATTAGTAATGAGTACGAATTGCGCCTCAATACTGACCCAAGAGATTCGCTGAGTGTTCCATCTGATATGGATAACGATGGTATTCCTGATGCGCTGGATGACGATATTGATGGTGATAACGTCCCCAATGTGAAAGACAAATTCCCGTTAGATCGCTCTGAGTGGGATGATACCGACGGTGATGGTATTGGTGATAACTCAGATAAGGACATTGATAACGATGGCATCATCAATAAATACGAGTTGCAGTTGTCCTTTGATCCGTATTCAGCGGCCAGTGTGCCACCAGATCAAGATAAAGACGGTATCCCAGATGCGCTAGATAACGATCGTGATAACGACGGTTACGACAACGACAGTGACGCCTTTCCTGACGACCGCACCGAGTGGTCTGATTTCGATGGTGATGGCATCGGCGATAACAAAGATCTGGATGTGGATGGCGATGGTTTTAGTAACGATACTGAAAAGCGTGAAGGCACAGACCCTTGGGATAAAGCAGATTACCCTGACCATGAGCCACCTGTGATCGGAAAAATCGAGTGGTTAGAGGCTCAGAAAGCATTATCCGGTATGGCATATGACGATGGTCGTGGCATAACCTCAGTACGCTTGATCAGTCCGATGGGCGATAAGTGCGACGGCTTTATTCCATATGTTGGTCACTTTATGGTGCCGTGCGCCATTATTGGGAATAGCACTCAGTGGACCTTGGTGGTCGAAGATAAATTTGGCAACCGTGCAACCAGAGACTTTGTGCCCGGCGGTTAAATTTGAGCGCATAATGCAGTTATGACTATACTCAAGCGGTAGGCCCACCAAGCTCGTCATTAGGCGTTGGGTCTGATTGTTTAGCGTTCGTTGGGTGGGTGGGTATGTCACTGAATTGTGTATTTTGTAAAAAGCCTGTTTTTGGTACAAAGGGGGTCACGGTTCCTGGTGAAGGACCTGCGCATCAAAATTGTTATCAGGCTTTCACAGCACTGGAACGCACATTTCAGGCGTTAGACATCAATAAACTGAGTGACTCCGAACTGGCTGATTTAAAAGACATGGTGCTTGCTGAAGAGAATGACCGTCGTCGATTGAGTGAAGATCCAGATTCTGAAGGCGATGTAGAACTCTTCTAACAAGCTGCCGACTCGTTTAAACTGCGCAATTTACAGCGCAGATACTTATGCTAATCGAGAACTCTTCCAACCTTATTGCATCGCATCAACCACTGACCCTAGCCAATGGTATTCAGGTTCATGAAGCGGAATTGATTAATGGTAATGCGTTGGTGATTGGTCCTGACTCCCTGTCATTGTATCGCCGCCCTGGTGACTGCTTGGATTCATTGGGTAAGGGATTTATCCGCTCTGCTGCATTTGATGCTGAATTTTTGCTAACAGACTACCCCTTACTTGAGCGTCATCAAGCTGGATTTGTGCAATTGTCTGGTGGGGCTGGATTATTGATCGGGTTAAATGATGCCCGACTGTTCAAAAGTGCAAACGATGCTTTGCGTAATCATGATGAGATTTGCCGAATCTCATTGGCGGAAGATCAGTCGCGCTAAAGTTCGCGCAGTGATAACCTCTTTTTTTATTTGTTTCAGAACGCAGGAATTAAACCCTTGGGTATCAGTAGCTTTCATTCACACATCATCGGTGCCGATCGCCCGGTCGGCAAGCACCTTACGCGTTTGCTCGCAGAGCAGAACCTTATCTACCGTGGTGTGAGTATAGAAAGCACTGAGCGTCCGCATCTACAGTCCAGTGCTCGACCTGTTTATATACTAACGCCATCGTTATTAAACCCACGAGATATAGAAGCGTCGCGTTTTTGGCTGCAGAGGGCGAAAGACGAAGATGCCTTGGTTATATTTGTCTCCACTCTGGCAGTGTATAAAGCTCGAAGTGGCGAAACGAATGAAACCATCACACCAGACCAAGATAATGAACTTGCTCATTGTTTTACTGAACTAGAAGCTCTCGCGCAGCAAAATCCTCAACATATTATTTTAAGAGTGGGCCAGTTGTTCTCATTAGAGTCTGAGGATTTTGCCGGTAAAGTTCTTAATCACATAAGAACCACCCCAGATTTAGCCCTAGATATGCAAAAGCTCTTTCAGCCTACACCGGTGGATGATGTTGCCAGTGTTATCGTGGCAATTTTACGTCAAGTGAATTGCAGTGATAATCTTTGGGGGACGTACCATTTTACCGGTGTTGAAGCGACGTCATCGTATGGCTTTGCGGAGGCTTTATTATCAGAAGCGAGCCAGTATGAAGATTTGTCGTCGGCGTGTTTAACGACGCAAGAGGGAGGGATGATGCCGGACGTTTGGACGCCGGTATCGGATCAAACTCACTTATTTTACACCTTTGGTATTAAGAAAAAACCATGGCGCCAAGGGCTAGCGCGATTAATTAAATCATATTATCGTGCGGATAAAACTGAAGCAGAAGCATAATTGCTTCTGTTTTTGGCACTAT
Source organism: Oceanobacter sp. (assembly GCA_002733645.1). Classification (GTDB taxonomy): domain Bacteria; phylum Pseudomonadota; class Gammaproteobacteria; order Pseudomonadales; family Oceanobacteraceae; genus Thalassolituus. The sequence continues at coordinate 22,458 of NVWL01000001.1, forward strand.
GAATAACGGTGATGGCTCAGTGGAAACACGTCTGATCGTTTTGTCTTTTAGCAGTAATGATTAAATATTTGCTTATGTCGTTGCCGTAAATGTCGCCGACTTCTGATAAAGATCCATTAATTTATCTGTGATCAAACTGCGAATGCTTTCGCGCTCTAGTGCCGATAACCCAGTAAGCTCTTGCAGACGTAAACGGTGCAAGTGCAGGCATGGAAGTTTGTCGTTAAACTCGCGTAAATCCCCTTTCATCAGAACCGGCAAGAACGGGTCATCACTGTTGGTGCGGCGTAGTATCTGGCGCATACCTTCCTGAAACGGAATCGGCACGGAGCGTACTTTTTTATCTTTGTGTGAAATCACCAAATACAAACCTTGCTTGCCAATTAAGTTACCCGGAATGACGTGCAACCCTGTGGCGCTGACTGCGTCGGGGTTTAGGTGACTAAATGTGTCATGAAACGCATAAGGGTCAGGCAAAATGACCATTTGGCGATGGGCTTCTTCTGGGAAGAAAATACTGTAATTGGTATAAAGTTGACGAACAGAAGAGGAGAACACGCAAAAGCGATTCTCGAACTGTTTGACAAAGTTCATCGCGCGTTTGTGCTGATTGATCTTTTCGAGGTTCCAAACCAGGTCACTATTTTGCTGGTGCACTGCGGTATTCATCGAAGTCTCCTTTATCTGGTCAGCTCAGAGTCGCGAAATGCGCTTTAGTTCTAAATTATCAAGCAGTTATAGAACCTTGGCTATGGGTGCTTACTTTCCGTTGAAGTTTTCTGACGGAAATATGGCGTTTAACTAGTCTTAACAAGCCAGTTAAGTGGCAAACGGTAAAACGTGGCCGACCTGTGTAGCTCTAAGAGTATGGCAGTCGGTCTAATAAAAAAGTGTGATAAAGGTAACGCTTTAATTTAGGTGAGTGTAAATATATTGTCTGTTTGGCCTGATAGAATAACGATCAGTTGAGCCAGTAATAGCCAAGGATCATCACCACTTCCTTTGGCCGCGAGATCTGTTGCTTCTGCCGTTCTTAATGCTCTATGCAGCTCTTTTTGCGACAATCTTTGTAGTGCCGATTTGTAGGGTTGCTGCTGTTTTGGCCAGATGAACTGCTGCTTAAATCCTTCCGCTAGCTGTTGTGCCCCTGAGCAGTTTTTAAGCATAATGAGCTGGCGTATTTTGCGTGTTATAGCCCCGAGGATCATAATCGGCTCATTGCCTTCGGCTTTGAGATGTCCCAGCATTCGGTTTGCTTCTCCGAGCTTACCGAGTAAGCAGGCATCCGCGAGACCAAACGCGTCAAAGCGGGAGCTGTCTCCGGTCGCTTCTTGGACTATTTCTTCAGTCACCATCTCTATACCTTGCATACGCAGTTTTTCTATCTCTTGCACTGCCGCAAGAAGGTTGCCTTCTGTTTGGTGGGCGAGTGCAGCAACCGCCGCTGGCTCAGCCTGTAGACCAGCAATCTGTAAGCGCCGTTTTAACCAGCCAGGATATTGCTGGCGATCAATCGGCCAAATGGGTAACACCACGCCATGTTTCTCAACCGCTTTGTACCACGCTGTTTTTTGCGTTTTGGCATCTAGGCGCGGGCAGATGATGAGGAAAACGTTATCCGGGGAAGGGTTTTCAGCCAACTCTTTAATGGCGCTGCCTTTGTCTGACGGTTTGCCGTTGGGAATGCGTAATTCAAGCAAACGGCGACTCGCAAACAAAGACATGGCTGAGGCTTCTTCAAGTAAATTGCGCCATTCAAAACCGGATTCAGCGTGAAAAAGCTCACGTTCTTCGATGCCTTGGTGTTTTACCGCGGCGCGGATTTCGTCGCACGCTTCCATCAGTAATAAGGGATCATCCCCTGATACCAGATAGCAAGACGCTAGGCCTTGTGACAGTGTTTGCCCCAGCTGATCCTGACGGATCTTCATTTGGCCTGCTCCAAGCTCTGTAGGCGACGAATCAGGCGGGTGATCAGGTCGGTTTTCAGGTCTTCGCGGGTTTGCGTTTCTTCTTGCTGAGTGGCAACGACATTGTTGACGTCGTTGCTTAACGTACGACGTGCATTTACTTCAAATGATTGCTTCTCATCGTCGAGTTGACGAACGACGGAAGCACTTAATAGCGCATTGAGTTCGTACTCGGCCACTTGGCCACTGGCATTAACCGATAGGGTACGTTTTTCGACATCATATTCTTCGATAATCAATTGAACAGGCGCATCCGCTGCCGAGGCAGTAATAATAGCACCGTTGAATTCAAGCTGCTGACGCAGTGCTTGGCGAATATCATTGCCGCCGCCTTGGATATACAACACGCGATAACCGTCTGGAAGCGGTGTGACACCACGTAAATGCCAGCCGCAGCCAACGAGTAGCGAGAGTGTCAGGGTCCAGGCGATTAAGCGCATAGTTTTCTCCGTATGCAACGATTAGTTGGCAACAATGTTTACCAGCTTACCCGGTACAACAATCACTTTGCGCACAGTTTTGCCATCAATCTGCTTTTGCACAGACTCATCCGCCATGGCCATCGCTTCTAACTCATCTTTACTGGCAGAAACCGCCGCCTCAAGCTTGGCACGCACTTTACCGTTTACCTGAACAATCAACAAAATACTGTCTTTGACCAAGGCCTTTTCGTCCACTTCTGGCCATTGCGCATCCAGCACTAAGCCGGCGTTGCCAAAGGCCTCCCATAAAGATTGGGTTATGTGCGGAGTAATAGGTGACAACATACGCATGATGGCGCTTAAGCCTTCGCTGATCACAGCTCGGCCACCAGTGCTGCTCATATCCAGCTTCTGGAGCGTATTTAACAATTCCATGACAGAGGCGATACCGGTATTAAAGTTGTATCGACGGCCAACGTCATCACTCACTTTTTGAATGGTCTCGTGCACTTTACGGCGCGCGTCTTTTTCGTCTTTGGAAAGATTGGACGCATCGCCATGATCCGCTTGCTGCAGCAGTTCGTAGCTTAAGCGCCAGACACGTTGTAAGAAGCGTTGAGCACCTTGAACGCCCGAGTCAGACCATTCCAAAGTTTGCTCCGGCGGCGCTGCGAACATAGTGTATAGGCGCACGGTGTCTGCACCGTACAGCCCAATGGCTTCTTGCGGGTCAACGCCGTTGTTTTTCGATTTCGACATCTTGCTCATGCCAGCGATTTCGAGTGCCTTGTTGTCACTCGTGCGCTTGGCACTGATGATGCGGCCCTTGTCGTCGGTATCTAAGGTAACGTCTGTTGGGTTAACCCACTCTTTGGCACCATTTTCGGTGGTGTAATAGAAAGCATCGGCCAATACCATGCCTTGGCATAGTAAGTTTTTGAACGGCTCGTCGTCTTTTACCACACCCGCATCACGCAACAACTTCTGGAAGAAGCGCGCATACAATAGGTGCAAAATGGCGTGTTCAATCCCCCCAATGTACTGATCAACGGGAAGCCAATAGTTGCCTTCTTCTGGATTGACCATGTGCTTTTCGTCACGAGGCGAGCAGTAACGCGCGTAATACCAAGATGACTCCATAAAGGTGTCGAAAGTGTCGGTCTCGCGGAACGCAGGCTGTCCATCCAGTTCTATGTTTTCGAACTCAGGGTTATTTTTGATGGGTGAGTTCACTCCGTCCATAACCACGTCCGTTGGCAGAATCACCGGCTGTAACGACTCAGGTGCAGCGATAGCATCGCCGTTGGCTGTGCGAATCACAGGAATCGGCGACCCCCAGTAACGCTGGCGGCTTACGCCCCAGTCGCGTAGACGGTAATTGACTTTGATCTCGCCTTTGCGGTCGTTTTCAAGTTTGGTGGCGATGGCATCAAAGGCGGCTTCAAAATCTAAGCCGTCAAATTCACCGGAATTTACCAGCGTTCCCTTTTCGGTAAACGCGGCTTTGGTGAGGTCAATCTCTTCGCCACTCTCATTACCACCGGCAGGTGCGATCGACTGCGTAATTTCAATGCCGTATTTTTGCGCAAATTCCCAATCTCGCTGGTCGTGTGCAGGTACGGCCATGACGGCTCCGGTACCAAATTCCATCAATACGAAGTTGGCCGCCCAAACATCGACTTCTTTACCGCTAATCGGGTGGATGGCGGTGAAGCCTGTTTTCATCCCTTTCTTTTCAGTGGTGGCGACATCAGCCTCAGCGGTGCCTGATTTGGCACAGTCTTGAATAAATTCAGCTAACTTTGGATTGTTCTCGGCGGCCTCTTTGGCCAGAGGATGACCTGCCGCAACGGCAAGATAACTTACGCCCATCAGTGTATCTGGACGGGTCGTGTAGATCTCAAGGTCATCTTCACGGCCTTTAAGGCCAAAGCGCATTTGAATACCACGGGACTTGCCAATCCAGTTGCGTTGCATGGCTTTTACTTGATCCGGCCAGCCATCTAGTTGATCAAGATCATTTAGAAGCTCTTCGGCGTAGTCGGTTATGCGGATAAACCACTGCGGAATTTCTTTGCGCTCAACAACGGTGTCACAGCGCCAACAGGCACCATCAATCACCTGCTCGTTGGCTAATACGGTTTGGTCATTGGGGCACCAGTTCACCGCAGACACTTTTTTGTACGCCATGCCTTTTTCGATCAAGGTGGTAAAGAACCATTGCTCCCAGCGGTAGTATTCAGGATCACAGGTAGCAAGTTCACGATCCCAGTCGTAACCAAAACCGAGCGATTTTAGCTGGCCTTTCATATAGGCGATGTTTTCTTTGGTCCATTTAGCTGGCGCTACTTGGTGCTTAATCGCGGCGTTTTCCGCCGGTAAGCCAAAGGCATCCCAGCCCATTGGCTGCATGACGTTTTTGCCCTGCATACGCTGGTAGCGAGAGATCACGTCACCAATGGTGTAGTTACGAACATGACCCATATGCAAGCGACCGCTTGGGTACGGAAACATAGATAAGCAATAGAATTTTTCTCGGTTATTGTCGACAACCGCTTTGAACACTTGGTTAGTTTCCCACTGTTGTTGAACAGAGGATTCGATCGCTTGAGGGTTATATGTTTCTTGCATAGTGATGTCTTGTTGGGCCATGGGTAATGAGGGCAGGGTGTGCCTATTTATTGCGGGAGAGTTTACCTGATCGTTGGGGTTCAGCATAGGCAGACTAAGGGATCGCAGATGAGAACAGCAAGGTCTTGACGAAAAACTAAAACTAAATGCTAATTCATGTCGTTTGCATTACTACTTATCGATTGTTATTCTGCGCCCGATTATTCAAAAGAGGCCCTAGCAGTGCATTTATGCATGGGGCCCTAGATGTCAAAAAAGACGCTACTGTGATGAGAATGGAGCTATAGATGAAAAAGTTATTATCGATTGCAATCGCTGCGGCAGTTTCGAATGTTGCTGTGGCTGAGACGACAGATGATCAAAGCATTGCAAATGCAAGTGAATGCTTTGGCTGACACATTGGATCAGCAAGCTGCCACAACCCCTGAACATGGTGTTTATATCGGCGGTTACGGTGAAATGCACCTGAATCTTAATAATGGCAAAGACAACGAAATTGATTACCACCGTTTCGTTTTGTTCTTTGGTAAAGAGTTTAACCAGCGTACTCGTTTTTTCTCTGAGCTAGAGCTTGAGCACAGCTTGGCAGGTGAGGGTAAGCCCGGTGAAGTTGAACTTGAGCAGGCTTACGTTGAATACGACGTTAACGACAGCACCAAAGCCCGTGCCGGTTTGTTTTTGCTGCCGATTGGTATTCTAAATGAAACGCACGAACCTGATACCTTTTATGGTGTAGAGCGCAACAACGTTGAAAAGCGCATTATCCCAACCACTTGGTGGGAAGGTGGTGTGTCACTTTCTGGTTCTATCGTTTATGGTGTTAGCTATGACGTCGCGATTCACTCAGGTTTGAATAACGAAGAAGCAACCATTCGTAGTGGTCGCCAGAAAGTGGCTGAAGCAACCGCGAATAAAGCGGCCTACACCGCTCGCGTTAAATATACGGCGATTCCTGGTTTAGAATTGGCTGTTTCAGGTCAGTATCAGGATGATATCTTACAAGGCGCAGGCGATGATGAAATCGGTGCCGGCTTGATTGAAGCACATGCGGTGTATCAGAAAAATGGTTTTGGCTTACGCGCTTTGTACGCACAGTGGAATATCGATTCAGATGTTGAGTCTGCCGCGTTAGAAAATATTGGTGCGAGCAAGCAAAACGGTTTCTACATTGAGCCGTCTTACCGTATCAATGAGAAAGTCGGTGTCTTCTACCGTAACAGCCAGTGGGATACCAACGCCGCGGACAGTGCTGATTCTGAAGTCACTCAAAACGATATCGGTGTGAATTACTGGTTAGCCGAAACGGCTGTACTGAAAGCTGATTATTACCGTCAAGAGAAAGCCGGTGATCTAAGTGGCACTGGTTATAACCTGGGTGTTGGTTTTAGCTTCTAATGGTGCAGCGCTTTTTTTACGCAGTTGGTTTTTTAATGGCCTTAGCTTGCACTCAGGTGCAAGCGGGTGGCACTTATCTAACACTAAACGACTTTAAGGCAGAGGTGTTTGCTGATAAAGGCGGCGACAAAAAAGCGCTATGGCTCACTAAGCCGCGTAAAGAAGAAGCATTGCGAGTCTTGGGCGATGGCCTAAATCAAGCTCGTATTCGTTACCACTCAGACGGTGAAAAGAACCTCTGGGTGTTGAGCGAAATAGGCAAAGAGAAACCCATTACCTTTGGGGTTGTCACGCATAAAGGTGTGATAAACCGTGTTGAGGTAATGGTGTTTCGTGAATCCCGAGGCGACGAGATTCGTTTGCCGCAATACACTGCACAGTATCAGGGTCAGATGTTGACCGGCGATGGCGAGCTATCTTCTTCGGTTGATGGTATCTCTGGCGCGACATACTCAGTGCGCAGCATGAAGAAAGTCGCTAAACTCGCGCTTCTACTTGATGGCTGGGCTGCTGAGGATAATGAGCAAATACCGTAAGCAAAAACTCCTTACACGACAACTCCGAAGACGACAGCTACGTTTCTTTTTCCATCGTTGGCATCGACGCACTGGCATTGCTGCTTCTTTTTTGGTGATCCTTCTTTCATTAACTGGGGTGGCTCTTAATCATACGGGCAGTCTCGGATTAGCTCAGTCTTTTCCTCAGAGCTCTTTAATTCTTTGGCCCTATCAGGCTGTGATTCCTCAGGCAGTTGCAGTTGATTTGCCCTTTGGCCGTTTAACTGCGCGTGATCAATATTTAACGCTGGATGACACAGCGGTGGCGACATGCTCTCGAATTGTGGACTTCGCCAGTAATGGTCAGGAAACCATCGTGGCGTGCGAATCTCTCTGGTACCTATTAAATAATATTGGTGAACTGCTAGAAACCGTCGAACCTGAAACTATCGGGTTAAGCGGCGATGAAAACGTACAGCTCGCAGGCTCTGATTTTGTTGTGATGACGGATTCGGGATGGCAAGTATTTGATACCGAGTCACTGGAATTAACTGAGCTCGATTCTCTGGCTTTTACAAAAAACTCAATCATTGACCCATCGCTTATGGTTGTTTCCAGTAAAAATACCGTCATTAGTTGGCAGAGAGTGATTCTAGATTTACACAGTGGTCGTTGGTTTGGCGATTACGGTGTTTGGTTGATGGATGCTGCAGCCGTAGCTTTGATTCTTTTAGCCTTGTCTGGCCTTTGGATGTGGTTATCACGTCGTCGACCTAAACGCTCGTAATAAGACCTGTCGCACAAGTTAACATTTGGTGCATTGAACAGATGTTCGTAATCTGTTTCCATACAGGACTATTCTTAACATGATGGCAGGTAATGGAAACCGGTTTATTTGCTAGCAATGGATTGAATCAATCTGGCGCTTTATTATTTAAAACACGTCCGCCAGAACTCTCCGCTGGGCACCTTGATCGTTCCGATCTTATTCTTAGTGCCTTAGCGACAAAACCGGTGTTGCTTTGTTTAGCACCGGCAGGCTATGGAAAAACGTTGGCTTTGGCTGCGGCGGCGGATGTAATTAAATTAAACCGAACATTACTCTGGTATCAGTGTGATCGCTTAGATACGTCGCCTTTTTTATTTATTCAAGCATGTTATTCATCATTAGGGCTTGAAACTCCAGAGAAGTCCGGCACTTCCTTCGAGCAATTGCTGCATCTTCTTGATGTGATAAAAGGGAGTCAGCGCCCACTCACGATTGTGATGGATAATATTGAAAGCCTCTCCGGTGAACTGGTGAGTGAAGATGCCAGTGATCTGATTCAAGTGTTGGTGAAGTACCGTCCGGATAATTTGCAGTTGGTGCTTTCTGGTCATCACTTACCCTTCCCAGCGGGTAATTATTTATTAGATGAGCGATTTGCTTGGGTTGGCAGTGACACATTGGCTTTTACACTGGAAGAGTGTGGCCATTGGTTACAAGCTCAGCAGGTTGTCCTTCGTCGCGAAGCCTTACCCAACTTATTGAGTAAAATTTCAGGCTGGCCGGCAGGGCTTGCCTTGTGGCTAATGGCTTGGCGTTGTGCGGGAATGCCGGATCGCTGGAGTGGTGAACTGGGTATTCAGGAAATGTCGGAATATCTAAGTGGCGAAGTGATCAGTGCTTTGTCTCCCGAATTACGCGAAAGCTTACTCAGAGCGGCCGTGTTAGGGACATTTAACGAGTCTTTGTTAAGTGACGTATCGGGTGGCCGAGAAGCTCATGCGGATATGCAGGAGATGCTCTCGCGCCGTTTGTATATTCGAGAAGTCCCGGGGCGACCTGAGTGGTATCGGATGGAGCCTTTGATTTCTCAATGTTTAACCAGATTGCTTAAACACAGTGAGCGGGAACGAGTGCATACCGAAGCTTATCAGTGGTTTCGCGATCGCAATGAACCGATTGCCGCGCTCTATCATGCCGGGCAAATTGAAGTAAATAGTGAATCATCGCAGTGGTTGGCGGAGCAGTCGGACACCATTTTAGCGAGCCTAAATATTTCGGGGTTATTGAATTGGCTTGATCAACTCAATGATGACCAATTGGAAGGTTCGCCGGCATTATTGCAAATGGCTTGCTGGACAGACCTTTTTACCTATCGCTTAGAAGCAGCGGGCATTTTAATTGATAAATTAGGCGTGATGCATGCTCCACAAGAGGCGGAGTTAGCGGCATTACAGGGATATTTAGCCGGACTCAAAGGCGAGCTGTCACAATCTGAACGTTATTGTAAGCGAGCGCTTGAATTGCTGCCCCCAGAGCGATCCAGTGTACGTTTTTTGGTCACGTCAATGCTGACCTCTGTCGCCATGGCACACCGGGACCCTGATGCAGCCCGACTTTGGAATCGTTATGCCTTGGATATTGCGCGCAAAGCGCGACAGCCAAGTTTAGTCGCGATGGCACACCTTGATCATGCGCGTATAGAATTTAACCGTGGCCATGTAAGCCGTTGCTTAACCTTGCTAAATCAGGGCTTAGACATACTAGAAACACATCAACTCAAGAGCACGAGCATGGCTTATGGGCGTTTGATGGTGTTGAGTACCGCTGTTAGCTGGGTAACAGGCATAGACAGTCAGCAGGTGGATGTTCGGTTGGCTCAAGCATTGGCTTTGTGCGAAGAGAACTCAGACCCTTCAGCGTCTTATGGGTATGCAATTCGCGCACTGAATTTAATGGGAGAGGGGGCGTATGGGCAGGCGCTTTCCTTGCTTGATGATGGCGAGCGTTTTTTGCAAGAGCGTCGGGTTGATTTCGTCGCTTATGCTTGGCTGCATACCGTACGTTCAAATATCTGGATTTCTCAGCATAAGTATCGTCGTGCCCATGACTGTCTCTCGGCGTTGTTGGAGGGTGCTGATGCTGCCGGTGTCGCAAGGTGTGAGTACAGTTCTTTATTGCCTGGCTTTACGACATTGACGATGGCTCGCTTATGTTTGATGAGTGGGCGTACACAGGAATGTTTGGATTTAACTGATGATTGGCTAAGGGATACGCCTAATGGATTTATGTCAGTGTTTATCCGTCTTATCAGAGCCGGTGCCTTGGTCATGAATCAGCAATCTAGTGAGAGTGTACGCCAGCTAGATATTGTAAAACGCACATTTCGTACAGAGGGCGTTAACCGTCAATTACATAATTGGTTGCCCGATTTAGCGTCGTTTCTGGCCGTTCCTGCAATGGCTAAGCAAACACCCAGCACACTCAACGTCGCATTGAGTGATCGCGAAAAAGATGTCGTGAAGTTGATGGCTCAAGGCTTATCGAATCAGGAAATAGCTGAGAAATTATTCATCTCCCTCCATACCGTAAAAACACACGCCAGAAAAGTGAATGTAAAATTAGGAACTCGCAGCCGTACGCAAGCTATTCATCTTGCCAAAGAGTTGATGATTATTTAGGTCCCTTCAAATATCCCAGGTACGACGTATGTATTTCTGCAAATCAGGCCTCGGTTCCCTGAATACTGATACTTTTTGTACATACGTAATGTGTCCAATGAGGACGTTATTGGTAATAACTCACGACTTGAACTAAACCTTAAGTATCGTTGAGTGAAATAGAAAGATCTCACAAACTCCCTTAATACGGCGATTAGCATGCCTTTAAGGGGAAAAGATGCCAATTATCTGAGAATGTAGAAGTTACATTATGAAACATAAGGTTGTTGTACTGGGTTGCATGGACGTTCCGAGTTGCGAAGAGCAATTGGGGGATCAATTTGAAGTGTTAGTGGCTGCATCGTATGAGCAATCACTGCCCTTAGTCGAGTCTAGTGCGGTAAAGCTTATTATCTTGATGGATGATGATGAGGATGGCACGGATTCACTGTCTCTTGTGCGTCAATTTCATGAGTATCCTGATACCGCTGAGATCCCATTAGTGCTTCTCGCCTTAAAGGCGCAATCACTCGAGACCCGTATGGCGTTTTTTGATGCGGGTTGCGACGACCATATTCAAGGAGAGTCTCCCTTTGAGCTGCAAATGCGTTTAATGAGGGTGATCTTTAACAAAATCGCCAATGACCAACTGAAGCAAAAACTTGTACAAGCAAATGAAATGGCGTTTATCGCCATGTCTGATACCTCGGACTTAGGGGTAAATGTTCAGTTTTTGTTGGATATAAATCATTGCGATAACCTTGATGAAGCCGGGATGCGCTTGTTTCAAGCGCTCAAAAGTTACAACATTAATTGTTCGTTACAGATTCGTAGCCGGTATGGTGTGAAAAATATGGAAGCCAATGGCATGGCAAAAGAGCTCGAATCTACCTTAATGACTGAATGCAAAGATAAAGGGCGTTACGTTGATTTTGGCCGCCGCTCCATCATGAATTACGACCGAGTGTCATTATTGGTGCGTAACATGCCAGTGGATGACAAAAATAAATACGGCGCGATTAAAGATAATGTCTTCTCGTTGCTACAAGGTTTAGATGCTCGCTTAAACGCACTGGATAATGTCGAATCGTTGAAATTAGAAAGCCAGCTTGTGGGGCGCTTAACCTCAAGGATGCGCGAGTTAATGGAAGAAGTAGATGAGGGCTATCACGTTACAATGACCCGTATTGCTGGTGCGGTTGAAGATATCGCCGATGGTATCGAACGTGAAATACAGTTCTTAGGTATGGATGAAGCCCAAGAGAGGGCTATTCAAAAAATTATGGAAGATGGGATTCGCGAAACAAACCAAGTATTTAATGACGGTCTGAAGCTAGATAAAGGCTTGGCTGAGTTTCTTGGTGAGGTAGAGCAGGTGTTTTCATCCGGGCATATGAAAGCCAAGCAACTGGTGGCTTTGATGGAGAAAATGCCTGCTTCTGGCAAAGTGCATTAACTGTCCGTGTCGGAAGCCAAAGGAAGCCTGGGTATCTCGTGCGCCGTGTTCAGTGTCTCAGGTCAGTATCTCAGGTCAGTATCTCAGGTCAGTATCTCAGGTCAGCGACTCGCATTTAGTGAGATTGTATCGAGTTTAAATCGCCAGACATCAAATCATCTTCGAGATTATCCCCCGGAATAGCGCGGCCACCACTGGCCCATTCGCCAAGATCAATCAGCTTACAGCGGTCGCTACAAAAGGGGCGGAACTTACTTTCTTTTTCCCAGCGGACACTCTTACCGCAAGTTGGGCATTTAACTTCCATTACTGCTTCCTCGCCGTGCTAGTGGCCATCGTTAAATAGGTATGATGAAGTTTTTCTAATTGAGCGTGTAGCTGCGCCAGTGTACCACTGTTGTCTGCCACATCATCTGCACGGCTGCACCGGTCTTCCCTTGATATTTGCGCGGCAATGATGCGACGAATTTGTTCTTCATTATTGGTGTCTCGTGAGCAAGCTCGTTTAACCTGAGTATCTACAGGTACATCAATCGCTAAAGTGCGCTTAACCAAAGCGCTCTGTCCACTTTCAAAGAGTAACGGCGAGACCAGTATCGCGTAAGGGGAAGTAGCATCACGGAGTTGTTGGATTAAACGATCACGAATACGTGGGTGAGTTTGACCTTCAAGCCACTTACGTTCATCAGGCTCAGCGAACACTTTCTGGCGTAACCATGCGCGATTAAGTGATTGATCCTCTTGGATGACATCAGCGCCATAACGGGCCTTAATGGCTAGCCAGGCCGGTTCGCCGGGTTCAACAACCTCACGGGCAACAATATCGGCATCAACAATCGTGATGCCTTGGTCGGCAAAGTAGTCGCTGGCAGCGGTTTTACCACTGCCTATACCGCCGGTTAGCCCAATAATTAACCGATGAGAATCAGTACTTAGCATAGGATTACAACACAGAATTAAAACACAAAATTAAAATATAGGATCAAATATTGATGAGGTACCAGCGGGTAATATCATCCCCCCAAAGCGCAGCAATCCAGCCAGCCATGGCCAAGTATGGGCCAAAAGGAATTGGCAGCTGACGATCTCGACCTAGAATCAAAATCCCCGCAATACCAACAATAGCACCCACAACACTCGACAAGATGATAATGGTCAGTAGAGACTGAAACCCCAACCAAGCCCCCAGTGCCGCCAGTAGTTTGAAGTCACCATAACCCATACCATCTTTGCCGGTAGCGAGTTTGAATAGCCAAAAAAAGGCCCACAACACACCATAGCCTAACGCCGCACCGTACACAGCAGACTCTAGGTCAGTGAAAAGCCCTTGAGAGTTCACTAATAAGCCCAGCCAAAGCAGGCCTAAAGTCATCGGATCAGGCAAAATTTGATGATCAATATCAATCACCGACATCGCGATAAGCAGCCATGTAAAAGCCACCATAGCACCGAGCTGCCAGCCCCAATCGAATTTAACGATCAACACCGCGGTCATTACCGCCGTTACTAGCTCAACAAGCGGATAGCGGATACCAATCGATGTTTTACATTGGGAGCATCGACCACGCAAAAACAGAAAGCTGACGATAGGAATGTTCTGCCAAGCTTTTACTGGTGCATTGCACTTAGGGCAGTGAGAGGCTGGCGCCACGAGATTGAAGGGTCTACTCAGGTCTTTAATGGCAGGGTGATCGGGCAGGGCCTCATCCATGCCCTCGCACTCTTGTTTCCACTCCCGATACATCATGATGGGGTAGCGCAGAATCACGACGTTCAGGAAGCTTCCGATAAGGAGGCCGAGAGTGCAAAGTACAATGATTTGGTAACTTATCGATCCGGCAATAAGAGTGGATAGTTCGTTCATTAAACGACATTACCCATTTCGAAGATTGGTAAGTACATGGCGACGATCATTCCGCCAATAACGACCCCCAGAAAGATCATAATCATTGGTTCAATGAGGGCCGTGAGATTATCAACCGCGTTGTCCACTTCTTCTTCATAGTAATCTGCTGCTTTACCTAACATCTCATCTAGCGCACCTGATTCTTCGCCAATACTGGTCATTTGTACAACCATACTAGGGAATACTTTTACGGCTCGCATAGCTAAGTGCATTTGCTGACCTGATGCAACATCATCTTTGATCAGTAAAGTCGCTTTTCGATACACCGAATTGCCAACAGCACCAGATACAGATTCTAGAGCGTCAACTAGGGGAACACCTGCAGCAAATGTAGTGGCTAGTACCCGCGCATATCTAGCAATCGCGGCTTTTCTTATGATATCACCTAACACAGGGATGTTTAAAAGAGTCGCCTCAAATTGATCTTTAAATGTTGGCGAGCGTTTAATACCTTGGATAAGAGCAACAACGATCAATATTATCGATGCAAGAATATATAAATAGTAGTCCTGTGCGAGTTCAGACAAATTGACAACAAATTGTGTCGGTGCAGGTAGCTCAGCCCCAAAACTAGTAAAAATCTCTTCGAATGATGGAACAACTTTTATTAGCAGTATAAGTGTGACCCCAAAGGCAACCAATAAGGTAATTATTGGATACATTAATGCCTTTTTAATTTTTCCTTTTAGAGTTTCAGTTTTTTCTTTGTAGACAGCGACTTTGTCTAGCATTGTTTGCAACGTACCGGCCTGTTCGCCTGACTCAATTAGGCTACATGTTAAGTCATCAAAATGTTGAGGATGCTGTCGAAGGGCTGCAGCAAAATCATTACCAGAGGAAACGGAATCCCTGACATCACCAATGATTTGTCTAAGGGTCAAGTTGTCAATTCCGTCTGAAACAATATCAAAGGCTTGAACAAGAGGAACACCAGCTTTAACCATTGTCGCCATTTGACGAGTAAAAAAGGTAATATCAGAGCTTTTAATTTTTTTGCGTTTTGGGCCACTACCAAGCCCAAATAAAGGCTCAGAAGCTTTTTTAACTTTCTTTGGTTCTATACCCTGTTTACGCAGGTGGGCTTTGGCGTATGCCGAGTTCAACGCTGACAACTCGCCTTTTGCTGGTTGTCCGCGACGATTAACGCCTTCCCAGACGAATACGCTTGTTTTTTGTTGTTTTGCCATGATCTGTAAGTCCCATTATCCAGCCTGATATAGTGACAGAGGCTTAATCCGTTGTCACACGGTTTGCCTCTTCAAGGCTGGTGATACCTTGCACCACTTTTTTCAATGCAGAGGTTCTTAAGTCATCAAAACCTTCTTGACGTGCAGCGTCTGAAATCTCGATTGAATTGCCGTCTTCCATGATAATTCGCGAAATAGCGTCAGTGAGCTGTACAACCTCGTAAATTCCTACTCGGCCTTTGTATCCCTTATTGCAATGCTCACAGCCTACTGGTTTATAGATCTCAGCGTGTTCAATTTGCTCTTGGGTTAATCCAGCATCAAGGAGTACTTCTTTAGGGAGGTCGGCCGGTTGCTTGCACTGACTGCATAAACGTCTAGCGAGACGTTGGGCAATAATAAGAGACACTGAAGTCGCGATATTGAAGCTAGGTACGCCCATGTTGGCCAAGCGCGTCAGTGTTTCGGCTGCACTATTGGTGTGAAGCGTTGAAAGGACTAAGTGGCCTGTTTGTGCAGCTTTGATTGCTATTTGAGCGGTTTCTAGGTCGCGAATTTCACCGACCATCACAATATCTGGGTCTTGTCGTAAAAATGAGCGTAAAGCAGCGGAAAAATCGAGGCCCACTTTATTGTTGACGTTGACCTGGTTAATACCCTCTAGATTAATCTCTACCGGGTCTTCCGCCGTTGAAATATTGGTGCCTTCAACATTAAGAATATTTAGGCCGGTATACAGGGATACTGTTTTCCCTGAGCCGGTAGGCCCAGTGACTAATATCATGCCTTGGGGCTTAGATAGTGCGTCTAAGAACAGCTTTTTTTGATCTTCTTCGTAGCCTAACGCATCAATTCCTAATTTGGCGGAAGAAGGATCAAGAATACGCAGCACAATTTTCTCCCCCCAGAGTGTCGGGAGTGTATTGACACGAAAGTCGATGGCTTTATTTTTAGATATTTTCATCTTGATACGCCCGTCTTGGGGAAGACGGCGTTCAGATATATCCATTTGCGACATCACTTTTAAACGTGCCGCAATTTTACCCGATAGATTAATAGGCGGTGATGATACCTCTTGCAGGATGCCATCGGTGCGGTAACGAACACGATAACGTTTCTCGTAGGGTTCAAAGTGAACATCAGAAGCCCCGGTTCTGATTGCATCAAGAAGCATTTTGTTCACAAAGCGGACTATAGGAGCATCATCTGAGCCATTACCTTGAGAGTCTTCTTTTTCGCGTGCTTCTGGATCCTCGACGCCTACATCGTCAAGTGCATTATCTAAATCACCAAATACGTCATCAAGGCTTGAATCTGATGCGCTAATAACTTTATCTACAGCGGCACTTAACTTGTCTTCTTCGACTAAAATTCCTTCGACTGACATGCCTGTATTAAATTTTATTTCATCTATTGCAATCATGAGTGATGGATCACTCTGTGCAATAAATAGTCTATTTCCTCGAGCAAAGAGCGGTAATATTCTGTGCTTTTCAATTAAAGAAGGGCTGACTAATTCTTTTGGAATTAAATCAAGATCAAAGCTACTTAAATCTAATAATGGGAGGCCGAATTCATCTGAGGCAAGTGTTGCAATATCTCGCGCAGCTGCTGTTTGTCCTGCGACAGCTAAGGTTACAAAAGAGCGGCGTTCAGACTTTGCTTTTTGTAAAATCTCTTCAGCTTGGGCTTGTTGAATTAACCCTTGTTCTACCAAACGTCGAGGCAGACCGGTGAGAGCGGCCATGTCGTACTCCGAAAAAATTATCTGAAATCGAAAATAACAGAGTGAAGAAGAGAGGGCTAGCTTCATTCGAGTGAAACAGGATTGAAGTCTCAAATGAATGACAATAAAAAAGGGCCCAATGGGCCCTTTTTTACTGTTCTACACCCTAGCTTAGCCACCAATATTTGGCAGGAACTTATTCGGAACATCAGAGTTCGTAGCGTCAACGGTATATGACACCGCTCCTGCACCATTAGAAGCAACGTTGATCACAAGGTCGACACCCTGAAGCGAAGGCTCGTCAGATGGACCAGCACCGGCAGTGGCGCAGGAAGCCACAGGGGTTGCGCCGTCAGCATATGTAGACACGGTAATTATGCCAGCCGTATCGCTGCTGTAAGTGTATGTGACATCCTCGACAAGCCCTAAGCAATTATTTGCTTCACCTGTTTCCCATTGCACAAGCTCAGCTACACTTGCTGGGAGATCCTGGTTTATAGCTGCGTACTCAGAAAGAGCCAGTTGGATAGGTCTAGCTGCACCTATCATTGGAGGAGTAGTTGCTGCACGGATGGTATAAGTCTGATACTGGGGCACTGCCACTGACGCCAAAATACCGATGATCGCAATCACGATCATCAATTCAATTAGGGTAAAACCTTGTTGTGCTTTGATGTTTTTCATAGGGTCTTCTCCGCTCTCTTTCGAGATTTTTTATTGGGTGACCGCTTTCAGTGCCTAATAGTTAGGTGAGCTTTTAGCGGTCTTACCTGTCATGTTTCATGACTGTGGAAGGAGTTTGCCAAGCTTCCCCTAACCCTGCAAGCCCTGATAGCGGGCTTAAGTCACATTTTTTGCGGGGTTTAGATTTTCTTTTTTGAAATTGAGCAAATTATGCGCAAAGGGTGACAATTCTGGTCACATTTTATGCGTTTTATGGGGTTTTTAAATCATTCTCATGGATAAATCGACGGCGGTGCAATCTTTGGTTAAAGCACCGATCGAGATAAAGTCCACGCCTGTTTCCGCGTACTGGCGCAAGCTGTCTGTTGTGATGCCGCCGGAAGCCTCTAGTTTGACCTGCCCGTTTGTTTTGGCTCGTGTGTGTTGCACAGCAGTGATCATTTCTGCAGGAGTGAAGTTATCAAGCATGATGGTGTCAGCACCTGCTTCTATGGCCTCATCCAGTTGGGCCATGGTTTCCACTTCGACTTCAACAGGTTTTCCCGGTGCAATGGCGTGCGCTTGTTTCACTGCATTGCCAATGTTGCCTGCGGCCATGATGTGGTTCTCTTTAATAAGGAAGGCATCATAAAGGCCAATACGATGGTTGTAGCACCCACCCACCGTCACGGCGTATTTTTGGGCGATGCGTAATCCCGGAATGGTTTTGCGCGTATCTAAGAGCTTTACTGTGGTGCCCGCGACGATGTCGGCGTAGTGACGACACAGTGTGGCGGTGCCAGATAAGCTTTGTAAAAAATTGAGTGCGCAGCGTTCACCGGTAAGTAGTGAGCGGGCGTTGCCTTTCAGTTCAAATAAAGTTTGCTTGGGTTCAACCAAGTCGCCTTCTTTGATCTTCCATATAACTTTAACGTTGGCATCGACCTGACGAAACACTTCGTTAACCCAAGCTTGGCCAGCAATCACCGCTTTGTCGCGAGAAATGATGCGCGCATGAGCTTGTTGCGTTTCAGGAATCAGCTGGGCGGTGATGTCGCCATTGCCTATATCTTCTTTGATGGCGGCGGTAACGGCGGCAATGATGTCATCTTGGTACAGGCTGAGATCCATAATATGTTGTCATCTGGCGATAGAGAATAGGGGAAAGATTTTACACAATTTCTAGATGTCATACAGCGTGGGAATGCATGTGATTAATAAAGGTCGTTTTATGCGCTTCGGATTTGAAGTCGCGATTGATTGAGATGTCTGGCTCTGCCCGCGGCCAAGGGGATAAGTTCCCCTTGGGAGGCCTTGAACCACTACATTGGGCCTAGATATTAAAAACATGGCTTGTTATCAGCTGCAGAGCTGCTTAAAACTGTGGGACAGCAATGAGCTTAACGTACCTCCATCAGAGTCGTTCTTCTTTGTTTTTGGCCAAAAACTCTTTCGTTAGCTTGAATACCACAGGGCTAAGTAATAAAAGTGCGACCAAGTTTGGCAGTGCCATCAGGGCGTTCAGTGTATCGGCAATGAGCCAGGCGACATTGAGTTCTTGGGTTGCGCCGATCGGAATGGCAATTACCCATAACACTCGGAACGGCCAAACGGCTTTTACCCCAAATAAATATTCTGCACAGCGTTCGCCATAAAAAGACCAGCCAATAATCGTTGTAAAGGCAAACACGGCTAAGCCAAAGGTCACGATATATTGGCCAATACCCGGTAAACCACTATTAAAAGCCGCTGCGGTTAAGGAGGCTCCAGAGGCACCAGATTGCCACTCGCCGGAGGCGACAATGACTAAACCAGTGATGGTACAAATGATCAGGGTATCAATGAAGGTGCCTAACATGGCGATGGTGCCTTGGCGAACTGGGCTGTCGGTAGTGGCGGTTGCGTGAGCAATGGGGGCGCTACCTAAGCCCGCTTCATTCGAGAATACACCACGAGCGACACCGTAACGGATGGCCGCCCATACGGTCGCACCGGCAAAGCCACCAGCGGCTGATATCGGGGT
Source organism: Oceanobacter sp. (assembly GCA_002733645.1). Taxonomy (GTDB): domain Bacteria; phylum Pseudomonadota; class Gammaproteobacteria; order Pseudomonadales; family Oceanobacteraceae; genus Thalassolituus. The sequence goes on from NVWL01000001.1 coordinate 41,760, forward strand.
AAAGGCATGTTCGATAATGAGAATAAACGCCGCAGGAATTTCGCTTGCATAAATAACAATCAGTATTAAGCCCGCAAGTACATAAGCGATGGCCATAAAAGGCACCAGCTTGCCGGCCACTTCAGAAATTCGACGAATCCCCCCTAGCAGTACTAAGCCAACCAGTACCGCGACAACACAACCAGTGATCCACTCAGGAATACCCTGGCCGCCAATCTCAATATGATTGATAGCGTCTGCGACGGAGTTAGCTTGCACACCGTTGCCGATACCAAAGCCTGCGAGCATTCCGAAAAAGGCAAAGGTCACGGCTAACCAACGAAAGTTTTTACCAAGCCCGTTGCGGATGTAATACATAGGGCCACCAACAAAGTGGCCTTGTTCATTCTTTTCACGAAAGCGCACAGCAAGCACGGCTTCAGAGTATTTTGTCGCCATGCCGATAAGAGCAATGATCCACATCCAAAAAATAGCGCCGGGGCCACCGAGAGCAACCGCCGTTGCCACCCCGGCAATGTTGCCCGTGCCAATGGTGGCCGACAGAGAAGTCATCAAGGCGTTAAATCCGGAAATTTCACCTTCGCCTTGTTTATGACGGCCCTTCCATAATTCAACAAAGCCGGTTTTCAAGTGCAGTACTGGGTAAGCTTTTAAACCTATCGTCAAAAATAACCCTGTGATGGCAATGAGTGCCAACATAGGTGGCCCCCACGCCCAACTATTTAGGGTGTTTAAAAACTCCATATGACTTTTCCATTATTAACCATGATTTACGGACTATATCGGCAGTAGGGGTTTATGCCAAACTGGAGGCCAGAATATTGTCCGATTGGTTACTTCATTAATGACTAGACACGCTATGACTATTCGCAATGGCCTATTGCATGAAGCTCGTTGGGTGGCGTCGCCCAACTTTGGCCCGCGCCCATTAACAGACGATATTTCACTGCTGGTTATTCACAACATCAGTTTGCCGCCGGGGCAATTTGGCTCGGGAGATATTGAGCGATTTTTCAGAAATCAGTTAGATAAAAGTGCGCATCCATACTTTGAAACAATCGCCGAATTAAAAGTATCGAGTCATTTGTTAATTGAACGCGATGGCACCGTTATCCAATTTGTGAACTTTAATGATAGGTCGTGGCATGCGGGTGCCTCTGAATTTTGTGGCCGAGATAACTGTAACGACTATTCTATAGGTATAGAGCTGGAGGGCACGGATGATACTCCCTATACAGCTGAGCAATATCACGTGTTAGCTGACATTACAGCGTCGTTGCTGAAAGTATACCCGGCGTTAACTGAAGATCGGATTACTGGCCATAACAATATTGCACCGGGGCGAAAAACAGATCCTGGCCCAGCGTTTGATTGGTTACGTTATCGCTCTGAGGTGACAGCCTTCATTGAGGAACAAGCATGAAGTTTTTAGTGTTGTTTGTTGTGCTGTTGTGGCAGCAACGATTTCCACTACCACATCGCAGTACCAGTAGTCGTACCTTTGCGCGTTGGTTGGGGCTGGTTTCTTCGCTGCCTAAGTTCGATAAACTGCATCGCCACTTACGTTTTGCAGTTATTGTTGTCATGCCGACGATCGCAATTACCGCCACTATGTTGCTGGCAGACCCATATGCTTTTGGCCTATTAAGTGTTGCGCTAAAAATATTGCTTCTGCTTTATGTGCTTTCACACATAAGTTTTGGCAAACACCTTGAGGCGTATCGGAGTGATTTGCGTAAGGGAGATACTCAAGGGGCTTATCATTGCGCAGATCAGTACTTGTCTGTGCCTGAAGTCACCATGACCGATGACCTCAGTCATATGAACCATCAAGTAATTCGCGCTTTATTACATCGCTGGTTTGAGTATTTTTTCTTGATCGTCTTTTGGTACATGGTGGCGGATGTCGCTGGTATTTTATTGGCATGGTTCACTTTACAGTACGCCCGTGCGACTCAGTGTGATGCTTATGGTTGGCGTTATCTTCATTGGATAGAGTGGGTTCCGGTGCGCTTGTTAGGGCTTACTTACGGCCTGGCGGGTGATTTTCTTAAGGCTTTCCCTGTGTTGCATTCGTATTTATGGGATAAAACAACGAATAGCGCTGATGTACTTTATCGTGTGGCGAGTGAGTCTCTGGCAAAAGATGGTGATATAAAGCGCTGGCACAGCGCCGATGAAAATAGCCAAGAAGCGGCGGAAGAGCTGGATCAATTACATCGTTTACACGTTCGTTCGCTGTCGGTTTGGATGGTCATTATCGCGGCGGCCACCGTGGGCGGTTATATGCTGTAAGCCTTAGCTATTTAATCGCCCTAACCAAGCGGCACCACGCACACCGCTAGAGTCGCCGTGCTGGGATTTTAGAATGGGGGTGGTGACGGTGTCGGAGAATACCCATTCGCTTAGCATGTCGGGTACCGTTCGATAAATTGAACTTAAATTGGATACTCCACCGCCGAGCACAATAGCGTGGGGGTCCATCAGGTTTATCACCGCAGCTAAGGCTTTTGCAAGGCGACGATGATGCTTGTAAATCACGTCTTGCGCTCGAATATCGCCGCCTTCGGAAGCGCTTACCCAAGCCTCCGCCGATTGATCAATCCCCGTTTCCTTTAAAGCTTGAATTCGAATTCCTGTACCGGAGAGCAGTGTCTCTTGGCAGCCGTGCTGGCCGCAATAGCACTGAACTTCATTATCGTCGGAGTCGCGCCATGGCAGTGGATTGTGGCCCCATTCTCCGGCAATTGCATTCGGGCCTGAAACTAATTGACCATTAACAACCCAACCGCCGCCGCAGCCTGTGCCTATGATGACGGCAAATACAGTAGGGTAGCCCGCTCCAGCACCGTCGGTGGCTTCAGATAAGGCTAGGCAGTCAGCGTCATTGGCAATCACGACCGATTGCCCCAGCGCTTTTTCAATGTCGCCTTTTAGGTCTTTTCCGATTAGGCAGGTGGTATTAGCATTTTTCACTAAACCCGTTTGGTAAGACAGCGCACCGGGAATGCCCAGGCCAAGCGTAAACGGTTGATTTAATTCGTTCGCGCAAGAGCGCACTAACGTTAAAATGGTATCGAGGATGTCAGAATAGCATTCGCGGGGAGTGGGGGTGCGTCGGCGCAACAGCTCATTGCCTTGCTCATCGAGGGCGATAATTTCAGTTTTGGTTCCACCTAGATCAATACCGAACTGCAGCATACATTCCCCGACTTTTTCATCAGGTTGTATTCTAACAGCTCGATTTTTTGCAGGCTAACGATGGGCTTAAGACAAAGTCCCAAACTAGCCGAATGGTTTCGTCGAACTGCTTAGCCGAGCTTTTTAGTCGAGAAAGGGAGTTACACGAAGCAGGCGCATCGGCGTTACTCCGCCTCGTCATCGCAATAGTCTTTCATCATAGTGTTCAGCATGTCCGAGCCTTCAAGTACCTTACAACCATTGCCAAACAGGCTGGGTGTCAGCTCTTGGGTCCAAACAATTTCAACTTCACACGCGCCGGTACGGCGATCATCGTCATTAATAATGTCGACGAGTTCGATGCGCAGGCGATCACCCAGTTGCAGGGACTGATAGCTAGAAATCATTAGGCCACTAGAAGACCAGTTGACTAATAAACCCAGACAATCCTTGCCGCCTTCACGAAATACACTGACTGTGCTTTTTAATTGCCAGCGCGGTTCAATACGCATTTCTGCAAATGATTGGGCACTCATATCTACAACCTCAATACACTGATATACAATTTCTAGTGTAGACACCTTAACCAGCTTCGCGCGGAAACAGAGCCTAATGAGTAAAAGAGTCACACGAATTGATGTCATTCGCCATGGTGAGCCAGAAGGTGGGGAGGTATTTCGAGGTCGAACAAACCACCTTTTAACGTCCTTGGGGCGGGATCAATTTAAGCAGCGCATTACGCGTCATGATGCAAAATGGTCGCGAGTGATCAGCTCACCAATGGACCGTTGCCATGAAAGTGCAGATACATTAGCCCAAGCACGGGATATAACTTGTGCTGTAGAGGAGCGCTGGATTGAAATTGACTACGGTGATTGGGAGGACAAGTTAATCGCCGATGTGATGTCAGAAGAGCACGAGTGCATGCAGCAATTATGGCAAGACCCTATGAACTTTTGTGCACCACAAGGCGAATCAGTTCCGAGCTTGCAAGCTCGCGTTATTGAAGGTTGGAATGCCTTATTAGAGGATCATCAAGGGGAGCATCTGTTGGTGGTTACTCATGGCGGCGTCATGAGGGTATTAGCTCAGCATCTGTTGTCGTTGGCTCCGGAAGCAATGAATCGCCTATCTATCCCCTTTGCTGGATTGATGCGCTTTCGCATTGATCACGGAGACTCTGGTGAGCACTGGGTCAGCCTTGAGCGCTTGGATGGCGATGCATTGAGCGCAATGCAAAGCGAGTAATGAACGCAATGCTGTCTCACCGCTTTAATCAGCGCTTTATCTGACCGTCACGGATGGCGGAAATGTCGGTTTGGCTAAAGTATAATCCTGCCTGATTTGACATCAGGCTGAGCGGATTTTCTCTAATCGGCGCGTATGGGGCCGGGGGCGGAGCCCCGAAAGGAAGTTGAGTTTGAGAACTTGAGTTTTCAGCCGTGGTCATAATCATCGAGGTGCCCTAGGTACTTGCACACTCGATGATCAGTGCCTGTTAAGGTTTAACAAACTTAAGCGTCATGCGATCGCTCTCACCAATGGCTAAATATGTGTCTTTCTGAATATCTCCGCCACGTAATGAAGGCGGTAATGACCACACGCCATTGGTATGGTCGCGAGTGTCTTTCGGGTTCGCATTCACCTCAGACTGCCCAGCAGGCTCAAAGCCAGAGTTGATAGCTAATTGAGTAACGTAAGCTACCGACACGTAACCACTTTCAACCATCTGTTCTCGGCTAAAATCGGCCGGTGCTCGGTGTTCAACCACCCCTAATATCCCGCCGGGTTTGAGTGCGCGGTAAGCGGCATCAAAGACGTTTTGCTCTTGGTTGTTGCGCATCCAGTTGTGTACGTTACGGAATGTCAGAACCCGATCAGCCATTCCCGCCGGCGCAATTTGAATCCGCTCAGGTGGTGCAAGCTCGGTTATTTGAAGATTGCCAAAAAGGTCAGGCTTGTTCAGGAATCGTTGTTCAAATTCCTGCCGAGCATTACGGAAAAACTTAACCGGACTTTCTTGTGCAAAGTGAGCAGCTATTAGCTGACCGTGTTGGCGCAAATACGGTGCTAAGACGGCGGTATACCAGCCTTTACCTGGCCAAATCTCAACTACGGTATGCTCCGGCTCAATTTCAAAAAACATCAGCGTTTCGGCTGGGTGACGATATTGGTCTCTGGTCGTTTCAGCGGCTGTTCGCACGGTATGCAACTGTGTTTCTGGTTGTGACGATGTCGCAGTGAGAGGTTTATTCGATTCAGCGCTTGGCGCCGCAGTTTGGTCATCTGTTGAACAGGCCATTAGAGCGGTCGAACTCAGGATCGCTAAAAAGAGCACCGGCATACATGTGAGTGTGCGTATCATCCCTGTGAATCCTCTTATTGGTTATCAATGTCAGTCGGTACTGCGGGTGTTAGTTCTGTTATTACACCAACCTCCCAAGGAGGAGTCGGTCGGACAGATTCGATCACAAAATCAACGAAACTGCGCACCTTCGCCGACAAGTGCCGATTGCTCGGGTACAACGCATGAATAGGGCTAGCCTCAAATGGCCAATCCTGTAATACCGGAACTAAGCTTCCTGCGCGAATAGCGGGGGCAGCAATTAAGGTTGGCAGTGGTGATATGCCCGCGCCTGACATCGCCAAGGTATATAAACTGGCAAAGTCGTTTACTTGAATTCGTGCTTTCACGTTGTGATTGTATAGTTCTTCATTGGCTCCGCAGAGTTGCCAGCTAGCCCACTGAGTCAGGTTTATCAGTGAATGCTCGGCAAGGTTCTCAGGGTGTTTTGGCATACCGTGTTGCTTGATGTAATCAGGGCTTGCGCAAAGAAGAGAGCGGGCATCGCCTAAATGCCGACCAATCAGAGAAGAATCTTCAAGATTACCTACTCGGAATGCGACATCAATGCCGTCTTGAACGAGATCTAATTTCTGATCGCTTAACACGAGATCTACACTGACCTGAGGGTGTTTTTCTGTGTACTCAGCAATAAGGCCCGATAGCACCGTGGCACCAAATAAGACCGGGGCAGTAAGGCGTAGCGTACCTGTGGGTGTGCTCTGCATACGCGTGACGGCGATATTGGCTTCTTCTATTTCACCAAGGATGCGAGCACATTGGTTGTAGTAAGCATTTCCCGTATCGGTTAAACGCAGGCTGCGCGTGGTACGTTGAATGAGGCGAACGCCTAAACGTTCCTCCAATTGCGTAATCTTACGGCTCACCGTGGATTTAGGCAGCCCCAGATTTTTGGCGGCACCAGTAAAACTGCCGGCTTCGACGACATGAACGAAAATAGCCATTTCGTTGAGGTCAAACTCTTCGCGTTTACCGATTTGCATTAGGAAATCTCTGTTTTTAGTAAATTAGGCATAGTATGGCCTTAAAATCACTGATTTGGAATATTAATGGGACAATTGTCTGTGATGACAGACTTTATGGCCGCTTAGAACACCATTCGAACCCCAAAAGAGGCGAGTGGAGGTAAATCGTTCACTTCTTCTCGTTCACTATAGTCTGCATTGAGGTAGCGATACCCCGTCACATTTTTACGGGCGTAAAGATTAATGACTTCTATGTAGAGATCCATATTCCACGTCGTGAACTGGAAATTGCGATCAGCGCGCACATCAAGGCGGTGATAAGCCGGGAGACGTTCAGAAAATGGATCACCGTAGATCGGGTTGAATAAACCAGCGACATTGTCATCGGCTTCAACCCCTTCCAGCGGAGTCACTAGCTGGCCACTCTCGTAGCGCCACTTTAAACCCAGCCCCCAATGTTTGTTCCAGCGGTAATTACCGACCAGATTAATCACAAGGGGCTTATCGTAGGCGTAGCGGAAATCTTCTCCGGTAATGTCATTTTCGCGCTCAGTACGTGACAGCGCGACAGATACCCAGCCGTACCAGCGTTCACTAAAGTCTGCGTTGAGTAATGTTTCAACGCCATACGCTTGTCCCGAACCGTCATTACTGTAGCGTGGCAATTGGTTGTATTCACTGACGGTGAGGTCGCTGTCGTTCTCTTGTGGAGCGCGAGACACAACGATGTCGCTTAATTCCTTATAGTAAATTTCAGATTTAAGTGAGAGGCCTTCTTTTATTAGATATTCGGTCCCGGTAACGTAATGGGTAGCGCGCGTTTCATCTAATTCAGGATTGCCAAACTCTGGTGTGTATTCCCCCGGATTTCCCGGAAGTGAGTGATACTGTCCATAGCCCGCCGTCCAAGTTACCGAAGGGCTTACTATTAAACGACTATCAAGTTTTGGCTCAAGGTATCGATTGCCTGAGTATTCGTGATACGAAAATAGCAGTCCGGGGGTAAATTGCCAGCGATCAGTCACGTCCCAGCGATCTGCAAGATTGATGTTGGTTTCACGCATGGTTAAAGCGCCTTGGCCTTGGAGAGTTTCTGTTGCCGTAGCCAAACGACAATCGCTGCTGAACTCATCACAAGGTGGTGCTGTGAACGCACCACGATAATTAATACGTTGCTCGGCAAACTCTAGCCCCCAACGAAATTCATGTGAATAAGATACTGGGTAGGCGAACTGGGTACGTAACCCATAACGGTTACTTTTAGCATCAATAAAATTGCCTTGGCCAAGCTGAAATTCGAAGCTTTCTTCAAGTTGCGATAATCCTAACTTAGCGCTTAAACCTGAACCATAGACTTTATCAACTACCACCCCTTGGCTATTAAAATATTGCTCAGCGGCTAGACCACCACTTAGGGCTGGGTCTTGCTGAACAGCGTCGGAATCGTCCGCAAAGTCGAGGCCGACCTTATCTCGAGCGCCGACAACCTGAAGTTGGATCGACGTAAGCGCGTCTGGCTGATACTCGTAACGAGCTTGGTAATCATAAAACTCAGGCACGGTGGTAAATTCAAACTGATCCGAGTCGATAATATTTTCAAGGTAGTACTGAAACAAACTCATGCGGCCACTGACAAAAAACGCTTGGTTATCCGCGGTGGGAACATCAAATAAAACACCTGCGCGCAGTAAGCTTAAATCAACAATGGTCTGACGATCATCAAAGTAGGGGGAGCGAGATTGGCTAGTGATAACTGCGCCAGTGGCACCATTAAATTCAGAACCAAAAGCGGCGGGGTATAAATCAAAGCCTTCAACCAAAGCATCATTGATGATACTAGAGCCATCATTATGGAAGAGATAACCCACAGGTAAAAAATCGAGATAATATGCGTTATCGCTTGGTGAAGACCCTCGAACGGCAGGCTCGGCTTCGCGGCCATTCCCAAATACCACCCCAGGCAAGGCTTCAATCGCACGCAATGGATCATTTCCTGATCCAGGAACCTTAAGTAATTTTTTTATTTTAGGTGCGGCTTCAATAGCCTCGCTGCTGGTGGTTGTGACCGTATCCAGCTGTACCTCGTCGCCTTGAACCGCGTAAGCGGTGATATACATTGTTGCCAAGGTTAACTTTATAAATTTACGCATTGAGCAAATCCTTAATGCTTATGACTGATCCTTTAGAGGATACGTATAACGTATTTCAGCTTTAATACCATCGCCATTCATGGTGCGAATATTAGTAAGACCTCGATAGGTGAGTAAACGCTTAGATTTTATATCGTAAGTTAAAAATACTGGATCAAGTAGCCAAGCAATCCATCGTGACTTTAAACGCATTTCAACCGTTAGGGTGCCATCTTTTTGCGCGAGCGGAATAAGGCGGAAGTCGATCCATTCCAAGCGCGAAGGCACAGCAAATGAAAAATTTACGGTATCGCCTTCCATAAGGTCATTCCAGTGTGCGCGAACAAACTCATCAAAGCCCGCATCGATCACGGGAGTGTAATCGGGTTTAGAAAGGATTTTATTGCCGGACTCTTCGGGCTCTTTGTACTCAACACGCCAACGCTTTCCGTCTTGCTCCATGCTTTCGCTGTAGCCGTACCGGTCGTCGGTTAGCATAAAGTCAGGAGTTGCCGAGTTGTCCGAACCAGTGTTGCTGGAGTCAGAGTTGTTGGAGTCAGAGTTGTTGAATTGAGAGCGGTAGCGATTGTTTTTCTCGGCAAATAGCTGATTGTCGGCATCGTAATACAGCGTAGTGCGCTCAATCGGTTGGCCGTCTTTCATCGTCAACGTGTGATCTTCGCGATACAAAATTTGATCATTATCGAGGCTGTAGGCTGTGCCTGAATAATGAATAGACTGATCTTTTGTATGAGTTAGACTTTTCGATTCAACAGCTTCGGCAGCGTTTGTCGTTAAACTTAAGCACAATGGCAAGATCAAGGCTAAGACCGCTACGCTAACGGACATGAGCGCTGAAGTTATTGCTGGGATAGCTGTTGTGCTAGCCGTTGTGTTAGCCGCTGTATAGTGTGTAGCGTTACAGCCTAACGATACCAATCTCTTCATGTTAATAATCCAACTCATACTTTTCTCCGACGTCCCATACCGGGGACTTTAATGAACAGCGTTTATTTCACTGTCACAGCTGGCGTGTATTTATTAAATATCCAAGATAAACAGCCCATCAGTATTCCCCAGCCCAAGCCAACGGCGATTAAACCGAAAGGCGATAGCTCAATCGCCCCCATGACCGAGCCGGCGTAATAGCTGAAGGGGGCTGCGATGGCTGAAAGCAAAGCAATCAACCATGGGCGCTGAAAAAAAGTAAGTAACGAATGCTGTAATGTGCAATTGAAAGCCAGCCATAACAACATCAACCAAGCGGGGATGACGGCTAAATTGTAATTAGGAAACTGAATAAATCCGAGTGAATACCAGAGGCTATCAATGGAAAACCCCGCCACAGTGCCTGCGATAATAAACCGCCACTCATGTATTTTTACAACTTGAGAATGCCACATTAAAAAAAGTGCCACAGCACCGGCAGCCCAGAGTGAGCCACCGAGTACACAAGCGAACCAGCACAGCTGAAATGCCACCGCATTAACGATCTTATTTAGCATAAATTTTTTATAACTCGCCGAGTACAGGAGTACGACGGTTGAGAGGTTTGGCGAACATTAAATGGACATCGCCAATAACACGCTCAGCAAAACCGCCTTCGCAGTACGCAAAATAGAAATCCCATAAACGAATGAAGTCTTCGCTGTAACCCTTGGCGATGATGTCTTGTTTGTTTTCTAGGAAGCGTTTACGCCAAGCCGCTAAAGTGCGTGCGTAATGCGGGGTGATGTCTTCCATGTGCGTCATCTTCATATCGGTTTTGCGTGTAACTGCGGTTTGAATCGCGGTAATACACGGAATAAAACTGCCCGGAAAAATATAGCGTTTAATGAAGTCGACGTCTTTTTTGGCTTGCTCGTAGCGTTGATCGTCGATAGTGATTGCTTGAATTAGCGCAATGCCATTATCTTTGAGTAGTCGGCTAATGGTCTCTACGTAGGTGTCTAGATATTCCCAGCCAACGGCCTCAATCATCTCGATGGATACCAGCTTGTCGAATTGGCCTTCGAGTGCACGATAGTCTTTTTTCAATAGAGTAATTTTATCTTCTAAGCCTTCTTCTTTTACTTTTTGCTCGGCCCACGCGTATTGTTCATCAGAAATCGTCGTGGTGGTGACCTTGCAGCCGTAATGTTTAGCCGCATGAATGGCCATTGATCCCCAGCCGGTACCAATTTCTACCAAGTGGTCGCTTGGTTGTAAGTCGAGTTTTTGGCAGATTCGGTCGAGCTTGTAAATTGAGGCCTCTTCCATCGTCGCCGTCTCAGAGGGAAAAATACCACTGGAATACATCATGGTTGGATCAAGAAACAGCTCAAACATATCATTGCCCAAGTCATAGTGCGCCGCGATGTTTCGACGTGATCCTTTGGCGGTATTGCGATTGAGGGCATGAATGCCTTTCAGGGCAAACTTTCCTATATTTGCGAGGCCGCTATCAAGGCTGTCGACCACGTCTTTATTGCGCGAGAGAATGCGGATCAAGGTAGGTAAATCGCTACAGCTCCAGTCGCCGGTCATATAAGACTCACCAGCGCCAACGCTGCCATTGAGTGCAATACTGCGGTAGGCCTCGCTGTCGTTGATGGTTAAATTTACGCTGAAATCAGAGCTGCCATCGCCGAATAGAAATGAATCTTCGCCTTCAAATACAGTGATAGAGCCTGTGTGTAAATTTTTCAACGTGCCAAACAGTCCGCTGCGGCAGAACCTATCCATCCACGGCATTTCTTCAGCTTTTAGAGTCAGTGTTTTCATCGTTATTCCTTCTACCTCTATTTCTGTTCTGGATGCAGAGTATTCTGCGGTTTATGTTTGGGTGTAGGTTGCGTTCTGTTATGAGGATCATTATTGGGGTGATCGTAAAATGGCGCTTTTTTAAGCCATAATCGCATTGCGTTACTGTATATTCCCCACACTACTTTGAGCGTCATCAACGGATATTGCAGCAGCGCTTGGCGCATACTCGATGCGGTAAGAGCGCGTCGTTGCATCGCCATGGTGGCATCAAAGTCCAGACGGCCTTCGTTGTGAAACGGCGCGTTCCGCTCTGATTCTGGATCGCTAGTATCGGTAGGTGGCGATTCATTATTGAACGTCTGCATATGAATAAAGCACTGATCTGTGATCTCGGGCATGCTCCACACATACGTCATATCTAATGGATTGAACGGCGAAACATGGAATACCTTATCGAACACATAGCGGTATCGTTTGCTTGAACTCTCTCCCGCCTTACTATGAACGTGGTCAGCCTTGATGCCACGCCTTTCGAAGCTTTTAGATGTTGGCTGGTTCGCAATTAAGGTGTAATGAAAGCGCTCATCCCAAGGCGTATTTGTAATTTCAGAGACGATCCCCAGTAAATTTTCCTGCGCATCGTACGCGTAGTAAAACGTTACCGGATTAATTAAATACCCAAAGTAACGTAAGTTAGTCATCATGCAAATGGTATGAGGGCGGACACCAGTATCGCGCTCAAATGCGCAGCAAACATGATCTTTCAGATCTTGAGTACTGTTTGTTGTGTCAGTGCTTTTATGGTCTTTCAGTTTGAAATAGTCGCCACGACAAAAGCGTGCCAGCGACCAAGGGCCTGTTCCCCATAAAGACGTTTTTGAAAATACAGCATCAGCCTCATCAAGATTCAACCACAGCATAAATGCGCGGTATTCAATATGATTATCGACCGGGTGATAGCGTCGGTGGCGCACAGAGCCTGTAAACAGAGCGCTGTTTAAATAGCTCACGATAATTTCACACCTAATGCTTCAGTGACACGCAAGGCACTGCAGACGCCGTCTTCATGAAAGCCGTTAAACCAGTAGGCACCACAAAAATGCGTTCGATTTATGCCGCTGATTTCCGTGTGGCGTTGTTGGGCAGCCATGCCTTTCAGGGTAAATACCGGGTGAGCGTATTGAAACTGTCGAATGATTGCCTTCGGATCAATCATTTCTGTTTTATTCAAGGTGACGCAAAAATCGACCGGGGCGGTTTCAAAATTTTGCAGACGATTCATGTAGTAAGTGACCGCGACCGCATCCTCTTTTTTGCCATCAATATGATAATTCCATGCGGCCCAAGCTAACTTTCGTTTGGGTAAAATATTGCGATCTGTATGCAATACCACATCGTTCATTTTGTAGGGGATAGCGCCTAGCACGTCCTGTTCGGTCGCGCTGGCATCATTCAGCATGTGTAAGGCTTGATCGCTATGACACGCAAAGATCACTTGGTCAAAGGTTTCTGTACCACGGTGGCTGGTAATTTCAACACACGTAGGTTTTCGACTGACGCCGTCAACCGGAGTATTTAAATACACTTGTTTAGCCGGTAAGTCTTTCAGCATGCGTTCAACGTACGTACGAGATCCGCCAGAAATGACGCGCCACTGTGGACGATCATCAACACTTAGCATGCCGTGGTTGTTAAAAAATCGTACAAAAAAGTAGAGTGGAAATTGCATCATCATGTCTTCGCTGGCCGACCAAACCGCCGCACCCATAGGCACAATGTAGTCATCACGGAAGGCTGAACCATAGTTATTACGCTGTAAATAGCTGCCTAGAGTTTCTTCACGATCCAGCGTGTCGGCTTTTAGCTCCGCTCGTGTTTCCTTATTAAATCGAATGATGTCGCGAATCATGCCCCAAAAAGAGGGGCGGAAAATATTTCGACGCTGCGCAAACAAACTATTGAGTGTATGGCCGTTGTACTCTAAGCCGGTGGTTTCACTTTTTACGCTGAAGCTCATGTCGGAGTCTTCGCTTTTCACACCAAGTTGATCCATTAGGCGAATGAAGTTTGGGTAGGTCCAATCATTAAAAACAATAAATCCTGTGTTTACTGGCCAAACTTTGCCGTCGATTTCAACGTCGGTGGTTTGTGTGTGGCCACCACAGTAATCATTTGCTTCGAATAGATGTACGTCGTATTTATGTCGAAGCAACCAAGCACAGGTTAGGCCCGAAATACCGGAGCCAATAATCGCGATACGTTCTTTCATTATTTTGATTCCTGTTGAGTGTTGGTCGTTGATCTCGACATTGCTGCAGTTATTCTGTGTCGTAAAAAAGCAGGTAAATTCCCAAGCATCCATAAAATAAAGGTAAAGCGCTTGGGAAAGTGAATATGCCACGTACGTTTACGTAGGCCTTTCACGATTTCTTTGGCGGCTTGATCCGCAGTAATACGCATTGGCATTGGGAAATCGTTAACGTCCGTGAGCGGCGTTTTAACGAATCCGGGGCTGACGACTGAAACATCTAAACCAAGGGGGGTTAAATCGGCTTTCATGCTCTCAAGAAAATGCGTAACGGCGGCTTTGCTGCTGCCGTAGGCTTGTGCTCTCGGCATAGCAAGCATGGCAACGGATGAGCTAACGCCCACGATATAGCCACGTTCACTTTGTTTAAGTAGAGGCAGTGCCGCTCCGACGGTATTCACTAAACCAAGTACATTGGTTTCTAGTACTCGGCGAAATAGAGCGGTATCAAACTGATTAACATCCACATATTCACAAGTCCCTGCATTGGCGATCACAGTATCTAAGCGCCCAGCCTCAGATTGAATTTGAGCAACGGCAGCGGCTAACGATGCTTCATCTGTAATGTCAGCAGCAATGGCTGTGATATTGCTGAAGGCATTTTCTAGGTGCGATAATTTTTCAGCTGAGCGAGCACTAATGTACAAATGGGTACACAAAGGGGCTAAGTTTTCCGCCAGCGCTTCGCCAATACCGGACGATGCACCGGTTAACCAGATTACTTGGTTTTTAAGAGGAATCGCGTTGCTCATAGTAGTCGCTCCTTCAGCTTTTTAATCATCCAGCCTAATACGGGAATATGCTCGTAGAGCATGGTGCCTGCATCGAAAATATCTTGATGACGAATGATTTTTCCGTCTTTCCATTGCAGTAAGCTTACGCCTTCAACACGGATATCTTGCTTGCCTTTATGTAGCTTTGGGTGCCGATAAGTCATAGTCCAGTACATCATGGCTGAGGATTCATTACCTTCGGCTTTATGAAAATCAAAGCTAATACTGATGACGTTCGAATACAGTGAAATAAAATAGTGACTTAACTTCTTTAGCCCGTGTATTTCATGCATCGGATCTTGAAAAATAACGTCGTTTGCATACACCTGAGCGAGCATGTCTTTGGTGACATTGTCTGGCCCTAAGTTTTGATACAACGAACAAAACTGAGCATAGGGTGTGCGACCTAGATCAAGACTCATAACGCATCTCGCTTATCTTGATCGGCTTGTTTACCTTCCTTTAGTACGTGCACTGGCACTGGACTTAAACTATGAACAATACCTAGGTAACTCATGCCTTTTAAAATCATGTAACTGATGTCGATTTCCCACCAGTAAAACCCTTGGCGCGCGGATACTGCCCAGCGGTGATGGTTGTTGTGCCATCCCTCACCTAATGTTAGCAAAGCAAGTAGGCCGTTATTACGGCTGTGGTCTTTGGTATTGAATCGACGATTTCCCCAAATATGGCCAAGCGAATTAATGGTGACAGTGGAGTGGAATAACAGCACTGTTGAAATAACAAACCCCCAGACCACCAGCTGTGCGCCGTTGGTGTTGTAAGTGGGCGCGTAAGCCGCCATTAATTCGCCACCGAGGTAGAGCAAAGCAATAAGGAGTAGTGGGGCGAAACCATCAAAGCGATCTAAAAATCTTAGTTCCGGGAAACGGGCAAAGTCTTTGATGCGGTGGTGTTGTGTTTTAAAACTGGCGTCACAGGTGAACCAGCCCATATGACTCCACCAAAAACCCCGCTGTATTGGGGAGTGAAGGTCATCTTCGGTATCCGCATGTTGGTGATGGGCGCGATGGTGTGCGGCCCACCAAAGTGCGCCACGCTGTGCTGACATATTGCCTAGTAAGGCAAATATAAATTGCCAGAAACGATTGGTTTTATAGCTTCGATGCGCAAAGTATCGATGATAAAACGCGGTGATGGCGAACATCCGTAGCCAAAATGAGGCTAAACACACGACAATGGCAGTGGTGCTAACCCCTGTTAAAAAGGCAAAAAAACAAGCCAAATGCAAAAGAATAAAAGGGATAACACGAACCCAATTAAAAGCTGTGCTTGTCATATCTTCATCGCTACCAGCGTAGGAATCAAACCAGCGCACGATGTTGGTCACTTTGTTAGTCAGCGATCGAGTAAATAAGGAGTGTTTGTTCTGTGATTTCATGCCGTTATCCTGCACAGGCTTTAAAAGTTTCTAGGGCGCGTTCGCGCCCGTACTTGTGTTCTACCACAGGTGCAGGGTACTTACATTGCAAGCGCTCTGCGGCAGATGGGTTATGTCGTGATTTGGCCGGTAATCCACCAAGTTTAGGTAAGTACTGGACAATAAAGTAACCTTTGCTGTCAAAACGTTCTGACTGTGTGGTTGGATTAAATATGCGAAAGTATGGCGCGCCATCGGCGCCAGTCGACGCGCTCCACTGCCAGCCGCCATTGTTGGATGCTAAATCAGCATCGACAAGGTGCTTGCTGAAATAGTCTTCGCCCCAGCGCCAATCAATTAATAAATGCTTGGTCAGAAACATGGCCGTAATCATGCGCAAGCGGTTGTGCATCCAGCCACGTTCTTTCAGTTGCTTCATGGCTGCATCAACAATGGGATAGCCGGTTTCGCCATCACACCAGCGCTGAAAGTCGTCTGGTGCATCTCGCCACTTAATATCGTCGTAGTCGGGCTTGAATGACTTATGCTTACACAGATTCGGGTAGGCAACGAGTAAATGACGATAAAACTCGCGCCAAATAAGTTCGTTAATCCATGTATTAATGCCTTCTTCTCCGCCACTTAATGCACAAGCATTACTTTGCCAAGCGGTGTATATGCATTGGCGTGGAGATAGCAATCCGAGAGCCAGATAAAAAGACAAGCCACTGGTGGCATCTAAATCTGGAATATCTCGCCACTCGTGGTAGTGCAAGGCGTCTTTGTCTAAGAATTCACGTAAACGCTCATGCCCTGAATTTTCGTCAGCAATCCATTCATCATCGGTCTCCCACTTAGGAAGGTTTGTGTTTTCCTGCCAGTGGATTAGCGTATTCTGACTAATACTTGTCTCATCCTGTTTTTCAGGCGCAGCGCAAGGCGCAGGACAAAACTCTTGCATCTCTTTTAGCCATGATTTTCTAAATGGCGAATACACGCGATATGGATCGCCACCTAAAGTTTTTAGTTCGCCGGGTGCGATAAGACATTGATCGTGAAATTTATTCACGACGATATCGTTGTCGTGACACCAACGTGAGACGTTAATATCGCGAAGGCGTTCATTCACTTCATATTCAATATTGAAATTTAATTCACTGAATGTGAATTCTTGCATCAGCTTAATTAAGTGTTCTTCACACTCGGCAAAACTCGCTTTTGTAATCGTTAGTAGTGGTATACCAATGTTGCTCAGTGACGCATGCAGTTCAGCGATGGCTTGTTTCATCAAGTTAATGCGCCGTTCGCCCAATTGGTGTTGTTGCCACTGTGGCTCAACAACAAAAGTAATGGCTAGGGTGTCTTCATCATTGTTACGGCGAGCATGAGCGAGTGCCGGATTATCATGAATACGAAGATCGGTGCGAAACCAGACAAGGCGGGTCATGAGCGATTCCCTGATGTAGTGATGAATGTCTGAACTTGCATGGTGATGTTATCTCCTAGTGCCGTGCCGGATACCAGTGCCTGTGGAATAGCGCCTGAGTAATACACCGGAGTACTACATTCTTCTGCAATATGAAGCCAGTTCGCTGTTTCGTCATGGTTGCTTGGGTGGATATGAATCCATACCCATGAAGCCTTTACGATCAAACTTGCAATTTGGATGTGGTCAGGTGCGATATTTGGTCCAAAAAATTCAACACGGTAGCCTGCAGCACCTAAGGCATAAGCGGATGACAGTAATTGTAGCTCAGCATCTTCATGGCTGACCGCCATCAACACAGCGTCTCCTTGTGCTTGTTTACTTTGCAAACTTATGAGATTGGCCAGCTTACGTTTGAGTAAATAATTAAATCCGTTCAGCACCATAGCAAGATTTGGATCGGCGCGTAATTCGCTGAGCACGGGCAATAAGCAGCGTTCGTAGTAAACCGCCATTGGGTATGTGGCTAACCCTGTGGTCCATAAATCATCGAGGCCACGGTAATTTAATTCGCAGGCCATAGTCAGCATGTGTGCATTTTGAGCGGCCCAGTCATCGGCGGGAGCATCATTTTGCTCGGGCGGTGCGGTAAGAAGAAGCTTCACCTGCCTAATCGGGTAGCCTTGCTCTAGCCAATAAATAATATTTTTAACTTGGGTGACATGATTATCGTTATAAAAACGGTGCCCTTTAGGGGTACGTAAGGGGCTAATAATGCCGTAGCGACGCTCCCAAGCACGCAGCGTCACAGGGTTTACTCCTGTTAGCCGCGCAAACTCGCGAATCGGGTAGCCGCTGAATTGTGCCTGATTCACAGATGGTTCCTTAGGCCAAGCTTATAAGGGTGTGGGTTCAGATAGACCTGCTGACGGGCATACGCATTGGCGTCTTCAAAATGATTTAAATGATGCTTGAGCAGAGTTAACGGCACGACTAAGGGCACGATGCCTTCACGGTACTGCAGAATCAGTTGTGCCATTTCGCGCTTGTCATCGGCGCTGATTAAGTCTTTTAAGTAGCCTTGTAAGTGCATTAGCGTATTCGTGTGCATTCTTCGACTTGCAGGCTTGGCTAATGCCGCCATTAACTTCTCAAAGTAAGTATCGGCAATACTTTCAACGTCATGAGATAGGTTGGCCAGCAAGCGACCAAGTTCTTTGTAGTGCACAAGGCTATGGGCCATCACTAAGTATTTGTACTTCGAATGAAAGTCGATCAAGCGTGCAGCGGTCACTTCCTGCTGGCGAAAGAGTTGCCAGTCACGATAGGTGAATACACGTACCAGAAAATTTTCGCGTAGAGCAGCATCATTTAGGCGGCCAGCTTCCTCTATCGGTAATAGGGGGTTACGACGAGCAAATTCCTTGGCAAATATCCCAGACACAGTGCCTTCTGGGTGGCCATTAGGTAAGTAGCGCTTTACTCCAAATACACCGCAGCTTGGACTTTTCTGCATAAAGATAAAGCCACACAATTCTGAACTGTTTGCACTAACGGTAACGGCATGGTCTTTGAGCTTGTCGGTAACATCAAGCTCGGGGGTATCCACCCCAACAGCGCGAATATTATCGTCGTTAGGATGCTCGCTCACTAAGCGAATCGGTTCGCGTGGGGTGCCCATGCCGATGGCAACTTCTGGGCAGGTTGAGCGGAAGTCGAAGTATTCGCTCAAAATGTCGGTACAAAAACGTGAGCGCTTGTGGCCGCCGTTAAAGCGTACTGAATCACCCATCAGGCAGGCACTGATACCAACGGGGATTTTTTCGTTCGATAAGTTAATCATTTGTATAACTCCTGAAGCGACCTTTGTATAACTTTATATTGGCCGCTTCAGGTTGTACAAGTCAACTCTTTTTGTACAATAAAATGATATTTTGTATAAGTTTATGCGTCTAGACTGACTTTTTGTATCACTATTCGGCTAATCGCTGAGGCCACTTCAGGGTCTAGGCCAACCGGCGGGTGCAAATCGATAGTGATTGTATGGCCTTGCACGGCCAGTTCTGCTTGTAGAGTTTCTATTATTTTGGGCACATCGCGGCGCAAGTGGCGTCCAGCGGCAAAGAATAGAGGCAATACATCAATATGGGTGTATCCCTCGCTCGCTAATAAAGTCACCTGCTGTTCAAGAGATGGCTCTGCCAACTCCATGTAGGCAAGCTCTACACGTTCTGTGTTGAGTCCAGAGCGAATGTTGGCAATAAGATCACCAAAAGGAGCAAGCCAGTTTTGATCGGTACTGCCGTGAGCCAGCAAGATGGTTGATGTATGTGATGAAGAGGGTTGAGTACTCATGTAATTATTGCTCCAAAAGTCGTTGTGCGGCGGCTTTGCCACTGATCCAGGCGCCTTCAATGGAACCGTGCTGGCACCAGTCTCCGCAGATGGCTAGATTATGCGCGTTGTCATGAAATGCGCCAAGTTCGGGGGCTTGAGTGGGTATAGAGAAAAGCCAGCGATGCAGCCAAGTGTCTTGAGTATCAGGAAGTTGACCCCC
The DNA here is from genome assembly GCA_002733645.1 of Oceanobacter sp. GTDB lineage: Bacteria > Pseudomonadota > Gammaproteobacteria > Pseudomonadales > Oceanobacteraceae > Thalassolituus. The sequence continues at coordinate 61,589 of NVWL01000001.1, forward strand.
TAAGCTTTCAGCAAAAGCTTGAGTGAGGTGCGCAAACACGTCTTCGCGCGATGCATCAACATGCTGCTGGCTCCATTCGTGGGTTGCCTGAATAACCCACTCATCGCTTGCACTGGCCTGATCATGACGGCCGGGCTTAGAGGTATTGCGAGCTATCCAAGCGAGTGGCCCCGTTTTAACAAAGGCAGCATCTATCTCAGTGGTCAGCGGTTCAGCAAATCCCAGTAATAATGTCCAGCAAGGTTGCATTGTGTAATTTTGGATTTGCTCTATAAATGGGCTGTCTACCGGTAAAAGAGGAAGTGCTTGCTCGGGCGGCACATTAATGACTAAAGAATCAAAGGGACCGTGGCGGTTGTTGTTATCATCGTTCAGATACCATTGGCCACTTTTTTCATTATTTATAAACTCAGTGCTCACAATGCGAGTTTGAGTGATGAATTCTGCCGCCGCTTCTAATAAACCTCGGCTAAGGCCTGTCATTCGCGGCACACCGACAAAGCGGCGAGCGTTATCCGGCGAAGGGGTTGCGCCATGCTCATCAATGATCCAAGGCGTGACTGGCCATTCTGCGACCCAGCCTTTGTTGCTCCAATGATCAAGCTCTACAGCGAACTCAGGCGTGTGTGCTCGCATGAATTGAGCCCCCATGTCCCACGAGGACTCGCCCACCTTTTTACTGGATATACGCCCGCCTGATCCTCGGGATTTATCAAATACAGTGACGTGAGCACCGCTGGCGGAGAGATCTTGCAGAGCCGTTAATCCGGCAATGCCGGCGCCTACGATAGCCACTCTAGGAGTAGTTGACTCGTTTGTACGTGCTGTCTTGATCATAAAAAAGCCACCGTGAAACTTATGCAAATTTAAGTGGGTAGTGTAACCCCAGTAATATTATTTATACAAAACTATTGTACAGATAAATCTTATTATGTATAACTATCGTATAACTAATTAATTTCGATTGAGGAAAAGTCATGAGTTATAAAGCGCCACTACGAGACATGCAGTTTGTTCTTTATGAAGTACTGAACGGCGATAAAATTCTTCCAGAATTGCCAGGCTGTGAAGATGCTACCCGTGAAATCATGGATGCCATGCTGACAGAAGGGGCGAAGCTTGCTGAAAATGTATTGGCCCCGCTTAACGCTTCTGGAGATCGTGAAGGCTGTCAGTACGATACTGAAACACACGATGTGAAAACACCCGACGGTTTCCCTGACGCCTATCGTCAGTTTGCTGAAGCAGGCTGGACTGCCTTAGCTGGCCCAGTGGAATACGGAGGTCAAGGCTTACCTCACACTCTGAATACACTGGCTGAAGAGATGGTCTGCTCTGCCAACCTTTCTTTGGGTATGTATCCGGGTCTGACTCACGGCGCGGTCAATGCGCTTACGTCTTACGGCACCGACGAATTAAAAGAAAAGTACCTTCCAAAGCTAATCAGCGGCGAGTGGACAGGCACAATGTGTTTGACCGAGCCGCAGTGTGGTACGGATTTGGGTTTGATTCGCACCAAGGCAGAACCGCAAGCCGACGCCTCTTATGCTATTTCGGGCACTAAAATTTGGATCACGGGCGGCGAGCACGATTTAGCCGATAATATTATTCACTTGGTGTTAGCTAAGTTGCCGGATGCGCCTTCTGGCTCGAAAGGTATCTCACTATTCCTTGTGCCTAAGTTTTTAGAAGACGGCAGCCGTAACCCCGCATTTTGTGGTGGTTTAGAGCATAAAATGGGGATTAAAGGCTCAGCCACCTGTGTAATGAATTTTGAAGAAGCCAAAGGCTGGTTGATAGGCGAACCTCACAAAGGGTTGCAGGCCATGTTCGTGATGATGAACAGCGCACGCTTAATGGTAGGCTTGCAGGGGTTAGGTATTGCGGAATCGGCGTATCAGGTATCACTAGAGTTCGCCAAAGAGCGTCGTCAGTCACGTGCGTTGTCAGGCCCACAAGAGCCAGACAAGCCAGCGGACAGCATCATGGTTCACCCAGATGTACGCCGTATGTTGCTGCGTCAAAAAGCGACCATCGAAGGCAGCCGTGCATTGGCCTATTTCACGGCAATGCAGCTCGATATTGCTCATAAAGCTGAGTCGGCGGAAGAACGCGAGCAAGCAGATGATATGGTGCAATTGTTGACCCCTATTGTTAAGGCTTTCCTAACGGATGAGGGTTTCTTCTGTGCCAACGATGCGCTGCAGCTAATGGGTGGCTCTGGTTTTACTCAAGATTGGCCGGTCGAGCAATTTGTCCGTGATTCACGTATTACGCGTATCTACGAAGGCACTAACGGTATCCAGGCGCTGGATCTTGTGGGCCGTAAGCTGGGTCACGCGGGTGGACGTGCGGTGAAACGCTACTTCGCCATGATGGACGCTTACCTCAAAACAGACGGTGGTGTACCTCACAGTGAAGAGCTGCAAGCGGCGGTCGGTCGTTTACAGAAAGCGACTATGTGGTTAATGCAAAATGGCATGGGTGATCGCGAGCAAGCGGCTTCTGCTGCAACGCCTTATCTTCGTTTGTTTGCCTTAACAGCGGTTGCGTATTTCTGGAGCCGAATGGCCGGTGTTGCACAGCAACAGTTAAATGATGGTGCAACCGAAACCGACCTTTACAAAGCGAAGATTGAAACAGCAGCCTTTTATATGCAGAAAATTTTACCACAGACATTATCTCTGATGGCTGAAATAGAAGCAGGCAAAGACTCGCTAATGGCGCTAACGTCAGAACAGTTCTAACGACGAAAGCCGACATAGATTGCAAGTGCTGATGTAACAGGCCCGGCATCATTGGGTCTTGTTACACCACTGAGGAGAAAAGCTTATGAGTAAGCGAATATTAATTACCGGTGGTACCGGCTTTATCGGCAGCAAGTTGATTGACGGTTGGTTGTTAGATGGCCATGACATCACTCTCCTTACTCGGCGTCCCAAGTGGATTCCGGAACGCTGGATTGGCAAAGTCACGGCAGTCTCTGAGTTCAGTGATATTAATGTTAGTGCTCAAGATAAGGGTGAAAGCTCAGGTATTGATTGGGTTATCAATCTTGCCGGTGAAGGCATTGCCGATGCGCGCTGGACGCCCAAGCGCAAGCAAGCGCTAAGAGACAGCCGTGTCGGCTTAACTCAGCGGTTGGCTCGCTGGGCGGATTCGACCAATCAGCAGTTCGAAGCGGTGTTGTCAGGATCTGCGGTGGGTTACTACGGCAGCGTAGATGGAATCTGGCCTACGTTCTCTGAAACGTCCGCAGCAGGTACTGATTTTTCCGCCAGCCTTTGCATTGACTGGGAACACGCGGCTAAAGGCTTGAATGACCGGACAAAGCGTTTAGTCTTACTACGAACCGGTATAGTACTGGGAGAGCACGGCGGGATGCTTAAGCGTATGCGTCTTCCTTTTAAGCTGGGCTTAGGTGGTGTGATTGGCAGTGGGCAGCAAGTGATCTCTTGGATTCATCGAGATGATTATTGTCGGGCGATTAACTACTTGTTGGCGTCCGATTTAACGGGGCCTGTTAACATGACGGCACCGACTCCTGTGTCTAATCGTGAATTTACAGCGAGTCTGGCAACAACGCTGCACCGGCCAGCACTATTCCCGATGCCAAGTGTTGCCGCAAAACTCATTTTTGGAGAGTTAAGCGAGCTGTTATTAAAAGGGCAGAATGTTAGCCCTACAGTACTATCGCAAGCGGGTTTTGACTTCAAATACCCTAATCTGGGCCAAGCGTTAGAGGAGACTATGCGATTGTGGTGATGCTGGATGAGCTTAGCTTGAGGCTGTGTTAGCCTTCTGTTCACAGTAACAACGCGTTTACGCAACCAATTAATTGACACCTGTCATTGGTAGCATTTGTACTAATCAACCCGTTTTTTACGAGTTGTAAGTGACTGAAAACACGGAAAAATGACGTTTAAAAGTTTCGTGTAGTTTTCTGTTATCAGGTATGGAAATTAACAAGATCGGCAGCTAAACCTAACACTGTAAATAGATAACACCGTTATAGGTAACAGTCACATGAGCATTAGCCGCCAAACACTCGATCAGTATCTTTTTGAATTCGACCAGAGTTACGAGGTGAGTTACGTGAATTTTTCCCGTGCCACTGAGCTAGCAGACGCTCAGTTGATACTTACTCTTGAGCGAGATTGTGAACGTAAAACATTCGCCTTCTCTCAGCCTCACTTTAATGACGTCGATAAAAACCTTGTCGCCAGCAAAGGACTGTACATCGCGGCTGTAAAAAGCTCGCCACTAGCGCCCAACAGAGTTGAGGTGGGCGACCTAGAAGGAGGCTTTGTCTACTTTTCTGCTAAGAACGTTAAGAATATTACACCCATGGCATGAAGCCAGGGTTACGGCGAGAGCCACGGCACCCTAGCCACGTAAGCAGTGCAGCAGTAGTGTACTGATAGAGAAGCAGCCTTTTGGCTGCTTTTTTATTGTCAGCACTATTGCCTGCACTATTGTCTGAAGGAAAGGCTCTCCGGCCGGTTGCACGTGTGTGGCGAAACCACTCAATTGAACACTGCTGTTTTACGGCTTTTAAGCAGCACTACCGCTGACAGGAAGCCGTGCTTTGAATATCTAGGCCCAATGACTCCCAAGGGGAGTTTATCCCTTATCGGCGTGCGTGCGGCATAATGACTGCCGTTGGCTGAATGAAGCCAGATACGCCGAAAAGAGAGGATCGTAAGGAGAAACTTTTCCTTGCATGGGGCCGGGGGCGAAGTCCCGAAAGGGATTTGAGTATTGAGTTTGAGCACTGGCTTTGAGAGTCGAGCTTTAATGAAACAGCGCTCAATTGACCGCATTTCCCCAATTATATTCATCACACAACATAAGTATCTTTTCAGGCATGAGCCACTGCATTACCCTGTGCGGATTCTGAGGGATATTTATGAACAACGATATATTTTACCTTGCCGCTTGGGGCTTATTAGGCCTGCTTTCGATCATATTATTGACTGGGCTGCTGGGCTTAATTTGGTTTTTATACGCCTACATCACTGACCGTTTACAAACGAAGCACACGGTCAGGCGTAATTTTCCAGTGATTGGTCGTTTCCGATACTTCTTTGAGCATCTGGGGGAATTCTTCCGCCAGTACTTTTTTGCCATGGATCGTGAAGAGCTGCCGTTTAACCGCGCAGATCGTAGCTGGGTGTACCGAGCGGCTAAAAATATCAGTACGACCGTGGCGTTTGGCTCGACACGCCGACTCGACGTTCCCGGTACGGTGATGTTCGTGAACAGCCCGTTTCCCGCGTTAAGTAAAGACCACAGCGAATCTCAGCCGATCACTATTGGTAAGCATTGTCGTACGCCTTATTCGACTTCGGCGTTAGTGAATATCTCGGGCATGAGTTATGGCGCGCTTTCTAGTCCTGCGATTACGGCGTTATCAAAAGGCGCAGCCAAAGCGGGTTGTTGGATGAATACGGGGGAGGGCGGTTTATCGCCGTATCATCTGGAGGGTGGCTGCGACATCGTTTTCCAAATTGGCACCGCAAAATACGGCGTACGCAAGAAAGATGGCTCGTTGGATGATGACAAACTAAGAGACATCGCTCAAAAGCCGCAAGTGAAAATGTTTGAAATTAAAATGAGCCAGGGCGCAAAGCCGGGGAAGGGCGGCATTTTACCGGGCGCAAAAGTCAGCCAGGAAATTGCCGACATTCGACAGATTCATGTGGGTGAAGATTCTATTAGCCCGAACGGACACCCTGAAATTCGATCCGTTGATGACTTGCTCGATATGATCAACCACGTTCGTGACATTACCGGTAAACCTGTGGGCTTTAAAGCCGTGCTCGGCAGTAACGATTGGATCATTGATCTCTGCCGTGCCATTGAGCAACGTGGTTCGCAAAGTGCCCCAGATTTTATTACGTTGGATGGCGCAGAAGGTGGCACAGGCGCAGCGCCGCAATCATTAATAGATTATATGGGCTTACCTTTAGGGCAAGCGTTACCTTTACTGGTGGATACACTCGATAATTTTGGTTTACGTCCTCGAATACGCATTATTGCTTCAGGAAAGTTAATCACACCCGACCGCGTCGCGTGGGCGATTTGTGTTGGTGCTGACTTTGTTACCACAGCGCGCGGATTTATGTTCGCATTAGGCTGTATTCAGGCGTTGCAGTGCAATAAAAACACTTGCCCTACGGGTATTACCACCCATGATCCTCGTTTACAGCGTGGTTTAGTGCCGGAAGACAAAGCTGAGCGCGTAGCGCACTTTGCACGGTCTTTGGTGCAAGAGGTGGGCATTATTGCGCACAGTTGTGGGGTGGAAGAGCCGCGTGAACTGTGTCGGGAACACGCTCGTATGGTGCAGCCTAACGGAGAAGCGAAACTGTTAACGGAAGTCTACGGCGTTGAGCATTATCACCATGTGGCGGGTGCGGCACCTGCGAATAGTGAGTACTTTTAATTCAGTGATTTTCAGGTCGGTTGCTGCAGACCACGTTCTAATTAAAATAGGCTGAGTTGTTGCTCGTTTTTCGACGCACGACTTGGCCATTTTTTTCTAGGAAATCGACGTTTTCTGGAGCCGTGTTTTTGGCCAATTTCTTTAGCGGTGGCTCGGTATTCACCGGTATTAATGTGCTGCATTCTTGCTCGGGCCATGCGCGATGCTTGTGCGAAGTCGACAAGTGGCGCGGGGTAGTCTTCACCAATGATCAATCCAAAATGTTGCTGCTGTTTTTTACTCATTAACCAAGGTTCGAAAATCCATTGGTCGGACACATGCTTTAATTCAGGCACCCACTGACGAACGAAGTTGCCACTTGGATCGCACTTTTGTGCCTGCGTAATCGGGTTGTACATGCGTGGAATGTTGATGCCCGTTGTGCCCGCCTGCATTTGCACTTGCGGGTAGTGAATACCGGGTTCGTAATCGGTAAATAGCGAAGCGAGCCAGTGCGAGACAGGCTGCCACGGGAGCCATAAGGGAAAGCTGGCTACCGAGACGAGCATGGCGCGCATACGAAAGTTGATCCAGCCATAGTGTTGCAAGTAACGCATACAAGCATCCACCATCGGCCAGCCCGTTCTACCATGCTGCCATGCTGAAAAAAATTCCTCATTCATTATTCGGTTTAGATGGTTGGTCGCGGGATGAAGATTATTCATCTCCATTTGTGGTTCATCTTCGAGCTTTTGAATAAAGTGACAGTGCCACCATAAACGTGATTCAAAAGCGCTCAGGCTTGCTTTCCAGCGGCCAGAGGCACTCTGCTGGTGCTGCTGAAGTGTTTGGTATAATTCCCTCATGCTGAGGCAGCCATAGGCGAGGTAAGGGCTTAAACGAGAGCAAGCCGACTCGGCTGTAATAGGAGAACTTATAGACCCTCGATAGGTTTCTCCGCGCAATGTTAAGAAACTTTCAAAAACGCTTAAGGCCAGTTTTCTTCCACCGCGTTGGCGACCAAGGCAAGGTGTTGGGTCATGGCTGACTGAGTGGGGCAAGTCCTGCGCAGGCTGAGTATGATTTAACCACGAAAATACGCCGTTTTTTGGCAAGACGACGACGGGTTGCTCCATGTTTTTTTTCCAAGTCGATGCCCATGCATCACGATTATTAAGTGCACGAGTCACACTAAATTGGCGATATTCTTGCCAGTGAACACCTTGTTGTTGGCACCACTTTTTTACATTTTTATCACGCTGATACGTCCATAAATTTCCAGTTTCTTCATGGCTATGCAGTGCAAATTCTCCATGCTCTTTCTGTATTGTTTCGAGCACATCAATCACACTACCAGCATACCATTGAAGCCCGCCATTTTTGCTCATTAGGTCTTGATGTAAATCGAGTAGGGACTCACGAATAAACATCCACTGGCGATTGCTAGTGTCGGGGAGTTGCCAATACTCAGGTTCTAAAACGTAAATGCACAGCGTAGGGCCAGCATTTAGAGCGGCGGTTAACGCGGCATTATCCTGTGTTCTTAAATCCCGTTTAAACCATACTACTTGCAGCATTAATGCTCTCCGTCAAATACAGGAACAACGGGGGCTGGGTATGTCTCTAGGTGTTTTATTCCGCTTTGGTGAGCCAGTACGTCATCCAAAGTAACGAGATTGAGTTCGGGGCACCATTGTCGAATATGTGTTAATTCAGGATCATATTGATGTAACTGCTTATTTAAATCGAATTGGCGCTGAGGGCGCGCATCATGGCCAACGCCTGCAATATAAGCCCAGTTGCCATAATTACTGGCCACATCAAAATCAATTAAATGCATCTCAAACCAGCGTGCGCCTAAACGCCAATCCAGTTTTAATTGATGAATAAAATAACTCGCCATGTTTTGCCGTAAGCGATTAGAAACAAAACCGGTTTGTTGTAGTTCGCGTAACCCTGCGTCAATCATAGGAACGCCTGTCGTGGCATGCCACCATGCTTGCCATCGCTCCTCGTTGAACTGACTACCGTGTGCTTTTCTTTGTAGTCCGCCTTCCGAAAAGAGTGCGGCGCCAAAATCGTGCTTGGGGTTGATCATTGAACTACGTAAAGACCAATGAAAATACTCGCGCCATAGAAGCTCAAATTTAAGCCAGTAGGAGTGCTCATCGCTGCCATATACGGCTTCGTATTGCAGGATTTCATGCCAGACATAACGTGCAGATAAACAGCCCCAAGCAAGGTAAGCACTGAGATGGCTGCTTGAGGCGTGTTCCATAGGACGATCAATTAAGTCATTGCGAGTACGTTTGTAATGACTGATGGCTCGTTGTTCCCAGAGGTAATGTTTTAACCATTGTTTGCCACCTCGTTCGCCGCCGGATAAAACGAGAGGTGGGCAGTGTTCTTGATCTGGCCAGGCAATAGGGGAGTATAAGTTTAGTAATTGCTCATGCAGTGCCAATACGGGGGTGTCGATACTTTTGGCAACTTGCCAATGCCGTGGTGATTTCTCTACGCACTTTCTAAACGCGGTGAATGTACTTGGAAAGTCTGTGAGTAAATCATCACACTGAGCGCTCGAAAACAGCGTTTGCGCATCATAGGTTGTCATTGAAATCACGGAGGGTGAATCAGGAATCGTTAAATTACGTATCTGGTTTAAAGTATCGCGCTCTTCAGGCGCTTGGGGCTGGCTAGTAATAAGATGGATATTGTAGTCTTTGAGTTCATTAAATAGCTGTGCAAATACCTTTGCCGGATCACCGGAATACATATGGAAATTGATGGTCTGATCTTCGAGTTGGCGATGCAGGTCAATGAGTGCGGCTCTTAAAAAATGTGCTTTAGCTGTGGCGAGCCGAGTCATACCAAGGGCATCTTCTTGCAACCAAATTTCTGGCAAAATGTAGACAACTGATAGGGGCCCACACTCAGGTGCTTGAGCCAGTGCGAGGCGAAAGCCTTCGTTGTCGTGCAGTCGTAAGTCATTTCGTAACCAGAGGATTTGAGTCATTAAAATTCATCCTCCACGCTACCGGCGGCACATAAATTCGCTGAAGCCGTGTTTGAGTATTTTGTACTGCTTACCTTAGCGGCATATTTGCAGCGCACCGAGCAATATTTAACGTTATCCCAATCGCGTGCCCATTTACGTCGCCAGCAAAAAGAGAGTTGGCAGTGTTCGCAAATTTTTTTAGGTTGAAGTAATTTTTTGTGAGTCATGTAAACACCTTAGAGTTAATTATCATGGAGCCTTACAGCTCGTTTAGATGTTCAAGTAGGTGGTTTGAGCGGGCAATAATGGCGTCACGTTTGTTGCTATCCATGCGCTCGAAATTACGATAAATCATGCTCATTCTCTGATTTTTGGCAAAGGTGTCTTTGTGGCGATGGATGAAATTCCAATACAAGCTATTAAATGGGCAGCTGTCTTCATCAGTGGCTGTTTTAACTTGGTATTCACATCCTTTGCAGTAATCAGACATTTTGTTGATGTAATTGCCTGAGGCCGCGTAGGGTTTACTGCCTAAGTACCCTTCATCAGCATGCAGTACCATACCCAATGTATTTGGCAGCTCGACCCACTCATAAGCATCGGCATAAACGGCTAAATACCATTCGCATACCGCTTCAGGAGCAAGGCCTGCGATGAGTGAAAAATTACCGGTGATCATGAGTCGTTGAATGTGATGTGCGTAGGCGTTGTTGAAGGTGTTTTTGAAACTGTCCGCCATGCAAGCCATTCGAGTTTTACCTGTCCAGAAGTAACTCGGTAATTCTCTTGTGTGATTTAGGTTGTTCGCTTTGGCATAACTCGGCATTTTTAACCAATAAATTCCACGCACATACTCACGCCAGCCAATCACTTGGCGGATAAATCCTTCGGCAGCATTTAATGGAATATGTCCTGTTTTATAGGCTTTTTCTACGTCGTCACATACTTCTTTTGCCGTCAGTAATCCACAGTTTATATAGGGCGAAAGTAGACTATGAAATAGGCGGCTTTCGTCTTTGACCATAGCGTCTTGATAATCACCAAAGTAAGGCAGCCCATGCTTAACAAAGTAACGAAGAGCCTGAATGGCTTGTTCTCGTGTGGTGGCCCAGTGAAAATTCTCAAGTGAATTCGGATGCTCGGGTAGATGCTCAGAGAAATGGGTGTGGACTAATGTCAGCACATCTTTATCTATTTGATCGCGTTTAAAATCGGGTGGAGACGGCAACGGTGGATCGCCTTTCCAACGTTTACGATTATCGGCATCGAAATTCCATTGATCACCTTCAGGTTGGCCTTCTTCTGTCATTAAATAGCCGGTTTTACGGCGCATTTCTCGATAAAAGTACTCCATGCGTAATTGCTTGCGGCCATCTGCCCAGTCGGCAAATTCAGAGGTGGTGCAGATAAAACGATCATCGCCATAAATCTCGACAGGCACCCCAAGCGTTTTTCGCCACTGGAGGTCCATCTGATGTTGCAAACGGTATTCGCCGCACTGAGTCATTATTAGTGCTTCTGGGAAAAGGTCTTCTACAGATTTCTCAAGAATAGCGATTAGACTTTGTTCGTGTCGTTCTGGATCGAAGGAGTAATAATCCACTTGCCAACCCTGTTGGCGAAGTTCGGCACAAAAATGACGCATAGCACTGAAGATAAGGGCAATTTTTTGAGGATGGTGGGGCACATAGGTGGCTTCTTCCATCACTTCAGCCATGATGAGGCAATCTTGGGCTGGGTCGAGTACACGCAAGCTGGCCAGAGTCAGGGTGAGTTGATCCCCTAATATCAATCCTATTTTCATATCTATACGTTTTGATTATGTATGGTATAGGTATTGTATAGGTATTTTGAGGTGGTATCTATGCTTGAGTCTGGATCACATCCTCCAATATGCGACAGATATGGTGGGAGATTTAGTCATTTTTCGTGAGGCTTACAAACAAAAATAGGCGGTAAATGAGACGAATCTAGGTGCATATCAGCCAGTCACCCTAGATATTGGCCTTTCAATGAAGATCGAGGTTGCGGAACTTCGACAGAGCCATATGCTATTACCCCAGTAGATTCTCATATCAATGTGATTAAGGCGTGATTATGTCCTCAGGTAGCCCGACAGATTTTCAAGTAATGAGTGCTGACGATATTAAACAAGTGGCGGTGATTGGTGCCGGTACGATGGGACGAGGAATTGCCATCTCGTTTGCCAATGCAGGTATTGCTGTGACCCTACTTGATCTTAATGAAGAGGTGCGTACGCAAGCGGTCAGCTATATAGAAGGCATTTATGCCGGTATGGTTAAGCGCGAACGGATCACACAAGACAATGCCGATGCGTGTTTGCAGCGTTTTACTACCACGGGCGAGTACGCAGATATTTCTCAGGCAGACCTTGTGGTGGAAGCGGTATATGAGAACCTTGATCTTAAAAAGAGCATCTTCCGCGAGCTGGATAAGGTCATGAAGCCAGACGCTATTTTAGCGACGAATACCTCTTATTTAGATATTGATGCCATCGCTGCGGAAACCACCCGCCCGAGCCAAGTGCTGGGCCTGCACTTCTTCAGCCCGGCGCACATTATGAAGTTGCTTGAAATCGTTCGTGGTGAAAAAACAGACCCTGCCATACTGGCGATTACAGAAGCGCTTGGTGCCAAAATAGGCAAAGTAGCCGTGGTTGCAGGCAACTGTCACGGTTTTATTGGCAATCGCATGTTAGAACCTTATGTTTTCCAGTCGCGTCGCTTGTTATTAGAAGGTGCGCTGCCTAAGCAAGTGGATAATGCACTACAACGTTGGGGCATGGCCATGGGGCCGTTCCGTATGTATGACGTGGTGGGAATTGATTTGGAATGGCGGGCGCGTCAAATGTCGGATAAAAAACTCGACGTTGGCTCTGCCGCCGAGATGAATGTGCGCTTAGATGATCGTCTGTGTGAGATGGAACGTTTTGGTCAAAAGAACGGCCAGGGGTATTACCGCTATGAGGCGGGTAGCCGCGAAGCTTTAGTCGATGAATCTGTTGAAGCCTTAGTGGTCGAAGTATCAGAGGGTGCTGGCTTTACACGCCGTGAAATTACCGACGAAGAAATTAGCGAACGCTGCATTTTGGCCTTGGTAAATGAAGGCGCAAAAATATTAGACGAAGGCTTTGCGCGCAACAGTGCCGATATTGATAAAGTCTACCTTAATGGTTATGGCTTTCCGAAAGAACGTGGCGGCCCAATGGCTTATGCCGATGAGCGTGGTTTGAGCGATATCCTTAAGAAAATTGAAGGCTTTGAAAAAGACCAAGGCAGTATTTGGCAGCCATCAGCCTTATTGAAAAAGCTTGCCGCCGAAGGTAGTAAGTTTTCAGACATTACTAATAAATAAAAAATATTAATGCAGAAAAAAATAGAGACCGGAGTTAAAACCCATGACAGCCTTTAAAGCGCCATTACGTGACATGCGTTTTGCAATGCACGAAGTACTCAACACAACCGCGCACTATCAGAACCTTGGTCGTGACGATTTAACCGCTGAAATTATTGATGCGGTTTTAGAAGAGGGTGCAAAGTTTAACGAAGGCGTGGTTGCTCCGCTGAATCGCAGTGGCGATGAAGAAGGCATCGTATTTAAAAACGGCGAAATCAAAACCCCTGAAGGCTTTATTGATGCCTATCAGCAGTTTTGTGATAACGGTTGGGCTTCCATGACGGGCAGTGAAGACTTTGGCGGCCAAGGGCTGCCTTTATCGTTAGCCGCTCCCTTTCACGAAATGATGATGGCGGCGAATTTATCATTCCGCGTGTATTCTGGTCTGACCGAAGGTGCCGTATTAGCGCTAACCAAACACGGCAGTGACGAATTAAAAACAGGTTATTTGCCGAAGCTTATTTCTGGTGAATGGGCGGGCACTATGTGCTTGACCGAGCCTCACGCCGGGACGGATTTAGCACTGTTGCGCACGAAGGCCGAACCGCAAGCGGATGGCTCGTACGCTGTGAGTGGCACCAAAATATTCATCAGTGGCGGCGAGCAAGATATGTCGTCAAACATTGTTCATTTGGTATTAGCGCGTTTACCAGATGCACCCGCGGGCGTGAAAGGTATTTCGTTATTTTTAGTACCCAAATTTTTACCGGATACCAATGGCGACCCGGGTGAACGTAATCCTGCCGTGTGTGGTTCGGTGGAACATAAAATGGGTATTAAAGCCGCAGCGACGTGTGTGATGAATTTCGATAACGCCAAAGGTTGGTTAATCGGCCAAGAAAACCGAGGCTTGGCCTGCATGTTTACCATGATGAACGACGCGCGTTTTCAGGTCGGCTTGCAAGGCTTGGGCATCGCTGAAATGGCTTATCAAGGTGCGGTGGAATACGCACTGGATCGTTTACAGTCACGTTCACTTAGCGGCCCTAAAAATCCGGATAAAGTCGCTGACCCGATCATCGTTCATCCAGATGTGCGTCGCATGTTGTTAACGCAAAAAACCTTAGTGGAAGGTTGTCGCTTACTCGCCTATGAAGCCGCACAAGCGTTAGATAACGAAGAGCATCACCCAGACTCGGACGTGCGTAAAACGGCGGGTGTTCGTGCTGCGTTATTAATTCCTGTAGTGAAATCTTTCCTAACCGACATGAGCGCCGAAGCGGCTAACTTGGGTATGCAGGTGTATGGCGGACACGGTTTTATTCGTGAGTGGGGTATGGAACAGCTGGTACGCGATGGCCGTATTACGCAGATTTATGAAGGCACTAACGGCATTCAAGCGCTTGATTTATTGCGTCGTAAAGTGATGGGCGATCAAGGGTTAGAGCTTGCTCGTTTGCAAGATGAAATTGATGCCTTCTGTGAAGCGAATGATCTGAGTGAAGGTTTGCGTTCTACTATAGCTTCGTTAAATTCAGTGAATGCGCATTGGCGTAAGCTGGCAAAAGACATTATTGCTCGTGGTACTGAAAACCCAGAAGACATTGGTGGTTGTGCAACGGACTTCTTAAGCTTCTCATCGTACGCATTACTCGCTTATGGCTGGGCTCGTATGGCTGTGGTAGCGAAACAGAAATTAGAAGAGGGCGCAGGCGATAGCGATTTTTATAATGCCAAAATCGCTTCTGCGCGTTTTTACATTGAGCGTATTTTACCGCGTGCCGAGATGCATCGTCAGGTATTAGAAACGCCGGTGGATACTTTATTTGGCCTAACCGCTGAGCAGTTTGTTCGCACTTAATTTTGTGCTGAATAAACATATGAAATAGTGGTTACACCGAGTCAGGTTGCAGAAGGAAAATAACAAAATGAATGCATTTACGTTCAGCACAACCCGAACCATCATTAACGAGATTGGTAGTGCACGCCGCATCGCGCAATTGTGCGAAGAACAAGGTGCGCGCAGCGTCATGCTGGTGACGGACCCAGGCATTATCGCCGTTGGTTTGCTTGAACAGGTTGTGCCTGGATTTAAAAACTTAGGTCTCCAACTGACAGTTTTTAAAGATGTTGAAGCCGACCCATCTGATAAAACTGTTGAAGAAGCGACACGTCAGGCGCGTGCGGCGAAGGCGGATTTTGTGATTGGCTTTGGTGGTGGTAGCTCAATGGACGTGGCCAAGTTGGTGGCTTTGTTGGCTCACCCTGAATGCAAGCAACCCTTAAGCAGCATGTATGGCGTGGGTAACGCACGCGGGGTGCGCTTGCCGCTCATGCAAGTGCCTACCACCGCAGGCACAGGCTCCGAAGTGACACCCATTGCGATTGTGACCACAGGCGAAACCACCAAAGCCGGTGTGGTCTCGCCAGTGTTGCAGCCAGACATTGCTTTGCTGGACGCTGATTTAACCAAAGGCTTGCCACCACACGTGACAGCAGCCACGGGCATTGATGCCATGGTGCACGCGATTGAAGCCTACACCAGCGCCATCAAGAAAAACCCTGTATCGGATTTGCTCGCCAAAGAAGCGTTACGTTTGCTCTCGACCAACTTAATGACCGCCGTTACCGATGGCAATGACTTGGACGCGCGCAGCAATATGTTGCTTGGCGCTTTATACGCTGGGCAAGCCTTTGCTAATGCGCCGGTGGCGGCGGTTCATGCCCTTGCATACCCGCTAGGTGGGCACTATCACATCCCGCACGGACTGAGTAATTCACTGGTATTGCCACAGGTGATGCGTTTTAACGCACCAAGTTGCGCCGAGTTATACGCTGAATTAGCGCCGTCGATTATGGGAAGTGACGCACCATCTGGTTCTGCAACTGAGATCACAGACGCACTCATTTCGTGGCTAGAAACACGTATTAAAGAGGCTGGTTTACAAACACAATTGCGTCAGTGTGGTATCACCGAAGAGGCGTTACCTATGCTCGCCAGTGAAGCCATGAAGCAAGAGCGCCTGTTGATGAATAACCCGCGTGAGGTTACTGAAGCTGATGCGTTGGCGATTTACACCGCTGCTTTTTAATTTAGCTGCGTTTAATCTAACTGCTTTTAATCCAGCTTTTTGATTTAGGAATGTTAAAAAATGAGTTCAGAAAAACCCATTAACCGCAGTGACTACAAACAGTTTTCACCCATTGTTACGCGCTGGATGGACAACGATATTTACGGTCATGTGAATAATGTGACCTACTACTCTTATTTTGATAGCGCAGTAAATCGCTACTTAATTGACGAAGGTGGCTTAGATATTCACGACGCACCGATTGTTGGTTTTGTAGTGAATTCGCATTGTAATTATCTGGCACCCATTGCCTACCCAGATGCTATTGAAGTGGGTTTGCGCGTGAATAAATTAGGCAATAGTTCCGTGACTTATGGCGTCGCTATTTTTAAAAAAGGCGAAGAAACTGCCTGCGCCTATGGCGATTTTATTCACGTATTTGTGGAACGTGCGGCGAATAAATCCGTCCCAATCCCTGAATCCATTCGCAATGCTCTTGAGAAACTGGTGATTTAACATGACTAAAAAATATCCTTATTACCTCGCGGGCGAAGCGGTTTACGCCAATACCGACCTTAAAGTCACCGACAAATACAGCGGCGAAATCGCATACGAAGTACCACTGGCGACGCCCGATGTTTTAGACCAAGCGATAACGGCTGCGGTCGAAGCGACCGACGCAATGCGCAAAATGACGGTGTACGAGCGCCAAGCGGTGCTTGAACACTGCATTAAACGCTTTACTGAACGCCAAGATGAACTGGCCGAAGCGCTGTGCATTGAGGCCGGTAAACCCATTAACGATGCTAAAGGCGAAGTCGGGCGTTTAATCGACACGTTTAAAATTGCCGCTGAAGAAACCCCACGCATGTTGGGAGAAACGCTTCCGCTGGATATTAGCCCACGTGCCAAAGGCTATCGTGGCATGACGCAGCGTGTGCCGATTGGCCCATGTGCGTTTATTAGCCCATTTAATTTTCCACTTAATTTGGCCGCGCACAAAGTTGCCCCTGCAATTGCCGCCGGTTGTCCGTTTGTCTTAAAACCGGCGAGCATGACCCCGATAGGCGCGTTAGTCATTGGTGAGATTTTAGCGGAAACCAATTTACCCAAAGGCGCGTTTTCGATCTTGCCGTGCCGTCGTTACAGTGCCGATTTACTCACCGAAGATGAGCGCCTGAAACTGTTGAGCTTTACTGGTTCGCCAGATGTTGGCTGGAAACTCAAAGCGCGTGCCGGTAAAAAGCCCGTTATTTTAGAACTGGGCGGCAACGCCGCTTGTGTGGTGGATAACGACTGGGATCTCGACGACGCCGTTGCTCGTGTGATTATCGGCGCTTTTTATCAATCAGGCCAAAGCTGCATTGGGGTACAGCGCTTGTTTGTTCACAGCGATGTGTACGACACCTTTAAAGAAAAGCTCTTGGTAAAAACCAACGCATTAAAAAGCGGTGATCCAAAAGACCCAGAAACTTTTATTGGCCCTATGATCAGCGAAGACGAAGCGAAGCGCTTGCACGGTTGGATTACTGACGCACAAGAGCGTGGCGCGACCTTGCTGTGCGGCGGTGAACGCGATGGCAATATGCTGCAAGCCACGCTCATGGAAAACGTCCCGCACGATTGCGAACTCAGCGCCGAAGAAGCCTTTGGCCCGGTGGCGATACTTGAACCCTTTGACGACTACGACGCTGTGCTTAAGCGAGTTAATGACAGTCGTTTTGGCCTGCAAGCGGGCATCTTCACGCGTGACATCTACAAAGCTCAGCAAGCCTGGGACGAACTGGAAGTGGGTGGAGTCGTCATTGGTGACGTACCAAGCTGGCGCGTAGACCACATGCCCTATGGCGGCGTAAAAGACTCCGGCCTTGGCCGTGAAGGCATACGTTGGGCCATGGAAGACATGACCGAGCTGCGTTTGATGGTGGTGAGAACTCCCCAAAAGTAGCAGGGGGGGGCAATCGCCGGTAGGAGCCAGTCCTATCGGCGATTGTTTACTTTAAGACATTTATTGATTTAAGAATCCAATGCCAGCATTTTTATCGAAACACCAATAGTCATAACGACCATCGCAATTTTTATCAGCATTTGGCCATTTTTTACTACCAGTCGTGCTCCTATTGCCCCGCCGATAATTTGACCCAAAAACATGGCAATACCTACTTCCCATATAATTGAGCCAGACATAATGAAGTAAATCAGCGCCGCCAAGTTACTGCAAAAATTCAAGAGCTTGGCGTAGGCCGTGGCTTTAATTAGGTTGTAGCCCAGTAGTAAAGTAAAAGATATTGCGAAAAAAGCGCCAGTGCCGGGGCCAAAGAAACCATCGTAAAAACCAATCACCGATGCCACAAATAGGCTATACACCAATCCTGAAATAAGATGCTTGCGGTCTAAGGCGCCCAAGTTAGGCGAGAATAAAAAATACAAAGAAAAACCAATCAATAAAAACGGAATGATGACAGCGAGAAAGCTGCTATCGATCCGAGTGAGCAACATACTCCCCAAAAAAGAACCGATAAAACTGCTGGCAATCATCAGCTTGGCGCTGTTTAGGTCGATGTGCCCTCTGCGCACAAAGTGAATTGTGGACGCCATTGAGCCACCCACCGCGCCCACTTTGTTGGAAGCGATCGCCTGAGCGGGCGGTACTCCACACATTAATAATGCTGGAATGGTAATCAGTCCTCCGCCGCCAGCAATGGCGTCGATACAGCCTGCGATCATGGCGGCGAAGAAGAAGAGTGTCAGTAGCTCGATAGAAAAGGTCATTCCTTGTTCTTGTTGAAGAGATGCCTGTATGTATTATTGATTCGGTGAGTTGAGTTTATTAACCAATTCACATAATTGAGCCAATTGCTGAAAAGCAGACCGGCTTCCTTCCGTATCTTCGTTTAGCGGCCAGCCACAGTTAATTCTAAAACAATCGTGATACGCCTCATGGGTACTAAAACAGGCACCGCTGCGTATATCAATGTGAGTTTTCTGAGCAGCCTCTTGCAGTTCACTTGTATCGAGATGAGGAATCTTTATCCATAAAACGAGGCCGCCATCGGGTAGGCTGACCAGCGCATTACTGGGTAAGTGTTCGAGCAAATAGTGTCGGTAAGTATTCACCTGATGATGTAATGTGAGGCGAATTTTGTTCACGTGCGAACGGTATTCGCCGGTAAGAATAAATTCGGCAAGGCTAGATTGCAGCAAGTTATTTATGCCAAAACCCGTCATGGCATGATGATGGGTATAGCGCTGTTGGTAGCGACCGGGTAGACACCAGCCAAGTCGAAAGCCCGCCGCTAATGTTTTCGATATGGAGCCACACCACACGACATAACCTTCTTTGTCCCAATATTTTGCCGGCAAGGGCAGGTGTTTTTGATGGGATAATTCGAAGTAGACATCGTCTTCAATCATTGGAACTTGGTGCGTTGTAGCAAGCTTTACCAGCGCCTGCTTTTGCTCTACTGACAAAGTGATGCCGATCGGGTTGATATTTGACGTGCTAAACAACGTCGCTTGAATAGCACCCTGCTGCATTTTTTCTTCAAGCAATGCCAAATCCAAGCCTTGGTGGGTGCAGGGTATTTCAATAATATTTCGTGATAACGTTGCGAGTAAATCGAGCAAACCACTGAAGCAGGGTGAACTGATGGCAACGGTATCGCCTACTTGCGTCAGGCTTTCTATGGCAATACGGATGCTATCGATGCAGCCGTGGGTAATGACGCATTCATCGGCGGTAAAGTGAAAGTGATCATGGCGAAAATGATCGGCAAGCGCGTGCCTTAAGGTTTTATCGCCTTGTATTTCGGGATAACGCATAAGCTGCATTGCAGAGCGTTGTGTTACCCGTTTAATACAGCGTTGCAGTTCACTCAGTGGCAGTTGCCCAGGTGAAACCATGCAGGTGCCAAGCGGGTTGAAAAACGACACCGTCGGACTATAACCGTGATCCGGGGCAAACCGTTTAGGGTCGCGCGTTTGCATGCCAGTTAAGATCGGGCGGGGAAACGACACATCCTCATGCTGGTTGGCAACAAAATACCCTGATTGCGGTTGCGCAAAAATATAGCCTGCTTGTTGCAGATAGTCATAGGTTCTTGTCGCCGTCGTCATACTGACTTGGTGCTGTTTTGCCATAATGCGCAGGGCAGGCAGGCGACTGCCCGCGGGCAGCTTATGGGTGCGCATGTCTTCGATAAATTGTTGAGCGAGTGTTTCGTAGAGTGTCATGGTCGATGGCACCGAGCAGTAAACGTAGTGCGTAATTGTACTCTTATTTTTGTTAAAAATTGAATCTGTTCTCTTTTTATTGTTTCTTTAATACTGGCTGCAACTTATCAATAAGCTGGAGCCGGTGATGAAATTAAAAGATGTGCTGTTGTTGGTGTCGTTAATGGCACTGTGGGGATTCAACTTCAGCGTGATTAAACTGGGCACAACCGAGATAGATCCCTTGGTATTAACGGCACTGCGTTTTACGTTTGCGGTGTTTCCACTGATCCTCTTTATTAAGCGACCCAATGTGCAATGGCGCTACTTGATTAGCTATGGATTGAGCTTTGGCGTGGGCGTTTGGGGCATGACCACCTTATCCATCGATGTCGGTTTATCCGTGGGAATGGCGTCGTTACTGTTGGATATGAGCGTTGTCAGTAGCTTACTGGTCGGCTGGTTGTGTCTTGATGAAGTCATCACACGCAACAAACTGTTTGGCGCTGCTTTAGCCTTGCTTGGCTTGGCCTTAATCATGGTTTCTAACGGTGGTGCTGTGACTGTGCAAGGCGTTCTTCTTGTGCTGGTGGCATCGGTATTTTGGAGTATCAATGGACTGATTGTGAAGCGCGCTAATACCCATTCTATATTTGCCTTTAATGTCTGGGCCATGATGTTTGCGCCACTGCCTTTATTAGCGTTGGCAGCATTAAGTCATGGCACACAAGCAATAACGCTTATTCCACAGCAATTTACCGGCTGGACCTTGTTCTCTGTGTTGTTTCAGGCTTATCCAACCACCTTATTAGGTTATTGGTTCTGGAATAAGATGATTATGAAATATTCAGTATCCAGTGTGGCTCCGATGACATTGCTTATACCTGTTTTTGGTATGTTAGGTGGTTACTGGTTTTATGACGAGGTGGTTCTATTTAATCAAGTGATTGCCGCAGGATTAATTTTGTTAGGACTCTTTATCGGACAGATGAATGAGAACCTTCATTTGTCGCAGGCCACATGCCACCCATCATCATCGGATAGGCCACCGGCTTGTAATCAGTAAACTCAATATCGCGTACGTACTTAAAATCTGTCCACAACATACGTGCGCCTTTCAACCACATTGTTGGTTTCACTCTGCGCTCTATTAACTCAATTTCTTCAGGTGTTGCCGGTCTTATCGGCCCCACTTTTCCATATAAGCGAATACCAGGCGGTGCAGAAAACTGACCCGTCAATAACGCTTTAAACCAATACCAACGGCCAACATTGACCGCGGATATGCAAGCATTTGGATTGTGATCAATATTCTCACCCAAAGCATTGGCGTAATGATCGAAGAAATAACCGGTCTGGTTATCGCGTAAAAATACAGTGCCGACAGGCGTAATATGCGGCGTGCCGTCAGGGTGAATGGTTGCAATAGAGCAATGCATTGCAGAAGTTTGGCAGGTCTCTAACGTCTTTTTTATCTTTAGCCAGTTGTTCTTAAGGCTCATCATCAACTCCCTGTTGGATATAAACAGCCAAAAGAATAACGAGGTTGAGTCGATAAGGCGAGCGTATAGGGTAATTTGAGTGCTTGTATTGGTTTGATAAACACGAGTTTTAAGCGGGGTTGCGCGATGTGGGGGTGGGTGTTAGATTGTTTTTCTTATTACATTGGTTAGCGATATAAGTGACAGTGTTCTATAAGGATAACAGGATGTTATGAGACTAGAATTAATCGAAAACGATAGTCAAAAAATTAATATTGTTGAGGGAGTGTTAATTGATATCGAAGGTTTAACACCTGATAGTTTTTACAAAAATGAACAAAGGGAAGTACCCACTGCCTGCTATCTAGGTTATTTTGATAATATTTCAATTTGTGTAATAGAAACATTTACGGAGAATCCTTTTGAGCTATCTATTGTTAACTTTGGTATCGCAGAGTTTGCTCAAGGAGAAGGTAAAGGCAGAATTTTTATTAGCCATCTTGAAAGTTTAGCTATAAATGAAGGCTACAATAAAATTCGACTAATTTCACATCCTGATGCATATGGTTTTTATCTTAAGTGTGGCTACTCTAGATATGGTAGTGGCGAGTATGGGCTTTGCAAAAATATTTAAGTAAATCCGAAGCGTAAAAACTCGGTAATATAGAATAGATATCTTCGAAGCTGGTAATAAATTTTTAGAATTTATTTAAAAAGTTACAGCGTAATGTCTGGAGATTTTCAGAGTGTGTATTCAAGGAGAGTTATATGGATAACGAAATAGTTCAATTCAAAAGTTTGGTGGAGCTTCGAGAATACATAATACAGTTTGATGGGTATAGAGCGCGTCCTACTCAAGCTGGTGAGCACCCTACTTTATATAGAGAAGGTGACACCTGTAACTCAAACACCTCTGGAGTTCGACATAGAGATTATTTTTTTGATGTTGATGGTGCTTGGGTGTTGCCACATAACCAAAAAGGACTCTCTTTTTCAGGAACGTGGAAACATTTAAGCGGTGTGTATAAGATGTTTAGCAGAGGAACAGAAAGATATCCAGATGTACATTGGGTGTTGTCTAAGGCGGACTTGCCTAAAGGACTGAAATTTGAGCCGGATATGTCCAAAAGCTCGAAAGCTAAAGGTCATTATTTTTTAACCGTAACTGAAAGAATGCATGTGTCGCAATTACGCCAAAAACTACTCTGGATTGCTGACAGGATGCAAAAAATTAGCCCTGACGGAGATCTAGTATGAGCTTTAGGCCTTATCATTATGAACATATAAAAGACTTTATTTTATATTACGCTTCCAGTTTAGGGCGGCCAGATATAAAAAATATATTAGATAATGGAATTTCGTGCTATGACGACGCGAAACTGTTTTGTGATTTTATGCCTGTTATTTTAGATCAGAGAAAAACTGATGAAAAATTAAACTCTTCTACACCAGTAGAAATAGGTACTGGTGTGATACAAGACCTTCATTACGAAGCAGGAGCTTTTGTCTGTGATGCTGGATTTGAAAGTGTGTGGGATGAAATGATTGAAGGGTTGTAAATTATTAATCGTAGAGTTGCCGTCCGTTTTCATGGCGCAGCGCGTGAATCTAAACTCAGTAACTGCGAGCCAGCTCTCAGCACGTATACCGCCCCTTTACAGCACGCTCAGTTAGTTTTCTAAGAAGGATTTACTTTACGTACGTCTTGACGTACGTAATTCCGAAATATACTCTGATCAATAAATACACAATCATTGAGGTGCTGTATGTCGGCAGTCACTGCAACAGAAGCGCGAAGCAATCTCTATCGTTTGATGGATGAAACCGCCGAATCACATGAGCCAGTATTAATCAGTGGTAAACGCAATAATGCGGTGCTTCTGTCAGAGGAGGATTGGACTGCCATTCAAGAGACACTCTTTCTTTTGTCAGTACCGGGCATGAGGGAGTCAATTCGTGAGGGGATGGGTACCTCCGTTAACGATTGCGATAAGGAATTAGATTGGTGACATGGACGTTGGTTTATACCAAACAAGCTCAGAAAGACGCGAAAAAACTTGCCTCAAGTGGCCTTAAACCAAAAGCACAGGAATTGCTGGCGCTGCTTGCAGAAGACCCTTACCGAAAACCTCCACCTTATGAAAACTTAGTCGGTGATTTAGCGGGTGCATGCTCGCGCAGAATTAATATTCAGCAAAGATTGGTGTATCAGGTATTTGAGGCTGAGCATACTGTGAAAGTACTTCGTCTTTGGAGTCATTACGAGTAGCTGCTTTGACTCGTACAACTTGTCAGCTTGCCCCACGTTCTATCATCGTCAATCCTTGACCTCCGCAGAGCATCAGGCATGCTTGAGTGATTACCGAACGCCTTCTGATACCTATAGATCCAAGGACTGTTATGAAAGACGAAATTATCGAAACCAATGGCCCAATTAATCAAGACTCGAAGAATCTTGCCGTCTTGATTTGGGTTGGCACTATTTTCTTAGGTTTCATTCCCGGTTTGCTTGGGTATCTTTTCAAAAACGACGATGCATTTATCAGCGCGCATTCCAAAGAAGCGCTTAACTGGTCGATTACGGCGGGCATTGCTTATGTGGTTGCTTCAATCCTGACGGTGGTGTTCATCGGGATATTGCTCATGCCAGTGATTGGTATTTGCCACTTTGTGTTTTGCATTTTGGGTGTTGTGGCAGCTTCTAAGGGCGAGTCATACATGACGCCTTGGGCGATTCGATTAATTAAGTAAACTAAGTTGTTAGTAGTAAACCATGCGCAAAACCGACAAAAAAATAGATAAACAAATCTGCGATGTGTTGACTGAGGTGTGCGAAGCGAGCCTAAAAGACAATACCGGGTTTGAATGGTTAACGCATTTGGTGAATTATTCTCACTTTCCTAAAAGTTTGCAGGTGATTTGTGTGTTCAATACAAACAATCAGCTGGATGATTTTACGGCCAATAACCACCATATTGAACTGAATGAACGTATTCAAAAAGCGCTGTCAGGTATTGGTATCAGCATAAATAGCCGTCAGATTTCATACGATACGGAAGAGAATTGCAGTAAGACGAATAACGGCAAATGGGTGGATCGATTTGCGAATAGGATGGCTTAAATGTGATGCCGAAAATCGACGCGCTCTTACGAAATTAAGAGCGCGTTATATCAGAGATCAGTAATCAGTCGATCAAACCAAAACTGACGATATTCCAAAAACTACGACGATCTACCTGAGCTAAGCCACTGATTTCAAATTTTCCATTTTTAAGTTGAGGATGATCTGGATGATTAAGCTTGAGCAGTGCTAAAGATTTTTCGGCTTCTTCGTTCAATTCTAGTAGCTGATATGCTTCGGTCATAATGGCCAGCGCATCACCAACCGAGGCGGTTTTCTGGTAATGCACAAGTACTTCTTCACAGCGGTTAGCCGCAGCAAGGTAAGCGTGACGCTTCATGTAGTATTTGGCGACGTTGATTTGATACGTCGCCAAGCGCTCTCGCAGATAGACCATGCGCCCGCGGGCATCGGCGTTGTAGGCGCTGTTTGGGAAGCGAGAAATCAGTTCGTTGAAGTAACCGAACGAATCTTGCAGTGGGATTGGGTTACGGTAGTCGGTGCCGTCACCAAAGTAACGTTCGACGAAGGCAAAACCGAGTTCGTACGTTGCTAGGCCACGCATATAGTAGGCGTAGTCTACTTTTGGGTGTTGCGGATGCAGACGGATGAAACGCTCAGCTTTCGCCAATACTGTTTCCATGTCTGACATTTTGAAATGCACGTAGATCAGCTCGATCTGAGCTTGTTCGGCCAGTTTCCCAAATGGGTATTGGCTCTCTAGACGCTGTAAGCGATCTTGGGCGACAAGCATGTTGTCGCGTTCGATAGCATCTCGTGCTTCTGAGTAGTATTCCTGCTCGGTCAGTATTTCGTTGGTCGGTTTAGACGAACAAGCACTGAGAAATACAGCAGTTATAAGGATAAGACTTAGGGACTTTATGGAGTGCATCAACATACATCTATATAATTACGCGAATTCCGTATTAGAACACACCCTGAGCGCTTCATCATCCTTGCTGAATAGCCAATTGGCTTGCAGAAAGTAGTGCTCTTCATTATTGAGTGAATATGTCCAATAAGATCAGCGAGACCGTAGAAGTTCCTTACGAAGAGGGTAATCGCCGCTTTGACCAAGTCGCAGCGAAGCTTTTCCCTGATTATTCCCGTTCGCGTCTGCAGCAGTGGATCAAAGATGGGCAGCTGACTGTGGATGGTAAAACGATTCGTGGCCGCGATAAATTGGTGGGCGGTGAAACCCTCACCCTAGAAGCCGAGCTAGAAGCGGAGGGCGAGTGGCTGCCAGAAGATATTCCGCTTGATATTATTTATGAAGACGATGATATTTTGGTGCTCAACAAACCTTCGGGCTTGGTTGTGCATCCTGCGGCGGGCAATTACACCGGCACCTTGTTAAACGGTTTGCTGTTCCATTGCCCGGATCTTGTTCAAATACCGCGTGCGGGTATTGTCCATCGCTTAGATAAAGACACTACAGGTTTGATGGTGGTTGCAAAAACACTGCAAGCGCAAACGAGCTTGGTGGCGCAGTTGCAAGATCGCAGCATGGGTCGTGAGTATGAGGCCGTGCTGCAAGGTCCGATGATCAGCGGCGGTACGGTGGATGAGCCTATCTCGCGCCATGGAACTCAGCGTACCAAGATGGCGGTAAACCCGATGGGTAAAGAAGCCATTACTCACTACCGCATTTTGCACCGTTTTCCGTCGCATACGTATATACGCTGTAAGCTCGAAACCGGCCGTACTCACCAAATTCGTGTGCACATGACGCATATTGGTCATCCGTTAGTGGGTGATAGAACCTACGCCGCCAGTCAGCGTTTGAAGAAGGGCGTTGGCCCCAAATTACGTGACCTGTTGGGTAAGTTTGATCGCCAGGCATTGCATGCGAAAGAATTAACCCTTATTCATCCGCGCACTACTGAGACGATGACTTGGGAAGTAGAGCTACCTGATGATTTTGTCGAGCTATTGAATACCATGGCGGATGATCAGGACGAAAAAGAAGAGCATGATTAAGTTAGGTTTGGCGTTAGAGTCGCCTTTGTCTTGGCCACTTCCGGATAACGTCAAGAGCGTTTTCAGTGGTCGCCAAGGCGGTGTGTCTTTAGCGCCTTACGATAGTTTTAATCTGGGTGACCATGTGGGTGATGATGATCATGCGGTTACTCAAAATCGAGCTTTGCTGCTTGATGCGCTAAATGGCGCAGAGTCTATTCAATGGTTAAGCCAAGTGCATGGCAATTGCGTGGTTGAGGCTGGCGATGGATCGCAGGTTTTGACTGCTGACGCCGTCACCACCATCAAAGCTGGGGTGGTGTGTGCCGTGTTAACCGCCGATTGTCTGCCAGTATTGTTTTGCGACAGCGAAGGCAAACGCGTTGCGGCGGCTCATGCGGGTTGGCGAGGCCTTGCGGATGGTATTCTTCTTAACACGCTTAAATGTTTTGATGATCCCTCAAAAGTAAGTGCCTACTTAGCGCCAGCCATAGGCCCGACGGCGTTTGAAGTTGGCCCGGAAGTACGAGACGCCTTTGCGTGGGCCGGTGATGATTGTTTTACAGCAGGCCAAGGTGATCGTTTATATGCCGATATTTTCAAGCTTGCTCGACTGCAATTAGAGAGTGCCGGAATTGGTGCTGTATATGGCGGTGGTGTGTGTACTGCCTCGGCTCCTGAGCAATATTTTTCCTTCCGTCGTGACGGCGTAACCGGCCGACAAGTCAGCGTGATTTGGAAAACGTGTTAATCCCATACAAACCTCATGGTAAATGCTTGCCAAAAAACCTCTGAAAGCCTTGATTTTACAAGGGTTAGGTGGTTCCAACTCGTCGTGTCTGGTGATAGAATGACAGCCGCTTTTGTTAGAGTGATTTGCATCACACACCCTGAGTGCTTCCTCTGACATGTATAGCCTCTGGTACGGTTATCCTCCGTACCCGGCACATCCCGGCTTCCTGAACAAGGCAGCGGGAATCTGATGATGAACTAAAAGTGACTCATCCAGCCTTACGATCAGCCTTAGTGTGGTATTGCTCTGAATGGTCGTGCACTACTAAATCGCAGATTTATATATTTATTGCTCAACGGCGAGCACGTTAAAGAGGATAAAACGGTGGAATTGATTTCCGGCGGCGACATGCTGGTTCGTGCGTTACACGAGTCAGGCGTTGAATATATTTACGGATACCCAGGTGGCTCATTGCTGCATGTGTATGACGCAGTGTACCGACAGAGTGCAGTTAAGCACGTGTTAGTACGTCACGAGCAGGCAGCTGCTCACATGGCTGACGGCTATGCTCGTGCTACGGGTAAAGCAGGTGTGGTCATGGTGACTTCCGGTCCGGGCGCGACCAATACCATCACGGGTATTGCGACGGCCTTTACCGACTCTATTCCTATGGTGATTATTACCGGACAGGTAATGAGTCACTTGATCGGCGATGACGCATTCCAAGAAACCGACATGCTCGGTGTCTCGCGTCCTATCGTAAAGCACAGCTTCAGCGTGACACGCCCTGAAGACATTCCAGACATCGTTGCTAAAGCATTTTACATTGCTAACACCGGTCGTCCGGGGCCTGTTGTAATCGACATTCCAAAAGACATGACCATGCCGAATGAGCGCTATGAGTATGTCTATCCGAAAAAAGTGAAGCTGCGTTCTTACACGCCGCCTCAGCGTGGACACTCGGGTCAGATCAAAAAAGCCGTCGAGCTATTATTGGCCGCAAAGCGCCCAGTAATTTATGCCGGTGGTGGTGTGATTATTGACGGCAGTTCTGACAAATTACGTGCCTTGGTTGATCGCTTAGACTTCCCATGCACCAACACCCTGATGGGCCTAGGCTCTTACCCAGGTACCGGCGAGCGTTCGCTGGGAATGTTGGGTATGCACGGTACTTACGAAGCCAACGTCGCGATGCACAACGCGGACGTTATTTTGGCTGTAGGTGCACGCTTTGATGATCGCGTAACCAACGCAACTAGCAAATTCTGCCCAGACGCCAAGATCATTCACATTGATATTGATCCGTCATCGATTTCTAAAACCATCACCGCTGATGTGCCGATTGTTGGCCCTGTAGGTGCGGTTCTGGATGAAATGACAGCACTCCTGGATGAAGCAAACGAAGTCCCGGATGCTGAAGCTATTGCCTCTTGGTGGAAACAAATCAACGAATGGCGTCAGCGTCATGGTGGTCGTTATGAGAAAAACGAATCACAACTGATGAAACCACAAGAAGTGATTGAAGCCATGTGGGATGCTACCAAAGGCGACGCCTATGTGACGTCTGATGTTGGCCAGCACCAAATGTTCGCGGCGCAGTACTATAAATTTGATAAGCCAAACCGTTGGATCAACTCAGGTGGCCTAGGCACCATGGGCTTTGGTTTCCCTGCGGCCATGGGCATCAAAATGAACTTCCCAGACGAAATGGTGGTATGTGTTACCGGTGAAGGTTCAATCCAGATGAACATTCAGGAGTTGTCTACTTGCTTGCAGTACGGCATTCCAGTGAAAATTTTGTGTCTGAACAATGGCTCATTGGGCATGGTTCGCCAGTGGCAAGACATGAATTACGAAGGTCGTCATTCACATTCCTACATGGAATCCCTGCCTGACTTCGTCAAACTTGTTGAAGCTTATGGCCACGTTGGTATCCGCGTGAAAGGCCGTGATGAGTTGCCGCAAGCACTAGAAGACACCTTTGGTAAGTACAATGACCGTCTGGTATTCCTCGACGTTGCCGTCGATGAAACCGAGCACGTGTATCCAATGCAGGTACCTATGGGCACCATGCGCGATATGTGGTTGAGCAAGACGGAGCGTACGTAATCATGAGACACATAATTTCAATACTGCTAGAAAACGAACCGGGCGCACTATCGCGCGTAGTTGGTTTATTTGCTCAGCGTGGCTACAACATCGAAACCCTAACGGTGGCCCCTACGGAAGACGAGACCTTATCTCGCCTAACCATGACCACCGATGGCGACGAGCGCAAAATAGAACAGATCACCAAGCACCTCAATCGTTTGATTGAAGTAGTTAAGCTGGTTGATTTGTCTGAAGGTGCGCACATTGAACGTGAATTGATGTTGATCAAAGTACGTGCGGTCGGCGCACAGCGTGCAGAAATTAAACGCACAGCTGACATCTTCCGTGGCCAAGTGGTGGATGTAAGCGCGAGCGTTTATACCATTCAGCTGACTGGTACGAGCGACAAGCTAGAAGCATTCATCGAAGCGATTGGTGAAAGCTGTGTTCTTGAAACCGTCCGTACCGGTGTATCTGGTATCGCGCGCGGCGAGAAAGTACTGAGCTTGTAATCACGTCATACTCAGTTTAAGAAAGGGCCTTCGGGCCCTTTTTTGTGCGGTATTGCTTGGTCGATCCCCCTATTTCTAAGGCAGTCAGGTTTTAAGTGGTGTTGTTTGTGCCGATGCAACAAGAGCTGGATTGCATTAACAGCGACGGCCAAATTCTTGGCAAAATAAGATTTGATGATTCCCAAAAAAGTCATATTTTATACAAGCTTGATGAATCAGTCATGGTAGAAAAATCAGAGATGTCGATGATTTTAGAAAGACTTTCTAGTCTTGATTTGGGTAAGTATTCTATTCCTATGCAAGATGATAACTAAGGGCTGTTTAGCTAGGGACGGTATGAATATCGAATATAAAATCAATGAGCCGGTAAGCACGGATCAGTTTATAGACTTGCTGAAAACTTCGACTTTAGGAGAGCGTCGCCCAGTCGAAGATAGGCAGTGCCTCGAAGGGATGCTGTTAAATAGCAACCTTATCGTTAGTGCTTGGCATAATGATCAGCTAGTTGGTATTGCTAGAAGCATTACCGATTTTCATTATGCTTGTTATTTATCCGACCTAGCTGTGAGCTTAGAACAGCAAAAATCGGGTATAGGAAAACAGCTTCAAATCCTCACACAAGCGCAACTTGGACCTAGATGTAAACTTATACTCATTGCGGCGCCAGCAGCCAATGAGTATTACGAACATATCGGTTTTAACAACAGCCCGCGATGCTGGGTGCTTGAGCGTGATTCGAATATTGGTAGTTTGTAGTGGCCATTACTGATGGAAGTAGTCATGATTTGGCTCCGCGAAATGAAACATGAAGATAAATCGCAGTTTGTTCAATTCCTAAATGATGAACGCGTAATCAAATTTTTGTCGTCGAGAATACCGTTTCCTTATACAGAAACCGATGCAGAGTGGTGGGTTACTAGGGGGAGCAAAGATGATGGAATTGTCAGCGCTATCGAGTGTGACGGATACTTTATAATTGCTAACTAACCTAACTAGAAACAAGGCCAACGTTCGATGTCTCTACCTCCTTGCCCGCAGTGTAAGTCTGCTTTCGTATATCAAGATCAAGCCAATTTTGTATGCCCTGAATGCGGCCACGAGTGGAATCCTAAAGACAGTGAGGATGACGTTTTTGTCGTGCGTGATTCCAACGGTAATCTACTTGAGGTAGGCGATAAAATTACACTGATTAAAGATCTTAAGGTTAAGGGGAGTTCACAGGGTTTGAAGATCGGTGCTAAAACTGAGATTCGCCGAATTGTTGAAGGCAAGGATCACGAGCTTGATTGTAAATTCGCCGGTGTGGGCGAATTTATGGTTACGGCTAAGTTTGTGAAAAAAGCCTAGCTTACTCTCCATCTCTTTCCAAAAACGCCAAGCTCATAAACCCACTGAAGAAGAGTATCGCCATTATTCCAGCCACGTTTTCGACGGCTAGCATCAGCACCCCGCTAATTATCCAGCCCGTTTTAACTTGCTCTAGTCGCCTCCGATATAGATTTGTTTTGGTCCATTGAATATCGGGGTTTTGTTCGGACAGTCCGTAAAATTTACGAATTTTTGTGAGGATATTAAGCGGCGGCATGGCTGTCTCCCGTTGGCTGTTATGTTTAGCCTAGGCTACAGATGTATGGATTTTACAGTGGTTTGTGTTTTAGGAGCGATTTGTTCTATGCAGTAGGAAAGCTTATACGCCCTGCTTCTGAACCAAAGCAGGGCGTAGTGTCGTCTGTGTCTATATGACCCCAGTCACACCCGGTAGGTGGTTTTCGTCATCACTTTCGACAGCGCCGCCATGCCGAATTTAATTGGCAGGGGAAAGCGCACGCCGCCCGCTTCTATGGCGGTGCTGGCGTGTTTTGATTCGTCTTCGAGCATCTTCAGTAATACAGCTTTGCTTTTCTCATCTTGAGAAGGCAGCTTGCTCATATGGTCAGTCAGGTGCTTACACACTTGCTCTTCCGTCGCGGCGACAAAACCAAGGCTAACGCGATCGCTGACTTTTCCCGCAACAGCACCAATGCCAAATGACAGGCCATAAAATAGAGGATTTAGGCGGCTGGTGTGGCTGCCGAGGTCTTTGATGCGTTCTTCGCACCACACAAGGTGATCGATTTCTTCATTGGCGGCTTCTTCCATGGCGTCTCGCACTTCAGGCAGTTTGGCGGTTAGTGCTTGGCCTTGGTATAGGGCTTGTGCACAGACTTCGCCTGTGTGATTGATGCGCATAAGTCCTGCGGCGTGTTTACGCTCTTCGTCGGTCATTTCGCTGTAGTCACGACCGCTGGCTGGCGTGCCGCGCTCTGCGGTGGCTGCGCCCGGTACAAGCGTACGTAGCGCTTGGTCGGCATTACTGATGAGCTTATCGAATAGGGAGTATCGGCGCGGTGCAGTCATTGGGTAAACCATATATTTGCTGACAGTGGGTTCATTTTACGTGATTACGCCGGTCAATGCATGATCCGTATCAACGACTCTTTTTACGCTTATTCAGTTCAATTAATGCTTCGCGCAGGCGGTTGCCACTGGCGGGTTTGCCGATGACATAATCAATGCCTGCGGCGGTGGCCGAAGCTTTGACGCTGCTGGTACTTAATCCGGTAAGCATCAGGCTAGCGGGCTTGGTGGGAATCTCATCGTCGTTGTGTAACTTTTCGGATAATTGTAGGCCTGACATGACGGGCATATCGTGATCAATGATGATCATGTCGTAAGGGGTTTCAGCGCGGTGTTGCGTGCGCAACATGGCGAGTGCTTCTTTGCCGCTGTAGGTGCTGTCGGCAATCATGCCCCAGCGTTTCAGTTGTTTTTCGATTACTGTGCGCAGCGAGGCGTTGTCGTCAATAACGAGCACACGTAAGCCCATGAGTGAGCTATCTGGCCCTGTTAGGCTGGTTTTAGGGGCGGTATCAAAGGTCATCGGTAAGAATAGGGTGAGAGAGCCACCGTGATTGGTCATGCCTTCGATGTCTAAGGTGCCCCGCATTTGGCGTATCAATCCGCGTACGACGATCAAATTCCAGATTCTAGGGTCATCTTCATCGATGTTGGTGGTGCTGGGCTGTAATACACGAAATAGGGAGGTCAGTTCGCCTTGCTTGGTGATGGTGCCACTGAGTTGAATTTGCAGGCGCAGCCCTTGAGTTTGCCCGCCTTGATAGTAAAATGCCGAAATCGCTAGGCCGCCGTGTTCTGTATAGGCGAGTGTGCGCGAGATAAGGTTGTAAATAATGACATGTAAACGGTTACGGTCGCATAGCAGACGCTCGGGGAAGTCGTCTTCAATATCTAAGATCAGTTCAACTTGTTTTCTGATGGCTTCTTGTTGGAAGTGACTCAGCGTACTGTTCAGCATTTTACTGACGGTGACTGGTTTAATATCGAGTTGAATGTCTTTTTGTTTTAGTTTGCCCAGCTCGGCGACTTCGTTGGCCAAGATCATCATATCAATGCCAGCCATGTTGATGGTTTCTAAATAATCGCGTTGGCTGGCAGATAGTGGCGTGTCATTCAGTAATTCAAACATGCCCATGACACCGTTGATCGGTGTGCGTAGTTCGTGGCTAATTTGACCCATTACTTCGGGGGCAATTAATGGGTTTGTTCGTGAACTATGTGCGCCTTGTTGTTTCATACTAGCGTAGTTGGCGAGCAACAAACTGGTGGTCACGCTTAATGGTAGGAAGACGATAATTAACTCAATTGCCATATCAAAGACGATGAAATTCATACTATTGAGTAAGGATAAAAAGACCCCAATGCAAACAATCAGAGCACCCAACCAAAGGTAATTTTGTGCATCTTTCATGCGGCTTGATAAAGTCTTGAGTAGAACCAAAAACACCAATTCATTAAACACGATACTGGCCGCGACGAGTACTTCTGAAATATATGATCTTAACCAAAAGTCACTAAGAATAATTATTATTTGGATCAGCATTAATCCAGATAGCAGGTGGTTAATTCGTGGGCGGCGCCAGCCTAATAAGCGAACGGCGTATAGTTGAGCGATGGCTGATAAACATATTGTAAATGTTTCTAAAAACCCTTTTGGGAAGGTGTTTTTAAAGGTGGTATCACCAGCTATGCCAATAGCGATGGGGATGTATATCATGACGCTTAGGGTGTAGATGATCCCAGCGGGTGCTAGCCGGTGAGTCCTTTGAGTCAGCCCATATGTAAAATATAAAAAAGCCGCAAAAATCCAACCTAAAGAGATGCCTGTTAGTAGATGCGCAAGTTGCTGATGCTGATTAAACTTATCCATACTTTTAAGCTCGACGCGGGTGTTTACCGTTGCGTCTGTATGAATACGAATTAAGTAACTGTTGGTTTTTTTAGCGTTTATTAAAACATTAAAGGCATGTGCTTGCGATGCGGCCCCTTGTAGCCGGGTATTCGACATATCCAAAATATTACTGGTGTTACTGATATCAAATATAGCGACGCTGTCTAAATGTGGGTTGGAGAGCGTTAATACCGCTTCATGATTGCTACCAAGTGAGTTGTTAATGCTAACGCGCAGCCAGAACGCAGAATCACTGTGTCCGCGTTTAATGGTTTGTGTATGCGTTGGGGTGAATAATAATTGGTAATCGGACGTCAGTAGCTCTTCTACCGATAAAGTCCCAGTCTCGTCTTCGTAGATAGATGTGTAAGGGGTAATGGTTTGGTCGAAGGAACCACTGGGTAAAATGATTGGGCCGAGTGCCAGCGCTTTTAGCGGTAGGCACATCAGCACAAAAGCTGTAATGAACAGCTTAATAATCGACAACAGAATCAGACGGGGTGCGGTAAGTAACTCTGTCATACTCTGTTGTGATCCCTCACGGTTTAGGTGGTTAGCTTTTTTCGCGTGCCACTGCACGATAACCGATATCTGAGCGGCAGAACATCCCATCCCATGACACGAGTTTCACGAGTTCGTAGGCTTCTTGCTGAGCGTCACTGACGGTATTGCCTAGCGCGGTTGCACACAGTACACGGCCGCCAGCGGTAACGACATCATTATTGTCGTTAAACTTGGTGCCCGCATGGAAGACTTTACGATCAGCGTTGTTCTCTTGTGGCAACGAGATCACATCACCTTTCGGGTAGTCAGCCGGGTAACCCGCCGCTGCTAGTACTACACCCAGTGAAGGACGTGGGTCCCACTGAGTGGTTTCTTGGTCGAGCTTGCCTTCGAGAGCGGCTAAACAATGCGCGACAATATCTGACTGCATACGCATCATAATTGGCTGTGTTTCAGGGTCACCAAAACGGCAGTTATATTCGATGACTTTGGAGGCACCAGATTCGTCGATCATTAGACCTGCGTATAGGAAGCCTGTGTAGTCGTTGCCTTCTGCTGCCATGCCTTCAACAGTAGGGATGATCACGTCTTTCATGATGCGATCATGAACTTCTGGAGTGACCACTGGAGCAGGGGAGTAAGCACCCATGCCGCCGGTGTTTGGCCCCGTGTCTTTATCGCCAACACGTTTGTGATCTTGGCTGGTCGCCATTGGCAAAATATTTTTGCCATCGACCATAACGATGAAAGACGCTTCTTCGCCAGTTAGGAATTCTTCGATCACAACACGACAACCGGCATCGCCAAAGGCGTTGCCAGAGAGCATGTCTTTCACGGCTTCTTCGGCTTGCTCTAGTGTTTCCGCAACGATCACGCCTTTACCTGCGGCAAGACCATCGGCCTTAACAACAATCGGCGCGCCCATTTTACGTAGATACGCTAGAGCGGGTTCTAATTCGGTGAAATTCTCGTAATCAGCCGTTGGGATATTTTGGCGAGCTAAGAAATCCTTGGTGAAGGCTTTTGACCCCTCAAGCTGAGCCGCCCCTTTTTTAGGGCCGAAAATTTTCAGACCAGCCGCTTCGAATTGATCAACGACACCATCAACTAATGGTGCTTCAGGGCCAACGATGGTTAAGCCGATGTTGTTGTCTTGGGCGAAAGCCTGAAGGCCGTCGAAATCCATAACATCTAGATTTACATTTTCGATATTGTCTTCAAGTGCGCTGCCAGCGTTGCCGGGAGCAACGAATACTTTCTCTACCAGTGGCGATTGTAGAGCTTTCCAAGCCAGGGCGTGTTCGCGACCGCCGGCCCCTATGATTAATACTTTCATTGCCAAATCTCTTGTTATGGCCCGGTCTTAAATCCGCCATAGCGGCTTAAAAATTTTATCAAAATACTCACTTAGCGCACTAAGCTCCGCTTTTTCCAAAATTTTTGCCTTGCTCTGACGAATTTAATCTACGGGCTTCAGCCAAAAGGTTTTAACTAAAAAACCAATTTTAAATTCTTTAACTTTACACCGCTTAAACTTATGCGTCCCTACGGTGTAGAAGCGTTATGAGCGAAGCTGTGGCAAGGCATTTTTTATTGAGGCCGCGGAGTGTAGTTGTCCTACATGAGCATGCCGAGATAAAAAATAACGCCACCACAGCGAGCGCAATAGCTTCCTTAATTAATGTCTAAAGTGGCGCATACCTGTGAAGACCATGGCTATCCCGGCCTCATCGGCGGCGGCAATCACTTCTTCGTCACGAATCGATCCACCCGGCTGAATAATGGCTTTAATGCCATTGGCCGCGGCGTTATCAATGCCATCACGGAATGGGAAGAATGCATCCGATGCCATGACCGCACCTTCGACCACTAAGCCTGCATGTTCTGCTTTAATCGCGGCAATTCGAGCTGAGTTTACGCGGCTCATTTGGCCAGCGCCTACGCCCACTGTTTGACGATTTTTGGCATAGACAATGGCGTTGGATTTTACGTATTTCGCGACTTTCCAAGCGAAGATTAAATCGTGTAATTCCGCTTCGGTTGGCTGGCGCTTAGTTACTACTTGAAGGTCATCGCTGCTGATCATACCGTTGTCACGATCTTGAACCAGTAGGCCACCATTAACGCGCTTGTAGTCAAAGCCAGCAGCACGTTCGGTTGGGAAAGCACCACATTCAAGCAAGCGAACGTTTT
Source organism: Oceanobacter sp. (assembly GCA_002733645.1). Classification (GTDB taxonomy): domain Bacteria; phylum Pseudomonadota; class Gammaproteobacteria; order Pseudomonadales; family Oceanobacteraceae; genus Thalassolituus. The sequence goes on from NVWL01000001.1 coordinate 98,536, forward strand.
TCTTTGCTTCTACAATTTTCACCGCTTCAGCGCTGATTGAAGGTGCAATGATAACTTCAACAAATTGACGATCAACAATCGCTTGCGCTGTGTCTGCATCCAGTTCGCGGTTAAAGGCAATAATGCCGCCAAAAGCAGATTCGCTGTCGGTAGCGTACGCCAAATCGTAGGCTTTGCGAATGCCACCTTCGTTATCAGGTACAACTGATACACCACATGGATTAGCGTGTTTGACGATCACACAGGCTGGTTTAGTGAATGATTTAACACATTCAAGGGCAGCGTCGGTATCAGCAACGTTGTTGTACGACAGTTCTTTCCCCTGCAACTGCTTAGCGGTCGCAATAGACGCTTCCTGTGGGTTTGCTTCCACGTAGAAGGCCGCTTTTTGATGCGGGTTTTCGCCGTAACGCATGTCTTGCGCTTTGATAAACTGGCTATTGAATGTACGCGGGAAAGTATCGCGCTGATCGACACTTAATATTTCAGCTGTTTGATCAATAGTGCCTAAGTAATTCGCGATCATACCGTCGTAAGCGGCGGTGTGTTCAAACGCTTTAAGCGCAAGATCAAAACGTAACTTGTGCGTAAGACCTTGATGCGCATTCACTTCTTGCAGCACTTGATCATAGTCCGATGCGTTAACCACAATACCAACGTGAGCGTGGTTTTTTGCTGCTGAACGAACCATGGTTGGGCCGCCAATGTCGATGTTTTCAATCGCCATTGGCAGGTCACAATCGTCACGGGCAACGGTGGCTGCAAACGGATATAAGTTCACAACAACCAAGTCGATTGGGTTGATGTGATGCTCATGCATGATGTCATCGTCCTGTCCGCGACGACCAAGAATGCCACCGTGAATTTTTGGATGCAGTGTTTTTACACGGCCGTCCATCATTTCAGGGAAGCCTGTGTAATCTGACACTTCAATCGCAGGGATTTTGTTTTCTACAAGTAGCTTATAGGTGCCACCGGTGGAAAGAATTTCAACGCCAGCTTGTGATAGGGCGTAGGCAAAATCAACGATACCAGTTTTGTCAGACACACTGATGAGTGCGCGGCGGATAGGAGTAGTTTCAGTCATAGTCTTCTATACGTTTTTAAATTAAAAACGGCTGAATCGAGTCAGCCGTAAAGAAAAATGAGAAGTGCTTATAGCATTCCGTACTGTTTTAACTTTTTACGTAATGTTCCGCGGTTCAGGCCAAGCACGATGGAGGCTTTGGTCTGGTTGTCACGGGTGTAGCGCATCACGGTTTCAAGCAGCGGTGCTTCTACTTCGGCCAGCACCATGTCGTATAGGTCAGTTACTTGCTGGCCATCCATGCAGTCGAAGTAGTTTTTCAGAGAGATATCAACACTTTCGCGCAGGGTGTGTGTCGTGTCGGCATTTGTGCTGGTATTGAAATGATTACTATTGTTAGTCACTGGTTCGGTCACTGTTTCAGTCTGTCGTAAAATGGCTTCGGTGCTCATGCGGCTACTTCCTTTTTTGTTGCTTCATCCCTGAAATGTTTTGCAACAGCGGCCTGCTGAGCTTCGGGATTTTCCAATTGGTTAAACTGTTTGCGGAAGTCATTGCCTGGTTGGTTTTTTAGATACCAACTGACGTGCTTCCTGGCGATGCGTACCCCAAGGTACTCGCCGTAAAACTCGTAGAGTGACTGCAGGTGGCGAACCAATATCGATTCAACCTCTTCTAATGGCGGTGGGGCCAGCAGTTCTCCGGTATTCATGTAGTGGACAATTTCACGAAATATCCACGGTCGTCCTTGGGCAGCGCGGCCGATTAAAATGCCGTCTGCGCCGGTGTATTTCATGACCTCAATGGCCTTTTCTGGCCCGGTGATATCTCCATTGGCGAACACTGGAATGGATACGCTGCTTTTGACATTACTTATCGTGTCGTACTCGACTGTGTTGCCATATCCGCATGCTCTGGTGCGCCCGTGGACGGCCAGTGAGACGATACCGAGGTCTTCGGCCATCTGTGCAATGCGCGGAGCATTGCGTGTGTCCGGTGACCAGCCAGTCCGAATTTTGAGACTGACGGGTACTGCAACACTTTCAACCACGGCTTGTAATATTTCTTTAACCAAACCTTCATCGCGCATTAATGCGGAGCCTGCAGCCTTATTACAGACCTTTTTGGCAGGGCAACCCATGTTGATGTCGATGATCTGCGCACCGTTGTTTACATTAAACACTGCGCTTTCGGCCATTGCTTGAGGATCGCCACCCACAATTTGCACCGCTATTGGTTCGGGTTCGCCTGTGTGGTCGAGTCTCAATTTTGATTTACGTGTGTTACGTAGATCTATATTGCCAGCGACCATTTCGCCCACCACAAGACCGGCACCCAGCTCTCGGCATAATTGCCGGAAAGGGCGGTCGGTGACTCCCGCCATTGGAGCCAGAACCACAGGGTTCGGTAGCGTAAAGGGTCCAATTGACGGCATGGAGGGTCACGAGCCTTCTGGTTAAAAAGTGTGCGACAAAAGAGGCGGTATGATACTCATAACGTCTGTCTAATTAAAGGGGAATATGTGCAGAATTTGCGCAACTTTTTCGCTTCATGATTACGCAAAACTTTCAAGAATTTACTGGTTTTGACGAATAAATATCTGCCGTGAGACGGCTTCAGGCCCCGGGTTAACTACTTCAAGTGCGATGTGAACGGGGATGTCGCTTGGCATACTGTCGCCAGGAAGCACATCGCCAGCGAGATAATCGCTGGGGGCAAAAGTTCGCTGGGCGACAATTTGGCCATTTAGGTCTCGGAACTCTAATTCAATATCCGGGTAGGGCTGAGGATAGTCTGCGGTATTGGTGAGCAGTGTATCGACCACGATCCCTGTGGGGTCTGTGCGGTGTTGGTTGAATACGGTGTTGCTGGCTCGTATTAATTGCACGTTTTGTATGCCGGGTAATGCACAGCCGGCTACTGCACAAATTTGCTCATACATCGGTCGCCATGTTTCTGAACGGGCTGCGCTGTCGAAACGGAAATAGGCAACTTGGGCCATGGCAGCCACAATGAATAATAGTGCAATTAATGACCAGATCCAGCCTGTTGATTGAGGCTTGTCTTCCTCTAGGGAGATTGGCTCAATCGTCATGCTGGGAATACCAATCTCTACTTCGCGAGATAGGCCAATATTTTCAGCAATGGCTTTGCCTTCGGGGCTTGCGTCAAAGGCGTTAGCGTACTCATCGATGGCGTTCTCGCCTGGTAGACGCTCGTTGTAGTTTACTTCTACGTCAGCGAAGGGCGACTCTGATGGTATGTCATTGATGTCATCATCAATGTAATCGTCAACGTAGTCATCCATATACTCATCGACGTAGTTGTTTTGGGCATAGTTGTTTTGGACGTCGTTGAGGGAGGTATGATTGGTCTTTTGGGTCGAGCTATCAGTATCGGTATTGTTATCGGCCATGTCAGCATTGACATCAAGATCAGCGCCTACTTCTAGGTCTTCGTTGCTGATGCTTGAGGTTCGATTTTGCTCGTGAATATCAGAGAATGAAATGGAACCTGAGTTTTCAAATTCTTCAATAGAGTTAAGGTCTGGGCCTTCAATATCATCGTGGTAGCGAGTTTGCTTAGGTCGGTCACTGGCGCCAAGCAGCTCTAATGCCCATTTGTCTTCGTAGGCTGTGTCGTCATGGGCTTCGTTCTCGATATTCGACATGATGTCGTTGTAATCATCTGAGACGATGTTGGATAAATTGGCCGTGAGTGGATCTAGCTCAGGGTCTTTCGGCGCTTCTTCACCGAGCAGCTCTGCCAGTTTGTCGACATCTTCCATATCATCGTGGAAGCGCAGGTCGTCTTCTTCGATATTGCTGGGGTTACTCTGGTTGTTTGTCGCTATGTCGTTTGTCGTTGAGCTTGCTTGGGCCGTGTTATCGGTTTCGGCCTTGGCGAGTAGGTCATCAAGGCTGTCATTGTCGCCAGCTTCAAGGTCGGCCATGGCGTCATTTAACAAGCCTGCAAAGTCATCGTCCGGGGTGTTGGCGGCTGCATCGACATCATGTTCCGTGATGTTTGCTTGGGGCGAGTCTGACTCCGTCAAGACGAAGCTGAAATCGTCTTCTTGCTCATCCTTGTTTAGTGTTAAAGCGTCTAAAAGTTCTAAAGAGTCTGAATCGGGGATGGCTGTGCTTTTTGCAACTTCGGATAAGGGCACATCTGCGGAATCAGTGACCGAACTTGATACTGAGAATGAATCTACCTGTGGCTCTGCAGTAGAAATAGGGTCAACATTATCTAGATCTTGAATACTGTCGTCAGTGAGTTCTGCGTCAGGCAAAGCAATATTGTCGAGTGTGATGTCTACTTCTACGTCTAGATCGTCACTTTGGTTGGGCGCATCATGATTCGACGCATGATGGATATGCGGTTCTGTCTGTTCTTCTGCTTGGCTAAAATTAGGCGAAAGGTAATCAAGAGGCTCGGCGTCTTGTGGGACTTCGTTTGCGTTTTCTGGGTTGTATTCTGAAGCGTCATTGAAATCTGGCTCTGTTTCGATGTCCGCGTTTATGTGAATCGATTCATCAGCTGGTTCAGTGAGTTCTATCACTGGCTCATCGGGGAGTCTGTCTTCCGCAGGAATAACGCCATCGTCTGAAAAGAGTAGGTCGCCTTCTAAATCAAGATCGGGTTCGTCTTCGTCATCAGCGGATAAATCAACTAAATGATTGGCCAGTGCGGCTTTATGCTGCGCTTTTTTTTCAGTTGAAAACTGATCAAACTCTGGCGATTCATTGAGCTTTGAGGTTGTTGATTCGGTGCTTTCTAATGATTCAGAAGTAGATGGCTCGAATGTTGAGCGCTCTGATGTAGGTTGCTCAGATTCAACACCGTCGGATTCAGTTGGTTCTGGCTTCTGCGCTGATGCATTGCTTGCATCGTCAGTGAGATCGTTGGAGTGGCCGTCGTTGTCTGTTCCATCCACACCGTCATCTTCACCGGCAATATCAACATCAGGCTCGTCGGCGAAAGTGAACGCTAAGGGCGATTTTGATGCGGACTTCGGCTGGTCGTCTACGTCTGGCATGAAACGCATGGCGGCTGCCTTGCTGTCAGTGTTGACGTTGTTCTCTATCTCATGTGGGGTGGCAGTTTTAGCAGGCTCGGTCTCGCTTACTAGATGATCTGTTGCTTTGAATACTTGCAGGCAAGAGCCGCAGCGAACAACACCGCCAGCGGCTTCAAGGTGCTCATCGCTCACTCTAAAACTAGTGTGGCAGTGCGGACAGCGAGTTACCTGCGTAAACAACATCATTATTAGTGCTTGATTCCTGTCAGTACAACCCAGTCGCCTTCTACGTCTGGTGCCTGCATAGTAAACCATTCGCTGTAACAGCGGGAGATGGTTTCTGCTTGTTCTTTAAGTAGGCCTGAAAGGGCGAGTTTGCCGCCGCTTCGAGTTAAGCCTGCAATGGTCGGGGCGAGCTGTTCTAACGGCCCAGCCAGAATATTGGCAACGGTGATGTCAGCTTCTACTGCCGGGGTATTTTCCGGCAAGTAAACTTCGTACACGTCACGAGCAATCTTGTTTCGTCCTGCGTTATCTTCGGTCGCTAATAAAGCTTGCGGGTCAATGTCGGTGCCGACCATGCGCTTAGCCCCCAATAATAATGCCGCAATCCCTAATATGCCGCTGCCGCAACCGAAGTCGACAACCAGCTCTTCGCCTTTGACTTCACGGTCGAGAAACTTCAAACACAACGAGGTGGTTGGGTGTGTGCCGGTACCAAAAGCAAGGCCGGGATCGAGCATGAGGTTTACAGCATCTTTCTCTGGTGGCTCACGCCAGCTTGGGCAGACCCATAAACGTTCACCAAACTGCATTGGGTGGTAATCGTCCATCCAAGCACGAACCCAGTCTTTGTCTTCAAGAATTTCGATTTTATGGGTCGGTAAATCGTGTTTAGTTTTGAGCTTGAATACAGCGTTCAGTTCAGCGCCCAGTTTTTCTACATCTAGGTTGGCTTCAAATAAACCGATGACTTGGGTGTTGTCCCAGATAGGAGTCGTGCCCAATTCCGGTTCTAAGATAGGTTGATCGGCGTCATCCTCAAGGGTCACTGACAGTGAGCCACATTCCATCAATGCGTCTTCAGCGGCTTCGGCTTGGTCGCGGTGTGCGTGTATACGGATTTGGATCCAGGACATGATCAACCTTTAATTTGGTTTACGGCGGCCTGTAGGGCCAGTTCGTAGCCTTGCACACCCAACCCACAAATTACGCCAACGGCGATGTCTGATAGGTATGAGTGGGCGCGGAATGCTTCGCGTGCATGCACATTGGAAATATGCACTTCAATAAATGGGATCGCGACCCCAGCGAGAGCGTCACGAATTGCAACGCTGGTGTGTGTAAAAGCACCGGGATTGATCAATATAAATGCGGTGCCATCTTCACGTGCCGCGTGAATACGATCTATAAGCACGTGCTCTGCGTTGCTTTGCACTTGTTCAAATTCTAACCCTGCCGCCTGGGCTTGGTCGTTGAGTGTGCGCTCAATATCGTCGAGGGTCGTTGAGCCGTAAATATGAGGCTCTCGTGTACCTAGAAGATTTAGGTTTGGACCTTGAAGTACCAGTATGCGTGCCATGATGTGATTCCGGAAACGGACAATTCTGCTGCGAGTTTGCCGAAAAAGCCTTTCAGCGTCCAGCGTGTGGCTTTCTAAACGGGCGGAAACAGGCGAAATCGTGATCAGCGACTATAATTTTTACAAGTATTGGTCATCTGATAACAGCGGTTGCATGAAGCGCAGAAATCCAACAATGAAACTTTCGAGCATGATATTGGCCGGTACTTTGAGTGTATCGCTGATGTTGGTGGCTGACATTTATGATTGGGTTCCCGAGGCACTGACGGCAAAAGCGAAACTAGATTATGACTCCGGCGCGGCTCGTCGGGTGGATGAGTGGCGCGATATGCTTAAGCGGGCTTCGGGATATACGGGGAGGCGTCAGCTTGAGGAAGTGAATCATTTTTTTAACAAACGGGTGCCATTTCGATCGGATCAAAGCCATTGGGGGAAGGATGATTACTGGGCCACCCCCTACGAGGCGTTAGGCACGAATGGCGGTGATTGTGAAGATTATGTGATTGCCAAGTATTACAGCCTGCTTAAACTGGGGGTGGATGTGTCTAAGTTGCGCATCACATATGTTAAGGCGGTGCGCCTCAATCAAGCTCATATGGTGCTGACCTATTTCCCGACGCCAGATGCGGTGCCGTATGTGCTGGATAATTTGATTCCTCAGATACGCTCTGCCAGTGATCGGCCCGATCTTGATCCAGTTTATAGTTTCAATGGAGATGGTATGTGGCTAGAGCGGATGAAGGGCAAAGGCATATTGATGGGGAACCCGAACAAACTCGATTTATGGACGGATCTTCGTATTCGCATGAATAATCTCGGTATGGATTTATAAGGAAGCAGCAACATGACACTTCGACAACAGTTTTCATTTTTGACCAGTTTTTTGGTGGTCGTTCTGCTTGCTGGCAATCTTGTTGTCACGGTAATGAATGGGCGTGATTATTTTGAGCAGCAGCTAAATTCTCGAGCGTACGATGCCGCTACGTCACTGGCGTTATCTATGTCGCAAATAGATGCGGATGACATCGTGCAGCAAACTCGGTTAATGGATGTGTTATTTGATCGTGGCTTTTTTGCCGATATCACTTTTTTGCGTACCGACGGTGAAGACTTACACCGCCGCTCTCGTCAGGCGTTTGATAACAGTGCATCCCCTGAGTGGTTTCGTTCAATCGTGTCGCTTGAGTTGATACCAGCAGAAGCGGATGTCACAAAAGGCTGGCAGCGTGTGGGTACTATTACCGTCATCAGCCACAGTGATTTCGCCTATCGCGATCTCTGGAACATGATCAGTGCTGAACTGATTTGGTTTGCTTGGGTGTTGTTTATTGCTTTAGTGCTGTTGCAGTTGTTGTTGCGTTTATTATTCCGCCCTTTGGTGCGTTTAGAGAAGCAAGCGTTGGCGATTTCTGAACGTGATTTACAAGTACAAACTAAGATTCCTCGCGCTCGTGAGTTGCGCCGTGTTGTTTTGGCGATGAATAAAATGGTGTTAAAGCTGCAAGCTATTTTTGCTGAGCAAGCGGAAGTGACGGAACGCCTTCGTGAAGAATCCTACCTTGATGCGGCCACTGGATTGTTGAATCGTCGAGGTTTTGATCAGCAGTTTGAACATGTGCTGGCTCGCGATGATGAGCACAGTGGTGTGCTTCTCATCATGCAGGTACAAAACTTCTCGGAATATAATTTAAGTGCTGGGCGTCAGGCGGGGGATGACTTGTTGTCCTTGCTGAGTAAGTCTCTGGAGCAGTGGCGTAACGATTTTCCTCACAGTATTTTGGGTCGTCGGGCTGGTGCCGATTTTGCGTTGTTTGTTCCTTGCGCTGATCGTGCCCAGGCAGACGAAATTATGCAGCAGTCGTTCAGTTTATTAAGTGTCTCGGCGTTATCCCAGCGTAATGAATTATCGTTTCATATGGGCGGCGTCTTTTTACAAGCCCAGCAAGATGATTTGGTTGATGCCTTTAGTCGTGCAGATGCGGCGTTACGGCAGGCGCAACGCCAGCCAAAAGCTAAGTATGTGCTGTACCAAGATAGTGCGGGTGATAACACCGAGTGGACCGCAGGTGAGTGGCATGACTTGCTGATAAAAGTTCTGGAAGAAGAAGCCATTAGTTTGCAGTTTTTACCGGTGATGTCGAATCGCGATAAACGTGTGCTACAGGTGGAGGTATTTAGCCGAATTGAGTGGCAAGGTCAGGCGTTATCTGCCGCCCGTTTTTGGCCAATGGTTGAGCAGCACCGCTTGGCGTCGCGATTTGATCTTCAGGTCATTAGTAGCGTGTTGAAACGTATGCGTTTGTTGGATTTGGATGATGATATTCGATTTTGCATCAACTTATCTCCGGCTTCTGTGATTGATGAGGAGTTTCATCAGTCATTATTAGCACTCTTCCGTGAGCATCGAGATCAAGCCAAACATGTGGCGCTGGAAGTGCCTGAGTTTGCACTGTATTCCGCCGAACATGCGATTGCGCGGTTGGCCCTTTTATTACAGCCATATGGTGTGGGAATGGGGATCGACCAAGTAGGTACAGGCACCATGGCCTTTGCTTATTTACAGCGCTTACCGCTGGCCTATGTTCGTATCGATGGCAGCTTTAACCGGGGTGTGCATCAGGCGCAAGATCATCGTTTTTACATCCAGAGCATGGTGCAAATTGCGCACAACTTGGATCTGTTGGTCTTGGCTGAAGGTCTTGAGGACGAGCTGGATGTCACTGCGGTCAAACAAACCGGCATTGATGGTTTAGGAGGCTATTACTTTACTCGTCCACTGACTGATATCAATGAAGCTGTTAATTGGATGCCTTAAACGGTAGAGCGTTGGTATATATAGTCACACTTTCTTAGGAATCGGAGTAAACTCACAACAGTTTCCCCCGGAGTTGTCCTATGTTTTCTTTTGCTAAATTATCACTCGCTGCTATTTGCACGGTGTCATTGCAGTTCGCTGCTCCTGCGGTTTTTGCAACGGAGCCGTCAGCCAGTTCTCAAATACAGATATCAAATGCGCGAGTGCGAGAGCCCATTCCGGGTCGTATGATGAGCGCTGCCTTTCTTACCCTTAAAAATACGGCTAAACACACACGTAAGTTAGTGTCGGTTTCTGCAGAGTGGGCAGGTTTAATTGAAATACATACGCACCTGCACGAAGATGGTGTGATGAAAATGCGGCAGATAAATAGCTTAGAGATCCCTGGGGGAGAAAGTGTTGTGCTTGAACCGGGTGGTCTGCATTTAATGTTGTTTAAATTACAACTTCCTCTAGAAGATACATTACCAATGGAGCTTTGCTTCTCGAATGGTGAATGTATTGAGACTACAGCGACACTCTTCTCGCCAATGTAGTTTTGATTTTCGGTTTTAAATGGTCCCTTTTAGCACTCCTGTGTGAACTGAGTGCTAAACTCACTCGCTTTGCTGGTATTATTTCGCCTCAGGAAAATACAGCAGAGCACGTTACATGCCTTCATCTTCTCAGCAGCTACATGAGCAAAAACACGGCCGGTCTCTTGAGCAGAAACGCGGACAATCACCTGGGTTGCAAGCTTGGCAGTTCTGGGTGGATCGTGGCGGTACGTTTACCGATATAGTGGCGCAAACGCCGAACGGTGAGATCGTTACTCATAAGCTGTTATCTGAAAACCCGGATCATTATCCGGATGCGGCAGTAGAAGGCATTCGCCAACTGCAAACTCGTTTTCCTACCTTATCGAAAACCATTTCTGCTGTAAAAATGGGTACGACCGTCGCCACCAACGCTTTGCTTGAACGTAAAGGTGAGCCAACAGTTTTATTGATTAGCAAAGGATTACGCGACCAGCTAGAGATTGGTTATCAAACTCGTCCTGATATTTTTGCCCTGCATATTGATATCCCAGCGCCGCTTTATGAACGCGTATACGAAGCGCCAGAGCGAGTATTAGCCGATGGCACGATTGATTATCCGTTGGATGAAGAATCGGTTTTTGTTCAATTAAAAGAAGCGTTTGATCAGGGCCTGCGTTGTTTGGCCGTGACCTTAATGCATGCCTATCGTTATCCTCAACACGAAAAGCGCATAGGCCAAATAGCTCGTCACATTGGTTACACGCAAATTTCTTTAAGCCATGAGGTCAGCCCGTTAATTAAGCTGGTGCCACGAGGCCAAACTACGATTGCGGATGCGTATTTATCGCCCGTATTACGGAAGTATGTTGAGCAAGTGAAACATCAACTTATTCAACATGCTCAAGAGGGTGCTAGCCCTATATCCCTTGAATTTATGCAATCGAACGGTGGGTTGACCCAAGCGAAAAACTTTCAGGGGCGAGATGCCATTTTATCAGGCCCAGCCGGTGGCGTTGTCGGTATGGCGCGTACTGCAGAGGCAGATGGTTTTGATCGTATAGTCGGGTTTGATATGGGAGGTACCTCCACCGATGTTAGCCACTACGCTGGCGAGTTAGAGCGTGAAACCGAAACCTTAGTGAATGGTGTACGCTTGCGTGTGCCGATGATGAATATTCATACTGTGGCAGCGGGCGGTGGTTCGATTGTGCGTTATGAGGATGGTCGCTTACAGGTAGGGCCAGAATCGGCCGGTGCGTTTCCGGGGCCAGCGTGTTATCGCAACGGCGGGCCATTAACCGTCACCGACTGTAATTTATTATTAGGCCGAATTCAGCCAGAGCATTTTCCTTTGGTATTTGGGCCTGAACAAAATCAATCATTAGATTTAGAGACGGTGCGAAATCAATTCACGGTATTGGCTACTCAGATTTCTGCACACACTAGTAAGCAATGGAGCGCCGAAGAGCTAGCGGAAGGGTTTTTAGCCATAGCGGTGGAAAATATGGCCGCCGCAGTGAAAAAAATATCCGTTCAACGGGGATATGATATTCAAGGTTATGTCCTCAGCGCGTTTGGTGGCGCGGGCGGGCAACATGCGTGTGCGGTGGCCTCGGCGTTAGGTGTGAGCAAAGTGTATTTGCATCCGATGGCTGGGGTGTTATCCGCTTACGGAATTGGCATCGCAGAACAGCGCTGGGTTGGTGAGAAAGCGATTGATGTGCATTTAAATGATGCTGCCTCCTCAATACATCATGGTCTTGACGAACTTTGTACTCAAGCCAATATTAGCGGTGAAGAAAACCTTCGTGTGTATTGTCGTTATGAAGGTGCGGATACGCCATTACTGGTGAATTGGGATAATGCTCAAAAAAATATTCAAGTAGCCGTTCAAATCGTTAAAACCGCCTTTGAAAAACAGCACAAACAATTATTTGGATTTATTTATCCGAATAAAAACATTGTTGTGGATGCCTTGCAGTTAGAGGTGGTAGCCGGTGGAGCGCACCTTCCAACCTTAGCTGCACCTGAATTATCTACAGCTTCAAGAAAAACAGCTTCAAGAAACTCAGAATCGAATAAGCCTCAAGATACTGCCGACCTGTGGTTTAACCATCAAAAGGTGAGCGTCAACGTATATGACCGTGCCACATTGCCGTCTGGAGCAGAGATGCAAGGTCCTTTGTTATTAACAGATAAAAACTCCACTCATATTGTTGAGCCGGGTTGGTACTGCCAGGTATTAAGAAGCGGTGCGTTATTGCTAGTTAAAGAAAAAACCTCTGTTCTCGCGCCACAAGTGAACAGTGTTCAACCTGACTGTTTGAATACTGGACCGGATCCAATCACGTTAGAAATATTTAACAATTTGTTTATGTCTGTGGCAGAGCAAATGGGCTTTGTGTTGGAAAAAACAGCGAGTAGCGTCAACATTAAAGAACGCTTAGATTTCTCATGCGCCTTGTTTGACCGCCATGGTGAGCTGGTGGCGAATGCACCGCATATTCCAGTGCACTTAGGCTCCATGAGTGAAAGCATTCATGTGGTGATGCGTGACCACCAAGATATGAAACCCGGCGATGCGTTTGTATTAAATACGCCTTATAACGGTGGTACGCACCTTCCTGATATTACGGTCGTTAAGCCGGTGTTTATTAGGCATGAAAATGATTCAGCTGATTTTTATGTGGCAGCACGCGGACATCATGCAGACATAGGCGGTATTACACCGGGATCTATGCCTGCTTATAGTAAACACATTGAAGAAGAAGGGGTAATGCTGGATAACCTCGTATTAATGCGCGCTGGCGAATTTCAGCAAGAAAGTATGCTTAATGTACTCAAGTCAGCAAAATACCCTGCACGTAATCCAGAACAAAATATTGCTGATTTAATGGCACAGTTAGCGGCCTGTGAAAAGGGCGCGAGTGAGTTAAAACGACTGGCCGATACCTACGGATTAGACATGCTGCACGCCTATATGGGGCATGTGCAAGACAACGCTGAACAAACCTTGCGCGACTGTTTGGCTGATTTACCGTCGGGCAGCTTTCGTTACGACATGGATGACGGATCGGTATTTAACGTCGCCATTACCGTGGATCAAGCTAATAAAAAAGCCATCGTCGATTTTAAAGGCACAGGCTATCGCAAAGATCAGCCCATGCATCCAGGAAATTTTAATGCGCCTACCTCAGTCGTACGTGCCGCCGTGTTATATAGTTTTCGGGTGTTAGTGAATAAACCAATGCCATTGAATGCGGGTTTCTTTCGGGCGTTAGATATTCGAGTGCCGGAAAGGTCAATGATCGCGCCTGAATATCCAGCAGCGGTGGTGTCGGGCAATGTTGAGACGGCGCAATACTTAGTGGATTGCTTAATGGGTGCGCTCAACGTAATGGCGGGTGGGCAAGGCACCAATAATAATTTTACCTTTGGTAATGATACTCACCAATATTACGAAACGCTGTGCGGTGGTGCGGGTGCGAGCAAATTTGGGCCGGGTGCGTCGGTGGTGCATACACACATGACCAACTCGCGTTTGACCGACCCAGAGATACTGGAGCAGCGCTTTCCGGTGGTTTTGGATCTTTTTCATATTCGCCAATTAAGTGGTGGCAAAGCCTCGGCCGGGGCTGATGGCTTTAATGGCGGGAACGGCGTCGAGCGTCATATACGTTTTAGAGAAGCCATGCAGGCCAATATTATTAGCGGTCATCGACGTGTGCCGACCTTTGCTTTAAATGACGCAGGCGAGGGCAAAACAGGGGTGAATTTTGTATTGAGACACAAAGGCAATATCGATTGGTTAGATAGCTGTGCAGATGTCGAGATGCAACCCGGTGATACATTTTGCGTGCATACGCCGGGTGGCGGAGGCTACTAACAAGATGTCATCAAAGCAGTTTACAAGTCGCCGGTATTTGCGTGGCGACAAAGTAGTACCCTTGCCAGATGGCGTCACTGCCTTTCACCACAGAGAAGTTCACCCCCTTGCTAGTAAAGCAATAATGGTAATCAAGCCCTCGGGTGGAGAAGCCTTTATCTAAAGTTACGATGGCGAGTTCAGGTGCTGGCTGAGTGGGCGAAGCAGGCACGGCAACATGATAGAAGGCGGCACCGGTTAATAGATTGACTGATTTCCTGTCTTCAAGGAGTGGGTCGCAGCCTTTGGCATCAGTCGCGCGGCTGGATATGGTGCCTTTCAGGTCTCGAAATTCATTATCTCTAGCGTGTATGACAACTGGGTCACCGGCTCTCAGGTCATGGTTGTGAATGGCCATACAGCCTTTAACCATCCAGCCTATATGTTGGCTCGCTTCCGAGCGTTTTGATTTGGCAGTAGCTTCTACTGTGACGCAGCTGGTGAGCAGTGTGCTCGAAAGTGAGAGTGCGATAATCAGTCGTGTCAATGTATTGATCGATGGTAAAAACATAGCTGACCCTCTTAAATAAGCTTGGTAGATAAATTTTTCAACAATAGAGTGATAATACCTCAATGGATATGCAGCTGATATAGACGGTAATGCTGGTGAAAAAGCCTACTCTGGTTTAGATCAATCTACTTTTTAGAAGTTTGTCTGAGGTTTAAGGTCATTTATTTTGCATATTCGGCGGCTTCATAGTTAAGGTGGAGCTATTTCTGGCAAGTCAGGATCTCATTCTGTACAGGGGGGCTGGTGTCCTATCAAGGGGAAGCCCTTAGCCTGTTAAGTCTCGTTTATCTTTGTTCATTGCTATTGTTTGCTCATTCGTGACCTATATTGATTGACTACTCACGAAAAAAATTTTGTCGGATTGTGACTTTTAGCGTGGCTCCTCCGTCTATCTTTCACATTCGCTACATTTATATTCCATTTGGAGAGAGATTATGATGAGCCCCCGTCCTATATTAGTTGTTTTTTTACTGGCGATATTAGCCGCATGTTCAGACAGCAGCTCGTTACCTGATTTGGACCGAGCGACAGAGCCGCAGCTAAAAAAGATAGACCCACAAACGGATCAAACGGATGTCAAAATCCGTAAAAAAACCTTCTTTGAGCAATTGCGCCCTGTGATTGATGCTGAGAATGAGCGTGTGCTTATGATTCGTAAAGCCATCATTGCTTTGCAAGAAGAGTCTGGAAAGCGTGACTTAACAGAGAGTGAGCTGGAGTGGCTTGAAGATGTTGGTGGTCGTTACCGTATAGAAGCAGGCAGCCACGGGCATCCTCCGTTTGCCGACTTGTTACGCCGTGTTGATGTAGTTCCTGCATCGTTAGCGATGTCACAGGCGGCAATGGAGAGTGCCTGGGGGCGCTCACGTTTTGCTCAGCAAGGTAATAATTTATTTGGTCAGTGGTGTTTTAGTAAAGGCTGTGGAATTGTGCCAGCACAACGTAATGCCGGTGCAACTCACGAAGTGGCACAGTTTAAAACCGTGAATGCTGCTGTGCGCTCTTATTTCGAAAACCTGAATCGCCATCCGACGTACTCTGAATTGCGCCAAGTTCGTAATAAAATTCGTAACGGTAAACTAGAGACGAAAACGCCCGGTGTAGCGATGGCGGTAGGCTTAGAAAATTACTCAGAGTTAGGCACGGAATATGTTGATCATATCACCACCGTAATACGCCAAAACAAGCTGAGTACGATGAATAAACACTTAGTGTCCGGAGCGAAAGTTGAGCACTGAATGGAAAGAGTTAGTCGGCAATCTAGTTGAGGATGGCGATAACGCCACCAGTGACTTAGAAACAGTCATTGCCCTTAAGCAACAAGATACCGAAGAGGTGGCTTTGTTGCTGGAGTCGTTGCCCATCGAGCAACGACTGGCAACTTGGCGCAGCCTTGATAGCGAAGAGCGTTTTGCCGTATTACTGCAAATGCGTGCTGATCCGCGTGAGCGAATTCTTGACGACTTTAGCAAAGAAGAACTTGATGATTTGTTAACTGGGCTAGATGCCAGCGAGCTTCTAGAACTAGCCGATTCATTATCCCCACGCTTGATCGAACGTGCGCTAAATCGCATGGATGAACAGCAGCAACAGTGGTATTTGAGTGCTCAACAGTATAATGAAGCCCAAGGTGGGCACTGGGCTCGTCACGATACTTTAGCCTTGCCACAAAATGCGCGTGTTCGAGATGCGCTGCGCTTGTTACGACGTCGACATCCAGAGCACAGAGACACCATCTTTCTGACCGACCGTGTGGGCAAGCTGGCAGGCTGTGTGTTGTTATCTGAACTGTGGGCACAGCCAGAACATATATCGTTGGCTGAATTGGTAGAAGACAGCGTGCCTGTGTTGCAGGCGCAAGATGCTGCACTGGAATCAGCGTTAAAAGTACAAACGGCAAAAATTGCGTCGTTACCTATGGTCGATGCTCAAGACAAGCTTATTGGGTGCTTGGACATTACCACGGCTTGTGAACTCGTGAATGAGTTTCACGAAGCAAAGTTAATGGCCAGCGCGGGTATGGATGAAAACGAAGATTTATTCGGGCCAGTAAGAAAGAGCGCTCAAGGGCGTGCTGTATGGCTAGGCATAAATTTACTGACGGCATTTGCAGCCTCATGGTTTATTGGTTTGTTTGAAGCGACCTTGCAGCAAGTGGTGGCGTTGGCGGTGTTAATGCCCGTAGTTGCCAGTATGGGCGGCATTTCAGGCAGCCAAACTTTAACCCTAATGATTCGAGGTTTGGCATTGCGCCAAGTGTCGTCAGCGAACCGTAATGTATTACTGAAAAAAGAACTGAGCGTGGGTTTGTTAAACGGCGTGATATGGGCGACGGTTGTTGGTATTGTCGCGTCGCTTTGGTTCAGTGACAACGCCATCGGTCTTGTGATTGGTGTAGCGATCTTACTGAATATTGTTGCCGCAGCATTATCAGGGGTAATTATTCCTGTGGTACTCGATAAATTACGTATTGATCCGGCATTGTCTGGGTCGGTCATTCTTACCACAGTCACCGATATTGTTGGCTTTGTGGCTTTCCTAGGGCTTGGAACACTTTTTCTGGTTTAAATAACTTATGATTGACAGCTTGCTAGTGGCATTTGATTCAGTGCTCGCTTATTACCATACGATTCCGCATGACGTCGTTATCTGGATCGGAATCGCATTTTGCATCTCGCAATCAGCCATGTTCTCAGGTTTGAACTTGGCTTTTTTCTCGCTAAATATGCTGGAGCTAGAAGTAGAAGCGGCGCACGGTAATAAAGCCGCTACACGTATGCTGAGCTTACGTCAGGATTCTAATTTTCTACTAACGACCATTCTTTGGGGCAACGTCGGCATCAATGTATTACTTACATTGTTGTCAGATTCTGTATTGATCGGGGCTTCAGCGTTTATCTTCTCAACCGTATTTATCACCTTGTTTGGTGAGATATTACCGCAGGCGTACTTTTCTCGAAATGCGCTGAAAATGGCATCCATACTGACGCCTTTATTGCGATTTTATCAGTTTCTTTTATTTCCAGTCGCCAAACCTGCTGCACTCTTATTGGATGGGTGGTTAGGGAAAGAAGGCGTTACCTATTTACGTGAAAAAGATCTTAAACGCGTTATTCGTAAACATGTGGAGGCGGATGAAGCAGAAGTCGATCACGTAGAAGGGATAGGTGCGTTAAATTTTTTGAGTATCGATGACATCAAAGTTGGACAGGAGGGAGAGCTAGTAAGCCCTGATTCTATTATTCGATTGCCGGTCAAGATGGATCTCCCGGTGATTCCTGACATCGAGCGTTCTGAGAGTGATCCGTTTCTACGTCTGGTTAATAGCAGTGGACACAACTGGGTGATCCTAGCTGATGAAGCCGGTGAGCCATTATTACTATTAGATGCAGATGGCGCATTACGAGCAGCGCTGTTTGATAAAGATAAGCCGTTTGATATTTATCGTTTCTGTCATCGTCCTTTAGTCATACGAGATGATGCTTACACGGTAGGCGAGATCATTCTCGATTTGAAACACGATGCCGAGCACGATCATCAGCATGATGATGCGCTAGAAATTGACGCTGTATTAATCTGGACCAGCGAGCCTCGCATTATCACGGGGGCAGATATATTAGGACGGTTACTTAAGGGAATCGTCACAAAGCAAAATACAATGGCGGCAACTTCAAGCTAACGTCTCGAACATCGTCGGTCACGTCTTAATGATAACCATCGCCATGTGATGGTTTCGAGGTGGTCTAAAAATAATAAAAAATAAATTCATTATCTTTGTGACTTCTCCTGTTGTAGGTGCGTCCTACTAGCACGCTAACTAAAGCGTTAGCGCTTAACAGGAGAAACACATGATTAAAAAGTACACCACTCTATTTATTGCCGTTGCTGCCCTAAGTGGCTGCGCCTCAACCGCGACATTGTCAGAGAGTGAAGTGTCTGATCGTTACCCTGGCCTTAATGCGTTAGGTGATGATTTGCTCAAAGCAGACGATCAAGAAGTTGATATGCTGGCTGAGCGTCGTTACACCGAAGCCACTGACTTTTTTCTAGAAGCGCAGGACTCTGCTGCCAAAGGCGCGTCGAACACAGAGAAACTGATTAAAGAAGGTGAAGTGGCCCTTGCTACCGCTAAAGCGTCGGCTAAAAAAGCATCCTATGAACTTAATGATGTCATGGTGGCACGTCAACGCGCTTTGGGTGCTGGAGCAAAAAGCAAATCACCGAAAGCCTTTGCTGAGGCTGATTCAGAATTGCACTACCTAGGAAACTTGGTGGCCGAAGATCGCGTTGCTAAAGTGCGTGAGTCTCGACAAGAGCTCCGCGCGACCTATCGCCAACTTGAAGTGAAAGCATTAAAAAGTGCAACAGGCCAACAAGCAGAAGAGCGTATTAGCGCGGCCAAAGCAGCGAATGCTGATAAACGTGCACCGATCACATTCAAGCAGGCGAAAGATGAATTATCGCTGTCGCGCAGCGTATTAGAAGTGGATGCTGACGCCACGGATAAAGCCGCCGTTCATGCGCAAAAAGCGTACGATCTTGCGGGTAAGGCAATGCAAATTACTGAAGTTATTCGTGAGTTAGAGCAAAGCGATATGAGTGATGAAGAAGTTGTTCTTTGGTATCAACGCCAGCTATCTACCGCCGTGGCTCCAGCGGTACAATCACTCGACTTCTCTATGGCTAACCGCGATGTGGTGGCCAAGGTACGCAAAGAGCTTGATCGACTCGCGGGTGACGCAAAAGCATCTGAAGCCTCTTTGATTGCGCTTAACGAGCAGCATCGCAAGACGCTTGCAGAAAAAGATCGTATTATTGGCGACTTAAAAGCGACCAGCAGTGCGGATAAAAAGCAACAAGCCGAAATGGATAGCCGCTTCAAACTTGTGCAGAACATGTTTAAAGCACAAGAAGCTGAAGTGTATCGTCAGGGCAATAATGTACTGATTCGTGCGTTTGGGTTTAACTTCCGTTCAGGGCAAAGTGAGATTCAGTCAGATAACTTTGCGCTGCTGAATAAACTGACCAAAGCGATTAATGTATTCCCAGCCTCGAAAATAGAGATTTCAGGGCATACTGATAATCGTGGCGCGGATGAATTGAACTTGGATTTATCGACAGAGCGAGCGAAAAAAGTCGCCAGTTTTATGACCGAAGTAGGCGGTATTGATAGCCGTCGTATTAAAAGCTTTGGCTACGGTGAATCACGCCCACTGGCCAGTAATGAAACAGAAGAAGGTCGTGCATCAAACCGCCGAGTTGAATTCTTAATTATTAATCAATAGCACTATTAACATGCTCGACTAATAAGTACTAACGGGGGAGCAATCCCCCAACTGGAGACCGCTCATGCAAGACGACGATTTTGAGCAACGTTTAAAGGCCTTATCGGCAACAAGTGGTAAGCAACCAGACGCACACTCAGATGAACGTCTTCAGCGGGCTTTGGCGCGAGCAAAGCGGGATACCGCTTATAAAGAAGGCCTAGGGTTTATCACCGCCATAGTGTGGGTGTTGATCTCTGGTCTTGGCCTGCATTTATATAATGGTGTAAGAAAACGTACACAAAATACGACTCCGACATCCAATCAAACCTCCAACCTCGTAAAGCACAAAAAGGACTAACCATGACACTTGAAAGCTGGAGTTATCCACTTACTGAAGCTGCCGTTAATATGTGGGAAAAAATCGCAGGATTTATGCCACGCGTCATTATGACGTTGATTGTGGTGCTGGTGTGTCTAGCTTTAATACGCGTACTTGGTAAGGCCTTAGTGGTTGCATTACAAAAGCTGGGTTTTGATAAGCTCTGTGACAGTATTGGGCTAGCATCCGGTATGAAAGCCGCTGGTATGTCGATGACACCCGCCCAAGCGCTAGTGGGTTTAATACGAGCGTTTCTAATTTTACTGGTCATATTGTCCGCCGCTGAAACTCTTGGCCTAGAACGTGTGTCTGCCGTGGTCGATGACTTCGTCTTGTATCTACCTAAAATGTTGGGTGCTGTGGCGGTGATTGTGGGTGGTATGTTTATTGGCCATCACTTAAAACGCAGTATTGATCACGCCATGAAGCATATGGGAGTGGATTATGCCAAAGCCATATCACAAGTAGTTTATGGTGTTGTTTTATTAATCACTGCGTCTTTGGCCATTAACCAGCTAGAAATAGCTACTGGGTTGTTTGATGTCTTTTTTGGCATCGTACTGGGAAGTATTGGTTTAGCTGTAGCTATCTCGTTTGGTTTAGGGACGCGCGAAGTGTCCTCCCAATTAATTAGCGGGGTCTACTTACGTGAGCAGCTTATTCCTGGTGAGACCATTAAAGTAGAAGATAATGAAGGGATTATATTAGCAGTGGGCACTGTTAATACCTTGGTCCAAGTCGGTGAAGAAATACATCGAATTCCAAACGCTCAGTTAATTAAAACTTCATTTTCGACGCGCTCTGACGACTGATCATGGCCGTATCTAAGCAGGCGTTAGAACGTCTGACAGATACTCAACTGGTAACACTAGCAAAGCATCAACTTCCACATGCAACCGATGCCTATGAGGCTTTAATTCAGCGGCATAACAAGGTGTTGTCCGGGGTGTGTTATCACCTCTGTCCAACGCCTGAGTCGGCTGAAGATGCGTTGCAGGATGTATTAATACGGATATTCCACCACTTGCCTAAGTTTCGAGGTGAGGCGGCCTTCAGTACATGGATATATCGTATAGCTTATAACCAGTGTATGGATCTGTTACGGCGTGCTCGCGATGAAGAGACGTTTGATATCGATCTGCATGACCATGCGGTGGAGGGTGAGTGCGCCTTACCCGGTGATCAGTTTGCACGGTTGATTTCCAGCTTAAAACCTGAGGAGCGTAGTATTTTGACGCTAAGGTTAGTATCTGAGCTAGAGTTTCAAGAGATTGCTGACATCACCGGTGATAAGCTCAGCGCAGTGAAAATGCGCTATCAAAGATCGGTTGAAAAGCTTCGTAAACAAAGTGAAGAAACAGGTTACCCATAGTTAAGGCACTTCTGAGAATTGCAACTATTACTGTATTACTTAGAAATGACTTTTTAAAAATGCAACGAATGTGAATTTACTTAGATGATAAGCATCTGACGTCACATTGAATAAATATGAAGGATGTTGTTATGAAAATTGCTGTTTTGTCTCGTGGTCCGAATCTGTATTCAACTCGTCGTTTAGTTGAAGCGGGCCGAGAGCTTGGTCATGAAGTGGATGTTATTGATACATTGCATTGCTACATGGATATCACATCAAATAATCCGACCGTACACTATCGTGGTCAGGCTCTGCCTAAATACGACGCAGTAATTCCACGTATTGGCGCGTCGGTGACGTTTTACGGTACGTCGGTAGTGCGTCAGTTTGAAATGATGGGCACTTTTTCTGTGAACGAGTCTGTGGCGATTAGTCGCTCACGCGATAAGTTGCGCTCAATGCAGTTGCTGTCACGTAAAGGTGTTGGCTTGCCGCGTACGGGCTTTGCACACTCGCCGGATAACGTAAAAGACTTGATTCGTATGGTGGGTGGCGCGCCTTTGGTTGTAAAGCTACTGGAAGGTACACAGGGTATAGGTGTGGTATTGGCTGAAACCAATAAAGCGGCAGAAAGCATCATTGAAGCTTTCATGGGCCTAAAAGCCAACATCTTAGTACAGGAATATATTAAAGAAGCCGGCGGTGCCGATATTCGCTGTTTTGTGGTGGGTGGCAAAGTCGTTGCAGCGATGAAGCGTCAGGCGGCTGAAGGTGAATTCCGCTCAAACCTACACCGTGGTGGCCAAGCCACACTGGTCAAATTGAGTGCCGCTGAGCGTGCAACCGCAGTCAATGCAGCGAAGGTTATGGGTTTAAATGTGTGTGGTGTTGATATTCTTCAATCAAGTAACGGCCCTGTAGTGATGGAAGTAAATTCATCGCCGGGTTTAGAAGGTATTGAAAACGCGACGGGTAAAAATATTGCAGGCTTAGTGTTCGAATTTATTGAAAAGAACGCGAAGCCAAACAACACTAAAACGCGAGGCCAGGGCTAAAATGGCAAAGCAGCCGATTAAAAATATCACCATCGGGGAGCAAGACATTGCTCCCGGAACGTCGGTTAAGCTTGAAATCCCGGTTGCGCAGTTGTGTACAGGTACGCCGGTTGGCATGCCTGTGCATGTGATACGCAGCCGTCGTGAAGGCCCGACAGTATTCGTGAGTGCGGCTATACATGGTGATGAGTTAAACGGCGTCGAAATTGTACGTCGTTTGATTGCCAGTGCGCCCAAACTCACCTGTGGTACCGTTATTTTTGTGCCTATGGTTAATGTGTTTGGAGTGCACAGTCAAAGCCGTTATACGCCGGATCGTCGAGATCTTAATCGCACCTTTCCGGGCTCTGAAAAAGGCTCGCTGGCAGGGCGCTTAGCTTACATTTTTATGAATGAAATTGTGAATCAATGTGATTACGGTATTGATCTTCATACTGGGGCTATTCATCGCAGTAATTTGCCGCAAATTCGCGGTAATTTAAAAGATGAGAAGACCTTAGAGCTGGCAAAAGCGTTTGGTGTTCCTGTTATTTTAAACTCGGAACTGCGCGATGGCTCGTTGCGTCAAATTGCAGCTGAAGATGGCACCCGTATTTTATTGTACGAAGCAGGTGAAGCATTACGCTTTGACGAATTATCGATTCGAGCAGGAGTAAAAGGCGTTATGCATGTTTTGTCATCTCTAGGCATGATGCGTAAACGTTCTCGCCGTACAGCCTCTGAACCTTATGTTGCGAACCGAAGTCGTTGGTTGCGTGCCCCTGTAAGCGGCATCGTCAAAGACTTAAAGTCGCTAGGTGACTGGGTTGATAAAGGTGATTCGCTGGCGGAAGTGGGGGATGCTTACGGTGATGTTATCGCAACCCTTTCGGCGAGTCACAGTGGTGTGATTATAGGGAAGCAAAATATCCCACTAGTGCAAGAAGGTGATGCTATGTATCACATTGCATCGTTTGACGAGGAAGACACTGAAGGAGTGGCAGATTCGATTGAACAAATGCAAGATTCATTCTTAGAAGCGACAGAAACTTCTTTGTAGGTGACGTAGTAGTGGATAAAAAAGGGCATTTAATCTCAGATTAAATGCCCTTTTTTGTGTTACATCGATGTTTATTAAATCCCTTTAAGAACGGACAAGAACGTTTCAGGCTCCGGGCGTACTCGATAGTTATCGGTTTCGTGCGTCCACAGTACTTTGCCGTTGGCATCGGTAATGATGACGGTCGGCATGGGTGCTTCAGTGTCATACCCTAGTGCTTCTAAGCCGGTGGGAATACCAAACTCAGAAGAGATGCCTAGCGCTCTTGCTGCGCGGCTGTCTTTGTCGGTCATGAATTCAAAATTCACATCGAATTTTTTCGCTAACGCTTCGGTATTTTCATGTGGCTGTGGTGACACTAAAATTACCTTTGCACCTAGTGCTTCTAACTCTTTGTAACTGGCCGCTACCTCTTTAATTTGTGCCATACACAAAGGACACCAGTTACCGCGATAAAACAGAATCACGTTAGGTTGTCCGTTTAAATCGAGACTGTTGATTGTTTGGCCGTTAAGGCTAATTAATGGAAACTCAGGTAATGGCTTACCAACAACCAAAGCAGGGCTAGCCACACGGCCGTAGCGAGAATACCAATAGACGTAGAGTAAAAAGCCGATGTAGCTAACCAATGCCAATACGATAGGCTCAGCGCCAACATCAGATTGGCTGACTCCAAAGGCTGATATCGCCACTCCTATAGCAATAGGAATGTGAGCTTCTGGTAAATCAGCGCTGGTACGTGCAATTACAGGCTTGAGCATTAATAAACCAATTCCGATTGCCATAGGAGCGGCGGCTAACAATGTGCCACCCCATGCGATGGTATTTGCCCCTTCAAATAACTGCCAAATGGAATAAGCGGTAATGATTGAAGCAACGGTCAAATAGACAGAGACGAAGGCAGCTTTTAATCGATTAAACATAAGTGTTCTCTATGTAATATGTGATTTACGATGCGCGTAAGCGGCCAATGCGATTAAATAAACCGCGATACGTCATTAACCAAAGAACATCCAGTAACGACCAAAATCCCTGATCTTGGCGATGTGGTTCTTTGCCTTTGCCCATACGGTGCAGTTGACGCTCGTACCAAGACACTTCCATCAGCGCCATTTTATCGATCATTTTTACACCGGTTTTAATTGGGCGAACCACGCTGGTAAAGTCATCACCTTGTAGGATTTGGTTTACAAGATCAGGCTCTACACACAAAGGTCGACCCAGACCCACAAGATCACAGGCGCCAGACTCAAGGGCTGACTCCATTGCAGCGCGACTGCGGAAACCGCCGGTAACCATGAGGGGGACATCGACCTTAGTGCGTAGCATTTCGGCAAACTCTAGAAAATACGCTTCACGCTGGCGGGTGGATTCTTTCACCGGGGCTTGCTTGTCTAAATTCTTTTTATGTTTATCGCTGCCTTGGGCCATGGCGGGTGTTTCATAAGTACCACCAGACACTTCAATTAGATTGATGCCTAAGCCCGCGAGTGTTTGCGCCACGATGGCGGCATCCTCTTCATTGAATCCACCGCGCTGGAAGTCTGCAGAGTTCATTTTGATGCCGATATTAAAATCATCGCCTGTGGCGGCACGTATTGATTTGTACACCTCCTGTACGAAGCGCATACGATTTTCTAATGGGCCGCCCCATTGGTCATTGCGTTGGTTGTGGTGCGGAGACAAGAATTGGCTCACTAAATAGCCGTGAGCACCATGAATTTGCACACCATCAAATCCGGCTTCTTTGGCCAAGCCAGCCGCCTTACCAAAACGTTGGATAGCATCGAGGATGTCATCTTCTGTCATGGCGCGTGGCGTGCCAAAAAATGACTGCATAGACTTATGAAAGGCAATGGCGCTTGGGGCCATTGGGTCGCTGTTGAGCATTTTCGGTGTTTGTTTACCTGGGTGGTTTAACTGCATCCACACTTGGCCACCATTCGATTTTGCCGCCGTGGCCCACGCTTTGAGCATCGGCATATCACGGTCATCTTCGAGAACCACGTTATTAGGTTCTCCTAAATGACGACGATCAATCATCACGTTGCCGGTAAAGCTCAGACCAACTCCCCCTTTAGCCCAACGTTGATACAGAGTAGGTAAGGCTTTGCTCACACGAAGATCCACGGTGCCTAGGGTTTCGCTGAGTGCCGATTTAGCAAAACGGTTAGGGATAGTGCTGCCATTTTTTAACGTCAGTGCTTGGCCGAGCAAAGTGTTGGTACCCATCGTAAAACTCCGTACTGTTTAATTGCTTTTTTAAAAGCTATTGTTGCCGTGTTAGTCGCTGCTATACTTCGATAGCTATCGAACTTTGTATCAGACTATACAACACTTCGATAGACATCAAAGTGTCGATCGTGCCAATCTTGATATACAAGAACCGGGTTTCCCGATCTGGACTGCAAAAGAATGTAGTGCGATATATCAGTATTGCTTAGTTGGTATTGCTTAAATAGCTGAACAAAATAGGAGCCACCCAGCGCATATGTATATGACAGACGCAGACTACCCGTCGGCGGAATTTAGTGATGATGAGTTAGCACTGGCGTTCAAGGCACTGTCTAATCCTAATAGACTGCGCATTTACCGTGAAATTCTTCGGCACGAGCGCCACGACGTCGGCCCGGAAGATGATGCCGGGTGTCTGGTGTTTGATTTCATCAACAAGCTAGATATTGGTGCTCCCACAGTGTCACATCACGTGAAGGAACTCGTGAGAGCAGGGTTAATTCGAGTGGAACGTAATGGCAAATACCTGAGCTGTTACTTAAATGCGCCTATGCGCAACGCGATGGCAGTGTTGCTGAATAACGTTTAGCGATTGCACGCCCTCTTGCGGGCAATAGATGACCGTATTGCCTGCCTGTTTACATAATATTGAGATATAAGTCCGTTTCGCAAAAACTTCCCTGTGTTTATTCTATGCTGCTAGGCTTATGATATTGATACAATTACTTACTGTTTGAGCGGAGCGCATGGATATAAAGCTTCTGCCTGCTTGTCTGGTCGTATTTACCAGCCTTTTTTCGATGGCTAGCCTGGCAATCAGCAATGATGAATTTAAAACCTCTTTCGAAGCCGCTCGCCAAGGTGAGTGGGGTCTTGTCAATGAAGACGCTGAAAAACACGTTCTAGCGCCTTATATTGAATATCACCGTCTGAAATCGGCATTGCCCAAACTTTCTGTGGACGATGTTAAAGATTACGTTATTCGTAATGAAGATACCCCCCTGGCTGGCTGGTTGCGACGGCATGCCACGCTGGCTTATGGTGCTGCCCGCCAGTGGAGTGATGTGTTGGCTTTGCGTGCAACCCCTCCGGGCGATGTACCCAGCCAATGTTTTTGGTATCGTGCTCAATTAGTCAAAGATCAGCAAAAAGCGTTTGAAGGTGGTTTTAAGCTTTGGCTAAGCGGTGAGTCTCGCCCCCCTCAATGTGATGATCTCTTTAAAGCCATGATTACCAAGGGTGAAATCACCGACAACCTAATTTGGCAGCGTTCCTTGCTGGCACTTCAGCGCGGTAACCGTTCATTATCCATGTATTTAATGCGTAAGCTTAAAGGTGATGAATGGAAAGCACCGGTCAACTTTGTGCACTCGGCACTTAAAAACCCAGCTGTACTGGCAGAAGTTCCAGCGTCTGTTTCTGCACAAGTAAGCACCGAGGATGTGGTCTTCTCGGTCGCTATTTATCTTACCCCGCGCAAAATTGATGATATCGCCGTATTACTGCCAGACTTGAAAGAAAAAGCGGTAATGAACACCGAGCAAATAAATTTAGTACGACGTTCACTTGCTGCTCGCAGCTATACCTTTGATCGAGAAGACCGCCCCCAAATTATTGATACCATTTTGGGTGATTTAGGCGACGCCGACTTGATAGGCCCTGTATTACGGGATGCGATTGCCGACTCTGACTGGCAGGCTGTGCTTGGCTGGATTGAAAAAATCCAAGGTGATGAATCGGTCTCGGCTTATCATCAATATTGGCGTGCACGAGCGTTAGAGCAAACCGGCAATGAAGCTGAGGCGCAAAAAGCGTACAGCAGTGCAGCTCAACATCGTGAGTTTTACGGCTTTCTCGCCGCAGAAAAGCTCGCGCAGCCTTATATTCTTAATCCGGAAGCGCCTAATTTACCCGAAGGATCACTTGATGAGGTGTCTGAATCTTCAGCTATTGAACGTATCGCTGCGCTCTGGGCAATTGGTGAAGAAGGCTTAGCCGTAGACGAGTGGGATTACACGTTACGGCGCAACCCATCAGAAAGTGGCGCGATGGCAGAATTAGCCTTGGTAAATCATTGGCCGGCATTAGCGGTACAGGCAACCATTCGCGGTAAACATTGGAACTATATTGGCCATAGATTCCCATTGGCGTATCAGGATGAGTTTCGACAGTCTGCGGCGGAGTACAGCCTTGATCCTCTTTTGTTGATGTCGATAGCTCGCCGGGAAAGCGCATTTAACTCACATGCTCGTTCGCCAGTCGGCGCACGTGGCTTAATGCAAATGATGCCAGCAACCGCTAAGCAGGTTGCTAGAGAGAAAGCATTTACCTTAACGGATGAGAAGGCGTTACTCGATAGCGATGTGAATATTCATCTAGCCACCTATTACGTCAGTTCATTGCTGGAAAAGTACAATGGTAACTTAATTGCTGCTTTGGCGGGCTACAACGCTGGACCGCATAAAGTAGATCGCTGGTTAGAGTCGGCCCCGGTGACGTTTGATCAGTTTATAGAAAGTATCCCTTACCGGGAGACGCGCGAGTACGTGAAAGCTGTTTTGGCGTATCGTGTTATCTTCAATACCCTGCAGGGAACCGAGGTCAGTGCGGTGCTCAACCCAGATGAGCGGAGCTTTGCGCAATTTATCTCCAGTGCTGAGTTGCAGACTGAGGGGCCCGTTACCAATTGACCGGTTTTTAGGGTGAAATAAGCGATGGAACATCTTGTTCTTAAGTGAGTACCTGAGTGTGACTGTCAGGCTTAGGGAGGATTGTGTTAAACTTCACGCAGATTTTTAACCATTGAAACCATTGAGAGACAAGACCTATGGAAATTATGCAGGTCATCAAAGACCAAATCGAAAACAACGACATCCTTCTTTACATGAAAGGCTCTCCTAACCAGCCTCAGTGCGGCTTTTCAGCGCGCACCGTGCAGGCGGTTATGGAATGTGGCCAGAAGTTCGCTTACGTCGATGTACTGTCTAATCAGGATATTCGTAGCAACTTGCCTACTTACGCAAACTGGCCAACATTCCCGCAGTTGTGGGTAAAAGGTGAGCTTGTTGGTGGTTGTGACATCATTGCTGAGATGCACGAAAAAGGTGAACTAAAAGCCTTATTGGATGAAGCAGCCCCGGCGGAATAATCTTTATTCGCTGAGAGTGAGAACAAAAAAAAGCCCGCTCAAACAAAGTTTGAGCGGGCTTTTTTTATGGTTGTCTTTAGAAGTTATAGCGGCCTGTTATCTGTGCATAACGTCCTTGAGCTAGGTAACCTGATGCTGTTTCATAGCTACGGTTAGTTAAGTTTTCTATTCTAGCTGATACTGTTAGTGCTTTATTAACGTCGTAATTAACCCCAAGGTTGTATATGAAATATGATGCGTTGGTTTCACCGCTTACCGTTGCAGACTGATCTCTATACATGCTTTCTAAACGTGCAGTTATTGAGTTTTGAACCCAGTTAACATTCAACTTAGTGGCGCGAACGGGGCGTCTAGCAAGCATTTCACCAGTATCTAAATTCATTGCTTCAGTCCATTCCTGGATAAGCTCAGTGCGTAATGACGAGCTCCAATCTTGATCCCAGCTGGCACTCGCGTAATTCACATAGCTGCTGCCAATATTGTAAGGGTAGTAAACTTCGTCGTAGCTTATTTGGTTGTTGAAAACTGCTCTTTGGCCACTCAACAAGAACGAACCACTTTTACCCATAATGGATAGCGGAATAAAATAATCTAACGTCCATACCCGAGAAGTTTCTACTTCAAGGTTTTCATTAGAGTAATCGCCAAATAACGATGCTGGGTAGTATAGGTCGTTGAACGTTGGAGCTCTAAATGCTGTAGATTGGCCTAGGGCTAATGAATCCCCATTATCAAACGTTAATTCGACCGCTGTATTATATGACCAGAAGTCACCATAAGCTGAATTGTCGTCATAGCGAGCTCCAGTTTCGAAAGCGATGTCTTCATGCTCGAATCGGTACGCTAATAAAGCCCCACTGTTCTTTGCAGAGTCTTTATCATACACAGTTGGCTGAGTGCTTAGTTCTGTGTTTGTACTATCTATACCTGTGATGAGGCTGTGGCCTTCTGTAATTGCAATAACAGCCGTGATTTCTCCACTATCTCGACGAGTGCCAAATAGGTCTGCTCCATTACTGCGTGTTGATCCATTACCATAGTTCCAGCTACGGTCGTAGCTTCTACCTACTTGAGCTTTTAGACTAATAGACTCTTTGCTCAGTGTGTAGTTGGCTGAGTAGGCGCGATTATCAAAATCAGCTTCATCGGTGCCCATGTATAAATTATCGTAGTCGTAGCTACCTTTATTTAGCTGAAGATCAAGATTGATGCTTTGATCTTCATTGATTGCGTAATTAATACCAGTATTTACTGCGTTTCGTTCATAGCCGTCGGTATCATTTTTGCTATCGATGTCTAAGTCGTAACCGTCGGATGCATTATGGAGTACGCTAACATAGCCTCCAATATTACCTTGTTGTATTTGGCTTCTAACACCAATCTGGCGAGTTTGATTGGTGCCGATAGTTGCAGAGATACTCGTCCCTTGTTGTTTCTGTCTAGTAATTATATTGATGACACCAGCTTGGGCATCGGCTCCGTAGATTGCACTACGACTCCCTTTTATTATTTCAACTCTTTCGATTTGCTCAACAGGTATTAATTGGAAGTCCGTGGTGCCTGAGGTGGCACTACCGACACGCTGACCATTAATTAAAAAGAGAATTTTTTTACTGTCGAGTCCTCGAATATATAAATTTGTAGAGTTAGCCACGCCACCATTTTGGGAAAACTGGAAATCCGCTTTGCTGACTAATAAATCTTTTAGACTTGCGGCGCCTGAGTTTTCAATGTCGCTTCTTTCAATGACAACAATTTGTTTATCGTTAATAGCTGGGGCATCTACTTTGTTTGCGATTGTTACAACAGTGCTTAGATCTTGAGCTAATGATGCTGTACACGCTAATAGCGTGGTTGAAGCTAGAATTAATTTTTTCATATTAGGTCCGATTGGTTAAAACTGAAAACCAGCCGGCGGGGTAGAGGGAACCGAATCATGAGCTTAGCCATGATCAAACGCCCGTATCGCCCACCGCAATACTTGTCGATTGTTTTTCAGGCCGGTATCCGGGCTGACGACTTGAAATATTCGGACTGAATATTCACGCATTGAAGCCTTCCCATGCTGAGCACAGTGGCATGTATCAATGCGTTTAGTCGATCACCGTTGCGGGGGCAGCGTTGGATTGTTGCTATGTACTTAAACAGTACATGCTTCACACCAAACTTCCCGTTTAACCCTGAAGTAGAAAACGGCAGGGCACCTGAATCGCGGGCAGAGTACCTTTGTGATTAGGCAGGGTCAAGCATTGCCGGAGGGTTGGGAGGAGGTAAGTGCGCTTGTGATGTGGGAAGGCATAGTTCAAAGCAAGCGCCTTTACCTAGCCTGCCAGGGTGGTAGGAGAGTTTGCCTTGGTGGTGTGAGGTGACAATAAAGTAAGAGACGGATAGCCCAAGGCCCGTGCCTTCACCGACGTCTTTGGTGGTATAAAAAGGTTCGAAAATATGAGGTGCAATGTCAGTAGGAATGCCGGGGCCGTTATCTTCGATGAGTATGCAAATCATGTTGTGATGACGTTTGACAGTAATATGAATACGAGGGTGCCAGTGTTCACCACCGTCGTACTCGTCGAGTGCTTGTTGGGAATTTCGTAATAAATTCAGTAATACTTGTTCAATTTCGCTAGGCACACAGTGGACGGGTTGTTGGCTAATCTGATCTGAAACATCCAGTTCTATATGCTTTAGTGCTAAGTCATTACGAGCAATGTTTAAGGTGGTATCAACCAGCTCGGCGATACTGATATCCCTTTTTTGCAGGTGATCATTCCGTGAAAATTGCAGCATGTTAGCCACGATTCCTGCGGCTCGCTCTCCGGCATTTTGTATATGCTCAAAAAATTGAAAAATACCACGCTGTGCTAGATATTCCTGTACTTTGGACATGTCTAGTTCAAGTGCTTCTGCGGCGCGTTGGTTGGCGGGTAAGTCGTCCTGAAGGCGTCGTCGTACATTCTGTAAATTTTGTAAAATAGCCCCCAGTGGATTATTGATTTCATGTGCCATGCCTGCGGCTAGCCCTCCGACTGTCATCATCTTTTCTGTTTGTACCATCATTTCTTCCATGCGCTGGCGCTGGCTAATGTCGTCAATACGAATCACTAATCGTGCTTGTTGGCTGTCAGGGAGGGGGTAGGCAAGCACATCAGACATCATGGGGCGTATAAAAGAAGTGATAGCAATACGCTCCTCTTTTTTTAATTCTGGCGTTTGCGCAGGTGATTCGGGCATTAACGCTAGCGGTTCTAATTCAGGTATTAATTGGGATAAAGGTAGCCCGATCAGCTGAGAGTGGTCTTTATTTAACCATTCTCCGGCTTGTTGGTTGCACTGCACAATACGGTTGCGTGAATCTAATGCAAATAGGGCTGAAGGCATGGCATTGAGAATGCCATCAAGTAACGTTTTGGTATTTTTTAATTGCACTTCTATGCTGCGTCGCACGGAGACTTCTTTGGCCAAGTCTTCATTCATTTGGCGTGTTTCAGTCGATAAACGTGTGGCTCTAAGGCGCGCGTGTTCGGCTTGTTTATTCGCCGTTTTTAAGTGTTGGGTACGTTGATTGCGCCGCCAGAAAAGATCATTAAGCGAGATAATAAGAGGCTTTAAGTCGGGGTCGCGTACTTGAAGTGTAATACGCTCGTCATCGGTTCTATCAATCGCTTCTTGAATATCTCCCAGTAGGTGCTCGTAAGGTTGCTGTTGCCATTGACGTGTGAATACGTAAAGCATGAAGACGAGTACGCAAGAAATGCTCACTACCATTAATGTTGTGGTAAGTGTGTCTATATAGAAAAAGCCAGGCAAGGAGACGTCGTTACGAATGATTAAGGTGTATTCATCATTGCCAGTATGCAGTATGTATTTATAGCCATCGGTCGCGGGCTTAATGTCTTTTATTATCGCAGGGAGGCGAACAAGACCTTCACCGGAGTGGCTGTGTGCTAAGCGCTGTCCGGCATCATCGTATAACGCTAATTCTCGAATTTGATAATGCTGAACCATGCGATGCATCATACTTTGCAGCGTAAAAAGATCGTCATCTTGATTCGAAATTTCAGTTTGCAGTACTTCTGAAAATACACGACTAATATCGGGTGCTAATTGTTCGCGGCCTATACGTTCAGCGGCCACCACATATGCCATAGCAGAGATAATAATTACCCCTAAGCATACCAGGATGGTTGCGAACATCGCCTTCTGGCGCGCCAGCATCATAGTATGGGGGCCTGGGCAAGAGGCGCTGGAGAGACGGTCGAGCTACCGGGGGCACAGCATAACGATTGGTGAAGCGCTTGTGTGATTGGCAGTTCTAGGTTGTGTGTTTTAGCTTGTTGCAGCAAGTACCCTGTGATGTAGGGTAATTCAGTGGGGCGATGATTAAGAATATCCTGAAACGTTGATGATTGATTATTCGCGGTAGCTTCGGCCACTCGTGTGGCTTGTTGCGGAATATCAAACCCGACGGGCCAACGTAATGCTTTGAATAGGTTGGCTATTTCATCGGCTAATTTTTTGAAGTGTTGTAAGTATTCAGGTTGGTGCAATAGCTCGCCATTTTTACAACGATAATACCCCGTAAGCGGATTGATGATGGCATTGATCGCCAGTTTTGCTTTGAGGCGAGTCGTAATGTCAGGGTCGTGTAGGACGCCTGTGGGTAATATTGGGGGAGGCTGATCGTCAGATTGAAGAGGGTTAGAGTCAGCCCACAGCCCCGCAAAAGTTTGGCCTTGTCCTGCATAAACAACATAGCCATCAGGGTGGCGATAAGCGCCCTCGGTAGATGTGCCTGCCCATACTTCAGGTTGGGGGGTACTTGAATTGATCAGGGGCCAGGTGGCGGTTAACCATTGAGCGGCGTCATCATGCTGGCCCATGCCATTTTGTAGAAGCATGATGCGCTTAACGTGCGTAAGTGAGTGTTTCGCGTCTTCTAAGGCGGTCAGTGTATCGGCGGCTTTCGTGGTAATCACTAGCCAATCAAGCGGCTGTTTGTGCCATGTACTGACTGACAGTTGATACTGTTTATCTACTTGAATACTCAGGGGGGCGGGAGTGTCTTGGCGGATGCGCTGACGAATGAACAGATTGTGCTCACGCCAGTGCCACGCCATTAAGGTGCCAAGTGCTCCGGTGCCTAAAATACCAATAGATAATTTCATTCGATGATTATATGGCTCCCTGCCGGGCTAGTCATCCGGTGTCGTCGCTTCAGTTAATTGTTCTGAAGACAGCTCGGATGTTTCTACCGCAGTATTTTCTAAGCCGGCGTCATTATTGACTGCTAGAGATGGTGATGGAGACGCGTCAGTTTGAGGTTGAGCATCAACACGAGCCCCCACCGTTGGTTGCCATAGCTGAGTTAGTTTCTCTAATAGGGCCTGTGCGTGTTCTGCATTGACGCCGCGTCGCCATAATAAAATAATGCTTTCGTCTTCGCCTAGTAGGTCAGCAATGATTTCGTCGCTTAAATCTCGTTGTTTAAGTAGCCAAGCTACGAGGGGCATCAGTCGCTGATATTGACGGCGGAAGAGCCGATCACACAAACTTTCAATCGTGATGTCGAAGCGTTCAGAGATGAGTCTGAGCGCATCTTGTTTTAGGCGATTGAGCTCTTCTTCTGAACGTTGACTGGCGGTAACCCCGCTTTGGCGTTGGTGGTAATCCACAAAAGCCTCCCGAGCTAACGCTAAGTACGTCGGGTGTGTACCCTCCATGAGATCAATATGAATGAGCTCATTTTGTGCCATCACTGCGGAGTAACGTTGTGAGCGCTGATGACGTGTCTGGCAAAGTAGATTTAACATTCGCCCAGTATCCAGCCAGTGAGGCGGCGTATTACTGCGATAGTGGTGGTCACTGCTCCATGTATACACACTGGTGTCAGCAACTAAGCGTCTAATGACAGGTAACTGGTGCAGGTGAATCACTAAATCTTGTAGCCATGCAGGCTCATCGACCATCAGTACAGTACATTGCTCAGATAATACTGGCTTCTTTGTCTCCCACACTTGGTTACTGAGCTCGATAAATGCTTCACGAATATCGTCAAATACCAGAGGCCAGTCGCGCTCGGAATGTAAGACGCAGTGAATTTCATCGTCAAAAAAAGTGTATGCAAGTAATGTACAGCCGGGTAACTCGGCAAATAGTTTAATGGCGTAATCGTATTCAAAGACTGATTGAAAAATGGATTGATTACGCGCCCCTTTAAGGCCGAAATAATAGACGCCAGGGCCATGTAACGGGGTTTTAGCACTGGCGTTTGTCGCTGGTATCGTGTTTTCCATGACACCCTCTGTGTTAAGAATCGATTCCTGATAGTTATAGACTAGTCGCTTCCTGAGCAGCTGCCAGCTGGATTTTTTGCATTCTGCGCGAGCAGAGGGTATACATTGGCCCAATAAATGGAGAGAAAATATGCCTTCTTTTGATGTTATTTCTGAAGTTGATAAACACGAAGCCCAAAATGCCGTTGATCAAGCGAACCGAGAACTAAGCACGCGGTTCGATTTTCGTGGTGTGAGTGCTAAATTTGAGTTGAAAGAATTTGTGGTCACAATGATCGCAGACAACAACACGCAGCTTGATCAGATGAAGTCGATGTTAATCGGCGCCATGATCAAACGCTCAATCAAAGCCAATTGTCTTGAGTTCTCTGCACCGCAAGGATCAGGCAAACAGGTAAAGATTGATGCCACGATGCGTCAGGGCATTGATAAAGACCTTGCTCGTATCATGGTGAAAATGATCAAAGACAGCAAAATTAAAGTTCAAGCCTCGATACAAGGCGATATGGTTCGTGTACAGGGCAAAAAGCGAGATGACCTGCAGCAGGTAATGACCATGTTCCGCACCGATGAAAGCATTGATATGCCATTGGCGTTTAAGAACTTCAAAGACTGATGACTGATCAAACATCAGTCAGTTGGCGTGATGCCTTTCTGATATACACCCGCAAGCCAGTTGTCGTGATTAGTTTGTTGGGGTTCTCGGCAGGGCTGCCGTTTCTACTGGTGTTTTCTACGTTAACAGCTTGGCTGCGTGATGAAGGCGTCGAAAGAACTGCCATTGGATTTTTTGCCTGGGTCGGTCTGACCTACTCGATTAAAATCCTTTGGGCGCCCGTGGTCGACCGACTTAACATCCCCTTGTTTGGGAAGTCTTTAGGCCAGCGACGAAGTTGGATTGTATGTGGGCAGGTTGGTATAGGCGCTGGTTTGCTTTTGATGAGTTTGTTGCGCCCGCAGGATTCACTCATATTCATTGCTTTAGCCGCTTTGCTTGTGGCTTTTTCCTCTGCCACCCAAGATATCGCGCTAGATGCGTTTCGTATTGAGTCCGCACCGGACGAACAGCAAGGCGCGATGTCAGCGGCTTATATTTTTGGCTATCGCGTTGCTTTATTAGTGTCGGGGGCTGGTGCGTTTTATATTGCCGACTTAAACAATTGGTCGATGGCTTACTTGAGCATGGCTGCCTTGATGGGTGTGTGTGTCTTAGTGACATTATGGTCAGACGAACCGACACATAAAACCCCCGAAGAACAGCGACGTATGGATGCCGAAATGGTGGATCAAGTGATGGGGCGACCTATGCACTTGGAATCTCGGCCTTTACTGCAACGCCATATACTAGGTGCCGTGATCTGCCCATTTTTAGAATTTATGCAGCGTTATGGCCGTTTTGCTTTTGTCGTCTTACTGTTTATTGCCGTATTTCGTTTAAGCGATATTGCGATGGGCGTGATGGCGAACCCGTTTTATTTAGACATGGGATACAGCAAGTCTGAGATAGCCAGCGTTGCCAAAGTATTTGGCTTCTTTATGACGATTTTAGGATCGGCTTTATGTGGTGTATTGATCGTAAAGCGAGGTATCTATCAACAGTTAATGTTAGGTGCCGTGATGGTCGCGAGCACCAATCTTTTGTTCTCATTATTGGCTGGAATGCAGGGTGATACGCCTCCAGATTTAATGTGGTTGGGGATCGTGATCAGCGCTGATAACCTCAGTGGAGGTTTTGCCAGTACGGCTTTTGTAGCCTACTTATCGAGCCTGACTAATAAGAGTTATACGGCCACGCAATACGCGCTATTTAGTTCTTTGATGACGTTACCGGGGAAATTTATTTCTGGCTTTTCAGGATGGGTGGTTGATACCAGTGGTTATTCAGAGTTCTTTGTGATTGCCGCATTACTGGGTCTTCCTGCCATTATATTGGTAGTGATACTAATGCGGCATAAGTCATCCTCACCAGCGAGTCTATAGGCTCGCGTGTCACTCTTAGATTTTTTCTAGGCCATTATTTTTTTTAGTTTAGTTATTTTCTGGCCATAATTGACGAGCACAATTTTTCAGTGATTGTAGTCATGTGCTTTGAGGTAATATTACCTTAAAAAACAGGTGCTTTTTTGCGGTTAAGTTGGCCGGATATGACAGGTTTGAGATGATTTGGATTGTTATATTCGCTGACATCAAACCTATTAAAGAATAATAATTATGAAAAAACTAACCATTGCAACGACGGGTGTATTACTCACTAGTTTTCTTACCGGCTGTGTTTATGACGCACCGGATCGCGCCGACGTGACCTACGAGACAGACGATAATTTACCGCGCCATACGGTGTATCGACCAACGGATATGGCTTCAGTAACCTCACCTCTGCCAGTGGTTGCGTGGGGAGTGGGTGGCTGTACCTTACCGGGTACGTCCGTTGGCGTTTTTTTAGCGGAAATTACGGCGGCAGGGTATTTGGTGGTATCGGATAATAATCCGTTAGCTACAAATCCAACAAATTCGGACATGATGCTGGAGACACTAGATTGGGCTGAAGCGCAAAACTCTGATCCTTCCAGTATTTACTACCGAAAATTAGATACCGAGAATATGGCCTTAATGGGACATTCTTGTGGTGGTTTGCAAGCCTTGCACTCAGGAGCAACGGACCCTCGTGTTGATACTGTGATTGCCGTAGGGTCTGGTATTTTCGAATCGGGTGGTCTTGGAGGGGCAAGCAAAGAGGATTTATTAACCTTACCCTCCACGCTTTGGATGAACGGTGGGCCTGAAGATATTGCCTACCCTCAGGCGGAATCTGATTTTGCTGAAGTGCCTGCGTATGTCCCGGCGGTATGGGCAAACTATGATTTGACGGAGCGAGGCTCTGGGTTATTTGGTGCTCATAACGGCACCTTGAATGATGAAGCTGGAGGTGAGTATGCGCGCGCTTCTATTTTATGGCTCGACTTTATGTTGAAAGGTAAATCAGACAACCAAGCACAATTTATGCAGGACTCTTGTGGCTTGTGCAACGCCGATGTGAAGTGGACAGTGCAGTCTAAGCACTGGTAATAGGGAAACCTTGGTAATTGCCGTAATTAGTACATAGTGCAGCATGCCGAGAATCCGCGCCGTCATGTCTGCTTAAAGCCCTCGTGATACATCTATCATGAGGGCTTTTTTATGACGTTACGAAAGGCGTATTCAATGATGCATGGGAATACGTATTGAAAGCGTCATTATATTTGGTCATTGCAGGGTTATAGGTATAAAAAAGGAGCACTCAGCTATTAGCGGGTGCTCCTTTTTAGTCTGCAGCGTTCAATGAATAGAGCGAGAATTACTCCGAGCTGAGCATAATATGCAGACCCTGAGGAATATTCGTGTCTGCGGTAAGATAGCCAATACTGCCTTTATTATTCCTTAAGTACACAAGCATCTCTTGCTCTGATTGAACTTCTTTTGGTTGCGTGAAGCGCCCTGTGAATTTCATTTGCGCCCAATAAGATTGTATACGCTGCTCTGCCATACCAATGATCTTGGCATTAAAGAGGCTACGCGTATGGTTGTGAGGAGGCAGTGCCACTGGCTCTAAATTACGGCCAATGGAAGCCCCCATGAACAAGTTGCGAACCTGCTCTCTGGTTAGGTTGTCAGTGTGATCGTCGAGGTTAGCAACGATGATTATTTGGTTGCTAGCCACTGTAGCGATGGTCTGCAAAGGGTTAAATACCAGTGCAATAACGCAAAAAAATAGGAGTTTTTTCATCAGAAAATCCACTCCCATGCTACCTGATAGAGGTAAGCGGACTCTTTAGATGACTGTCCTGAATTAACAAAAAAACCACTCGGGTTTCGAGACTCTTGGAATTTACTGACTTCCGCTTTAAGTGCCATATCTAGACGGAAATCCCAGCGCGTGCCTAACGTGTAGCTATCCAGCGTGCCGTTGGGGGTGGCTGTAAAGGCTTGATAGTAAGCGGCGGATAATTGATCAATGCCGGGATTTCCGATCGGCGTTGTTGGCAGCTCTATAACAGGCTCTATTTCGCTGTATTTACTGACGCTGTAAGTTGCATGAACCGTCCAATCGTTCCAGATATAACCGGCCATAGCGTATGCACCAGTGACTTTAGGAGCAATCTCAAATCCGGTAACGGTTTGGATCCATTCTGCTTTATAAAACGAATTTAATCGGTCATAGCTTAGTGATGCTTGAAGAGCATAGACATTGCCTGAGGACTCTAAACTTTGTGCACTTTCAATAAAGTTATTTTGGTATAGAGCTTCTCGTAGATCTTGGATCAGCGGAACAGTCGTGTCATTTTGGCCAGTATGGTACGACAAGCGCATTGATAAATTATTACTGTTAATCGTGGCAACGATACCGGCTAAATTAGAAACCTTGGCATCGACATCTATCCGTGTACCAGCAAGGTAGATATCACCATCAAAGGTGCCGGAGTATATCTCAACGTTTAAGCCAACTTCAGAACCCGAGTGGTTATAACTCGCACTTGCACCATTAAAAGTGGAGAACAAGTAGTTGTTATACACTTGGACTGGGGCGGTCACCCATGGGTAGCTATAGCCAACATCTATGCTGTCACTATAGATAAAAAAGGGCATTCTTAGTTTACCGGCGCGTAAATGCCAAGCACTGTCCGGGTGATAATTAAGATATAACCACTCTAGACCAGAGTTTCTGTCATCTCCTGCGTGAGCAATTAACTGACTGGTGAGAGAAAACTGATCGTTAAAGGTGTAGGTCGGTTGAATAGCAATCAATGATTGCTCAACGATAGAAAGCTCGTCAGTGTACCCTTCGAATGTTCTAGAGTTATGGTCAAGATAACCAGCAACACCACGTGCAAAGCCCGAAATGTCTAGGTTTTCCGATATTTCACTTGCTGCCGCTGCATGGCTGAACATTGTCGTTGCCAGTATGGCGGGGAGCAACACTATCCTGTGCTTGCTTATCATTTTTATAATAGCCCCGGTTTTGTGTCTGAGGTCCGTTAAATACAAACCTCAGTTAGTATAGTTCTGACATCAATTGCTTTGATGGAAGAAGTTCCCACATTCTTCATTTGGCTTAATGTGTCATATTTTGGCTCAAAGTTGAAGGAATGACTTTATTTCCTTTTAATCATTTATGGATGAGATACTCAACTAAACTTGAGCTGGTACGATAACCTTCATTTTATTGGAGTCACAAAAGAGGAAGTGCATGCTGATTAAAAGCATAAGAACAGCAGTCATGCTTCTGAGCTTAGTGTCGATTGCTCTAGTAGCAACATCCGTTTTTTACTCGGCACTACGTGAGCACAGGGAGTTATATTCGCGGTATGTTGAAAGTGACCTAAAAGCATTATCTGACAATATGGCCAATGACTTGGTGGGGGTGTTAAGCCGCTCAGATTATTTTTTTGAACTGAAGCGCTACTTACTTAGCCTAGAGCCTTACGAAAATGTCATAGGCGCGGCGGTGTATGATAAAAACTGGAACGTGCTTGAAGTCTATGCAGGACAGGCCTTATTAAATCGAGATGCGCCGGAACCTGTGAATTTTTCTGACTGGAAAATACATCATCAAGGTGTGCACCGTGTTGACGAAAACTTAGCAGCGGTTAAACGCATTGGA
The DNA here is from genome assembly GCA_002733645.1 of Oceanobacter sp. Classification (GTDB taxonomy): domain Bacteria; phylum Pseudomonadota; class Gammaproteobacteria; order Pseudomonadales; family Oceanobacteraceae; genus Thalassolituus. Next base: position 139,343 of record NVWL01000001.1, read on the forward strand.
GAGTCTTCGTTGGTGATAGGGTATCTTGTACTTATTATTGATTTAGAAGGACCTTTGCATACCAGCACTTGGAACTTAGCAACTCGCATCTTGCCTGTGGCTATTGCTGTGATATTGGTGCTCGTGGGCCTCTTCTATGCGTTAGCGAGCCGGTGGTTATGGCCTTTAACACAGCTTTCGCAATTTGCTCGTACAGTTCAAGAAACCAAAGATTACTCACTTAAATTTCCTGTATACGGTAAATACGAAGTCTCTTCGCTGTCCAAAGATATCAATAACATGATGGATGCCATTCGTATTGAATCTGACATCAATCAAGAATATGTGGAACTGCTTGAGCAGCGCCGCGAAGAAATGGAGTATCTGGCCAACTATGACAGCCTCACACGTCTGCTGAATCGACAAAGTTTTATGCTCATGCTTGAGCGCTCCTTGGATGCTGCTAAAGACCAGGGGGGTGATCTTGCTGTTATGTTTGTCGATCTTGATGGTTTTAAAGAAGTTAATGACACCCTAGGCCACGAAGTTGGTGATCGACTTCTGGTGGAAGTCGCTGCTCGCTTAAAGTCTTACGTGCCACGTAAAGACGTTGTGTGTCGGCATGGTGGTGATGAATTTTTAGTGCTTTGCCAAGAGTCAGATCAAGCCTTGGTTCAGCTGGCCGAGAATATTGTTAATGGGCTGAAACAGATCTTTTTAATAAACTCGTGGGAAGTACGAGTAGGTGCAAGTGTGGGAATTGCGAGTGCCTCGGACAGTGAGTTTGATACTCAAGACACCATTCGTAACGCCGACGTTGCAATGTACGCGGCCAAGAAGGCGGGGAAGTCACGTTACAGCTTTTTTGAACGTGAAATGTTGATAGATCACCAGCGTAAGATTGATATAGCCAACGCCATCGTCCCCGGTATAGAGCGCAACGAGTTTTATATCTACTACCAGCCGAAAGTAAACGCCGCAGGAAAAATTCAAGGTGTTGAAGCGCTCATTCGGTGGCAGAGTGAAGCGCTGGGGTGTGTCTCACCTTCGGACTTTATTCCAATTGCTGAACAGTCAGGAAAAATTTCTAGCTTGACCGAATGGGTGATAGAGCACGTATGCAATGATGTGAAACTGTATTTTCAAACACTAAACGAGCCGGTGCTCGTATCAGTGAATCTCTCCGCCTACGATCTTAAACGCTATCAATTTACCGACTTTATCAAATCGACGTTTGAGAAATCAGGCGTTCGCCCAGATTTAATTGAGTTTGAAGTCACTGAACATGCTTATCTCGATAACTTCGATATGGCCAATCAGTTCTTTGAGTATGTGTCAGCACTGGGTTGTCGTGTGGCACTGGATGATTTCGGAACGGGTTACTCGTCATTGAGTTACCTCACGCGGATCCCCATTGATTTGATCAAAATTGATAAGCAATTTGTGGAAAATATCGGCTCAACAGCACGAGACGATGCACTTGTGTTAACCATTATTGAGATGTCGAAACGCCTAGGGATGGAGTTGTGCGCTGAAGGTGTCGAGACAAATGATCAGTACAACTTCTTGAAAATGCATGGTTGTAACATGATGCAAGGTTACTTATTTGCTAAGCCAATGAAACTCGGCGATTTGAGTAAGTACCTAGAGCAAAGCGAGATCAGGGCGTGATCTCGCTAGGGTTATAAATACATCCTACCCAAGAGACGTATCCAGAATCATCATTAAGGCAAACCCTATCATTAGACCCATGGTGGCCACAGTTTGATGGCCATTACGATGTGTTTCAGGAATTACCTCGTGTGATACCACAAAAATCATAGCGCCTGCGGCCAAGCCTAACCCCATTGGATAGGCGAACATTAAACCACCGCCCAAGCCAAGGCCGATAAGTGCGCCGATTGGTTCTAGTAAACCACTTGCTGCAGCGACGCCCGTCGCTAATATGTTTGAAAACCCTGCCGCACGAAGCGTTAAAGCAACGGCCAAACCTTCCGGAATATCTTGCAAGGCTATGGCAGTCGCTAAAGGAATACCAACGGTCAAGTCTCCCCCGGCAAAACTAACGCCTATGGCCATGCCTTCGGGTAAATTATGAAGCGCGATGGCGAACACAAATAACCAAGCTCGGTTGCAGCGTTCGTATCCAGGGCCGCAAGGGCCAGTTCTTACATGTTCATGCGGTGTGAATTGATCCAGTCCAAGCATTAAAAATGCGCCCATGATCAACCCAAATACAACCAGTAAGCCTCCTTGAAACGCGTTATCCATTAGCTCTGTACCGGCTTCAATACCGGGCAGAATTAAAGAAAAGGCCGCTGCAGCTAACATCATTCCTGCGGCAAAGCCGAGCATGCCATCTTCAAGTGAGCGTGGTATGGAGCGAAACACTAAAGCGGGGAGAGCGCCAATCGCCGTTGCCGCAAAGCCTGCTAAACCACCAAGCAATGCAAAACGCAGAAATTGCGCATCTGGGCCTTGCGTTACGTGAACAATACTTTGGCCCACTAAAAACAACACGACTAAAGAAGCTGAGAGTAAGCCAGCAGTAATGGCTGGGTGCTCTTCGGCGTGGGTGCGTAAAAGGTTGACCCAGCTTAGTTCTTGAGAAGAGATGTTGTGTGTGTTCATGGCTTTTGTTCCGCGTTCAATAATGAGAATACAAATAAATGCTGAACTACGACCTTAATAAGTGGCGTGCGTTCGTGGCATTTATGGGAGCAGAATCCCTCCGATTGCTATGGGGGTGAATTTAGTATGAATTTGATCATTATGATAATTAATTAAAATGATTGAGTCGGTAGGTTATGACTATTTTGTTTTCCTATTTTTAATTGAAACCAGGCAGTAAATAGCATGTCGTAGGATAGAGATTCAGCTAATGCATTCGCGGTTTAGTTCGTTATTACGCGTCCGCAGAGCCGACAATTCGAGCTAATTCTTGTATTTGAGAAGGTGTTCAAAAGTTTTGTCAAAGTCGTACGAGTGTTTTTACTGATGTTATCTATACTGGTGTGAGGACTATGCCCAAGGTCAGGAGCCGAACTAATGGATGATCAGTTGTTAACTAATGACACCGATCCGCAAGAAACAAAAGAATGGGTGGATGCAATCCACTCAGTGATACGTGCAGAAGGTATTGAGCGTGCACACTTTTTGATTGAACGCATTGCCGAGCGCGCTACTCGCGACGGTATGCCGTTGCCCTATGCATTAAATACCCCGTATCGAAATACCATTCCGCCAGAAAAAGAAGCGTCGATGCCAGGCGATCTTTTTATGGAGCGCCGGATTCGTTCTTTGGTGCGTTGGAATGCATTGGCAATGGTACTGCGAGCAAACAAAGAAGGGGCGGGTGATCTTGGTGGTCACATCTCCAGTTTTGCATCCAGTGCGACTTTATATGATGTCGGTTTTAATCACTTTTTCCGCGCGCCGAATGCCGACAGCGAGCAATCTCCTCTAGGCGATCTGATTTATTACCAAGGTCATGTATCCCCAGGTATCTATGCACGCAGTTACCTTGAGGGTCGCTTTGATGAAAGTGATCTTGAGCGTTTCCGCCAAGAAGCATTAGCGCCGGGTTTATCGTCATACCCGCACCCTAAATTGATGCCTGATTACTGGCAATTTCCAACGGTATCTATGGGCTTAGGGCCGTTGCAGGCGATTTATCAAGCGCACTTTATGCGCTATATGTCGGCACGAGAACTTGTGCCGCGTAAAGGCCGTAAGGTGTGGGCATTTTTAGGCGATGGTGAGTGTGATGAGCCAGAAACACTGGGGGCCATTGGCCTTGCTGGTCGTGAAAAATTAGAAAATCTTATTTTTGTTATTAACTGCAACCTACAGCGCCTTGATGGGCCGGTTCGTGGTAATGGCAAAATTATTCAAGAGCTTGAAAGTCAATTCCGTGGTGCGGGTTGGAATGTGATTAAAGTGGTTTGGGGCCGTCATTGGGACCCTCTACTGGCAAAAGATCGCAAGGGATTATTGCAGAAGCGCATGGATGAAACCGTGGATGGTGAATTCCAAAACTACAAAGCAAAAGGCGGGAAGTACACTCGTGAGCATTTCTTTGAAATATACCCAGAGCTCAAAGAAATGATCAAAGACCTCAGCGATGAAGATATTTATAAGCTTAATCGCGGTGGTCATGATCCTTACAAAGTCTATGCGGCGTATCACGAAGCCGTGAATCATAAGGGCCAGCCAACGGTTATTTTGGCGCATACCGTGAAAGGTTACGGTATGGGGGTAGAAGCAGAAGGGCAGAACCAAGCGCACTCTGTTAAGAAACTCGATATGGAAAGCTTAAAGGCGTTCCGAGATCGTTTTGCGATTCCTATTCGTGACGAAGATCTTGAACACTTACCGTTTTATCGTCCTCCGGCTGATAGCCCAGAAATGACGTACATGCGAAAGCAGCGTGAAAAGCTCGGTGGGCGTTTACCATCGCGGAATGAACAGTGGCAGGCATTAACGGCGCCGGAGCTGAGTACATTTAAGCCTCAGTTGGATGGTACTGGTGAGCGAGAAATTTCGACGACGATGGCGTTTGTTCGCATTATGTCGCAGATTTTAAAAGACAAAAATGTCGGTGATCGTATCGTACCGATTGTCCCTGACGAAGCACGTACCTTTGGTATGGAAGGTATGTTCCGTCAGCTTGGTATTTATTCCTCTGAAGGCCAGCTGTACGAGCCTGTCGATCAAGGGCAGGTCATGTATTACCGTGAAGATAAAAAGGGTCGAGTGCTAGAAGAAGGTATCAATGAAGCGGGTGCCTTCTCTGCATGGATGTCAGCGGGCAGCTCATACAGCACGAATGGCTTAGCCATGATCCCGTTTTATATTTATTACTCCATGTTTGGTTTTCAGCGTATTGGAGACTTGGCTTGGGCGGCGGGTGATATGCAGTGTCAGGGCTTCCTGATTGGTGCAACATCAGGCCGAACCACATTAAATGGTGAAGGTTTACAGCATCAGGATGGTCACAGTCATATATTGGCATCGACGATTCCCAATTGTATTTCTTACGACCCAACCTACGCGTATGAATTAGCCGTCATTATTCAAGACGGTATGAAGCGTATGTACGAGAAGAAAGAAAAAGTCTTCTACTACATTACGTCGCTCAATGAGAACTACGTTCACCCTGCCATGCCTGAAGGCGTGGAAGAGGGGATTCGTCGTGGTATTTATCGTTTGCGTGAAGCGGCGAGTAACAATAAGCCAGTACAGCTTCTTGGTTCGGGCGCGATATTAAGACAAGTTGAGCAAGCCGCAGAGTGGTTAAATAGCAAAGATATAGCGGCCAGCGTATGGTCTGTAACCTCGTATAACGAACTACGTCGTGATGGCTTAGCGTGTGAGCGTGAAACTATGTTGTCGGGCGGAGAGCGTAATCCTGAGCCTTATGTGACGACTCAGTTGAAACATTCAGAAGGCCCAATTGTATCGACCACCGATCACATGAAAGCGTACTCGGACCAGATTCGCCCTTATATTCCTGAAGACAGAAGTTATCGCGTATTAGGTACGGACGGTTTTGGTCGCAGTGATACACGTGTGGCCTTGCGCCGTTTCTTCGAAGTGGATTGGCAACACATTGCTTGGACTGCCGGGTATGAGCTGTTTAAGTGCGGTAGCCTGAGTAAAGAAGAGCTAGAAGGCTGGCGTGAAGAACTGGGCATTGATGCCTCTAAACCTGATCCGCTATACAGCTAAGGAATCACTAATGACGACATTAAAAATTCCGGATCTAGGTGGCGCGACCGACGTTGAAGTCATCGAGGTGCTGGTCTCAGAGGGAGACGGCATTGAGAAAGAACAGGCGCTCATTGTTCTGGAAACTGACAAAGCCAGTATGGAAATTCCGGCAGATACCGACGGTACCGTCGCTGCAGTGCTTATTAAAGTGGGCGACAAGGTTAACGAAGGTGATGAGTTTGTTGAGCTGTCTGGTGGTTCAGTGGCTAAAGACAGTAATACAGCGCCAGACGTAGCGACTAAACTTGCCGCAGAGCCTGTTAAAGAACAACACGACGAAGAGACGGCTGCCCCAGAGTTAGAGGTCGCCAGTGCGCCTGTTGGTTCAAGTGAATTAGTCACCATTAATATCCCGGATATTGGTGGTGCCAGCGATGTTGATGTGATTGAAGTGTCTGTACGTGTTGGTGATACCATCACTGAAGAAGATTCTATTATTACGCTCGAAACCGACAAAACCAGTATGGAAATTCCTGCGGGAGTGAACGGTACGATTGAAGAAATACTGGTCACACTGGGTGGTAAAGTCAATGAGGGTGATCCCATGCTGGTGGTTAAATCTTCCAGCACGGCTAAGCCTGTAGAAGCGCCAGCGTCCACTTCAGCATCCAAATCTACGCCTACGCCAGCAGCTGCTGTCACTGAAACGTCACCGACTAAGCCCCCAGTGTCTTCAGTCAGCGATAGAGTGGATGAGCAACCTGAGATTCCAGCCTCGAAAGTTCATGCAGGTCCGGCTGTTCGCAAATTAGCGCGCGAGTTTGGCGTGGATTTATCTCGGATTAAAGGCAGCGGTCCTAAAGGACGTGTTGTTAAAGAGGATGTGCAGGCGTTTGTGAAAGAGCGCGTAAAAGGCCCTATCTCAAGCGGAGGCACAGGAATTCCCGCGGTACCTAAAGTGGATTTTGCCAGCTTTGGTCCTATCACTGTTGAGCCGTTGAATAACATTAAACGCGCAACCGCTAAGGCCATGACCACAGCATTATTAAATGTGCCACAGGTCACTCAGTTTGATCAGGTCGATATCACTAGCCTAGAAGCGTTTCGTAAAGACTTTAATGCCCAAGGTGGTTCGGTAAAAGTTTCAATCGTACCTTTCGTGTTGAAGGCGCTGGCGAAGGCTATGGAGGAGTTTCCTACGTTTAACTCATCCTTGTCTGAAGACGGTGAAAGCTTGGTAATGAAGCAATACATTCACATTGGTGTGGCTGTAGATACACCAAAAGGATTACTTGTACCTGTGATTCGTGATGTAAATAAAAAGACAGTTACAGAAATTACACAAGAACTCGGTGATAAGGCCATGTTGGCCCGTGAGGGTAAGCTATCCTTAAAAGACATGCAGGGAGGATGTTTGAGCTTATCGAGCTTAGGTGGCATTGGCGGTACGGCGTTTACTCCGATAGTGAACCCGCCTGAAGTCGCGATTCTTGGTTTATCGAAAGCTGAAATGAAACCCGTATGGGATGGCAATAGCTTCCAACCAAAACTAATGCTGCCAACGTCATTATCTTACGATCATCGTGTGATTGATGGTGCCGAGGCTGCAAGGTTTAGTCAGCGCTTAGTGACTATACTGGGAGATATTCGCAATTTGTTGATGTAAATATTTGAGAGAGAATCACCATGTTCCGGTCATTGATGTTACCAGGCATAAAATTTATGGGGCAGCTCAGTTACGCTGCCAAGTTTAGCCTCATTAGTTTCCTGTTTATGGTGCCTTTGGTTGTGCTGAGCGGTCAGGTTTTTCTGGCTGCTTTTGATTCAATGAAAAAGACTGAGCGTGAGTTGGAAGCCCTTTCAACGGTTCAGAGTTTAGTTGAGTTCGCTGTTGAGCTGGAATTAGTGAGAGATATGGCTGCAGCGGCTTTATTTCAAAACGATCAATCCCTGCGTGATACCGGTGCTGCATTAATAGAAGCCTTACCTAAAAAAACCAGTACCTTACTCGATTCTATTTCCGATGTTGAATTACAAACTGCTTTAGAAGAATGGCGTGCTAAATATCTACCTAGATTTAGTATGGTAGGCGAACATCGTCAACCAGCGTTTCTTGATCAATTTAATTATTATCATACTAATATAGATGAGATTCATTTAATGGTGCGCCAGTACGCACAAAGCACTGGTTTATCATTAGATTCGGATACCTCTGTTCAGCGTTTAACTTCTTTAGTGTTACTTGACCTTCCTTCTGTTGAGCGTGCGGTAGGGCTTGGACATTCCGCCGGGGTGTATGCGTTTGCAGAACAATATTTGCAATCTTCAACGTACGACTTGATGAACTTAGTGTATGACGAGTTGTTGGCGGCGGAACAAAATACCGGTTTGATCACAGGCAGTGCCGAAGCAACTGGCAACGAGTTGCTGGTTGAAAAAGCAGCCGGTGTTGAATCTTTTCTGGTGGAGCTGAGGGGGATACTCGACGATGAGTTAATCGTAGCGGCATCAGTGACAATGTCTTGGGATCAATTTTATGAATTTTACCGTGAAAAAAGTCGAGCTTTATCGGAAATTAAAAACATCGCTTTTCCATTAATTACCTCCACTCTTAACGACCGCTTACAAGCCCAGCAAACACGGGTATTCACTTTGTTTGTTGTCTTGTTCGGTGCGTTAGCCATCATCGTGTATTTGTATTTAGCCTTCTTTATGTCGGTAAAATCAACCATCAGTAATTTCACTAAAGCGGCTAGTGGTATAGCGTCGGGTGATTTCACACAAAAAATTAAGGTGGCAGGTAGCGATGAAATGGGTGAGTTGCGTGATGTTTTTAACCAAATGGTTGAAAATATTCGTATCACCATTACTGCGGTAAAGGATTCCTCCATCGCAGTGAGTAGTAACGTCAACGATGTGGAAGATATCGCCAATCGTAGCCGTCAAGCCGTGGTCAGCCAGTTGGCGCAAACCGAAGAAGTGTCTGTGACGATTGGTCGCGTGGCCAAAGGGGCAGGGGACGTGACCAATTTAGCGGCGGAGGCGAAAACAGCGGCTTTGATTGGGCATGGGAAATCCGACGATGCGGGCAAAGTTGTTGCTCGTGTAATGGGGGAGGTCCAACGTTTATCGGTTGAAATGGATAACTCGATGCAAGCGGTTAATCGTTTAGCTGAAAACTCGTCAAGCATTAGTACTATTCTTGAAACGATTAAAGGCATTGCCGAACAAACTAATTTGCTGGCATTGAATGCTGCGATTGAAGCCGCTCGTGCTGGCGAGCAAGGCCGGGGTTTTGCTGTGGTTGCGGATGAAGTGAGAACGTTAGCAAGCCGCACTCAAGGATCAGCACAAGAGATTGAGTCCTTGATTCATGATGTTCAAGATAACATCGTCAAAGCGGTTGATACCATGCGGGTTAATCGCGATATGGTCGACACCACGGTGTCTAATTCTGAACAGGTGAGTGAAACACTCGGTGAAATTCAAATCAGTATGGACGACATTCAAAGTAAAACGAATCTTATTGTGACCACGGCGGGTGAGCAAAAAGAGGCGGCCAGTAATCTTCAAACTAACCTACAAGCCATACGCAACAATGGTGAAGAAACCTCGCGTAATGCCGAAGGGACAGTGCAAGCCATTGCTAAAACACGTTCAATCGCTGAATCATTAGGCGAGAAAGTAAGTCATTTTAAAGTGAATTAGAGACACGCTTAGGCGCTCTGCGTGGTGAGCTGGATTAATTTCAGCTCGGTTTGGCGAAGCTCCTCTTCATATCAAAAATCCTCACGATGTCATTCTCATATACGTCTTTTTCTTGCTGCTCGGGTTGAGCATCGTGCAAAGCCTCTGCAAGTAGGAGGTGCCTTGATAGATTTCTTCTGTTCTTTCTGTAAAACTTATCGCTGATTATTTATGGGTGAAACGTTATGGATGACTCCTTAGTCGTCGTATTGCGCATGTTTGAGCGCATGATGGTTGTCGGTTTTGGCGGTATGGCTATTTACTTGGGCTATCGTCTATTCTTCCACCTTCCGCATCAAACCGATCAACAAGGTGAGATAGAACTACCGGGGATGAAGGTGGTGTTGTCACGCGTCGGTCCGGGTGTATTCTTTTTGATTTTCGGGGCATTTATCTTGATCACCAACTTGCATCAAGGTATTGAAACTTCTACTTCTAAAAAGTCTGCCCCACTGGATGTATCAAATAGTGGGGGAGGTAGTGCCATTCAAGAGGCGCAGTTTGCGGACAATGAAGAATATAACCACTGGGAAGAAACGGAGCACTTTGCTGGTGCAACCCCTGTTTATCCTGAGGGTGATGTAAGCCAAGATCGCTTTATTGCGATAGAAGACATCGGCGAGTTAAATTGTATTATTTACCATATGAACCGAATGGGAGAACCGGGTTACTCGGTTATGTCGGCGTTTAAACGTGCAAAAACAGCCATGTTACTGCCAGTATGGAATGCCGACTACTGGGGCGAATCATCCCAGTTAACAGATCCTATGCAGGAGATTTCAAACGAGGTGCTTGCTGAGGTGTTTAATGATATTTCCATGGATTGTGACACAGAGTAAATCTTTAATAATAACGCTGGCGAGTATTTTATTATGCGCACCTGCAGCGGCGAAAGATTTTAGTGGCTTATACCAAGATGACGCATTATTAAGAGTCCAACAGGTGTATGGACAAAATATCCGAGCGGTTTTATTTGAGGATATTGCTCAGCACCTAACGGACAATGAAAAAGACTCATTACGTGGCGTCGATCTTAATATCCCACTCAGAACGTCTTCTGCAGGGCTTTTTGATTTCAGTATGGGGCTAGAGTCTGGTGTGTTAACGGCGTCGGCGTTATCCATTAAATTTCTTGATGATCTCGCTATTGCATTTTCTTGGTATGAAGTTCATCAACTCGATAGCCAACATATCGCGCGCTACATGAGTCGTTTATTCAATGACGCAGAATATATAGAGGCACCACTGCCTGCACTGAATGTCCCAGATAAGGCTTGGGCATTGAATGCTGATGTTGATGATATGTCTCAGAAGTTACTTCAGTCGGCCTTGGCATTTTTGTTATTACATGAGTTGGGACATTGGCATCACCAGCATAAACCGTACAGCGCTATCAGCCATCGCCGAGCGCAAGCTCAGGAAATTGAAAGCGATTCGTTGGCGATTGAAGTAATGGGGCGAATGAGTACGCCGCCCTACGGAATAGTAACTTGGTTTATGGTGACAGGGCTGATGGCCCCTGATAATCCAACCACGCACCCATTATCGAGTACTCGCCTGCAAAGCATTGCCTTAGCATTAAGGGCAACCCCAGAGCGTTTTATCTCGCGTGATAACCAGAATACATTAACTCGTGCGGACGTATTAACATTAGCCAATGATATCAATACGATTGCAGAGGCGTTGGATTAGTCAAAGATCAGGAGTCGAAAAAGGGGAAGTGGCCAGCGATGCTGACCATTATGTTAACTGACTAGCAAAATAGTCCCATAATGTAGCTCTATAAAGAAGCTCTATAAAGTAGCCCATACCGTCAATAGTATGAGCTACTCGCAAAGAGCTTACGCAGTGCGTGGCTCAGAAGTCACAACTGCATTGCTGTATTCAATGGTATCTATATCGTATTTTGCGGTTTTTAGCGCCGCCATGTCGGCGAAATAATTCTGGTAAAGCTTCCAAGGCTTTTCCATGCCCTGGCGAGGTAGTAAGTGGCTAACACGAGAAATGTAGCCTGACTGCATGTCAACAAATGGGCGGGTTTCCATTGCACCACCATGATTCACAGGCTTCGCTTCGCGCACGCCCGTGTAATCCATGTGGTTTATTAAACCGCAGAACCATTTAGATAACAGATCGGCTTTTAGTGTCCATGACGCGTTGGTGTAGCCAAAGATCATACCGAAGTTCGGCACATCTTCGAACATTACACCACGGTAGCTCATTTTTTCAGGCATCGGAATTTCAGCGCCATCTTGAGTCAGCTTCATGTGGCCCAGCATCTGAATTTTTAGACCTGTCGCACTAACGATAATATCGGCATCAAGTTTTTCACCAGATTTTAGCTGAATGCCATCTTCAACGAAGCGATCAATATGATCGGTAACAACGTTGGCTTTACCTTGTTTAATGGCTTTAAACATGTCGCCATTTGGTACGGCACACAGACGCTCATCCCAAGGGGCGTATTTGGGTGTGAAATGCTTCATGTCGAAATCTTTAGGTAATTGAGCAGCCACCTGTTTTTGCAGAAGCTTGCGAGCCAAATTCGGGAATTTTTTACAGAAATTATAAATAGCGAGAGTAATGGTGACATTACGACCGCGAGTAATTTTGTAGACCCATTTTTCCGGCATGATTTTGCGCATAAACATAATCACAGGATCGTCTTGTGGTACAGCAAGAACATAAGACGGAGAACGCTGTAGCATGGTCACGCTTTCAGCTTTGTCGGTCATGGCCGGTACTAAGGTAACAGCCGTAGCACCAGAACCAATAACAACGACTTTTTTACCTTCGTAATCTAGATTTTCAGGCCAGAACTGAGGGTGCAAAATGCTGCCTTTAAAGTCGTCTTTGCCTTCAAATTCTGGCGTAAATGCTTCGTTATAATCGTAATAACCAGTACAGCTTAATAGAAACTGTGAGCGGTACACTTTTTCAACACCATCAACCTCAACCGTCACTGTCCACATAGAATCTGCTGTTGAGAAGTCAGCGCCTTTTACTTTGTGGCTGAAACGAATGTGATCAGTCACGCCATTTTCAGCCGCCGCATCTTGAATGTAACCACGAATATCATCGCCATCCGCAATGCCTTTTTTGTTCACCCACGGCTTAAATTCATAACCCAGCGTGTACATATCAGAATCAGAACGAATACCTGGGTAACGGAACAAATCCCATGTACCACCAATGGCTGCTCGGCCTTCAAGTATGGCGAAGCTTTTGCCTGGGCATTCTTTTTTCATGTGGCAGCCAGCGCCAATCCCTGAAAGGCCTGCGCCAATGATCAAGACATCAAAGTATTCGTTAGACATAGTCAACCCTGTTTTTTGTGTTATGAGAGGCGTGTAAAGCACCTGATGCTGCACAATTTCCCCTAAAACCGACAAGGAAAACAGGTGCCGGACTGACATTATTCGGTGATATTTTGATATGAACCGGGGTTTTGTTGAGTCTTTTGCGACAGAGATTGATTTAAGGCATGAAGATGAATATTTTTTCGTAGTAATGAGCCATGGCCGTAATTGTTATTATCTTGACCTTATCTGCATGTTTGTAAGTACTTACTTTAATTCTTTGGCAGAGTAACGTGACTAATTTAAGTCACATTTATGAATTTATAACTATTCGTGCTATGCATGATTGGATGGGGTCTTATACATATTCTCATGAATAACTCTGGTGGACGTGGTGCTCAGTAGGGTGCTTTGCAGCCAAACGGACCTTATGTCAGCCACATCTAAGGATGTAAGTATGCAGGATTAATTGGGCAGACTTACTTTCCCGGTGCTAGAAATTTGCAAGCCTTCGCGTTGCAAGCGGGCGCTTTGTTCGAAAAAGCGGTCGCTCCCTAGAGGAAAACTAATGCGTCGTTGAGCATTGGTCACTCGATGCCAAGGCAGTTGGGTATCACTGGGTAATTGCGAAAGTATGCGTCCTACCCACCGAGCGCGTCCGGGGAGTCCCGCTGCACTGGCAAGCTCACCATAGGCGATTATTGTGCCTATGGGCACGGAAGCGAGCGCTGTGTATAAGCGCTCTTCGGAGCTAATGTTATCCATGTTAGCAATCTACGATGGCGATTAAGCACGGCGCGGTCTAAATGCGTAACGCACCGTCGACCTCAACGATTCGCCCTGACATGTATTCGTTTTCAAGTAAGAAAATAGCCGCGTGCGCGATCTCTTCTGGTGTACCCATTCGCGACGCAGGAATACCCGAGCAGATGGTCTCTAGGGTGGCAGGGCGCATACCCGCGGTCATTTCGGTTGAGATAAATCCGGGTGCAATAGCATTGGAGCGGATATTGTAGCGCGCCAATTCTTTTGCCCACGTCACCGTCATGGCTGCAACACCAGCTTTGGCCGCAGAGTAGTTGGTTTGCCCCATGTTACCGGCACGACTGATGCTAGATACGTTGATGATGCAGCCGGGTTCTTTGTTGCGCACCATGTGGCTGGCCGCTTCACGACCACATAAAAATACGCCGGTGAGGTTAACGTCCATAACTGTTTGCCATTGCGCCATGGACATGGTGATTATTTCGTTATCTTTTTCTTTAATTAACAGACCATCGCGTAAGACACCGGCGTTATTAATTAACCCGTGAATACTGCCGAAATCGGCGGCTATCGCATTAAATGTATCAACAACCGAGGATTCATCGGCGACGTTACATCGGTAGGTTCGTGCTTGACCACCAAACAAATGAATCACCCGCAAGGTTTCTTGCATGGCTTCTTCATTCATATCGACAACAGCGATTTTTGCGCCTTTTTTAGCCATTTCAACGGCCATAGATCGACCAAGGCCCTGCCCAGAGCCAGTAATGACAATGGTGCTACCGTGAATATTCATATGCGTATCCCGAGAACGGATGGTTTATAAGTAGTGAGACATTGAATTATAACGGAGAGTTGACCTAACTTGCGAAGCGAGTCAGGTATGTCCGCTTTGCTGTCCGATCTAACATAGAAGTGAGACGTTTGCTGAAATAGGCATAATGCCTGCCCTTAGATGATTTTTATCACTAAGGGCAGTGTATTGAATCGAAAGAATCGACTACTTGCGATCGTACTTAAGCTCTTTTACAGAGAAGCGGCTTAAACGTAGGGAGAACCAATCGCGGAAATAGTTTTGATGCAGCTTCCACGCGCCTTTTGACCCTTGCAGCGGGAGCTGATTTTTGACACGTGAGACATAACCAGAAGACAGATCTAAGAACGATTTCTTCGCCATACCAGGGTCATTATTCACTGGGACGACCGAGTCGTAGCCTTTGTTGTCCATGAATTTAATCATGCGACAGAAATAGTCAGCAATTAGATCCGCTTTTAATGTCCAAGACGAGTTGGTGTAACCGAAGACCATGGCTGCATTCGGAATGCCTTCAAACATCACACCACGGTAACTCATTTTGTCAGTCACATCGAACGGTTGGCGATCTAGCGTGACATTGATTTTACCTAGGACAACGATTTTCAAACCGGTGGCTGTGATAATAATATCAGCGTCTAACTTATTGCCAGATTTGAGCTGAATACCGTCTTCTACGAAATGATCAATGTGATCAGTCACGACATCCGCTTTGCCTTTATAAATTGCTTTGTAAAGATCGCCGCCAGGAACAGCACACAAACGCTCATCCCAAGGGTTGTACTTAGGCGTGAAGTGCGACATATCAAAATCTTTAGGCAAAATCTTTTTATTAAAGTTGAAAATAAATTCACGGGCGCGGGTCGGAAAGCGTTTGCAATAATTATAAAATGCCATGGTCAGCATAATATTACGGCTACGAATCAGGGTATAAACTAAGCTTTCTGGTAACCACTTACGCAATTTAATGGCGAGTTTGTCTTCACTCGGTACCGGCACCACATACGTTGGTGAGCGCTGTAGCATGGTAATTTTTTCTACTTCGCGAGACATAGACGGAATTAACGTCACGGCTGTTGCGCCAGAACCAATCACCACCACTTTTTTATCTTTGTAGTCTAATTCTTCAGGCCAGAACTGAGGGTGAACAATCTCACCTTTAAAGTCATCAGACCCAGCAAAGTCAGGGGTAAACCCTTCGTCGTAATCGTAATAACCTGTACAACCTACGATGTATTTCGCGGTGTATTGACGTTCCTGGCCATCCACTGTTGCTGTGAGTGTCCAGAGTTTCTCGCGGCTATCCCAATTGGCATTGGTGACTTTATGCCCGAAACGGATTTTTTCGTCGATATTGTTTTCTTTGGCGGCATCTTGAATATACGTACGAATGTCACCGCCATCGGCGATGCCTTTACGGCTCGTCCACGGCTTGAAGTTGTAGCCCAGCGTAAACATATCTGAATCGGAGCGAATGCCGGGGTAACGGAACAAATCCCAAGTACCACCAATCGCTTGACGAGCTTCTAGGATGGCAAACGATTTATCTGGGCACTTTTGTGCAAGATGGCAAGCTACTCCAATGCCCGACAGGCCTGCGCCTGTGATAAGTACGTCAAAATGTTCAATTGCCATGCATTACACTCCATAAAATCATAAGACGCAGGCACTATCCGTTGTGAGCTGCGTTAGGGCTAGGGCTAAACGAGACAAATTGCAGCCATGCATCATGTTAAACACCATTTGATGGAACAATCGATATCAAAAGCGGCCTGATGAGATGTCGAGCTAGACAATACGAGGGGTGCGTTATCAAAAGGGGTTGAAAAACGCTTTCTATAAGAGCGCCAACAAACGTCGCAGAAAGGGGTCGTAGTGAGGGGTTGCAATAATCGTATCTACCCCCAAATAGTAGATGTACTTAATAGGAGCTGTCTGTGCCTTTATTGTTAATTTTTATCATCGTCCCATTAGCTGAACTAGCCGTGCTTATAAAAGTAGGCGGTGCCATCGGTATCCTTTGGACTTTTTTACTTATTCTGTTCACCGCTTTTGTGGGGGTAACCTTACTGCGTGCCCAAGGGTTAGCAACATTAATGCGTGCCAGCGAACGTATGCAGCAAGGCAGTATCCCGGCAAAAGAGTTGGCTGAAGGTTTTTTACTGGCCTTGGCCGGTGCACTTTTGCTAACACCGGGGTTTTTAACGGATGCTTTTGGCTTTAGTTTGTTGCTACCCGGTGTACGTGGTGTGATGGCGGCCTCGCTACTTCAGCGTTTTAAGCCACAAATGATGCAACAGCCAGGACAGGACCCGTTTAATGAGGGCGGATCAATGCATGAAGGCATGCGTGAGCGCATGAATCATCGCCCAAAACAGAACGGCGGCGATGTTATTGATGGCGAGTACCGCCGAGAAGACTAGCCGAATACTTTAAAAGCATCGGCGAAGATTAAAAAAAAATTATCAGGGTGTTGGAAAACACATTCTTCACCCCAATTAACAAACCACCTAGTTTTGATACCAGCCTAAATAAGCGTTATGCCTATGTTAGGTTGGATCACTCACGTAAACATTGCATAGACATTGGAGAGACCTTCAAATGAAAATCCGTCCTTTACACGATCGCGTCGTAGTTCGTCGCAAGGAAGAAGAACAAACCACAGCCGGTGGCATCCTGTTACCAGGTGCCGCAGCAGAGAAGCCTAATCAAGGTGAGGTGGTTGCTGTTGGTAATGGCCGTGTTCTTGATAACGGTGATGTGCAAGCTTTGGCCGTCAAGGTTGGCGATACCGTTGTGTTTGGTAAATATTCAGGTTCAAACACCATCAAAATTGATGGCGAAGAGCTACTTATCCTGAACGAAAGTGACATCTACGGTGTGATCGAAGACTAATTGTCATCCGTCTTCTAAACGTGAACTCAACTAATTGATAAGGAAAAAATCATGGCAGCTAAAGAAGTAAAATTTGGCAACGACGCACGTTCAGCAATGCTGGCCGGTGTAAACGTTCTTGCAAATGCAGTCAAAGTGACGCTCGGCCCTAAAGGTCGCAACGTGGTACTGGATAAAGCATTTGGTGGCCCTGCGATCACCAAAGATGGCGTCTCTGTTGCGCGTGAAATCGAACTGGAAGACAAGTTCGAGAACATGGGCGCGCAGATGGTTAAAGAAGTAGCATCACAGGCTAATGATCAAGCGGGTGACGGCACCACAACGGCTACCGTTCTGGCACAAGCGATTGTGAACGAAGGTTTGAAGTCAGTTGCAGCGGGCATGAACCCAATGGACCTGAAGCGTGGTATCGATAAAGCCACCGCCGCTGTGGTTGAAGCACTTAAAGCACAAGCCCAGCCTTGTACTGACACCAAAGCCATTGCACAAGTAGGTACTATTTCTGCGAACACGGATGAAACCGTGGGCAAAATGATCGCTGACGCTATGGCCAAAGTGGGTACTGAAGGCGTGATCACCGTTGAAGAAGGCAAAGGCCTCGCGGATGAGCTGGAAGTAGTTGAAGGTATGCAGTTTGATCGTGGCTTCTTGTCACCTTACTTCGTCAACAACCAAGAAAAAATGGTGGCTGAATTAGAAAACCCACTGATTTTGTTGGTTGATAAGAAAATCGACAACCTACAAGAACTGATCCCAGTATTGGAAAATGTCGCTAAATCAGGTCGCCCATTATTGATCGTTGCGGAAGATGTGGAAGGCCAAGCGCTAGCGACTCTGGTTGTAAACAACCTACGTGGTACGTTTAAAGTCGCGGCAGTGAAAGCACCTGGTTTTGGTGATCGTCGTAAAGCCATGTTGCAAGACATCGCCGTACTAACAGGCGGCCAAGTGATTGCTGAAGAAGTTGGCATGTCACTAGAGACCACCACTCTTGAAATGCTGGGTACCGCTAAACGCGTTGTCATCAGCAAAGAAAACACCGTCGTCGTAGATGGTGCCGGTACAGAAGCCGACGTCAAAGCACGTGTTGAACAAATTCGTGCAGAGATGGAAGCCTCCACGTCTGACTACGACAAGGAAAAGCTTCAAGAACGTGTTGCTAAGTTGGCTGGCGGTGTTGCTGTCATCAAAGTGGGTGCAGGCTCTGAAGTAGAAATGAAAGAGAAAAAAGACCGCGTAGATGACGCTCTTAACGCCACTCGCGCCGCCGTTGAAGAAGGTGTGGTTGCTGGTGGTGGCGTCGCACTCGTTCGTGCACTGACCTTAGTAAGTGTCGAAGGCGACAACGAAGATCAAAACGTCGGTATTGCCTTAGCACTTCGTGCAATGGAAGCACCGATTCGTCAGATCGCTGCCAACGCCGGTGCCGAAGGTTCCGTCGTTGTTGATAAAGTAAAAGCAGGTTCAGGTGCGTTTGGTTACAACGCCGCGACCGGCGAATACGGCGACATGATTGAAATGGGTATTCTCGACCCAGCCAAAGTAACCCGTTCATCATTGCAAGCGGCAGCGTCGATTGCAGGCCTGATGATTACTACCGAAGCCATGGTTGCTGAGATTCCTCAGGAAGCAGCAGCCGCACCTGATATGGGTGGAATGGGCGGTATGGGTGGAATGGGCGGCATGATGTAAACCTGCTTCATATCGTTGCTTCAGCGGTGTTGCAGTCCGCTCGTTTAGGTGAACTAAACGTCGCGAACAGCGCCTAGCTGAAGCGTCCGATATATTGCAGGTCCGACAGATTGCAGATCTGCTAGCTGTAGGAGGCGATCAATCGCGAAGCGATTATCGGCGATAGTACAGAGTTAGCTTTGAAGAACACGCAGCTAAGAACATGCACCAATGAACATTGCCGCTTAACCGAGCAGCAATTAAAACCGGCCTCAAAAGGGCCGGTTTTTTTATGGATGTTTAACGGAAAGGAAGGTTGCTTTACCAGAATTTACTCTTGGGCACCTCTGCATTAATCAGAGGTGCCCTTGGTAAATTTGCCACTCGTTGTATGGAATGTAGATCTTTTCAAGTACTTCGCTGTACTCCGGTGAGGCTGCGATGGCCGTTTGTGCTTCGGTTATCATCTGATCCGTCTTATTGCCTTGCCCACCGAGTGGCAGCACAGCGTGAACATCATAGGTTCGATATAGCTGACGATGTAGGTTTGTCAGGTTCAATGATTTCATTACCGTATCGACCACATCCACCGAAAAAATGTAGCCATCTATTCGTCCACTGCTCAGTTTTTTTAAAGCGCCGTCCACGGTGAATACACCTTCCACGGGAAAGTTAAATAGGTCGGTGTGGGCAGCATCTGTGGCCATTTTGTATGCCGACAAATTGTCAATATCAATGGGTTTGTCTCGCCGGGTATACAGCACAAAGTCTATGTTGGTAATGCAGGTGGTTGAGTAGTCAAATCCAAGCTCGGAATTGCTTTTGTAAGGGTTTTTTATCAGAGGAAAATGAAAATCAGCGTGTTTATTGACCACATTTTGAATAGAACGCTTGAATGGGAAGTATTCAACCTTTATGTCGTTGCCTAAAATTTCTCCCCATAGGTAGATGAGATTAAGAAACTCACTGGTTTTGTCGTTTTGTTCCAGCAAAATATCGGGCATGCTGGCTTTAAATGAATCGGCATAAACATTGGCGTAAACAAGGTTCAAACACGATACATACAGCAAAATACGACCAATGCTGAAGAGCTTACTCATACCTTCTGTGTGCCTCTAGTCATCAAACCACAGTCTATCGTTAGTTCATTACAGTGTATGGTTTAGTAAACCATAGTACTGTCTATTTTTTTGGCGATACTACGCTCAATTTAGATTATCCCTACTGTTTGAAGATAGTCATTCTGTTTTGGAAAGCAAGTGATGGCGCAAGTTGATCAAAAAAGCACAATCGTTACGATTACATGTGCATGATGCTACGTCGTGAAAAGAGCTGAGGGTGAAATGATTGTGAGCGTGTCACTAGATGGTATCTACTTAAAAAGTCGCATCGTTCATTGAGTCTAGCAGTGATAGTGTTGGGTTATGTTAGTGTCGAGGCACCGCAAAATTGACGCTTACCTTTCCTCAACTCATCACCCGAAGGTTCACTATGTCCGCGGCATTAGGTCCATCACGTTCGTTAATAACCGCCATTGTGTTGCTGGTAGGCATTCCCATGGTGGTTTTTCTGTTCTTTAGCCCAGACCAGATGACGAGTCAGGTCACGGTTGATAGCTTCTCAACTACGCAAGGTGAAACTCGCTTGGTCGTTATGGCGGGTGGGTCAGAAATCACGTTAAGTGAGAATTCCGAGCTGTCTCAACGTATCAGTGATGATCAACAACGTCTGCGTTTGGTCAAAGGGAGCGCGACGTTTCTGGTCATAGAAAACTCTGCGCAGCCGTTCTGGGTACAGGTGGGCAGCTTTCGATTACGTGCCTATACCAGTGCGTTTCGTATGACACTAAAAGAGAGTCAGCTCACCCTTCAGGTCATGGAAGGTAGCGTACGTGGGCAATGGGCCGGTGCCGCTCAAACCTTTACGGCGGGTGAACGCCTTGAAATAAGCCTTTAGGCTAATGCTAGGGAAAGAAAAAGCACGATGGAAAAAATCATACTGCTTGCACTCTCGGGGAGCTTACGGCGGTGCTCTTATAATACGGCCACGCTTGAGGCACTCGCTGAGTTAGCGCCGGAGCATATTCACATTAATATCGGTGATATTGGCAGCTTGCCATTGTTTAACCCTGACCGTGAAGATGAAAGCATTCCTGAAGTGAGTCAGTTGAAGGCAGCGGTGGGCGAGTCTTCAGGCTTGATTATCGCCAGTCCTGAATATGCTCACGGGATTAGCGGGCCAATGAAAAACGCACTGGATTGGCTAGTTAGTGGTGAAGAGTTTCTCTACAAACCGATTATGTTAATCAATACCTCACCGCGGGCAACACATGCGCAAGCGGCATTGACGGAAGTGCTCACAACCATGTCTGGGAATGTTGTCGAAGACGCCTACGTCGCTCTTCCACTACTTAGCAGTGGCTATGATAAGAGTGGCATCTTAAATGACTTACAATGTGTTGATGCTTTAGCGACGGCCTTGAATCGATTTGTTACCTATATCAACCCATAGCATCACACTGCATTTCACCATCCTTGGCGCAATGAAGTGAGCATTACAAGTTTTAGTCAGCAACCAAACGCTGCGCAAAATCCAACTGCAATGCAATATTACCTTCAAACCAAGGCTCTAAATAGGGATCAAAGTGGTTAGCATCAATAGTACGTACTTCTACTTTGTCTGATGATAACTGTTTCACTTTGGCCTCATCAAAAGGCGCAACGGTGTCACGGGTAGCCCCAATAATTAGGGTCGGAATTTGGATGTTTTTTAAGTGTTTAAATGGGCGGTAAAATCCCATGGTTGCTAAAGAGCGTGCAGCCACGCGATTGTCTTGCAGTTGTGCTAGGTTGGTAAGAATCCATTCCTCAACACGCCACGCACCGTCGCGGTCCATGGAAGAGTATTCGCCCTCTGGCGAGATGATCGGTAAGTACCGGGTGGCAAATGGATTGGCCATATCAAGAAACATGTCCCAGCCAAAACGCATCATGCGAGTTAACGGCACGGCTTTCACGGCTAGCATACCGTCCAGCATAGGGACTTGGGCGATGGCTCCTTTGATCTCTGGATGTTCTGCCGCCATTCTGACCACATGTCCGCCACCAAATGAGCTGCCCCATAAAATAAGTTTGGTGTGATCCACTTCCTGCAGTGACTTGGTATAGGCCAAAGCGCTTTCAACGGTCTTTTCTCGCTTCCACGGGCTGATCACATTGCGTGGTAAGCCTTCGCTGTTGCCCCAGCCTGGATAATCAAAGGTGACTACACCAAAACCGGCGTCATTAAAGGCCTTGATGTAGTTAGTAACTAGTGTGAATTGCGTGCCACCCCAACCATGAACCATGAGTATTGTCGGGAACGGAGCTGTGCTTTCTGGTTTATGTAGTGTGGCTGCACAGCGAACGCCTTGGCTGATAAATGACCCTTTTTGGCAATTCTCTTTGATCATGTTGGCTCCTATATTTTGGAAGGTTGCAGGCATTAATGTATTAATGATCTATTCTTGAATGGCATTCAAGATAGCGTATCTGTATCTTAAACGTCAATCAAGAAAAGGTAAGGTCTCTTAATCGGGGCTACCAAGGGGGTTGTTGTGGCTCGTAATAAGCGTCATGTAGAGCAGAAGATTAAAAAAGAAGAGATTGAGCTGGTGGCGATGCAACTGCTGAAAGAGCAAGGCTATGACAATACGTCGATGGCGAAGATTGCCAAAGCGGCAGGCGTCGCGCCTAATACGATTTATTGGTATTACGAGAACAAAGACGATGTCCTGATTGCTGTTCTTAATCGTGTGGTCGCGCAAGCCATGGTGGCCGTATTAGCCCTGCAAAATGAGCCGTTGAAAGAGCGTGTATTAAAATTAATTGAGCAGGTCGAGAGTGCAGGCTCGTTAATGACAGACGTGCATTCGCGAGTCAGTCACTCGAATACCGTTAAGGAGTGGCATGACCGTTTTCATTCTATGGTGGAGCAACTGTCGATATCGGAAATGATTCGCGCGGGATTGGATAAAAGCGAAGCAGCGTTAGACGCCAAGATGCTAATTTACGTGATTGAAGGCTTGTTGGCTCATCCTCACGATTTAGCGGAGCGTGATTTAATTGTGAGCCAGGCGTTGAAACGAATTTTTAATTAATCGTGCTCTTAATTAAGCGTTATAAGCCTTAGTTCGCGTTATCTGAACACGTACCGCTGAGTATTATTAATAAACGTTCAAAGAGTGCAAGATCGTCGGATAACGTAGGTGCATCTGCGGTGAGGAAGTATCCTCCTGACGCATGAATCCCACCATCAATCATGAGGTTGTCGTGGAGATCAAATTCTTCTATTTTAAAGCCGTTTTTATCTCTCAGGTCGCCAGCCGTTTGTTCGTTGATAGTGCCAGTGCCGGCATGGTCGAACACTCGTTGTGTGTATAGGGCAGGATCATTGCTGTAGCCGTGAATATGTTTACCAAGTCCACGGGCCAAACCTAACTCGTACACAGTACCTACGTCCGCACTGGCACCTCGAAAAGGCGTGAGGTTGGCGACAACTATGTCGCATTCACGTATTAGCGCTTCGTTGGCCAAGCTAATGGCCAACCCGGTGTCGCGAGCGCAGGTTTGTGCTGCGACCTCCCCATCAAGCGGAAATAGGCCAATAAACCCATACCGCTGGCACAGCCGTTTCTTCTGGTTGCCGATCTCTCCAGCGTTAGAAAAAAACACATCCGGGCCAGCAAGGTATATACGTTTCATCTTAAGTAGATACCATCAGGAAGTCGCTTGCTGATTAAATGATTAGAACAAGAGGGTAACACTGAGCGTATTAATACTGCCCAGTGTAATCTCGATAACGCTTAAGGCATTAAGATGGATAGTTTTTCAGCAGGGATATTTTTGCTGCTGTAGGCTAAACCTAATTTCTCAAGGTAGAACTCACGCGGTACTTCTAGAGGGTTTGCGTCATTCCAAGCAACGCCGTGTTGTTCGTAAATCGCCTTGAGTGTCAGGATATATTGGTTGGATGGCTCTAACAGCATTGCCGTTCCACCAACATCCGGAGACACTTTTTCAGGCTGTGATACTTGAATCACGACCGGAATTTCATCTTTTTTGAAGTACAAATTACGCGTGTGTGTTTTTTGCGCTGCCCAGTAAAACGCCAGTTCTTTGCTTTGCGTCAGGAACACGGGCTCGCTGGATTCGAACTGACGGTTGCCAATTGTGCCGAGCGTACTTTGCGTGCGTTCCGTCGTTTCAGTATCTCCTCCACCCGAAAGACCTAGGGTCATGATGGATTCAACTAACCCTGAAGAGGTGCCGTGATACCAAGTGTCATTAGTAGCAAAGCCGCTATCTGAAAGCAGTACAGAGATGTCTTGAAGGAATTCTGGAGTGATGTTATCGCTCATGATCTACCTGTAGAACAATGAATAATGACGCGCATTATACCTACTTTATTCAGCCTTTGCCCGGCTAAGCGCACTGTATATAGCGAGGTAGATAATGGCGCTGCCTAAAGCGAGTAAAGTCCCCATGTTTAAGCCGTATGCCGTGTATGTGTAGCTGGCTGTTAGTACATAAATTACCATGGCACCTAAGCCTTCGGGATAGTGTTTTACTGCCGTAGCAACAACGCCAGGGCCATAACTGAGCTGCAACACAATTAAGGTTGGGAAAAAGCTCACTGGGAACGCTGCTAGTAGGCCGGCTTGTTCGGGGTTAAGGAAGTGTGCCAGTGCGGTAATTCCCAGCACGCTGGCCGAGGCCATACTGGCGCGAAATACAAGTGCAATAAGAGGGCGCTGAAATACGTTTTTAGCTTCTGCTTCTGCCCAGCTCGCAGGGATGTGTTTGAGCCCATTACGAGAAATAATGATGCCGATAATGACCAAGGATAGATTCAGCCAGCGTTCGGAGGGCAGCCATTGTAAGAGTAAGCTGGTGCCAATAAAGGTGCCAATGGCTGCGAGTATAGGGAGGAAAATTAACCGGGGTTGCGGCCAGCGTTGGCTGGTGTGCCAATACATCGCGGCCATGAAAATACATGAAATTAAGCCCGCTAACGTGTGCTTAGAGCCTGTCGCTGCAAACTCAGCGCCTTGTTCATAACCAATGAAATACAGTGTGATCGCACTGCCGAGAGGAAACCCCGCCAATACCCCCGCCCATTGAGGCCCAAGGCGGCGAGCCACACTGGCAAGCATGATGACGGTAAGAAAGGTAGTTATAATTTTTGCGGTTATCAGCACAGGCTTATTGTTCGTTCCATTGGTTTTATTTTTATCCGCTGTCTATCTACAGAGCGCGGCGCAAGCCGTATAATCGCGCCATGAAAACACTCATTGTAATTGGCTATGTATGGCCAGAGCCAGACTCTTCTGCGGCGGGCATGCGCATGATGCAACTGCTCACCTTATATCGTGAGGCGAGTTATCGTGTGATCTTCGCGTCGCCGGCAGATTTTAGTTCTCATGCTATTAATTTAGACGATCACGGGATAGAAAGCGTAACCATTCAGCTCAATTGTTCCAGTTTCGACGAGTGGGTCGCAAAACAGGCACCCGATGTCGTAATGTTCGACCGTTTTATGATGGAAGAACAGTTTGGCTGGCGGGTCGAAGAGCAGTGCCCAAGTGCATTGCGTATTCTTGATATGGAAGACGTACATTGCTTGCGTGATGCTCGTCATAAAGCGATCAAGGCAGGACGTGAACTTCACCCTGATGACTGGCATTCAGATATCGCGTACCGCGAAATTGCTGCGATTCTGCGTTGCGACCTTAGTTTAGTTATTTCTGAATACGAAATGCAGTGGCTTACTGAACACTTTCCAATCAGCCAAGATCAGCTCTGTTACTTGCCTTTTATGGTTGATGTAATGACTCAGCGCACGTCGGCTGGCTTTGCCGAGCGCAAGCAGTTTGTCTCCATAGGAAATTTTCGACATGCGCCTAACTGGGATGCGGTGCTGCGTTTAAAAGCCCTGTGGCCCGCGATTCGTAAACAATTGCCTCAGGCTGAAATGCACATCTACGGTGCTTACCCTCCACCTAAAGCGACCCAGCTGCACGACATTAAATCTGGCTTTTTAGTCAAAGGCTGGGCTGAGAATGCCGAAGCGGTGGTGAGTTCGGCACGAGTGATGTTAGCGCCATTGCGTTTTGGGGCAGGGTTAAAAGGCAAGTTACTAGAGGCGGCCATGTTATCTACCCCGGCCGTCACCACCTCGATTGGTGCTGAAGGCATGTACGGCGATCTGCCAGCCCCTGTCTTGGTGGCGCAGACTGATGACGACTTTGTTGAATTGGCGGTGCGTTTATACCGCGATGAGAATCTTTGGCAGGAACTCAGTGTCAGAGGACAGCCAATACTGCAGCAACGCTTTAGCTTAAGTGAGTTTGGTGGTTGTTTGCTAGAGACGACAGAACACCTGCTGGCTGGCCTTGAAAGACACCGCAATAACCACTTTATTGGTGGTATGCTTCGCCACCATCATCTTAGAAGTACACGCTACATGTCGCAGTGGATTGAGGTTAAAACTCAATTACGACAGCGTGAGGAGTATTGATGCACTTATCTCAGAAAGCCATGGTCAGTTTGTGGGCGTCAGCGTTATTACTGACCACGCCTTTTTTATTGATCGTGTTTGCCGCCGTTCTCGCTGAACTATTGGGCTGCGACATTGTTTCGTCACTGGGTGCGGCGTGTCACATAGGTGACATAAACATAGCAGACGTACTATTTGGGCTGTCGGTGATTGGATGGGCCACCTTAGTTGGCTTACCCATAGGCTTAATTTTAGCACCGGCGTGCAGTATCTGGTGGTGGTATTCATTACGGCAAGAGCGCTTGATGACACCGGCAAGAAAAACACACATCTGACAAAAACTGGTTAAAGTTTACAGACATGTGTAAGGTAACGTTATTACAATCAGGTGAGTGGTATTGGAAGCCTGAGTATGAAACCGGGGGTTA
The DNA here is from genome assembly GCA_002733645.1 of Oceanobacter sp. Taxonomy (GTDB): domain Bacteria; phylum Pseudomonadota; class Gammaproteobacteria; order Pseudomonadales; family Oceanobacteraceae; genus Thalassolituus. The sequence continues at coordinate 166,189 of NVWL01000001.1, forward strand.
GCACCTTAGGGTACCTCTGAACAATGCAGCAACGACTGTATTAATCAGAGATGCACTTAGCTTTGGCAAGGTGGCCGGTATTAAGAAAAAAAACAAAAAATAGGAAATTGATATGAATCGTTTATTAGCGACAGCCCTATGTGCTGTCACGACATTCGCTAGTGCTTATATTCACGCTGCTGAGCCTGCCTCAGACGCCGTAAAATCTGAACTACGTACCGTTGCGATGGATCAGTCTGTTGATATGCTTGAGCGTATTGAAGCCATCAAAGGTATGTACCCAGAAATGCTGGCAGAAGATGGGTCTATTCCTACTCGCCGTATCTGTGTTTGGGATATCGCGGGTAAAAATGGCCCAATCTATAACGCGGCGGTGGACCAAGTGTCTGAACTGATGCGTTGGGGTGTGAAAATTGAATTAGATGCTTACACCAGCGAGTCAGTTATTACGGAAGAGCTAAAAGCAGGTATGTGTGATGCCGCCTTGTTTACTGGCCTTCGTGCGCGCTTGTTCAACCGTTACACAGGTACCTTGGATGCGATTGGTGCGGTGCCAAGTCGTGATCAAATGAAGCTATTGATGCAAGTGATTACTAGCCCCAAAAATGCTGAACGTATGCTAGATGGCCAATACGTTGTGATGGGCTACGCGCCAATGGGCGCCGCTTACATCTTCGTTAATGATCGTTCGATTAATACCTTGGCGAAAGCGGCGGGTAAGCGTGTGGCAGTGCTTGATTACGATTTAGTACAAGCGGAAATGGTCTCGCAGATTGGTGCTAACCCAGTACCCACTTCGCTAGTAAACGCGGGTACTAAGTTCAACAACCGTATTGTTGATGTGCTGCCCGCACCACTAGCGGCCTACAGCATCATGGAATTGTACAAGGGCATTGGTACCGAGGGGGGGATTGTTAACTACCCGTTTTCACAAATTACTTTGCAGCTGGTAGGGCGTGCTGAAAAATTCCCGAATGAACTGGCCCAGCTTATTCGTGAAGACTTCTTTGGTCGTTTTGACACGATTGAGCGTCTGGTAAAAGCGCAGGTCGGAGACATTCCGGAGCAAGCTTGGATCGACATCCCGGCGGATGATAAAGCTGAGTACCAAGTGATGATGCAAGAAGCACGTATTCAGCTACGCGAGCGCGAATATTATGATCCTGCTATGCTGACGCTTCAGCGTAAGATTCGTTGTAAGTACGAGCCGGCTCACTTCGAGTGCACCAATCCGGTTGAATAATTGCGTTTTTGTTTAAAAAGCCCGGATCATCCGGGCTTTTTTGTGTCTGGTATACTCCGTTATTATTATCACTGCTTTTTCTGGGGCGCTATGACTGACGATCAAACCAAAACACAACAAGACCCCTTGCATGGGGTAAAGCTTGAAGCCATGTTGAATTATTTGGTGGAACATATCGGTTGGGCGGGGTTGGCTGGGCAAGTGAAAGTAAACTGTTTCCGCAGCGATCCTACGATTAAATCCAGTCTTAAGTTTTTACGTCGCACACCGTGGGCCAGAGATAAAGTTGAGGCGTTGTATCTTGAGCTAGTCACAAACGAAAAAGTTACACGCCCACCTTTGGCACTTCGTCAGAAAAAAGATAAGGCCGCAGATCCTTGGGCCAAGCATAAACAGGACAATCAGTAATGATTAACCGTCTGCCACTGTGGGTCTTAGTAGGCAGTGTGATGCTGGCATTGAATGCCGGTTTTATTAACAGTGTAGCTTTGTTGTCATTTGCGAATAATGCCGTATCGCACGTGACGGGTACCGCGACAATAGCCGCCGATGCCTTAGTGGATGGAAAGGTAGATGTTTTCTACCACACGGGTGCCATTGTGCTTAGTTTTATCGTGGGTGCTATTTTAAGTGGCATGATCGTCGGTCAAGAAGCACTGAAATTAGGGCGACGATACGGCGTTGCGCTTATCTTAGAAAGCATACTTCTGTTTTTAGCTTGGTACGCTTTTCGGCAAAATCTCGTGCAAGCAGAGTGGTTAGCATCTGCGGCTTGTGGTTTGCAAAACGCAATGGTGGCAACCTACAGCGGCTCTGTTATTAGGACAACACACCTGACGGGCATTGTGTCCGATATAGGCTCTTCGATTGGTAATTTTTTTGCTGGTCGAGGGTTAGCCATCGCTAAAATATCGCTACAGTCTTCTATTTTTATTGCGTTTGTTATTGGTGCTGGAGTCGGGTCTGTGGTTTTTCGTTACGCCGGTTATGATGCGGTTTTAGTGAATGGTGTATGGGTTGGGATGGTTGCGATGGCTTATTGGGTGTATTTAATTTGGGCAGCCAGAAGCAAATTCTGAAGCTGCAGCTCTTATTTGAATTTAGGCTTATCTGCACGTTGTAGTGTCTTCAGCCAGAAAGGTACTGATAACCCGTGTAAAAACACACTGATGCCGATGGTTAATACGCTGGTTGAAAATAAGAGGTCATAATGTGGGACGTTTTCACTGAAACCTAAGGTCTCAATTGTCAGCAATAAGTACAGTATGCTGGCGATTCCTCGTGGACCAAACCAACCTAAAAACAACTTCTCTCGTAAGCTCAAACTGGTGCCAATGAGTACGAAAAATACCGGCACCATACGAATCACAGTGAGACTTAACAGGGCGTACCCAAGGCTACTCCATGTGAAAAGAGAGACGGCGTCGGGTATGTAAATAAGACCGAACAAAAAAAACATTAATAACGTAAAAAGCTGACCTTCTGTTTCGCTGAACTCTTTTAACCGCTGAATCAGTACCGTGTGCTTTGTTTTCAAAAACAGTCCAGCAAGAAATACTGCAATAAAGCCATTCCCTCCAATATGTTCGGCCGCACAGTATGTAAATATGGCTAATGCAAAAGAGGCGAGACGTTGAAAAATTGGGTCCATGCTGTGAGTGTCTGACGCCTTTTGAATTAAGTAACCTCCTGCGTAACCAATGGCGATGCCAGTAATGCCCCCAGCGAAAACCTGCATGCTAATAAAGTGAGCCCAGTAACTCGTATCCAGTGCATTAATACTGCCACTTGAAATGATGGCTAAGGCGATAAGGAGTAACGGCAATGCAAGGCCATCATTGAGGCCACTCTCAACCGTGATTGAGTGTCGTAGCTTTTCTTTGATAGAGGTTTTATTGAATATGGCTTGAGCCAGTGCGGCGTCTGTCGGGGCGAGGATGATGGCCAAGACTAGCGCACCAATCCACCCAAAATCGAACATTCCGATGGCAATAAATGCGCCCATCACAATCGTCAGCGGTAGACCGATGGCCAGTAAACGAATGGGAATATTCTCGAACTTCAGTAAATGTTGGCGATTAACTTGGCTGGCATCCGTGAACAGAATGAGCGCCAAGGTTAATTCAGCAAAGGTCATTAAGGCGCTGGCATTAATGCCGGGAGCAGCCCAATTAAGCACGAGTGGGCCGGCAATCACACCAAGTAAGAGAAAGATCATAGGTGCCGTTACTGAGTACTTTTCAATACGGCTGGATAAAAGGCTATACGTAAAAAGGCTGGCAACCACAATCAAGACAAGTGGGGAGTCCAGCATAGAACTTACTCTTCCCAGACCACGCGTAAAGGTTCGCCAAAGTCATCGTAGATTACTTTTTTACGGGGACTTTTTTTTCGCGTAGAAGCAGGCTTGCTTGGGGACTTTTTCTTGGACTCTTTGCGCTCGTCGATGGCTTTCAGAACGTCAGACACAGGTGTGCGCTCCTGACGTTTTTCGAACGACATGGATTGTTCGCTGTAGCGACCGTTAACCAATCCTGACTCGCCACGGTTGAAAGAGTTTACTTCGCCGCCATTTCGCAGGAATTCTTCTACGTCATCAGTGAGTGAATTGCGTATGTCTTGCTTGGTCGTCTTTTTCTTCATGGTCATTGTATGGCTAGGTGTCCACGGTCGTGTCGAGACTCACATAGGTTTGCTGATCATCAGCAAAGTGTGCGTCCAAACGGAATAGATTGGCCCTGCTTGCAGGCTAATGCAAGTTTTATGATTCGGGTCCGCTCTATAGTTTATCAAAAAAACGTACGTAACGAGTTCTGATAGGTGATAGTCAGTACATCTTGCACCGATATCTGCTTAACATCGGCGATTTTCTCTGCAATGAATGGCAGGTACTTTGGCGCGTTCTCATTGCCTCGGTAGGGCACTGGCGTTAAAAATGGTGCGTCGGTTTCCAGTAGCAAGTTTTCGATTGGCGTCGCGGCAACGACCTCACGTACGTTGTCCGCCTTGTTGAACGTCACGATGCCGTTAATACCTAAGCAAAAGCCTAGCTCAACGGCGAGTTCAGCCAACGCCATACCGCTGGTGAAGCTATGCACTACGCCCTTGCGAGCCATTTGTGGCGCGTATTCACGCAATAGGTTCATTGTGTCTTCGTCGGCTTCGCGAGTATGAATAACCACCGGAAGGCCCGTATCGACGGCGATTTGTAGCTGTTGCTCAAAGACTTTGCGCTGTACGGCACGATCACAGTTGTCGTAAAAGTAATCGAGGCCTATTTCCCCGACGGCTAAAATTTTATCCTGAATACAATGAGCGCGAATGAAGGCATCTGTATCGTCAGTGAACTTCGCAGCATCGTGTGGATGAACCCCTAAAGTGCCGTAGACATCGTCATGTGCTTTTGTGAAATCAATCACCCTCGACATGTTGTCAGGCTCCACGGCGATGGTCATAAAGCGCTCTACGCCAATGGCGCGGGCGTGATCGAGAATCTCATCGGCGCTGCCTTCTTTTAAGTAATCGAGGTGGAAGTGAGTCTCGATGATAGGTAATTGATAGGTGGGGATGTCTCTGCGCTTTTTACTCATGATGTCAGGCTCATATTTTAGGGCTGATATTTGTGTGCTCGCATTGAAGACTCATGATGTCAGGCTAATCGCGTAGGTATCAGCGAAGAAGGTTGTCCTCGACATCATCGTGATACGCCGATGTGATTGGGCGGTTCTCGATAGTAGAAAAGCGCCAATTAAGCACTTTGTAAACATAAGTCGTAGCGTTTTTTTTGATGGCGCCATTATACTGCCGACTATACCGCGACAACAGCATCAGCAATCCGTTCATTTTTTAGATTGCTGCTAGACTCAAAAATAACAACAAGCGCTAGGTTGATCGAATGTCTCTCGATGTGGGCGAGCATGACGATGGGTCTTTTCGTCAGCAGTTAAAATTTATGGTAGTGAATCTAATTAAGAACTTCAGCCGACCGGGTGGTTTGTCCGTGAATGCTAAGGATCTTGATTATTCTTCGGTGATACACGCTGATTCTCAAGATGAAGTGAGCTATATCTGTGGGCAAATTTCAGTGGAGTATGATCGAATACAAGAGTTACAAAATACGTTTGGTTACCTGCCCGAAAAATCCTTTTCAGACAGATAATCTCAATGATTAGGCAATGGCGGCTTTCGCACGCATAGCCCCATCTGCTGCATTCGCCAGCTCTTCACCTTTCACCACAAAATGATTTGTATAATAAGTGTTGTGCTCATCATGCTCATGGAAGTGGTGCGGTGTCAGTACGGCGGTCAATACCGGTACTTCAGTCTCTAGTTGCACTTGCATCAAACCATTACATACGGCTGCTGCGACAAAGTCGTGGCGGTAAATGCCACCATCTACCACTAACGCGCTGCAAGCAATCGCGGCATAACGACCGGTCTTTGCGAGTAGTTTCGCTTGAAGTGGGATTTCATACGCGCCGGGCACGGCGATCACATCGATGTTATCGGTGTTGTAACCGCGCTCTGCCAGGCTGGCTTTAAAACCATCTAGAGATTTAAGAACGATATCGGTATGCCAGGATGCGTGGATAAACGCGATACGCTGGGCTTTAGGGTCAAAAGTATTCGTCATGCTCTGATTCACTTTGTAATGCCAGTAAGAATCAGGGTGAACGGCAGCCAAGCCACAATTGATAAAAACTGTAGATGTAGGCATTGCACGCTCTCTCATATCCGGACTATCACCGTCGGCTCCGGAATTACACCGGATCTGCTGACCCCACCGAAGTGGGCGCTCGCGGGCTTAGACTCTCGTCATTACCGCCGGTGGGGAATTGCACCCCGCCCCGAGAACGAAATTCAGCAGTGATAAACCGCTGAAGCCGGGCAATATAGTGTGCCGGAGTGCATTCGTCAAAGGTAAGGAGTGTCTCAGTCAGGTGAAAAATCCGTTACAATCAGCGCATCTGATCCGGGGGACCCCATGGCCAATTCCTTTGTACACCTAAGAGTACACTCTGAGTTTTCTCTGTATGACAGCACCGTGCGCGTTAAAAAGCTAATTGGTGCGGTGGCAGATAATGGTATGGCCGCAGTGGCTCTGACCGATCAATCGAATATGTACGCCTTGGTGAAGTTCTATAAAACGGCCATGGGCGCAGGCGTTCAGCCCATTCTTGGCGCTGATTTATGGCTGGATAATCCTGATGATCTTACTCAGCCTTTTCGTATTACGGCCTTGTGCCAAAATTCTGCAGGCTACCTGAATCTACGAGAGCTAATCTCAAAGGGTTATAGTGATCATCAGCATTATGATAAAGCCATCGTTAAAAAAGAGTGGCTGTTTGAGCAAGCCGATGGTCTCATTATTTTGTCTGGCGCGCGCGATGGTGATATTGGTCAGCGGTTGATCAAAGGGAAAGTGGAGGCGGCAGAAGCTTTGCTTACCGAATATATGGAACACTTTCCAGACCGTTTCTTTTATGAGGTGCAACGCACCGGTCGTAGCGGCGATGAAACCATTGTTAAAGCAGGTTTGATCATGGCGGCGAAGCAAAATGTTCCTTTAGTGGCCACCAATGATGTACGTTTTTTAACAGCGGATGATTACGAAGCGCATGAAACTCGTGTGGCAATTGGTCAAGGCTTTGCGTTAGATGATCCTCGACGCCCGCGTGAATACAGCGAAGAGCAATATTTCCGCTCTCCTGACGAAATGATCGAACTGTTCAGCGATATACCTTCCGCCATTGAGAACACAGTCGAGATTGCAAAACGTTGTGCGGTAGAGGTCGAGCTGGGCAAATACTACTTGCCGGATTACCCATTGCCAGAAGGCATGGATGAAGATGAGTTCTTCCGTAGAGTATCTGAAGTTGGTTTAGAGGATCGACTCAGTGTCATCCTCGATAAAAATGACCCGGACTACGCTGAAAAACGCAAAGTCTACGATGACCGACTGACGTTCGAGCTGGATATCATTATCCAGATGGGTTTCCCCGGTTACTTTCTGATCGTAATGGACTTTATTCAGTGGGCGAAAGATCATCAAATTCCAGTGGGGCCGGGGCGTGGTTCCGGTGCTGGCTCTCTGGTGGCTTATGCGCAAAAAATTACCGACCTTGATCCCCTAGAATACGATTTGCTGTTCGAACGATTTTTGAACCCTGAACGTGTTTCCATGCCCGATTTCGATATCGATTTCTGTATGGAAGATCGTGAAAAAGTGATTGCCTATGTGGCAGACAACTATGGTCGCCAAGCGGTCTCCCAGATCGTAACCTTTGGCACGATGGCGGCGAAAGCGGTCGTACGAGATGTTGCTCGTGCGCAAGGAAAGGCGTTCGGTTTGGCCGATAAGCTTTCTAAGCTGATTCCAGGTGATCCGGGGATGACGCTAGAAAAAGCACTTGAGACCGAAACCCTGCTGAAAGAATTTCTCGATGAAGACGAAGAAGCCCAAGAAATTTGGGATATGGCGCGCAAACTTGAAGGTGTGGCGCGCCAAACCGGTAAACACGCTGGTGGTGTTGTTATCGCCCCCACCAAACTGACGGATTTCTCCCCAACGGCGTGTGAGCCGGATGGTACGGGGCTTGTTACTCAATTTGATAAAAACGACGTTGAAGAAGCGGGTTTGGTTAAATTCGACTTCTTGGGTCTGCGAACCCTCACCATTATTGATTGGGCGCTGGAAACCATTAATCGTCAGCAGGCAAAGAATGGTTTAGACCCGGTTGAGATTGAGCATATTCCGCTCGATGACGCGCCGTCGTTTAAATTACTAAAAGACGCTCAAACGACCGCCGTATTCCAGTTGGAATCACGGGGGATGAAAGACCTTATTCGCCGCTTGCAGCCGGATAATATTGAAGACTTGATCGCATTGGTGGCCTTGTTTCGCCCGGGGCCACTTGAGTCCGGTATGGTTGATGACTTTATTAACCGAAAACACGGCCGCGCAAAAGTTGCGTATCCGCACCCTGATTTTGAACACGAAAGCCTGAAGGAGGTACTTGAACCGACTTACGGGGTTATCGTCTATCAGGAACAGGTGATGCAGATCGCACAGGTACTGGCGGGCTACTCACTGGGTGGCGCTGACATGTTGCGTCGTGCGATGGGTAAGAAAAAACCGGAAGAGATGGCCAAGCAGCGCGATACCTTCCGTGATGGTGCCGTATCAATTGGGGTTGATCCTGATTTGGCGATGAAGATCTTCGACTTGGTAGAAAAATTCGCCGGTTACGGGTTTAACAAATCGCACTCTGCAGCCTATGCGATTGTGTCGTATCAAACCTTATGGTTAAAACAGCACTTTCCCGCGCCGTTCATGGCGGCGGTACTGACCTCTGATATGCAGACCACCGATAAGGTCGTGATCTTTATCGAAGAGTGCCGTGAAATGGGTCTCGACCTTATTTTACCGGATGTGAATCAAAGCCAGTTTGGTTTTACCGTGAATGACGAAGGCTCTGTGGTCTATGGCCTTGGTGCAGTGAAAGGTGTCGGTGAAGGCCCGATTGCTGCCATTGTCGCGGCCCGCGAAAGCGGCGGTGACTTCCGCGACATGTTTGATTTTTGTCAGCGTGTTGATGGCAAAAAATTAAGCAAACGAGTCCTTGAAGCCTTAGTACGTTGCGGCGCGTTTGATCGTCTTGAGTATACGGCCCCACGATCTGTGTTGATGGCTAGCATTACTGACGCCATCAAGAGTGCCGGGCAAAGTGCTGCGAATGAAGCCGCCGGTATGATCGACTTATTTGGCGAAGTACAAGCCGAAGAGGCGGATACAGCCGACGTGTATGAACGTCATCGTTATCTTCGTAATTGGACGTTAAAAGAGCGCTTAGAAGGCGAGCGAGATACGCTGGGCTTGTACGTTACTGGTCATCCATTTGATGAGTACGAAAAAGAAGTCCGTAAGCTGGTACCAACGCGCTTATCGCATGTACAAGAGTCGAAAAAACCACAGAAGCTCTCAGGCTTAGTGGTCGACATGCGTGTGATGAAAAATAAGCGTGGTGAGAACATGTGCTTTGTGACGCTGGATGATCGCTCGGCGCGTTTTGAAGTGGCGCTTTTTTCTGATGTGTACGAAGAAGTGCGTGAAGTCGTTGCCAAAGACAAGGTGCTGGTGGTTGAAGCGCAGATCAGTCACGACGATTACTCCGGTGGCTTAAAAGCCATTGGCCGCAGTGCCATGGAAATCAGCCAAGCACGGTTAACATTTGCCAAAGCCGTGCGAGTGAAAATTAGCGGTGTTGGAGCCGAAGAAAGCTTCACCAATCGTCTTATTGAGTTATTGCAGCCGTTACCCCATGGATGTCCGGTGGTATTGGATTACCGCAATGAAGTCGCTTGCTGCGATATTCAGTTAGAAGATCGCTGGCGCATCAATCCTACTGATGAGCAACTACAAGAGCTAAAATTTGAGTTTGGTGAGGACGCCGTTGAACTCGTCTTCGGATAACTTATTCGAGAATGAACTGGCGCAGTTGTTAATAAAAAAACTGGAGCCGTTTCATCAACGCCCCCTCTACTTGGCGTTAAGCGGTGGCATGGATTCCATGCTGATGCTTTATACCTTAAGCCATGTCTTAAACCATGCCCCTGAATTGAAACATCGCTTAACCGCGATACATATCAATCATGGTTTATCCGAAAACGCGGACACTTGGCAACAGCAGTGCCAGCAAGCGTGTGATGTCTTAGCGGTCCCTTTGATTGCTCGGCGAGTTGTTATTGATATCAATGGGCGGGGGCTAGAGGCGGCGGCGCGTCAATCTCGCTACGATGTATTTGACTCGGTACTACCTAACAAGGCTGTGCTTTTAATGGCACATCATGCCTCTGATCAGGCCGAGACGTTTATGCTTCGACTGTTACGTGGCAGTGGCTTAGCTGGCTTGGGAGCCATGCCGGAGCGACGGATCTTAACGCATGATGCCAAGGATGAGAGGGTGCTGCTCCGGCCTTGGTTAACTCTGACACGTGATGTGTTGGCAATCCGGGCAAGGGCGGAAGGTATTACGTGGGTTGACGACGAATCCAATCAGGATCAGCGCTTTGACCGTAACTGGGTGCGCCACCGAATACTTCCCAGCATAAAAGAACGACACCCCTCTATAGAAACTCGTTTAACGACGACCACCGAGCGTTTGCAATCTGACTACCGCTTATTGCAGCAGTTACTGGAGCCTTTTATCGAGGCCGTCATATCGTCCTGTAAATGGCCGTTAACGGGAGCGTATGCGCTAAGTCTGACTGAACTTCAGCGTCACCCTTATGCTTTGCAAGAGCATCTCGTGCGCCATTGGTTGCTACTTAATGAATGCGACATGCCCGAGGGCGATAAAGTGTGGCATTGGCTTCAGCAGTGCTTCAATGCCGCTGACGATAAAATGCCCGAATGCGCCTATGGCGAAGTCACCTTGCGGCGTTATCGTCAGCATGTGTATGTGGTGTTTGCGATTGCCAAAGAACAACTTCCTGAACACATCCGTCTTCCATTGGTAGAGCCAGTCGCTTGGTTGGGGGGAGTGATTGTTTTAGAGGATGATAATGCTAAGAGCTCGGCTGTTAATAGTTCGTCGCTTGATCACCCGCAAGGGATGGAATTTAAGGCGGCAGTGCCAAGTGAATACTCGCTATTACCCGCTGGCCAGTGCAGGGGCATGAAAGTACGTATAAATGGACGCCCGTCACGGACACTGAAAAACATTTGGCAGGAGCAGGGTATTCCACCCTGGTTGCGGGAACACTGGCCGAGTTTAGTGATCGATAGTGATACGATTATTCCTATAGGTTTAGTAAACAGTTGTTCTTTAGATTTATTAAAGTGTGAACCAATCGAACTTTTGAGTCTGAAATGGCAACCTTGCGCCATTGGTAGATGTCTGACGCAATGATACAATCAATCACGAGAAAACGTTTTCCAAATGAAGTTATGTTGAACCAGATAGAGCGCTATTTAAAGCGCACTTTAGTGATCTTATTCGCGTGTTTACTGACGGCGTGTGATTACTGTTGCGACGAAATATTACGTGGTAAAAAAATAGAAGAAGTGAGTATTACTTCTCAGAATATTGTTGTGAATACTGACGATAATGAAGCAGTACAAACACTTAAACCTGAGGGCGAAAGTAATACCGACTCAAGTGACGAAACGAGTGTAGGCGCTAACGAACGTCAAAGCAGCAACGATGCTACCGACGATGTACCGTTAACGTATTCACCGCTTGATGAAGTTATAGATAACAATAAAAATAGGCAAATACTGAATCTGACATTGCCTACTATGGCTTGGGAAACAGACAGCAATGGCATGAGCAATCATGGTGTGCTTCCAAATGTGTTTAGACCGCTGCCTCATGAGCAGACCGTAAATTTATCGGGTCGCATACATTGGGATGAATCCGAAGAAGCTCGTCAGTTATCCGTTGAGGATAGCATTAAGGGTGCGGAAGTAGAGCTTAAGTTCTTTCTTCCATAGTCGATGACTAATCGATCACCCACTCGGTGATCTAACCGATGACGCAATAACACTATGAACCTGTTTGTACGATTTTTCTGGTGCTGGGTACAGATAAAAAATAAAAAACACTCTGTCGATGTGCTGATAAAACAACATTTTAGAATATGGCCTCACGACATGGGCTGGCGGCTTCATTTGCCTAATTTTAGGTTCTTGAGTTTTATGGAATTAGGTCGTTTCCATTATTGGTACGGCGTTAAGTCTGAATTAAAAAGAGCGTCAGGAAGTCGATTAATCGCCGCACAAGACATGGTATACATTCGACCTGTTAGCTTTTTAGCAAAACTCGATATGGCTACCTATGTCCTCGGCTGGGATGAGAAATACGTTTATTTTAAACATGATTTTTATGTTGGGAAGTCACTGGTTGCGACAGGATTAGTTAAGGAAGCCTGTGTCGCGAACGGAGCGGTGATATCGCCCAACGATATATTCTGTGGAGAGACTCCGCAGGAAACCGGTAGCTTGTTGGAGAGCTGGCGGGTTATGCAAGCGGAGGTTAAGGCTTTGTCTGACCCTCGTTGAGGAGAGACTATGACCATAAAGCTATATCAGTTTCCAATTTCTCATTACTGTGAAAAAGTACGCTGGGCTTTGGATTACAAAGGCTTGCCATTTCGAAAAATTAATTTGGTGCCTGGGCTACATGTTCGCAAAATCCGGTCTTTATCGGAGAAGTCACAGGTGCCTGTTATTGATGATAACGGGACGATTGTTCAGGGCAGCTCAGCCATCATTGATTATCTCGATAAAACCTATCCTGAACGCCCGCTAACGCCTCATGATCCTGTGTTGGCTGAACAAGCGCTGGCGTGGGAGAAAAGGCTCGACGATGTCGCAGGCGTCGCGGTGAGAACGTTTATATACCACCACTTGTTATCCAGCCCTTCGATGGTCGTTCCTTTATTAACCGCCAAGCAAAACGTGATCGTTAAAGCTCTGTTTTATGCTGCATATAAAAAGATAGCGAGTTCCATGCGCCGTTGGATGAGCATCAATGAAAGTACGTCGCAAAAAGCGATGACTGATATGGATGCGGTACTCAGTGATTTACGCAAAGTGTATGTCAACACTCGTTATCTTGTAGGGGATGAATTCTCGCGAGCAGATCTTGCTGCCTGTGCTCTTTTTGCTCCTATGTATCAACCGAGTGGCTACGGTCTTAAATGGCCAGAGATGTCGGAAATACCGGTAGAGATGACCGAATGGGTAGCATCACACGATGACGCACTGCACTCTTTGGCAATTCGTTATGAGCAGAATCGTTAACGAAAATTTAAACATTAGTTTTGTCCGCTTAGGCCTGCTTGGTTTTACTAATATCCGCTTGGCGTAAAAAGTCTCATTTTTTAGTCGTAAATCATTGTAGAGCAAAAGGTTATTCGTACGGTTCACCCGAATGGGTGAGCTTATGACTGTCGTATAATGTGTAATTCTTCTTAAAAAACCCTTCCATTCCATGACATAGACGACACACAGGTCATGATTGTAGGTTGTTTAGTGGCTGTGCTGTTGCGACATCATTTTCCGTTTTATAAAGTTTTGCCCAATTAGATCGATTGATTTTATTGGGTGAGAGTTCTAGATGGACACCAATACTTACAGGATTGTATTGAACTCAATGGGGGAGGCGGGCGTTGCTTTAGTGCGCTCGCTACGCCCGGTGATTCGAAGTACTGACAGGGAACTCGTCGAGAAACTTTATCAAGCGCCTTCCGTGCTGCTTGATTCGCTAGACCTTTCTACTGCACAACAAGTAATGTCAGTACTTGATGAAACGGGAGCTGACTTCTCACTTGAATCGTCAAATGATGAATTCACCCCCGGTGCAGGTACCTACGAAATAGCAATCTCAGTAAAACGTTACAACCAGATTGCAGAAGTTATTCGTGTGATTTCTGAATTAATTGGTACTGATGTAAAGCAAGCATTAGAAATGCTGACACGTTCGCCTTCCGTTTTATTATCTAAGATCTCACTTGCGACGGTTGAGGTTTTTCAAAAACGCTTAGAGGGCTTAGGGGTAGATATATTTTCATCGCAACCAGCTGAAGCTTACTATGATGTGTTTTATTCTGGCCCTGCGGAAAATAAGCCCGAGATAGTGCGTTCACTTCGAACACTTGGGGTTGTGCCAACAGGGCTTGAGATTAATACCGACGCAAATTCCCCTGTGATTTGTACCGGCGCTGATTTTGATTTTGCCTCGCGTCTATGGGGCTACTTCGGTAGTGGCGAAGATGGTTTAGCCGTACTCAATCAAAATTACCAAACGTTTGATTTACAGCTTATTGAAGCCAAAGAATCGGATGATTTGAAAGACTACCTCGCACAGCACTTCAACATTCCAGAAAAAGTATTACCCAAAATATTATCGACCTTACCTGTTGTTGTTATGCGCAGTTTGTCACCCACGCAGCTAGCAGATCATATGTTGGCGCTGTCAGGGCTGGAAGCGCAATGCGAAGGTCATCTTACGACGTACCAAAGCTACAACATTGAGCTTGATAGTCGTGAATCCGCTGACATTAAGCGTGCTGCATCTACATTAGCGTTATTAACGGATATTGCCGAATCACAATGGGAGACCGATATTCGTAACTCCCAAGGCAAACCGAGTACGTCATTAAATTATCACCAAGGGCGCTGGGCTGCGCATGAATTAAAGCAGCAGGGTATCCGCAATAAATTACGGAGATTGGCGTAATGGAAGCCGCAGAAGAATTGAGTTTTCATGTAGGTCTGGCGGAACAAGGGAAGATTCATCACCTTGCAGGCAAGGATACTCTGGCGTTGGGCTACTTTCGCGAAGCATTAAAGCGTGCAGTGAACGAGGGGGCGGCTGAAATATTTTTTCGCTATTACATGCACCTCAGCTTAGAAGTCCTAGAGAAACAAGGCCACGCAGAAGAAGTGGTCGAGTATTGCGACAGAGCAATCTCGCACTACGGAGAGCAAGATACGTTAGACCAATACGCAGCGAAAGATTTGATAGACACATGGCAGCGTAAAGGCATTTGCCTGATGAAAATTGAAAACAATTCAGAAGCGTTAACAGCATTTAACGAAGCCAACAAAAAAGCCGCTGAATATGGCATCAAAGCTCCCTTAGCGAAAGCGTTTCTACCTTGGGTGAGTCGCTCTTATACGATTCGACCAGAGCAATTAGAACGTCAGTTAAAGGATCAGAAATACTTTTCAATCCGTCCTGATACGATTGATAAAAATCGCGCAATCCGTCTGGAAGGACTCGAACGATCACTGGCATCTGCCGGTTAATAAAGCCAGGGAGTTTACGATATGTTTGATAATCGAATTGAAAAAATGAATCCGGGGCAGGTCATCACAGATGCTCGTCTGCCGGACATGATTGAGCAGATGGGTAAATCTATCGCATCGGCACAATTGGCGATGGATTCAACCGGTGTGAAAATCGGCACCATGCTAGGCGAAAGCAAAGTTAATTTTAAAGATGCCAATGGTAATAGCGTTGAACGCTCATTATTAGAACTTGGTTTTAGCCCTACCTTCTATCATTTTTCAGAAACAGACATTGAACTGAAAATGACCGTCAGTATGCGTGTTGAAAAGAGCTTTGGCTTTGAGCTTGATGCCAATGTTGGCAGCAATGATGATGACCCTAATCGAACGGTAATGTATGGAGCATCAGTCAGCCTTGATTATCACCAAAAGTTTAACTTTGATGTGACCGCGTCATCGACGATCAAAACCAAGCTCAAGGCTATTCCTGCACCTCAGGTATTTCTTGAAGCAATTCGCGACCATGTTTCTTCTGGCGGCACACTTAGCTCAAGTGATTGAGCGATGACGGGAGTCTGAAATATGGCTAAACCAAGTTTGCAGTCGATGGTGTCTGAATCTCCATTGCCAGGAATGGTCAAGCAGTTGGGGGTGAGCATTGCCGAAGCGCAATTCGCAATGGATCAAACCTCGTTATCGATTGCTAAGGCGATGGCTGATCCAGATATTCAGGGGCTGCAATTAGGTGGTCCTGATTCACGAAAGTATTGTTTGTTAGAGCTTGGGTTCACCCCCACGTTTTATCAAATGACGAATGTCACCATCGAGGCAAAAATTGCAATGTCGATGGGAAGCAGTACGGAGTTTTCGGTGGGCGCTTCAATTTCAGGAGGCATCGGTTTTTTTGCCGCTTCTGTTAATGCGTCATACAGCAATAAGTATTCGTATGAAGCATCCGCATCCAGTTCGATTATAACGCAGTTAACGGCAATACCACCGCCACCACTGCTGCAAGAAAAGCTACAAGCTCAGCTTAAAGAGCGTCAGCAGAATTCTTTGAATACCGATAATTAAGGAGAAATAACATGGCAATTGGTCAGGATTTACTAAACGTCCCTATGGGAGACATGATTCGCCAGATGGCTTTGGCGATTGCGGATGCTCAGATTCAGCTTGATGAGTCGAGCATGCAAGTTGCTGAAATGATGAGTGGCACGGCATTAGAACGAGATCAGGATGGTAATCCTATTCTTGATGGTAATGGCGACATTCAAAAAGTAGATACGCGTATCTTCTTTGGTCGTGAATACGACGAAGATGCTCAAAAAATGAAGCCGGTAAAAGCATCCATGATGGAGCTAGGTTTTACTCCGACTTTTTATCAGTTCATTGACACCATTATTGAAGTCAAAATCGCGATCAAAATGACGCGTGAAATTGATCGTTCACGTACCACATCGACGAATGATCGCAATGGCAGTAACAGCAGCAGCAAGTCTGGTGTCTTTAAGCGCATCTTTGGCAATAACAACAAAAGCAGTAGTTACAGCGCTCGCACGACCACGGTTGATGCAACCTACAGCAGCAAGTACAGCTACTCAGCGGAAGGTTCAAGCCTGCTGCGTACGAAGTTAACGCCAGTACCACCACCGGCGATTCTTGAAGAGCGTATTCGTGCTCAGATTGATGCTGAAGAGACAACCGAAGCGTAGCTAAACCTAGTCGAAACTTAATAGGAACGCAGTGATATATATTTCTGCGTTATAGAGGATTCCTTATGGGTATGAACTCACCAATAGGCCAGCAGCTGCTGGACGTTCCATTTCCGGACATGATTCGTTCGATGGGTGTCGCAGTAGCCGAGGCTCAATTCGCTCTTGATGAAGTGGGCATTCGCTTGGCACAAATGATGTCAGGCAGATACGAAGTTGAAGAGGCTGATCCAGATAACCCTGGCGAAACAAAAACTGTCGAAAAAACCGCATTGGTTAAATTCGATGGCCAAGACCTATCTTTGCTAGAACTAGGGTTTACACCGACCTTCTACCAGTTTGTTGATACCGTTATCGAAGTGAAAATCTCCATCTCAATGAGCTACGAGCGTTCATTTAGTAAAACGACAAAAACAAAAAGCCTAAAAGCGGCAGGCGGAATATTCCTAGGTTTTGGTGGTATAACCGCGCGCACCTCAAGTGTGAGTGCTTCTTACGCCTCAAAATTCCAATACAGCGCTGAAGGTTCGAGCTTATTGCGTACTAAATTGGTGAATGTTCCACCACCGGCAGTACTGGAAGAGCGTATTCGAAAAGTACTTGAGCGAGAAGTTGACGCCCGTACGTAAGGGAGCCTGATTTGTCCGAGTATCTCGATTGGGAAGATCTTATTGATGATGAAGACCAAGAGCCTTCATCTCAGGAAGATCGCCCCGCGCTGGATGATTTACTCAACCGGGAAGATATTCCTGATGAGTTAAAAGAACTGCTTAAAACTCGACAAGAGCTGGAAGACCAATTGAAGTCTTTCAGCTTAGGGCAGAACAACGAGCCAGAGCAGGATGCGCGAGACAAACAACGTTTTCCTGTTAAAACGCATACAGTTGAAAGTCGCCTTGAAGAAAAGCGACAAAAAAAGATAGATGAGCGTAAGCGAACCGCTGAAATACGCTACCGAGAACGCTTGGCGAGACAGCGTAAAGACGCTGAAAAACGATTTGAATCGATAGAACTTCAAAAGCGTGAAGAGCTTGCTCGAAAGAAGGTGTTGGAGGCACAGGCACAAGCCAGTGAACGCCGCCGCATCATTTGGCGGCGCGAAGCGGAAGCAGATAGGCAGCAGCAAGAAAACTGGTTGGCAGAACGGCGTTTGCAGCAACAGGCCAATATTCTTGCTGATAAGCGTCAACGTGAACTGGATGAACAAGCAGCGCTTAAACGTCGAGAGTTGAGTGTTGAAAAACGTTTACATCAGATACGTGAAGAAAATTATTGGGAGCAACGTACCCATGAAAGGTTGGCTGCTGCCACCCAAAGTATCGTTGAGAAAAAATTAGCGCAACGCCGGGCTGACGTGCTTCAAGAGGCCGTTGAAATAACGCATAAAAAACGGTTAGAGAAAAAATTGGCCGAGGCTCGTAAAGAAGAAAATGCCGACCTTGAGCGTCAGCTTGAATTGCGCAATGAATTAGTTGGCACCAAACAAGAACAAAAAAGGCAAGAGCAGTCAGAATTAGATGCCCGTGATCAACAGCGAATTGAGCGAGCCAATGAACGCCTTGTTAAAAAAATGAATGACATACTGGCTGAACAATCTCAGGCCAGATTAGCTAAGAAGATGGAAGAGAAGTTAGAAGAAAAATCCCGAAAAAAATTAGAAGCGAAGATTCAGGAAAGAATAGAAGAAAGAACAGCAGCGAAGATTCAGCAGAAAATAGAAGAAAAAGCTCATCAGAAGCTTCAAGAAAAAATAGCAGAAAAAAAATTGGAGCGCCGGGCAGAAGAACGGCGTTTAAATAGGGATACAGGAACATCGGACCGATATGAGTGATGATCTGATTGATGAAATTAGCGACAGCCTAGACGATTATCTAGTCAGTCTTGCAGATGGTTTGGCCGAAGCCCAACTACGCCTAGATGACATGGCTGCTGTGAGCGGGCCAGAGGGTATTCGCTATCAAATTCCAAAATTGGAATTCGACTTGAAAGTTGATTTTAGTTTGCAAGTGAATACTGAAGAAAGTGGAGAGTCCGTAAAACGCTTTTTGATAAAAGCGAAAAATGACTCATCTACAAGTACGAACTCTAAGCAAAGTGTGACGAGCACGTTGAGCGGTAGTTTTGTTGCTGTTCCTGTAAATCAAGGAACACCCGCGCATGTCATTGAAACCGAGCTGATTCGAAAGAGTGCCAAGGAAGTCGTACTCAATGTGTATGTGAATCATGCGAATGGTGAGCCTGCTACAGACGTTGAGGTTGAAGTAAATATCGATCGAGAACGTTCAGACGCATTGAATAAATCGGAAGGCCGTAGCGCGTTGAAGCCAGCCACTGAATTGAGTGAGGGTGTACTCTTAACCACCGTTGATGGTGTAGCGTCTACGCAACTATTGATTGCCACCCAAGAAACGAAACAGAACCGAATCATCGTGGTGATTGATTGCCAAGGGCAGACAGAAACCATTCATTACAGGGTGGTTAAATAATCATGGCAATGACCTATAAAGCTGTCTTACAAGACCTTAATGGCAAACCTATCGCGTCTCGTGATATTCGTGCCTTGGCTCGTAATAAAAATGGCAGCCAAGTGGTACGCGGAACAGCAAAAACAAACGCCAAAGGAGCCGTGCTCATTAAAGATGCCAGCATGGCACTGGGTACTTTTGCGCCGTATATTAAGTTGCAATACAAAGATGGAAGCCGCTATAAAGATTTGACGGATACTCCGGTTTCAATGAGCGGTACGGCCATTGATTTTGGTGTGCAAAAAATTGAAGTTGCCTTACAAATTATGGCGCTTCGTTCCACAGGTATACCGCTTGCTACGGTCGCTAAAGCGGATACTGAGCGACTTAAAGTACTTGAAAGTGATGTGGTTACGTTAAACAAACGTATTGAGACGGAAACGGCGGCTAAAGCATCGATCTCGGTGTTGCTAGATCAGCGCACAAAATCTCTATCCAGCACTCAGGAACTGCTTCGTCAGCGCGATACTGAACTTGAGAGTGTTAACTCGCAGTTAAAAACACTGAAGTCTTCGAGCAGTTCTAACGCTTTGCAAATAAAAAATCTATCGAGTGAGAATGCAACTTTAGCGACACAGCTTAAGGCGAAAGATGCGCAAATACTTAAAGAAAAACAAGCGGTAGAAGCCAAGTTTTCAACGCAAATTGCCGCAAAAAATCAAGAGCTTGCCCGCTTGAATAAAGAAATCTCTACGATTTCTGAAGCGCAAGGGGCGGATGTCAGTATGCCGGATCTCCTTTCTCGCTTAAGTGACAATCTTGAAGAAGCGAATACACGACTTAAAAAGAACAACAATGAATTTAAACTCAACGATGTCTCAATAAAAATTAAGGCTCTGCCGGGACAAAACGGGAATGGCTTAAGTTTTATCAAGCGCGATGAATTAGAAAAAGTAGATGCCAATGTTCTATCTGAAATTAGCATCAAATATCGTCCGGATAACGGAGCGAATAAAGCGGGTAATAAGTCTGTTGCTGTGCCTGATGTTAGTGGATATACCGAGCGTCTGGCGCATCGAAAACTGCGCGAAGCCGGCTTGAAAATTGAATTTGAGTACGAATCCGTGATTGATGTGGAAGGTCAACCATCAAAGCATGGTCGCGTCGTGGCGCAATCGCCACAAGCACACGCGCAGGTAGATCCGGGGATACGAATTTGGGTCACGATTGGTAAACGTACTTTGATTGAGGCGGGTTAAGGATGGCGACGTTTAGAAAAAGAAGTCAGTTGCAAAATAACAGCGCGGCATCGGTAGGCGACTTGATTTCAGAAATAGGACGAGGCGTTGCGCAAGCGCAGCAGCAAATTGATGCAGCCACCCTAGAGTCTTTCAAAGCAATGTACTCAGAAGGTGACGATTACGCACGTGAGCTTCGAAGCATTGGCTACCAACCTACTTGGTATCACATTCCAGAAGCGTCAGCGGAAGTGAATTTGTCGTTGTCTATGAGCGCAAGCACCTCAACATCGACGACAAGTAAAAGCCAACTGTTTGGCACAACAGTGGATGCGACCACTCAGAATCAGTTTAACTTCAGTTCAGAATTAAGCAGCAAGTTGTCGTTTAAGGTGGTGCCTGTACCACCGCCTATTTCACCTGATCAGGTGGCAGTCGTGCCTCAATTGGAAGGGCTTACTTTAGCGAACGCTGCGGAGTTGTTAGCCGAGCTAGGTATCGAGTTTGACTATGCAAATGACCTTGAAAAGGACAGTGAGCTAGAGGTGAAAGAGCAGGCGCCTAAGCCTGGCTCAATGATTAGCCGTGACGAAAAAGTAGTCATCATTGCCTGATGATGTACAGCGCGACTTGTCTTTAAAGAATTTAATTTAGGAGATAGATATGCCCGGCCCATTTGATGACATCAAGAATTACGCCCGTTCACGCGGCTACAATTTAGCAGGCATGGACAGCCCATTGGCGTCGTTGTTGTCGTTAATTGGGCGTGTTGGTACGGCAACGACTCCATCGGCCGGTGGCGCTCCAGGCGGATCGGCTACTCAACCTGGTGGCGGGCAATCAAACGCATCTGGGGCGACCGACAATGGCGCAGCGGGAAATAACGCTAATGGCGATGGTGGCGATAATACAGTAGGGAATGGTACTGAAGGAAACGGTACCGATAATGGTGACGGAAATGGTGCCGCAGCAACCAATACCGGAACAACCACCGAAGTCACTATTACTGAATTAAAGAAAGGTGATAACGACGCAACGCACACCTGGAATGGCCAAAGCTACCCTAACGAAAACGGCACTTACGTAAAAGATCTGCAAGAACGCTTGTTGGAGCTTGGTTATTGGGTATCTTCGCCGTCGTCATCGAATGGTCGTCTGTGTGATGGTGATTACGGCGTCACCACCAAAGGTACTGTGGCGTTGTTTCAACTTGAACACATGGCGTTAAATCCTGACAACAGCATTGATGAATCAAAAATCACCGGCGTGTATGACACGGCAACGATTACAGCAATGGAAGCTGCAACAACGACTAGGCCTTCTCATAAAGCCGCGAACCTCGCCGGTGATGTTCAATTTGTGCAGCTCCCACCTTCGACAAACTACACGCGTTACAGTCCACAATATGATGATGGTGCTGAAGCGAGTTTTACCGTGTTGTCAGGGACTAACTACCGTTTTATGACGGACAATTGGGCGCGTGCAGAAACCGTCGATTTAATTAAAAAAGTCTGTGATGAATGGAATAACAAAGGTAAAGAGCAGTTACTCATTGGTGATTTATCGCTATTTCATGGTGGTGATATGCCAAGCCACAGTACCCACGAAGAAGGCTTTAGCGCTGACCTTGATCACGATAAATATTGCAGTATTAACCGTGCTGCGTTTGATCCGGTTGAAGCACTTGAGTTGGTGGATTTATTTGAAGACGAAGGTGCCGAAAAAATGTACCTCAACTGCCATCACGTGATTATGGAAAACACCAAAACGGAATGGATGGGCGGGCATCACCATCACCTGCATATTTACTCATCCGCGGGCAATGTGTATCGCCGTAAAACGGGATGTGGGGCGTGCGCAAAATACGCGACTTGTGATTACAAAATCTTAAAAGTTGCGAAGAAAGGCGTTGCCAACAGCGATGAAACTTACGACCCAACAACGACCTACAACAATGAAGGGTATTCCGGTTTGGTGTATCGATTAGCCAGCAGTGCCGGAAATGGAAAATATTATGTCGCAGAAACGAATAGCCCAGACTAAATAAATACGGAGATTGGTGTCATGAGTGATTGGATAGAGTTGTTGAAGCAAGAAGCGAAACGTCGCGGATATACACTAGGTGGTATGAATAGCCCAGCATCAGAATTGATGGAGCTAATCGGTCGTGTTGGTACCGGTGCGACGCCAACAACGCCAGCCACGAACACTGGTCAGAGCAGTACGACAACGACTCAAAACCAAACACCAGCTCAGCCCGTTGCGCAAACCAACTCAGTACAAGGCATTCAAAATTTACGGTTGGGTGATTACGACAATAAGAGTAATAAATATCGCTATGACGGCACCGAAGCTCCACGTGTGAATGGCCAAACCTATAATCAGGTTGAAACTCTGCAAACAAACCTGCGCAGTATTGGTTTAGATGAAATTGTTGGTACAGCAGATGGCGATTACGGTAGTCGTTCAGCTATTGCCGTCGCAATTTTTCAAGGGTTTGCTCAAGTTAAAACGCGCGATGACACCAATGCGAACACACCAAACCCAATGAACTACACGGGCGGTGTAACCGGCAATGCGGATGGTTTAACACGCCAGACATTGCAGCGGTATGTGAATGAAAATATCGTTCTCCCCGTTCAAAATCTAAAACAAGTACTGACTGACTGTGGTTTGGGTGATTTGGTCGGCACGATTGATAATAACTACAATTGGGCGACTTACTTATCGGTTCGTGAGTTCCAGATTTACGCAAAAATGGGGAGGGTGGCTCAGCGACCCGCTTCACCGAATAGTAGCGGCCCATTATCTGATTCGCTCACCACGGCCGAAAATACCGAACCTTACACGGGGCCTGTGAGTGGTGTGGTGGATTTGACAACAGACAGTCAAATGTCCCGCTGGTCGACGAACCTGTACCATATTCAGCTGATTACTGAAGCGTGGACAATGAGTAACGGCACTCGTACCTCACTTCAAAGTCAGAATTTTATTCGTCATGACGCTATGACTAATGCATCGCCTCGGGTGTGGATGCGCGACTTTACCGGTCATTACACCTTGCCGACGGCACGTCAAAACGACACGCATACGGTGGTAGGTGGTTACAGTGCCTATGCAGGTTGGGGTGGCCCAGTGTCGCTGCCTCGTTATGATCATACTTGGTCGCCAGAGTCAGAGTTTTTACCTGACCACTGTACTGGCAAAACATGGGCTACCATGACCGCTGCCGAGAAGTCGACCTACCGTACGATACGTTCAATTTGTGAGCGTGAATCGTTAGGCTATTTTGATTGTATGAACGCCTATGACCGAGCGGTTGTGTCTGCTGGTCCCTACCACTGGACGATTTGTATTTTAGAAAGTGCCAGTCCTAATAAACCGGGCAATGGCGAACTCGTGCCTTTATTAGCACGTTTGCGAGTGAATCATCCAACGGAATATCAAACCTACTTTGAATACTTTGGTGTGCGTCCATCTGACGATTGGGGAACGAAGGGGGATGACTTCTTTGATACCTCAAAGCATAAGTACTCAGGTTGGTTGTCCTTTCAATTAACGGCGACAGATTATGTGGATATTCCACGTATTCGTGAGCTAGGTGACTATTTCCGTACGTGGCATTGGTTTTATCGTGTGCAAATGATGTGTCGCCTTTCGAGCGATGTGCAAGAAGAAATGTGGACATACGCTCGAATGCGAGTGCGCGATATTCAAGCGACAGAATGGGATGGCACGGCAACGGTTTCGGATGGAAGTGGTGGAACGCGCAACGCCTTAATTGGTGATTACTTCACCTCAGAGAAGGCGTTGGCGATGATTACACGCTGGCACGTTTGGTCTCCTGGGGGCATGGTGTCAGGGGGCAATGCCGGGAGTTGGTTAAAGCAAGTACTCACCGCTGCTAACCTTACTGGTGACCCATCAACATGGACGAATGCAAATGAAGCCACGCTGATCACTAAGTTACGTGAAAAAGGACGAGCAAAAGCCGCGGGTCTTGGGGATGGTTTGGACGATATTAATACCTGGCCAACGAGTATGCCATCCTCTTGGAACTTAACCTTAAACACCGCCACGGTAGGTACTTTTTCTGCGGACCGTAACTCGTTTGATTTAGATACAACAGGCCTACCAACGCAGGCATTTTGATGAGCTTAAAAGATAAAGCGATGTCGTTTGCTTTTCAGCAAATCATTGGTCAGCTGCAAAACTCCGGGACTAACCAAAGTCCCTCGCAAGGATCAAGTAGCTCATCCATTGACAATCAGATGGAAAACCTTTTTTCGCAATTAGCGGAAAAAGGGGGCTTAAACCCAGCCGTCATGGAAGAAAAAATTGGCGGTAAGCTGGATGGCATGATGGATCAAATGGCCGGGCCTATTTCTGAGATGGCTGAAAAAGCATTGAATGAAAAAATGGAGGAAGAGAGTAACCGTTAATGGGCATGTATAACGGTTACTCTTTTTTGGATCAACTGCCTTTTTAGATCAACTGCTTAGGAATTGCCCTAATAGCATAGTCAGCCCGTAGCCTGCGGTATAGGCCAGGAGCAAAGCTACGATAAAGCGCATATAGCTACCAAAGGTAAGCTCATCGACTTTGCTCATTGCTACAATACCGGCTGCAGATCCAATGATCAGTAGTGACCCGCCAACACCCACAGCGTACGTTAGCGATAGCCATTCAGCGGCGGTCATAGTGACGTCTGATTTAAGCAGTGCGGCAGTAAGTGGCACGTTATCAATCAGTGATGAAATTAATCCCATCAAATAGTTGGCTTGCCACGCTGGAATGTATTCATAAATGCTAACAAAGGCATCCAGCGCATGAATCTCTTTCAGCGCGCCGACAATCAATAGAATTCCTAAGAAGAACATCAAGGTATCGAACTCAATACGACGAATGTAATCCATGATGGGATCATTTTCAGTATCTTCCCCCATGAATTTTGCGACCAAGAACATCACCGATAATCCCGTAAGAAAGGTCAGTACAGGTGGAATGTCAAAGGCGACGTTAAACGCGATCGTTGTAAAAATTGTGCTTAAAAAGACCAAGGCAATGGTGATGTCGACGGCTTGTAAGTCATGACTTTTTTTATTGATCACAACGACGTCCGATAGCGGTTTCATCATTAACAAAATTAGCACCCCTACGGCTAATATAGCGGGGCCAGCGAGGAGTAATAGGTTGGTTATTTCTGCTTTCCCGTCGAGAAAAATCATCAAGGTGGTGACGTCACCAGTGATCATAGCTACACCGCCGGAGTTAACGGCAAAGACAGTTACGGCCGCAAACCGCAGCTTTTTCGCTACGTCGAGATTGAGTGATAATACTAAGGCAATGGAGACAAGAGTTGCAGTAATGTTATCGGCTAATGATGAGAATAAAAACGCAAACAGGCCGGTAAGCAGTAACAGCTTTCGTTCTGAAATTTTGTGAGGCAGTAGCCTGAAAATTAAGGTTTCAATCAGCCCTTTTTTGTTTAGATATGCCACAAACGTCATGGCAGCGGTGAGAAATAGCCACAAACTAGCAATCTCGCCGATGTTTTCTTGCAGCCCTAACATCACATCGTCATGCAGCTCTGTGTGGGCGCTTGCGGCAAATAAGGTGACCCAAGAGACAGCACCAAGAAACAGTACGGATTGGGCTTTATTAATGTGAATTACTTCTTCAAGGACAATGGCCAGCAGGCCAATGAGCGCAAGGGCGATTAACACCCAGGAAATATACTCAGGCATATTAATACTTCAGCGTTAGGTGTTACGGCGGAAATCCGTCTAGGAGCCTGATTCTATGCCTTATGCGCTTATGTTTGAAGGTATATGAAGTCTTGTTTTAGCAACAGACTGATCCAGTACAAGCACTGAGATCAGTCTAGGGAGCGAACTTTATTCTTCGGTGAATTCATTCCAGTCACGAAGTAGCTCTGCTTGAAGATGGGCAAGCTCCATTAACGCATGAAGTTCGGCGGCTATATCCTTTTTGCCACTGTAAATTGGAAGCGCATGGATACGTTCAACCAAGGGGTGTTGGCGGTTTTTAATTTTATTCTTCTCTAATGCCCAGCGAATATTACTGTTCAGCATTCGGAAGAAGATAATGCGGGTAGATAAGGTAAATACGCTAACACTGGGGTTTAAGCTGAAGTGATCAAACTCAATGCCAGCGAGCAATACCTGGCGGCTAGTGACGTGAATAGAGGCTGAACGTTTAAAGTTCAAGACCATGGCCATTACGCCAAATGGCTCGCCGGGGTTGATTTGGTTGAGCGATGTTTCGGAGGTGTCATCGGCAGTAACGTCTAACTGGCCCTTCAATAAGAAATAGAGCACATTCGCTTTGTCGCCCTTATGAACAATGACTTCTCCTTCATCGGCCGTCACAAATCTCGTTAAGCTCATTAAAAGTTCAAACTGCTCTGGGTCAGACTTCATTAGCTCTTTAAAAAAGGTGACACCCGAGACGGTTCTGTGAAGGCTTTCAATGGGGTAGTCATCTCTTGTAACCGGGCGCATGCTGCTATCCTAATAATTCCTATCTATTTAGCATAGCAGCAAAAAATATCCGCAGTGAGAATAGGCACACACTGTTGTAAGGAGTCAGTGTGATGCAAGTGAAGAATGTCGGTTTAGTCTTTTGGTTTTCAGTCGTACTTACGGCGTGTGGCGCAGATGATCCGGCACGTGAAGAATTGTGTGCCGAGATGAACGAGCTAGGGTTTAGTTCGTTAGTGCTGCCGCTTGAGCTAGGGCACCTCTGATTAATGCAGTCGTGCGCGTGAGTCCTGTAACGCTTTAGATCGAGGCGTTGATTGAGGTTAATGGCGGGTCCTTAATAATATCAACAACAAAGATATAAAGTGTCTACAGGCCACGCCCCTCACTACCTATAAACAGGGGATTTCAGAAAAATACCATTTCGGTGTTGCTACTTTTCGACGTGACCCGTCATGCCATCTAAGTAGCGCCTTGAACTGTTATTTTTCTGAAAGCCGCAGCCATAACTGCATTAATCAGAGGTGCCCTAGCCTTTTTGAACTTCTCGTGTAGGCCGAAAAAGAGAGCCTGCACGGAGAATAAGACTCTGCTTTAATACTCCCCTGTTGCAAACTCAACTCACAAAGCCCAACTTAAAAAATTTAGAGTACAAAGTTCAGGAGGGAGAATGGCTTCACGCGATCGCTTAATCGATGCCAGCGGACAACCTACCTACGGTCGTTTTGACGAACCCGTTGCTGATATTAATTACACCGATTTTGATTTACGCACACCGATGGGTGAACCCGTTCACCCAAAAAAACGACATTCACGTTTTAATCAATTCCAGTTTGTCGCCATTAATGCTGAGCCTTTATTTATTGGGTTGTCGATCGTTCGTCTGCGTTATGTCAGCCATGCTTTTATTTATTTGTATGATCATGAAAAAGGAACCTGGGCGGAGCACACGTTTACCAACTTACTCCAGCGCGGGCTAAGGTTTGGACAATCCCCCAATCAAGACACAGTGAGTTTTATTCGTGGTAAAAATAAGCTTACTTTTCGCGCCAGCAGTCGCCCTGGAGTTCGCCAAGTTCGAGTCTCTTTGGCCGATGGTACCCGGATTCGCGCCAGTATTGATGAAAGCTCCCATTACGCGCCATTAGCCTTGTGTACTCGCACAGGCTTCAGTGGTTGGACCTACACGCAAAAAGCGAATGCTCGTGTCTGTCACGGACAAGTGCATTGGGCCGGTGAAAAATACGAGTTAGAAAAACTACGGGCATTAGCATCTGTTGATTGGTCAGGCGGCTATATGCGCCGAGAAACCAGCTGGAACTGGGCAAGTATTTCTACGCACTTACCAGATAATCGTAAACTCGGGCTTAATATCGCCAGTGGCGTAAACGAAACAGGCTTTAGTGAAAACACACTGTGGGTTGATGGTGTGCCCACCGCATTACCTTTAGCGCATTTTCAGTTTGATCGCGACCAAGAAAATCACGGCTGGTCAATTACCTCACTGGACGAAAAAATTCGTCTACATTTTGACCCCGTCACCCGCTACGGTCATAAAACAGATGCCATTATTATGGCCAGCAATTTCAAACAAATATTAGGACGTTATCACGGTGAGATTGACCTTCCTCACGAAACTATTCGCTTAGATAATGTGTGGGGCTTAATCGAAGATCATTACGCAAAATGGTAATGTTCAGTCTTCTAGGCCCACAATGTCCCCATAGTTTGGAGTGGCATTCCGCCCATCCAGACTGCTTTATTAATTTGAAAGTCTCAACTCTTTTTCAGCGCTGTGCCCCATCTCCGTTCAAGGAGTCCGCTTAGCCGCATTCAAAAGAAACGGTGCTAGGTCATCCCTGAATAAAAACGGCCTGATAATACAGGCCGTTTTTATTGTGATAATACGCAATACTAAATCACTGAACACGATCACTGATTTCAATCGTGAGTGGCTCATTACCGCGCGTACGAACATTAAACACTTGCCCTTGCCAATCACCCGATTGAGCAATAGGTTGCCCTGAGCGAGACACACGCGCCGTTACAGTCACATCATCAACACTGCCTATGGTCATACCCGGCACCATCGCCTTAGAGTCATCAAGAACCACGGTTATCGGTAACTGAGACGCCACTAAACGTTGCGCCGCTAAAGGCATGGGTGGCCCGTCTAATTTACGCGCCAAAACAAAGACGGTGTCATTAGGGCGAACTGCTGCCAATGTTTTATCGGATAAACTTACGGTCACTTCAATACGTGCCGGCGTCATCCAGCTTAAATCAACCTCGCCTTTCTCCCTGTTTTCAGCATTTCCTTCAACATCAACATCAGCATCAATGCCCTGCGCGGCCAGTTGCTCAGCGGCACGCTTAATGCCATTTTCGAGCGAACGTGCTTCCATCCCTGCCGGTAATTGCACCCAAAGCTTACGCCAATGATTAATTGCTTCCTGATAGTAGCCGAGTTCATACGCCATAATACCGGCGAGCCCTAATGGCTTACGCTGGTGAGGTGCCATTGTAAGCGCCTGCTGAATCGTTTCGTAAAGTTCATCACTCGCTTTTTGATCATTCGCATAAAAACGTGCTTGTACCATCAGTGTCATAATCGCTGCACGGTCTGCTGTTTGTACCGGGGGTAATCCCGCCAGTAAATTAGCATACGCCGTCGCAGCTTCTTGGTAGCGTCCCTCCGATTCTAGCAATCGCCCCTGCAAATATGCCCAGTCCATGTTATCTGGGTGTTTATCAACTGCACTGGCTAACCGAACATCGAGCTCGTCATACTCACTTGGGGTGAGTTCAGCTTGAGATGAAAACTCAAGTAATTGCGTGGCACGAACTTCATTTCCAGCACCCCACATTTGGTACAGAAAAAACGTCACACTGACGGTCACAGCCAATAGAAACAGCGATAGCATCAATTTCGGCAAGCGCCCAGGGCCTCCGCTGTAACGCGTATTATTCACCGACGCGACCAACAATTCACGATCCAGCTCCAGCGTCATTGCGGCAATTTCTTGTTCGCTAACCTCGCCAGACGCATTAATCGTTTCAATATCAACTAAACGCTCTTGGTATAGACGTAAGTTCTCGGCTTCCTGAGTTTGATCCGGCTTACTCAGGGTTTCTAGTGGTTTTCTTAGTGCAGGGACGGCTAACACCAACACTAATAATACAAATAGCAGAAATAAACCTATGATCATGCGCCTGTGTCCTTCTGCGATGGTGTGCTCTTATGCAACTGCGTGTCGTTTTTCAGTTTGGCTTTAATCTCATCCAAGCGCGCTTGCTCATCCACAGTCAATTCAGCGGTTGGCTGTTTCTGCTGGCGACGCAAACCAATAATTAGCAATAATCCAAATCCAAACAATATCGCAGGGCCAGCCCACAGTAAGAAGGTATCTAATCTAAATGGCGGCTTATAACGTACAAAATCACCATAGCGGGCAACTAAGTAATCAACAATTTCAGTATCGCTTTGCCCCTCTTGCATCAGCTCGTACACTTTATCGCGCAAGTCCGCCGCCACTGGCGAATTAGAATCCGCTAAGTTTTGATTTTGACATTTAGGGCAACGTAGATCTTCTGACAACTGCTCAAAGCGAGCCGCACTTTCTACATCATCAAACGGGTATTTATGCCCATCAATCACAGCCCATGCCGACCCACTAAAAAGACTGAGCATCATTAATACAACTTTCATTGTTCCGCTCCTGACATAGCATCAAATTGTGGTTTTAATTTTTTCCACACATCAGCATTTAAATCACCAATATGCTTCGCCCTTATGATGCCATCCGCGTCCACTAAAAAGGTTTCTGGTGCGCCATACACACCCAATTCAAGACCAAGCTTTCCTTTAGGGTCTGACAGGTTGTAATCGTACGGGTTGCCAAAAGCCGCTAACCAATCTCGGGCTTTTTCCACATCGTCTTTATAATTTATCCCCACGATGCGCACACCGTCTGCGGCTAATTCATTCAAAAAAGCATGTTCAGCTTTGCAGGTCGGGCACCAAGTTGCCCAAACATTCACTAACGCTGGCTTGCCTTGCAAATCAGCCGTTGTCAGCGTACGCCCATCTTCCACAACACCCAATTCAAACTCAGGAAAGGGGTGATCAATTAATGGCGACGGTAAGCTGGTTTTATCTTCAATACCGAGCCCAACCCAAAAAGTGATGCCCATTAATGCGAAAATGGCTAACGGGACAAACAATAAAATACGGTTCATGCTTGAGCCACTCCCACGCGACGACGATAGCGTTTATCCAGCATGGCGAGAAAGCCACCCAAGGCCATAAAAATGGCGCCTAACCACGTCCAACGCATAAACGGTTTTACCTGTAATCGCATTCCCCAGGCTCCATTTTCGAGCGGCTCGCCCATAGAGACATAAATATCGCGGAATAAAGTCACGTCGATGGCGGCTTCCGTCATGATCGAATTACGTGCGCTGTAGTGTCGTTTTTCAGGGGTAAGTTGTTCAATGACCTCACCATCTTGAATGACATTAAAACGTACCGCTTGTGACGTATAATTTGGACCTTCAATTTTACCCGATTGAGTAAATTCAAATTGATAATCACCTAAGGTTTCTACATCACCCGGAGACATACGCACGGACTTTTCAATACTGTAGTTTGACACCATAGTGACACCAACGATGGTAATGGCCACACCGGTGTGAGCGAGCACCATACCGAGATAACTCATGCCTAATTTAGGAATCTTTGCTAATTTGCCATGAGATTTTTTCCAAATATCAGCCAAAGTAGCCGCCACAAGCCACGCAGCAACGCCTAGCCCTAATACCACCTTGCCTTGCCATTCACCCTGAACAATAAAGGGAGTCACTACGGCAAAAACAATTGCAACCAAAGCGGCAACCGCGGTCACGCCCGCTAGACGAGGCAGCGTATCTTTTTTCCAACGAGAAGCGGCACCCAACCCCATAAGCACAGCCAGTATCACCGTCAAAGGCACAAACATGGTATTAAACCAAGCCGCTCCGACAGATAACTTACCTAGTCCCATAAAATCGTAAACCAGTGGATAGAGCGTACCGGTTAATACGGCCAATGCCATCACGACTAATACCAAGTTATTGAGCAGCAAGAAGGTTTCGCGCGACACCACTTCATAGCGCCCGACGGACGCGACCGTGGGGGCTTTAATCGCATAAAGAAGTAACGAGCCCCCCACACAGATTCCGAGCAGGGCCAAAATAAAGACACCCCGCTCCGGATCAGAAGCAAACGCATGTACCGATGTCAAAACACCGGAACGAACTAAGAAGGTGCCAAGTAAGCTCAATGAGAATGCAAAGATCGCCAGTAGCACGGTCCAGCTTTTAAACAATCCCCGTTTTTCTGTTACGGCCAACGAGTGCAGCAATGCGGTGGCAACTAGCCAAGGCATAAGCGATGCATTCTCAACCGGATCCCAGAACCACCAGCCGCCCCAACCGAGTTCGTAATACGCCCACCAGCTTCCTAGCGCGATCCCAACGGTAAGAAAAATCCATGCGGCGGTTGTCCAAGGGCGAGACCAACGTGCCCAGGCCGCATCTAAACGACCACTCATCAGTGCCGCCAAGGCAAATGCAAAAGCGACCGATAAACCAACATACCCCATGTACAAGGTTGGCGGATGCACGATCAAACCAAAATCTTGCAGTAACGGGTTTAAATCGCCCCCTTCCATAGGAGGACTAGGCAAATGACGAGCAAACGGATTAGAGGTTTCTAGTGTAAAGAGGATAAAACCCACAGAGATCATGCCCATAATAGACAAGACCCGTGCCACCATATCCAGCGGCAAAGAACGACTTAGCAAGGCAACGGCCACGCTCCATAGGCCCAGCATAGTGACCCATAGCAACAAAGAGCCTTCATGCGCCCCCCACACAGCACTGATTTTAAATTGCACGGGCAATAACGAATTACTGTTCGCTGCGACGTAGGCCACAGAGAAATCATCCATCACAAAACAGGCCGCGAGTACGAACAAGCTGATCACTAAGAATAACGCCTGACCGACTGCAAACGGGCGAGCATAGCCCATTAACCAAAGCTGTCCCTGGTTCACCCCAAGTAAAGGAATAACCACCTGCAATACAGCCATCACTAACGCTAAAATTAAGGCGAACTGACCAATTTCAGGCAAATATAACGCGAGGTTCTCCATCAGTAGCCAGCCCCTTTACCGTATGAAGTATCAGTGTCTGAACTGTTCGCATTTTCCATCTTAGCTTTACCATCTAAGTGTGCCTTCTCCAGCGCATCTTGCACTTCCGGAGGCATGTAATTTTCATCGTGTTTTGCCAGTACTTCGGATGCTTCAAAGACTCCAGAGTTATCCAGTTGCCCTAGGGCCACAATGCCCTGACCTTCACGGAATAGGTCCGGCAATATACCTTCGTAATGAATGGGGACTTCCGACTGGCCATCGGTGACACGAAACGTTACGCCTAAACCTTCCTTATCACGAACTACGCTGCCCTCAACCACAAGTCCACCGGCACGGATGGTTCGACCCGGAGGCACTTCGCCATTGGCGATCTGAGTCGGCGTTTGAAATAAATTAATATTTTGCGACAGCGAGTACATAGCAAGGCCGACAGCGGCACCAACAGCAATCACTAAAAACAATATTAGACGTAGGCGTTTTTTACGCTGAGGGTGCATTTCGCTTCTCCCGACGCAGGCGCTGAGCCTGCTCTTTTAATAAACGACGACGATGCAGCGCTGGCTGCATCACATTATAAGTAACGATCAAAGCCGTAAGACCGTAAGACAGCCAAACGTATAATCCATGGCGACCCATGGCGATAAATTCAGCCAGTGAGTTAAATTCCATCAGGACTCCATCATCTTTTTGACCCAGCTACGTTTGCGCTCGTGCCAGAGAATTTCATTACGCGTGCGTAAAATCACCAGCAGAGCAAACAACACATAGGTCGATACCAGCATAATCAATAGCGGCCAGAGCATGTCTGGATGCATCGAAGGCTTTTCTGTCAGTGTTAACGTCGCCGGTTGGTGCAGTGTGTTCCACCACTCCACTGAGTATTTAATAATGGGAATATTAACCACGCCCACGAGAGCTAAAATCGCAGCGGCCTTATAACTGCCGTCTTCCGATTCCATTGCCTGTTGAATGGCCATCACACCGAAATACAAAAACAGCAGCATTAACATCGAGGTCAAGCGAGCGTCCCACACCCACCACGTTCCCCATGTCGGCTTGCCCCAAATAGCCCCGGTTAAGAGTGCAATCAAACAAAATGACGCACCAATAGGCGCAATCACTTTGGCTACCCACGCGGCCATTTTCATTCGCCAAATAAGGTATACAGCCCCGGCAACGGCCATCATCATGTAGGCACTTTGGGCAAGTATCGCCGCAGGAACATGAATATAAATGATCCGAAAACTGTCACCTTGCTGATAGTCTGCGGGAGCATACAGCAGACCAAGCACCAATCCGACAACGGCTGTAACACCGGCAACAATCGCGAGCCAAGGTATCCAACGTTCTGTTATTTCATAAAACCATTTGGGCGAACCCATACGGTGATACAGCTGCTTTAGCCACTGCCACATAGTTAATTACCGCGATAAATTCAATTTAAGTGCCGCCGCAGCAGCAAACGGGGTTAAGGCTATAGCCAACGCTAACATGGCCCCCAACATAGCAATTTGCCCATTGTACGCCATCCCGATTCCTGCGTGGTAAACCGCACTCGCCGCAAAAATCAGCACTGGAATATACAAAGGCAAAATCAATAAGGTCAACAGTAGGCCACCGCTGCTCAGGCTCGCCGTCAACGCTGCACCAACAGACCCCAACAAGCTTAAAATGGGTGTGCCTACGGCTAGGCTGAGCACCATCGCTATATATGCCTCGTCTGGCAAGTGCAGCATCAAGCCAAGTAGTGGCGATACCAAGGTCAGCGGTAAGCCACTAATGCACCAATGCACTAACGCTTTCCCCAGCACCATGGCATACATAGACTCGCCAGATGCCAGACACTGCTCTAACGAGCCGTCCTCCACATCCGCTCGATACAACGAATCAAGCGACAACAGTGTCGCTAATAGCGCCGCAACCCAAATCACACCACCTGCTATTTTGGATAAGAATGTCGGATCTGGGTCCACTGCCAAGGGAAACAAGGCAGCCACCATTAAAAAAAACATCAATGGGTTAGCCCACTCACCAGGATTACGCGCCGCCAAGATAAAATCACGCTTAACCGTGGCGATCACTAAACTCATACCGCCCCTCCTAAGGTTAATTGACGCAGACCGTGAATCCCCTCAAGTGCGTGGTGACTGGTAATAATCACAGCCCCGCCACGATTTACTTGCTTCTGCATTTTCTGTTCAAGCCAAGCAACACCTTCTTTATCCAGTGCTGTAAACGGCTCATCAAGAATCCATAAAGGTAATTGGGTGATGCACAAACGTGCGAGTGCAACTCGACGCTGCTGACCTGCAGAAAGATGCTGGCAGGGCGTCTCTTCAAAGCCCGCTAAACCCGCTTCTTCTAAAGCCCCCCAGAGTTGATCTTCATTTGGGACTTCACTCGCCATCAGCCAGCGTAAATTCTCTAGGGGCGTCAGTGACTTTTTCACGGCGGATAAGTGCCCTAGATATAAACGCTGATGGGCGTATTCTGAATACACGTGCTGAAGGGGTTGGTCGTGCCAAGTGACATCCCCTGTATAATCGTGGTTTAGTCCGGCAAGAAGACGTAGTAATGTAGTTTTACCAGCACCATTCGGGCCGGCAAGCTGCAACAGGTCACCGCTGCAGACGGAGAAAGATAAGTCGGCAAACAACTGACGGTCATCACGCTCACAATATAAAGCGCGTGCCTGTAAATTTACCTGATTGGCGCCCTTGGCTGGCGTCATTCGAACCTCGTCTCGTGTGAAAGCGGACGCATTATAACCAAAAAGCAACAGACAGCACGGAGCTGGAGCAATAAAGATTTGTCAATCTCAGCCGATGGTTAACCTATGAAGACGAATGACCTACCGCTCATTACGCCAGCGGTACTCAAAGCTAGCCATAAAAATGCCTCTGCCTCCACTCAAGCACCACAAACGCAGGCACAGGTTGAGAGCACGGCTGCGCCTTCTCAGTCGAATAATAAGACCACGTTTACCGCTGAAGTGGTTGCTAGCCAACCTCAATCTAAAAACCAACCTAAAGATCAACCTAAAGATCAACCTAAAGACAAACCCTCTAACGACGACCGCAAATCATGGCAACTCACCCTCCGTGCTGAGGGGCGTCATTTAACCGTCCACAGCGAGCAACCACTGCCAAAAGGCAGCCAGCTAACGTTAACGACAGATAATGGCCAACCGCCAAAAGTAGAGGTGGTTGAAATTAAACTGCCCGCACAAGCCACCACCGCCAAAACAACCAGCGCGCTATTGCAGTCACTCGCCACGCAACTGAACAACACAATGAACTTGCCTGCGCCAGTTCGAGACATGCTCAGTGCTCGAATTCAATGGCAGCAACTATCACCGTCCGCCTCGATACCCACAGCCGGTGCCGCGAAAACAGGAAGTACTCCCCTAGCGAACGCTTACTTTGTTGGGAATCAAGCCGAAAAATCTCAAGCAGGTACGGCCAACAAAGCCGCGACTGCAACGTCCAGTTTACTCTTACAATTACTCAATAGGCCTCTGACAGCATCTCCGACGACAGCTGCCCCAACAACAAGTGCTCCAATACCATCAACAAACGCGGCAATACCGCCAACAAGCACGACCGTCAACACAACGACGATCGCACTCAATGGCCTGAGCGCCGCGCTGCCGGGTAAACTACCGCAACTGGCCCAAGCCTTTGTGCAAAGCCAACCAACAGCCACTCAGCTAGCACAACCAGCCCAGTTGAAGACTTCTATTGAAAACGCGCCTACCCGCTATGAACAGCAAGTGTTGTCACGACTCACCGACAGTCTTCTAGCCCTGAAATCAGCCGTATCATCAGAGCAAGGGGCCAAACCAACGAGCGGTGACTCTCTATCTCAAGTGTTCAAACAGTTATGGGCCAAAACTGCAGTTCCAAACGCCACGAGTACGACGAACGCTCAGCCAGCCCAAGCCGGATCTAACATACACGGACAAGCAGAAGCCGGGAAAAGCTCTCTGGCCTCTCTTATTGACCAGATGCGCGGTAATTCACCATCAATTTCCACCAGCTCGACAACCAGTTCAACACCAAATTCAATACCTAGCTCAGCGCCAAGTAATCCCCCCATTGCGACACCGAGCAATGCATCAAACATCGTCTTAAATGCTGCGGTTTTATCTTTTTTGGCGGGATCTTCCATTGATAGTGAAAGCTCGTCGTTGACCTCAGCGCCATTAGGGAGCGCACAGCTAAGCCCGATGAACCTCAAAGGGTTGTTACTGAATTTAGTTCGTCATTGGCCAGCAGAATTACTACCACGACCGATGGCATCGAGTTCAGGTATCAATAGCGGTACTGCCAATAACGGTACTGCCAACACCGACCCTAGCAACACGGCCCGTCAAATTGAATTGCGCACGGAAACCTTCCGCCTGATTCAAACCGCTCTTTCACAAATTGAACACGAGCAAGTGCGCCTCACCCAAAACAGCGATCAATTTCAAATTCCCTTGTTATGGCGAGATGGCCAGCAATTGCAGCAAGCGTTAATGGACGTCAGACAAGACAATGACAGCCAAAATCACAGCAATAATAAAGCGGATAAGAAACATCGTTGGCAAATCACACTGCATTTCGATTTGAGCGGTTTAGGGCCATTGGATATTGAATTAGACCTATGCCTGCCCAGCGTATCGGCGACGTTCTGGTCTGAGCGTAGCGACACCTTAGCCAGCCTCAATCAAGCACTCCAGCCATTACGCCAAACATTAACGGAACTCGGTGCTGACGTTGGCGAACTAAAGGCGCGACATGGCCAAAAACCGGCGAGCGATCAGCCCATAGTTAGGCATTCCTTAGTGGACTTACACACATGAGCATTCCAGATCACTTACTTGATGCCACAGAAGCGATTGCACTGCGCTACGACGGAGAGACTGCGCCTAAAATCAGCGCCAGTGGCGAAGATGACATAGCGCAAGCCATTATTCAGATTGCACTCGACCACAAAATTCCCATTTATGAAAATGCAGAATTAGTACGTTGGCTAGGTCAGTTGGATGTCGGCGATGAAATACCGGAGCAGTTGTATCAAGTGATTGCGGAAATTTTAGCGTTTGTCTATCGACTGGAGGGGCGAACCCCTCAACAGACAAAATAAGCAGCTATTAAAGTAGGCAGCTATCAAAGTAAAAAACTATGCGAAGCACATCTACGCTTAATGTGCGCTTTCTGCTTGATGCTCCAACGACAACAGTAACCAACCAATGTGGGTTTCTACGATGTCATCAGGAATAAGATCAACCCCAGATAACAGCTTAGGCAACGCCTTATAATAATAGGTATCGATTAAGCCATGTAAGGAAGATACAAAAAATAGCGCCAACTGCTTCTGGCGAGCATCAGGGGTCGCAGCAATTGAAGGAACGGCATCTAAAAGCATGGACAACAAGTGCGATTGCCACTCTTCAGCCAAGCGATCCACACGTTGCAACACATCACTATCAACCAACTCAGGCTCGTTCAAACTTAAACGCGGAGGCTGAAACATTAACTGATAATAACCGGGAAAACGCTGAGCAAATTGAATCAAATGGCCTGCAAAATTAAACAAGGCTGAACGAGGCTCTAGGTGCTCGCTCATTTGCTCGTTAATGTCCATAAACGCCAACTCGAAACCTCGGCGACGGGTATGCACAAACAACGACTCTTTGTTTGGAAAGTAGTTATAAATATTACTGGCCGTCATACCTAACTGAGACGCCAATTTACGCATGGACAAGTGATGAAAACCCACCTCCGCCATAACATGTGAAGCGCTATCCATTATACGCTCTCGCTGCGCCGCGATTTCTTCCGGTGTAAACGGCTTTTTAGGCATATCTGACCCCAGTGATTCTTATTATGTACGTACCCTCTTTACCGAACAGAATCGTTCATATCGGCTTTGTATAGGCACACTGCATGTACATTTTCGAGGAAGCGTCTATTTAAACGATCTATGGCACACAAAATCAAGGCCATTTAAGGCCTATGTCGCTTTTATGTAAAAACAGGCACGAACTCACCTGTCAGTGACCATTATAAACACGCCGATGCGTTCGCAGGCAGACTTCAATGACCAGAGTCTTGATTCAACGCAAGATGGCTCCGAACGTCCCCTTCTAAAATACCAGCTTCAATGATTTGACTGAGCCTGCGTATGTCTGAGCACCTAATTTGGGACCCTCTAATGATCCAGAGATACAACCGCTCTGGTCCAAGATACACCTCATATCCAACAGCGATTGAGTTTACTCCAGCGTCCTCCGATGAAGACGAAATAGAAGCTCTGTCACACGCAACCGACAAACCGCTGTCTTTATACCTTCACATCCCATTTTGTGCGCATGTGTGTTACTACTGCGGCTGCAATAAAATTGTGACCAAAGATAAAGATCGCGCCATCACCTATCTTGATTACTTGCTTCGAGAGATTGACATGAAAGCCGCAATGGTTGAGTCCAATGGTTCGCCAAAGCGCCGGGTCGTTGAACAATTACATCTCGGCGGTGGTACACCAACCTTCCTCAGCGATGAACAACTCACCAAGCTAGTTAATCACCTCACCTCACGGTTTACATTCAGCGAATCGGAAAGCGCCGACTACTCAATTGAAATAGACCCTAGAGAGCTAGGGCCAAACACTCTCAAAACCTTACGAGACTTAGGATTTAACCGCGTCAGCTTCGGTGTACAAGACGTAAACCTAACAGTCCAAAAAGCCGTCAATCGAGTGCAACCTGAAGAAATGATCATTGATGTCATGGACAATGCTCGTGCGCTTGGGTTCCGTTCCATTAATATTGATTTGATCTATGGACTCCCTTTTCAGACGCTAGAAAGCTTCACTGACACCCTCGATCGTATTATCTCTATGCGCCCTGACCGTCTATCAATATTTAACTACGCGCACTTACCACAACGTTTTATGCCTCAGCGGCGAATTAACGACTCCGACCTTCCTGAAGCCGCCGAAAAACTCGCTATCTTCGGAATGGCCATTCAGCGTCTTAGTGCAGCGGGTTATCATTATGTGGGAATGGATCACTTCGCACTGCCTGACGATGAGCTTTCTAGCGCTCAACAACAAGGCAAGCTGCATCGCAATTTTCAGGGCTATACCACCCATGGAGAGTGCGACCTTATTGGCCTAGGTGTGTCATCCATCAGCCAATTAGGAAATATGTTTGCACAGAACTATACCGACCTGAGCCAATGGCAGTCCGCGATTGATAACGACCGACTGCCCACCTTTAAGCAACGTCAGGCCAATCACGATGACAATATTCGTAAACACATCATTATGGGCTTACTGTGCCATTTAAAAGTCTCATTTGCCGATTTGGATACAAGATTCGATATCAACAGCAAAGAATACTTAAAAGATGAGCTACATAAACTAGCAGGCATGGAAGCTGACGGCTTAATTCATATAGATGACGCGACATTGTGTATTACTGACGCGGGGCGATTAATGGTGCGCCAAACCTGCATGGTATTTGATGCTTACCGTCATGGGTCAGACAACAAACGTTTCTCACAAGCGATTTAATCAAAAGGCGTCTTAAGTCAAAGGATGGGGAGTATTGAGTATTTACTTACTTCTATCTACCCATCTGTTTCGGGCTGCCATAAACGCCAACGATTATCTTTAAGCACCAGAATTTTCGTCGTTTCAAACGGTTTTTCTTTGGATTCTCGGCTGCGCCGCATTAGACGCGCCTTCTTTAATGCGCCCTGGCCCGTCCAGCTCGGCATTCGATCAACCCACCAGCGCACTCTCGCTTCAACATACCAAACACCGTCCTGCTGGATAGGTTCGGACGATGCCAATAATGAATGCAAACGACGAACGCCATATATGATCCCTTCTTGTTCTGGATCAGGCCAATGATACCGCCATTGCAATACGATTTTCTTGCGGCCCTTGCCAAGGTCTTTAGAGGCGAAAGATCGTTCACGCTGAATAAGCCCTTGATCAAATAACCCTGCGAGTTGATTGGCCACAGCGCTGCGATCTTCTAACTCAACAGTCAATGGCAATTGTGAAGGTTTCCAGTATAAACTTTGGCCAGCATAGTCTCGATTAAGTACTTCTTGCACAACTTCGGGGCTGATAAAAGGCACAGCCCAAGAACTGATGCTGAAAAATAAAAAAAATAGTTGTAACAAAGGTTTCATAATCGCCTCCTTCCCCTTAGGATAGCCCCACTTTTGTAGGGGGGATGGTTAAATCGCGCCTGCACCATTTCGTCATTTTGATGTCATAAAACTGTTATATAGTTTGGTCCGATGCAGAAAACAGGAAAAAACATGTCTCAGTCTAACGCCCAAGCGTTAGCAACACCCGATTATTCAGGGTTAGTTGCGCGTGTTACTACAGACCCTCGCGAAATACGCCAAGCACTAGAACTCCGCTACCGCGTATTTGCTGAAGACATGGGTGCATCAGTAGAAGGGGCTGAAAACGGCATAGACAAAGACAGGTTTGATGACATCTGCATGCATCTCATTGTGAAAGACAACGAGACGGACTCTGTCGTAGCTTATAGTCGTATTTTGACTAATGATTTAGCCACTCGGGCCGGTGGATTCTACTCATCGACTGAATTCGATCTCAGTAACGTCCTCCAACCTGGCAAAACCTATATGGAAATTGGGCGCACCTGTGTTGATCCTGAGTTCCGTAGTGGTGCTGCAATTGGTTATTTGTGGGGATTCTTAGCGGAGTATCTTGAAGCTCATCGCATTGATTACCTGATGGGATGCTGCTCAATCCCAGTAGCTGATGGCTACGGTCTAGCCAACGCCATTATGGATCATTTACGTGAAACCTCGATGACACCAGAGCACATGCGTGCCATACCTAAAATTGCACTGCCTGAAATGAACACCCATTTAGATGGCTCGAAACTCGTGCCCTCTTTACTGAAAGCGTATCTGCGCATTGGCGTACGTATTTGTGGAGAGCCGTATTTGGATGCTGACTTTGGCGTCGCCGACGCCATGATTTTGTTGCGTAGAGAAGATATGAATTACCGCTTTCTAAACCGTATCCTTCGCGGTTAAAACGCATCTCCACGTCACAAGAGATGCGTATCTTGCCGTTCAGTGAATAATCATTAATTCGCCATCAAAGAACGTATTGCCGCTAGATCAACCGTTTCACTGTAACGGTGACGTCCACCCGCTTTGGCAGCGTA
This sequence comes from Oceanobacter sp., assembly GCA_002733645.1. Taxonomy (GTDB): domain Bacteria; phylum Pseudomonadota; class Gammaproteobacteria; order Pseudomonadales; family Oceanobacteraceae; genus Thalassolituus. The sequence continues at coordinate 208,559 of NVWL01000001.1, forward strand.
TAAAGCTTCATCCGCCGCTTCAATTAAAGTAACCTCGGTATCCATAGGTCCTGGCTCCGCCCATGACAAGCCCATACTCACCGTTAACATACTACTGGTATCTGAACCTGCATTAGGAAGTTTTAGCTCAGCGATTGCATTTTGAATGCGCTCAGCCACGACCTTCATCCCTTCAAAGTGCACTGACGGAAGCACAACCGCAAACTCCTCACCACCAAAACGAGCCACCAAATCACGAGGGCGCTGTGCCTGTTCTTTCAATACTTTGGCCACCATCTGCAAACACTTATCGCCCTCAAGGTGTCCGTAATGATCGTTATAGCCTTTAAAATGATCAATATCGATCATGATTAAACCCACACTGCCACCCTCACGTACCGAGCGACGCCATTCCGCCGTTAAAAAGCTATCAAAGTATCGACGATTGGCGATCTGAGTCAGTCCATCTGTGACGGAGAGCGCCTCAAGACGTTTCATCTCGGACCTCACGGCAAGCTGGCGTTCGATACGTAAGCGACACAAATTTGAGTTTAAGGGCTTGCGTAAATAATCAACAGCACCAGACGCCAACGCACTGACTTCAAGCTCATCGTCGTCAGCGCCCATGACAATTAGGCTTGTATTGCGTGTGCTGGGGTCGGACGTCCAATTTTTACAAAAGCGACCCAGCTGCTGGCCAACAAAGCCTTGATCAAGTAACAGAATATCCGGCTGACGAGCAGGTTCATCCAACCAGTAGTCTAGTTGCTCTTGGTTCATGGCACTCACGAGGGACACCCTCTTACCCAGAGCTTCACCTAGCTGTGCTTGAACTGACAGAGTTTCATCAGCAATCATTATTATTGGTTCTGTCTTCATGACATGTGTCCTGACCGTTTATCCAGTAGGAATATTATCGGCCAGCATATCGTAAACTTTTAGCTCAGACATAAAATTTAACAATTTTTTACTGGACGCCAATAATAAAACAAAAAACTCCATTTATACGTCACCAGAACGTCATATCTGGCAATTTTTGGTACGTATTAACATTTGAGAACAAGCGTACTGTTTCCATTGTAACCAGATTTTAAGGGCTACTCAGGCGGCTGCAAAAGTTGCTAGACTGTATTCATAGACAAAAGACGTAAACTTTTTGCGTATCGACGCAGAGGCGTCACACAATACGAATAACATAACAGTCTTAGCTCACGACCTAAATTGGATGCTCGAGGGCGCTTCTGAATAATTAGAAGTACAAAAAAGGAACGATAGTGCGAAATCGAGCTCAATACCTTGCTACGTTTCACGACCAGATTTCGGATTAGATCTCGCATTGCTGGAACAACAAATCATGACACGAAAAACCTCAACAACTCACAAGCCAACCGCTACGATTAGCCGTCGTCATTGGCTACCACTCAAACGACGTATTCAGCGTGGAGAGGTATCTTGGCTGTCAGGGGAAGGCATGATTATATTATCGACAGGAAATTTTCCGATTGGCGCCGAGGTGAGCGTAAATATTCGCACCAACGACCATGAAATCAAGCGTTTGCCCGCCGCCATTGTTCGCGCTGAACCGGCAGGAAGCCACACTCGTTATAGCCTGCGCTTCCACAAAGACCGCTTAGCGAGCGCCGACAAGGGATTAACCGTTCGCTTACTCAATTATTTGGCACATCAGTATCAGTCATAACTGAAACACTTTAAGGAGAAACAAGTGACCCAGCCGGTTTTGGTGGTAAATTGTGGCAGTTCATCTGTGAAATTAGCCCTCTACCCAACGTTTGGAGTAGCGTCAGGCTCAATTCGCCCCTCAGTGACAGCACTAGCAGAGCGACTAGGTTCAGACAATGCGAGCCTCACGATATCGGGTGACATGCAATTCTCAACCAGCGAGCCACTGGACCACAAACAAGCGTTAACCCTATTTTTAGACAAAGCAAAAGACCACCTTAATAACCTCAAAGGCATTGGCCATCGGGTGGTTCATGGTGGAGAGGTGTTTCACGAAAGCGTATTACTTGACGATGACACACTGGCCTCATTACATGAAATTTCCCCTCTAGCACCGCTGCATAACCCAATGAATCTAATGGGTATCGAAATATGCCGTGACATCATGCCAGGCGTGCCGAATGTCGCCGTATTTGATACCGCATTTCACCAATCGCTCCCAGAAAGCGCGTACCTCTATGGTGTGCCCTATCAATGGTATGAGGAGCACCAGGTACGTCGTTATGGCTTTCATGGCACTAGCTACCGTTATGTAAGCCAAGAGGCTGCGCGCCGTTTAAAGCAACCAGTAGAGCAACTGAATCTTATCATTGCGCACCTCGGCAATGGCTGCAGCGCGTGTGTTATACGCCAAGGTCGATCCGTGGATACCAGCATGGGCCTAACGCCACTGGAAGGCCTGATCATGGGAACACGCAGTGGTGATGTCGACCCGGGGTTATTAGCACACATGACCAACGAGACCGGGGCTTCACTGGACGAGTTAATGTCAGATCTTAATCGTAAAAGTGGATTGCTCGGATTGTCCGATTTAAGCAATGATATGCGCACCTTGCTCGCCGCAGAACAGGATGATAATGCAGGCGCTAAACGCGCAATTGATGCCTTTTGTTTCCGTGTAGCCCGACAGCTTTCCGCCCTTAGCTGCAACCTATCAAGTACCGATGCGGTGGTCTTTACGGGCGGTATTGGCGAGCATTCAGGAGAGATTCGCCGCCGTATATTAGCTGCATGGCGGAATATTCCTTACCGCCTTGATAGCAGCTTAAATGACAGTAACGGCAACCAGAGCGGACGCATCAGTGAAAAAGGAACGCCTCTCGTCATGGTGATTCCTACCGATGAAGAGCTTATGATCGCCACAGACACTTATCAGATGACAGAACATGATTAATATTTTTATTGCCCCTACCGGCATAGACAGCGGCTTAACCACCATCAGCCTTGGCCTTATCCAAGCGTTAGACGCACAGGGTTTAAAAGTGGGATTTGTGAAACCCATCGCGCCGGGCTTAGCAGCTAACGAACGCTCAACTCAACTCGCCAGATCAGTTTTACATTTACATACGCCAGACCCGATGCAACTCAACGATGTTCAGCGCAGCGTCAGTGACGGCATGTTAGATCGCATCTTAGAAGACAGTGTCGCTTTACATGCGCAAGTCGCAGAAGGCTGCGATGTCGTTATTATTGAAGGGTTAACCCCAGATAGAAACGAACCTTACACCGCCAAACTCAATGTTGAGGTGTCCAAAGCCCTAAACGCCGATGTTCTCCTTGTCTGCAGCGCCGAAGGTCACAGTGTGAGCCAAATTGAAGCCGATCTCAGATTACAAATAGGCGTATTTGGAGGCAAAAAATCCAACTTAATGGGCTGTATCATTAACAAAGCTGGCGCCCCAGATATCAACGGTGCACTTCCCACCTCTGAAGACAGTTCATCCGACTTACCTCCAGCAGGCTGCAAAGCCTCAGAATGCGATCACATTCATATTGAAAACTGCCCCGTGCTAGGTGTGATTCCTTGGCAGGCGGATTTACTGAGCCCAAGAGCCATCGATATTGCACGTGCGGTAGGCGCAGACATTTTAAACGAAGGTGACATGAACCACCGACGCGTATCGCGAATCACTCTGTGCGCACGAACGCTGTCTAACATGATTGATCAATTGCGTCCCGGCACCCTAGTGGTCACCCCAGGAGATCGCGACGATATCATTATTGCCAGCGCTATGGCCGCGACCAACGGCACGCCACTCGCAGGACTGCTTTTAACCAGTGGCTTTACTCCAAGTCCAGCCTTAGAAGCGCTTTGCCAACGAGCCTGGCAAACAGGTTTACCGGTAATGAGTGTGCCCGGAGATAGCTTTTCAACTGCCCGTGCCTTAACCCATATGGACACTCACGTCCCTGCCGATGATACCGAACGCGTTCGCCGTATTATGGCGACCATCGCACAGCACTTACACACCGATGTACTACTTACGCGCATAGGTACGCCACATACCCCTCGTTTAAGCCCTGCTGCGTTCCGCCACCAACTAGTCTCCAAAGCACGCGCCGATAAACAACGTATCGTTCTGCCAGAGGGTGAAGAACCAAGAACCATTCAAGCGGCTGCTATCTGTCAGGAACGTGGTATTGCCGAATGTATTTTATTGGGCGAGCGCGCCACGATTGAGCAAGTTGCCCGAGCACAGGAAGTCACTTTGCCGGAAGGACTGACGATTATTGAACCAGATTCAGTACGTGAAAATTACGTCGAGGGAATGGTTGAGCTGCGTCGCCATAAGCAGTTATCTGCACCAATGGCTTTGGCTCAGCTCGAAGATACCGTCGTGCTAGGCACCATGATGTTGGCATTGGACGAAGTGGACGGCCTAGTTTCTGGCGCTATTCACACCACGGCAAATACCATTCGCCCCGCGCTGCAATTAATTAAAACAGCGCCTGCCGCTAAGCTGGTTTCATCCGTACTGTTTATGGGCTTACCGGATCAAGTACTGGTTTACGGCGACTGTGCAGTTAATCCCGACCCAACCGCAGAAGAGCTGGCTGATATTGCGATTCAAAGTGCTGAGTCAGCAAGCTCGATGAATATTCCGGTTCGCATCGCCATGCTTAGTTACTCGACCGGCGTCTCAGGCACTGGGGCCGATGTTGAGAAAGTGAGAGAAGCAACCGCCATAGTGCGTGAGCTACGCCCAGATCTAGTCATCGACGGGCCTTTACAATATGATGCCGCCACCATTGATAATGTCGCGAAAAGCAAAGCGCCGGGAAGCCCGGTCGCGGGTCAAGCAACTGTGTTGATATTCCCGGATTTAAATACCGGCAATACAACCTATAAGGCTGTACAACGCAGTGCAAACGTCATCAGTATCGGGCCTATGCTTCAGGGTCTAGCGAAGCCTGTTAATGATTTATCCCGAGGCGCTTTAGTAGAAGATATTGTCTATACCATCGCTCTGACGGCGATTCAGTCACAACATCAATCTAAAGAGTAAAGAGTCATGCCTGCAACGCTCACCGGCATTATTGCCAGCGTATTATTACTGCTTAACACCCTGTTTTGGTCGTGTTTGCTGTTTCCACTCACCTTTCTGAAAGTCATCATCCCCATTGCTCCGGTACGCCGCGTGCTTACGGCTCTGTTAGCGGCCGTTGCCAACGCATGGATTTCATGCAATTCCGGCTGGATGATACTGACGCAGAAAATGAACTGGACGATCGAACGCCCAGAAAATTTAGATAAAAACGGCTGGTATTTTGTACTAAGCAACCATCAAAGCTGGGTAGATATATTGGTGCTCCAGCACTCCTTGAATGGTCGTATTCCTTTACTTAAGTTTTTCCTAAAGCAAGAGCTCATTAAGGTACCCATCATGGGAGCGGCTTGGTGGGCGTTAGACTTTCCATTTATGAAGCGCTTCAGCAAGGCTTACCTTGAAAAGCACCCTGAGATGAAGGGTAAGGACATTGATACCACACGCGCGGCTTGTGAGAAATTCAAAGACATGCCGACAAGCGTCATGAACTTCTTAGAAGGAACACGCTTTACTCAAACTAAGCATGATGAACAAAACTCACCCTTTAACTACTTACTAAAACCCAAAGCCGGAGGCATGGCCTTTGCGATGAGTGCTATGGGGGATCAGTTTCGATCTATTTTGGATGTCACTATTCATTACCCGGATGGCATACCAACGTTCTGGGATTTCATGCAGGGAAAAATGCCACGATGTACAGTAAGTATTGAAGAAAAAATTATTCCAGAAGAGTTACGCGGTGGAGACTACGAAAACGATATGGAATACCGAGCAACGTTCCAAGCCTGGGTGCAAAAACTTTGGGAAGATAAAGACGCTAAATTGACGCAGCTCGGTGCGTGAACGGCTTATACCCTAGCCAGTGCTAGGGTGCTTCTGAAGAAGAGGCAAGGCACACTTGGTTACGACCATTAGCCTTCGCCTCATACAAGGCAATGTCTGCTTGACGAATCAGCTGCTCGTAATTTTTACCCGACTTGGGCACCATCGCAGCAACGCCAATACTGACCGTTGCAATACCTAAGGGTGATTTCGTATGTTCTAGTTTCATGGCAGCTATCGCTGTACACACTCCCGTCGCAATATCATTTGCCTGCTTTGCGGAGGTTTCGGGCAACAACATCAAAAACTCCTCCCCGCCATAGCGCGCACACACATCACCGGGACGGCGACAGTACTCCGCCATTTTTTCCGCAATAGCTTTTAGGCAAACATCCCCTTGTTGGTGACCATAATGATCGTTGTACTTTTTGAAATAATCGACATCGAGCATTACTGCCGCCAATGGTGTACCGCTTCGGGTGCAACGAAGCCACTCATCTCCGAGCTGGTCTTCTACATAACGGCGATTGGCAATCCCGGTGAGGCTATCGGTGGTTGATAGTTGTTGTAATCGACGCCCTAAATACTGTAGTCGCTCCGCCTCAAGGGCCAGTAAGCGATTTTTGATGTAATCGGTACGAGTACTTGATTCGATAATAAAAGACAAATAGCTCGCCATCACAATAAGAATGGACCAAAACAAAATATAAAACGGGGCAGTAGCTAGGGCCAACTCATCAAAACTACTCATGACTTCTGGCATAGGATACCAAACCACAAACGCGGTATAACTCAGCAGCATGGAGAGTGAACATACAATCATGGCCCGATAACTACTGCGCAACCCAAGCAAAGCGAAGACTTGCATAGGCACCATACTAATGTGGTAAAAGTAGCTTTCAGGCCCCTCTACCATCGTGATATTCCAGATCAAACATAAGAAACATATGTAGATCCCGAGCACCAAGGCATGTATCGAATAAGGCAAAAAAGGAGTGCGGGGAATAGTTATCACACACGCGAATAAGGTTGCAGCGAGAGCACAACGAACCGTAAACAATATAACCGCGTTATCCCCGCCGAACGAGAAGTCCGCCCAGCCAAATATGACAAAAATCAGTAAACCAACGGAGATAATTTTCAAATCAACAGCAACGAACTGCCCTAATACAAAGTTACGGTACTCACTCTCTAGCGCCTTTGGAAAGCGATGGTGCGTTTTTCCTCTATCGATAAGGCTGGTCAGCATGTTGATCTGACTCTCAAGCGGCCTTAAGGTATCCTTATCATGCTGAACGTTCGACTTGGACAAATGACGCTCCCATATTTAGGGTATTGTTATTACTGCTGCCAATATATATTAAACTCTGACGCAGATATTGCTGTGCCCAAGTTCACATCAGTTTAGTTCAAATACATAAAATGTCACCGAGGTCACGATGAAGGTTTTTGATGATATCAGCCAATCAATTGGCAATACTCCGCTTGTTCGAATTAATAAACTGACCAAGCACCCGCATCTCTATGCAAAATTAGAGAATCGTAACCCGGCGCAATCAGTCAAATGTCGCATCGGTGCCAATATGGTGTGGCAAGCGGAAAAAGATGGTCAACTAAAACCAGGAATGGAAATCGTTGAGCCAACCAGTGGGAACACAGGTATCGCTCTTTCATTTGTGGCCACTGCTCGTAATTACAAAGTCACTTTATGCATGCCTGAGACCATGAGCATGGAACGACGTAAAGTCATGCAAGCGCTGGGCGCTAACCTCATTCTCACCGAAGGACCAAAGGGAATGAAAGGGGCAGTAGATGCAGCCCAAGCCTATGTCGATGAAGCACCTGAGCTGCGCATCATGTTGCAACAGTTTAACAACCCGGCCAATCCCGCGATTCACGAACAAACCACCGGCCCAGAAATCTGGAACGATACAGATGGAGAGGTCGACGTTGTTGTCGCAGGCGTAGGGACTGGCGGTACTATCTCTGGTATTTCACGCTACCTAAAAGCCAAAAAAGATATCATATCTGTGGCCGTTGAACCTGCCGACTCTGCCATTATCGGCCAAGCGTTACGCGGTGAAACAATCACCCCAGGGCCACATAAAATTCAAGGAATTGGAGCGAACTTCATCCCAGGTAACTTAGATCTATCACTACTGGATCGAGTTGAACCAGTCAGCAACGAAGACTCAATGGCGATGGCACACCGCATCATGTCTGAAGAAGGCATCCTTGCAGGCATTTCTTGTGGTGCGGCAATGGTTGGCGCTTTGCGCTTAGCCGAAGACCCAGCCTATGCAGATAAAAAGATCGTTGTGATCTTACCTGACTCAGGTGAACGCTACTTAACATCGCCGTTGTTTGAAGGTTTTTTTGATAAAGCCTAATGTTTGATCTGTTTGACTCATCGGCTGGCGATTACCTAGGAGGGAAGCTTACCTTCCTTCCTAGCTTTCTCAGTAACGATGACGCTGACGTGTTATACGACACCTTATTTGCACAATGCCAATGGCGGCAAGAAGTCATTCATGTCTACGGAAAAGATCACCCAATCCCTCGATTACAAACATGGCTAGGGCGAGAGCCAATCGCCTACACCTATTCGGGTAAAACCTTTGTTTCTGACGTTTGGCCGCCTGCCATACAGGCTCTCGCCGAGCAAATATCCACTCGCGCCGGCATCCGCTTTAATTCGGTACTCGGAAACCTGTATCGCAATGGTCAAGATTCAATGGGCTGGCACTCGGATGATGAAGCTGAACTAGGGGAACAACCTGTCATTGCATCATTGAGCTTAGGAGCCACCAGAGACTTTGCACTGCGTGAGCGAGGTGCCACCCGCCAGCATTCAAAAATAGCACTGTCACACGGCAGTTTACTCATCATGCACGCGGGAATGCAGCAAAACTGGCAACACAGCGTCCCTAAACGTCAAGGCGTCATGACGCCGCGAATTAACCTCACGTTCCGGCATATAATTCACCGCTAAATATTAAGGCACCTCTGCGGAGGTTAAGGTCAACCACCAAATTCAGCCTGTAAGCGGAACATAAGCACAGGGGTCGGTTTCCAATGGTTCTCACGAGTCCATATATACTGAGGGTGAACCTCGGCGAACATCCAATCACTAAATACACGACGTCGCAGCCTTATACCAAGTTCATACTCATCAAATGTCGCACCGTATTGATTATCGCCAGTTGCTCTCGCCAGAACCGCATAGGCGTATAAATGATTGATCTCGTGATAAATACCACCACCGTACATAAGATTAAAATAATCGTTATTAAGTAAATATTCCGAGCGTGTTTCTAAGCGTAATAATCGATGTGTCGTAAAAGGACGATCAAAACGAAAATCGGTTATCGACCCATACCCATTTTCAGTGTAGTAATTCATTTCTTGCGTAATACGAAAATTCCAATGATCAAAATAAAATGGACGGCGCGCTTTTGCACGGATAAACGGATCAGGGGGCAAGCCCCAACGAACGCCCGTATCAATAGAGGCGCTCCAAAGGTCAGACTCTCGAATAATAAAACGTAATGCCGAGCTGTAAGTTACGTTTTCAGGGCTTTCAAATATATCCCCTTCTCGAACATCTTCGTCTTCAGATTTCAGTAATAAATTGAGACGCTTATTGGTATGAGGTAACTCAAGTTTTAAGCTAACCCCAAATTTATAGTCAACGGGATCACCAAATTCACGACGTGTAAAAAAAGAAAAACGAGCCTGACTACCACCGCCGACTTCGTCGGTAATATCTTCGTTAAAAAATCGATCCACAAAAAAAGTATCAATGCCGCCAGAAAGATTATCAAGCCGTCTCAATAACCACCCTCTAGGCTGATCTTCTTTTGGAATTTCTTTGATATCGGTAATATTGTCAGGGGTAGGATATTGCGGCCAACTGACACTCGGTAATGGAATTTGCGGCTCCGCCAACCCACTGCTTGCTTTGGCCCCAAAGGGGATCAAAACAAGAAGAAGTAATAGTGGAACCGCAATCACTTTCATGACTTAAATCGGATCGTGATGAATAAGAACTTCAGCGCGCGGAAAGCGTTTGCAAATACGCTTCTCTAACGCATCGCCAATATCATGCGCTTGACGCAAAGGCTGATTACCATCCATCTCTAAATGAAATTGAATAAACTGCATCACTCCCGACTGGCGAGTTCGTAAATCATGGTAGCCATATGTACCCTCCGTCTCAGTGATTAACTGAATCAAATCAGCCTCATCTTCAGGCTCTAGCGCTTTATCCATCAACACCACCAATGCCTCTTTAGCAATGCTTATCACGCCATAGAGCAGTACCAAACCAATCAAAAGCGCGACTAATGGATCTAACCAATACACCTCCCAGTATGTTGCAAGCAAAGCAAACACCACGGCAATGCTCGTTAAAATATCACCAAAGTAATGCGCCGAATCGGCTTTAACAGCAAGTGAGCCTGTTTTTTTCCATACGTACCTCTGATAACCCACCAAGGCAATCGTTGCGAGGGTCGAAAACACCATCACGCCAATGCTTTCCGGCACGGCATGAAGAGGTTGCGGCTCAACCATACGATCCACGACATGCAACAGAAGCATAGTTGCCGAACCAAAAATAAAAGCCGACTGCATCAAGGCCGCTAAACCTTCAGCCTTAGTATGCCCAAACGGGTGATCTTCATCCGCGGGCATAAGGGCATATCGAATGGCAAAAAAATTGATCACGGAAGCAGCCACATCGATCAAAGAATCGAGCATTGACGACAACACACTGGAGGAATCACTCGCCCCCCACGCTCCAGCCTTAACTAAGAGTAAAACGACCGCCGTTGCAATCGATGCCATCGCCGCTCGTTTAATAAGATGTCCGTTTGGTATCGCACTCATAACCGTACACATAAAAAATTAAGAAAACGCATTATGCCAGACTCTTGAGCCTTCGTCTGAACTGAGCATCCACTTAGTACAATGTTATTCAGAGGTCCCCTAGGGCATCCCAGTCTGTAGGACAGCAGCACTCCAAGACAGTCTTTTGACGCCTATTTTGAAAAAATGCGCCAACATTCAACTTAAAAAAGCATTTTTTTGTGAACTAGTTCCACTTAAGACACCGTAACCTTGCTTTCTTTGTGCCCTCTCGGAAATAATGCGTGACTAAAAATAAAATATAATAAGCATGATGCTGATGAAACACGCCCTGATTGTTGATGATTCCAAGTCTGCCCGGCTCGTATTGCAACGCCTACTTTCCCGTATTCAAGTCAGTGTGGATACCGTAGAAAGCGCAGAGGCAGCCATTGCTTTTTTAGAGCACAGGCAACCGGATGTGATTTTCATGGATCATATGATGCCGGGCATGGATGGTCTTGAAGCGACTCAACTCATCCGCGACAACCCTAAAACATCCAGTATTCCGACCATCATGTACACGTCAAAAGACGGCGAAGATTATTTCAAAATCGCTCTTGAAAGTGGCGCTAAAGGCGTTCTAGCCAAACCAGCAAACCAGGAGGCTGTGATGGCTGTAATGAATTCTTTAGATGCTCCCGCCGCAAACGATGAAGTACAAAAGAAACAATACCCAGACATCCCGTTAGCGGAAGTCGACCTACTCGTACAAAAACATCTAAAGGCGGCGTTTAATGAAGCCAAGGGGGAGATCACCGCTGGTATAGACACGACCGCCTCCCAACTTCAACAGCACCAGAAGCACCAACTCGATATTATTCGCCGCCAACTGCAACAACAGGTTGATGAAGTTCGTAACGAATTCGAAAAAGATTTATCTCCTCAAGCTCTGTTTCGCAAAACCCAGCAAGCAAATCAACGCTTATCAGCGGCTGTGGTTAATAAAGCGATTCGCCGAGCATCCGATGAACTCACCACGACGATGCATATTCAACGAGTGAGCCTTGAAGGGCGAATCAAGGATCAACAACTGCAAATGGAAATTTTAATCCGTACCACCGCTATCCGTGCTGCTTTTGCGGGCGCAGGTATTGGCGTTTTGGCTGCTTTAGTAACAACCATGGTCTTGTAAATGATCTTCGGCGGATAAAGCCCTTCTAATATAATCCCACACCTTTTACACTGGTTTTACATATTAGAAGGGGTGGATCATGTTATTTAAAGTATTGCTAACTGCGAGTGCGGTTTTACTTAGTGCTTGTGCAGGGCCAACACCACTGATGGTGGCTCAAGCAGGCGCTCACCAAGTTGCTCGTCACGAAGAGAACGTTGATGTTCGTGCGGCTGCCGCCTTGCGTGATGAACCAGATCTATTAACCTACTCTATTCATGCAATCAGTCGTTCACAGACAGAAGAAGCCATAGCCACTTACCTAAAGGGCTATAATTCTGAAAACTATACCGACAACATGAAGTCTTTGGCGCTGTACCAAGTTGGTTTAATTTACATGAACCGCTTCAACGACGCTCGCGATGATGAAAAAGCAAAAGAATACTTTCAACTTCATCGTCAAGAATACCCAAAATCATTACTCGCACGTCGAATCCAGCAACACTTATTGGTACTTGGTGAACGTGAAGCTAACCCTGTTTATGTTAGTGCAGAAGAGTTGTTGACTAGCGTCGATAGAGAGGCACTATTACAACGCCAAAACGTTCCCTACGATGATGAATTGAATCCAATGAGTGAACGTGCAATTGCTGAAAACCGCAGCGAGGACGCCGAACTGGTATACACCATTGTTTATGAAAATGAAGCGTCTGGTGAAGAAATCCGAGCCAAAGCACTCTACCAAATGGGATTGATTTTCATGAGCCCATACAACCGTGATTCAAACCGAATTAAGGCGTTGGGTTACTTTCGTAAAATTAATGAAGAATTTCCGGGCAGTAGTATTCGCAACAAGGTTGATTTAAGAATCACTGAGCTCCTTAATGCGCAGTAATTTTTTAGAGCAACTTAGCCCTTAAAACCTGCCCTTAAAACCTGCCCCTAAGATCTGGCTAGAACATCAGACAGCAACCTCAGATTCGGCGATAAGAGGAGCGGCGTAGTTAGTGAGTAATTTCACTTTAACTGCGTCTGCTTCGCCCTCGCATCTCAGTCGCATCATCTTTAGTGGCAACTCTAATCCGTCGGGGTACTTTGTCATCACCTCGCGATACAAACCAAACTCTTGTTGCAATAATCGCAGGGCCGCATAGTTAGCAGGAAACACCTGACTCATTGCTAACATTTGCTCATCTGCACAAACCGCCATCGTCGCCGCATCTTGCATATCATCCGCCATCATTGGCTGGCCAAAACTGATGCGTACTCGTCCTTTATGGCCACGTAATCCAGTTAACATACTGGAGGTGTCCTCCCCCGGCTTTTTTTCATACGACCCGTAAGTATCCATAGCGACTAACTCTCGTGCCTTCATCACATCACACGGGTCCCATTCATACTGCACAACCACGGGTACCGGATTGAGGCGTCTCATTGCGTCTGCGAACGGCAGTTTTTCATCACGTCCACTGAGTGCGAGCATTTTCAATACCGCAGTATCTGTTTGATCTCGGTTATCTTTTGCCCGCCCCTCTCTCTGAGCAATCCAAATAGAATGCCCTGCGGCCATAGAGTCACGCACATAAGCAGATAAACGCTGTAATTCTCGTAATTTTTCACGGTTACTCTCAGCACTGCGCTTTACAATAAAGCTCTTATTCAAACGCATTAAGTCAGCCACTACGTCGTTTTGTAATAGGTTATCGCCAATCGCGATATGAGCCGTCGCCCACGCATGTTTCATTAAGGCGTAATTGACTAACGTCGGGTCCATTGCGATATCACGATGATTCGAGATCCATAAATATGGCCCTCCCCCCCATAATTTATCCAACCCACTAATCTCTACATCCGTCGTAGTGGTTTCTACTAATTCATACACCCATTGTGTTAACCACTCCTGAAACGCTGCAATCGTCGTTACTGGGCCAAAATGACGACGTAATTGAAAGCCGACTAGCTTCGTCAGCAGAGTTCGAAACAGTCGCGGAGACCGAGGAAATTGATATTCGACAAGCGCTTGATGCAAAGGGACTGAGCGCCCTAACCGTTCAAGTACTTCACAGACTTCTTCGTCGCTGTAAGGACGTATATCCTGATAGGGGTCAAGGCGAATATCCGGATGCGAATCATGCATTTTTTATTTTCTTCGTGTCGGGGAATTGCAGTAAGCGGTGCTAATTAACTAAGATAGCTGAGCTTAGCCATCTGATAAACCACAAAGAGAGTCAACCATGATCGGTCAATGGGACCCAAGCGCTACCACAACAAGCAATCAACCAGAGACAAAAACCTTGTTGCTGCTTGCTCAACACAGCGCAGAACCAACTAAAGTGGATGATGAGACTCTGCAACGCGCGATACTGTGGATAAAATCACCCGCGACACAATGGGAAAAGGCCTTTGCCGACATCAGTGATGATGCGTTGCTTCAGCTGTCATTTTTTTATGTGCGTGCCGAAATGAAACTCAGTGGCTTTGAGGCAGGCGCCTCTAGCCCCGCTATTTATGTGTTCCGTTATCTTAAAAGCCAGGGCCGTAAACCAAGCAAAGACATCGTTAAGGCGTTAAAAGCTGAAACCGATAACCGCTTTATCCCACATGGCGATGTTCTGTCTTAAGGTTCACTAGCACATGCCTTAAATCTTCGACCTGCACCGGCTTAACTAGATAAGCCGTTGCGCCCGCTTGAAGAAATTCTTCTTGTTGTGCCCGCATGACATCACCTGACAGTGCAATAATCGGCAGGGACTGCCAGCGCGCCTCCGCACGCAGTGCACGCGTCGCTTCAATCCCCCCCATAATGGGCATATGACGATCCATCAAGATAACATCCGGCCCGTGTGACTGAGTCTTCATATACTCTAGTGCAAGCAAACCATTGCTCACCACATCGACTTCACACCCTTGTTTTTTCAGCATAAGCTCAACAACACGCTGATTCACTACATTGTCTTCCACGAGCAAGACCCTCAACCCTAGCGGTCTAAACGCATGAGTTGCAGGCGCCACATCTTTGGGCGTCAATGGGGCCGAGCAAACCTCTTTGTCACTTAACAACTTACCAAATAAGGTCACCAGTTGCCGCTGATCAACAGGCCAGCTCCAGCTAGCATGCACGATATCCGCAGGTGCCTGCCAACCATCAGACAGATTTTCATCGCAACTGACCGCTACACGAGTTGTTTTACCGAGTAAGTCCAAATTTATTTGCATGTCAGGGGCCATAAAAAACCGTCGAGATATGACCAATAAATCCGGAGTCTCCTCTTGCAGTGCCGACAACAGATCTCGCAAACGATCAAACCCTCGAACTGAAACTCCCAGTTTACGGGCAATGGCAACGACTAAGGTTCGGTTTACAGCAAAACTGTCTGCAACCCATAAAATTCTCTGTCGATATTGTGTGACATCAATATCACTAAAGTTAAGCCGTTTCCCCGCGATAGCCAGAGGTATATCAAACCAAAAACAGGAGCCGACATCTGGCGAACTGTGTACACCAATTCGCCCCTCCATTGCTTCAACTAAACGCTTGCAGATATTCAAGCCCAGACCCGTTCCACCATTACTGACAGAAAGGTTGCCATGAACCATGCTGTATTCTTCGAACAAGCCTTTCGCCCGTTCACTATCAATGCCGACCCCCGTATCTTCCACACTAAAATGAAGGCTTGGTGCTACATTTTGCTCTTTAATGTCGATACGTATAATGACGTGGCCTTTGTCCGTAAATTTAATGGCATTGGTCAATAAGTTGATCAAGATTTGACTCAAACGAAGCGGATCACCAATAATTTTCTGTGGCACGTCGTCTTCAATAAAAAGTTGTATGGCAATACGCTTTTCAGCCGCCCGGCTGTGTACGATACCGACAACACGATGAGCCAGCTCGGGTAAATCAAACTCATCATCGCTCAATTCCAACTTGCCAGACTCTATCTTCGATAAATCCAAGACATCATTCACTATGGCTAATAGATGATCTGAAGCCTGTTGAAGTGTGGCTAAATGGGAACGTTGCTGATGGTTTAGGGGCGTTGACTCCAGCATGGTTAACATACCGAGCATACCGTTTAAAGGCGTTCTAATTTCGTGGGTCATACTAGCAAGAAAGCGGCCCTTGGCATCACTGGCCAGCTCGGCTACTTCTTTTTGGCTAAGTAACTCTGCTTGTACTCGCGCCAATTCGGTAATATCTGAACTGATTATCAAATAAGTAGGGAGATGCGATTCTTTTAAAATAGGGATTAGGTGGTTATTAAACAGAATTTCACTGTTGTCAGGACGACGTACACGAATTTGATAATCAACACTCTCTCCGGTTTCTTTCGCTTGAGCCAAGCTAGCCGAAAAGACATTGGACATGTCCTCGGTCAACAGATCTTCAACACGCTTTCCGATCAGCGAGCTATCAACACCGTAAACCGCATCACCAGAGGTCGCATTAAGGATAGTGCCATCATCACGAACCTCGACCACGACACCCGGAATGTTATCCCAAAGCACACGATAAGGTTTATAGACACGCTGATGCTGCTCCAATAATTCTCGGAGCTGCCACGTTTTAGCCGCTAATACGCTAATTAAGATCAGAAACGTAATAACCAACAATGCAACCCAGTATAGGGTCATCCGATGCCCCCCCTGAAAAGCTATCCCCACCAGGGCTGATGGAGATAATTAGCGGTTACGCGGCTATATTACTCGTCAGCTGCAATATAAATTGCTGCTGATCTTGAGGCCAACGTAAATGCAGCCAGCCATCATGGAACCCTTGGTTGCCATCCGCTGAGGTAGATATAGACACACATAGAATGTCTTTCGCCTCCGCGTCCTTCATGATGCGTTGTACCGAGACCTGATACTCTGGCCGTGTGACTGCAATAGCCGCAGGTTGGTTCTGACTGATCAAGAAACCAAAATACACCGGATCTTGAGTGACCAATAAGTCCCACCCCGCTCGCCGCACGCAGGCCGCTATTTCGGGGGATATCTCATCGACATCCGCCAAAAGAACGAGTTTATGACCACCGGTATCCAGTTCATCCGGGACAGGCATATTGTTGTTATTTAAAAAATCAACAAAGCTCTCCACCGGAATACGGTTATCACCGCGGCCAGGCAATTTATAGGCGTCAA
Source organism: Oceanobacter sp. (assembly GCA_002733645.1). Classification (GTDB taxonomy): domain Bacteria; phylum Pseudomonadota; class Gammaproteobacteria; order Pseudomonadales; family Oceanobacteraceae; genus Thalassolituus. The sequence goes on from NVWL01000001.1 coordinate 225,593, forward strand.
GATGTCCTCGCTCAATCCAACGGATCACAGTACGGAAGTTGACTCCGCAATATTTGGCGACTTCACCAGTTGTAAGCGCTTGTTTTTCCCTCACAGCAATATCTCTATTTGCTAACTACACTAAATCCAGTATAGATAGCATCCAGCGTTTGCAAGGATTTATTCTGAGGAATTTACAGAGTTCCTGACATAGACCCCTCGTAAGGCGCACCAGCTCTGGATTGCTGTCGTTGAAAAGAAATATGAGGAACGATATGCAGATTAATATACTTCTAGTCGACGATGAACCCAGCATTATTCAAGCCCTGAAGCGCATGCTTAGGTCGTTTGAATGGAATATCCTGCAAGCGAATGACGGCGAAGAGGCGCTCTTACTACTGCAGCAAGAGCACATTCATGTATTGGTTACTGATTTCAAAATGCCTCGCCGCAATGGCATCTCCTTGTGCCAAGAAGCCCGTAAAGTATCGCCGTACACCTACCGATTACTCATTTCTGGGCAAGTGGACTATGACGCATTACGGAAAGCATGGCACGCTGGCGATGTGCACCGATTTGTAGCTAAGCCATGGGACAACACCTTGCTTACCATGGATATTGAAGAAGGAGTACGCCAACAGGTACTACTTCAACATGCTCATAATTTTCAGCAAAGCATCACCTCAGGACAGGCGGTGATGCTGACAGATGATAATTGGGTTATTCGCCTAGCCAATAAGCCCCTGTGCAGCGCCTTAGGCGTCACAGAAGAGGAATTACTCGGCGTTAACCTATTCTCCTCATCACTATCCACAATGCCAATTACTCTCGAAACTGAAATCACTCGCCAAACAGAGAATCAAGAGACGTGGCTAGGACACTTTATTTTATTGAACCAAGCACAACAGCAAGTGCCAGCTTGGATGACAGTTAGCCCAATGGGCACGAATTATCGACTGTGTGTTTGTCAAACCGTTGAAGGCACGAGTATCAACAGCACACCAGCAAAGCAAGAAACAGACTCAATTAATCAGGTTAAGGCCATCGCTTTGCACTTGGCGTTTGATCTTACTGAACTGACAGATGATGAAGGTAACAAAAGCCAGAACATACTTGCCACGGCCTCCGCTGAACTCTTCAACCACATCAAAGCCGTTAGCCAGCATGAACAAGAGCTATATCACTTACCTCAACACCACTGCTTTATATTATCCGCACACGGTGACGCTGCCATTGCTGGCCTTGAGAAGACAAAAGAGCGGCTGCTCAACGCCGTGGATTTACCGAGCGTCGCCATCACAGAGCAAACACTGGATAATCAGGCAGAAACGTATGAAAACTGGATACGTGCTTTAGTGGGCATCAAAACATCGGCTGCCCAACCAACTACGGGCGAAGATCTCCCTCAGGACGACTACCCAATCACGCCGGTATTTAGTTTACACGGCGAGATTATCGCCATCGAAAGCCATCAACTTATTCACTACGATGAAGAAGAACTCGCATCATGGTTTGCGGCACTCATCAGTACCTGGCAATCACTCTTTACCAGTACAGCAACCATCATAGTGAACGCAACAGAGGCCGGGGCAGACTCGACAAAAGCCTTCCTTCCCGCACTTGACGTCGCTCGCCGCAGCATTCCAATAGATTGCTACATAGTGTTGGATGAAGAACACCTACTGAGTAACACCCAAGATGATATTTTATGGCAAGGAGACTTAGTTCGTCATGATGTAAAACGCATGATCAGTCACTTTGGGCGTAGTTTCTTAAATGCGCGCCAGATTCTTAGTTTACCTATTGATGGCATCACCTTAGCGCCCGAGTTCTTAACGCGCCTTCAACAGCCTAAAAATGCCATTCAAGGCGCGCGTTTACTGCAAAAACTGCATGAAAATGACTTACTAATATTTGCCCGAAACATTGCCCGATCAGAACTTTTGGCCATATCACATAAGGCCAGGATCGACTGGTTAAGCGGCCGAGCCCTCGCCCCAGAAATCACCTTTCAGCAATTACAATGGTACAGTCCAGAAGCAACATTGGGCTGAACTGCACCTAGAGTGGGCTGAACTGCACCTTGAGTAGGCTGAGCCTACGCGGGTAAGAGCTGGTCGTGTATCATGTGGAAAAAAGGAGCCCTACGTGAACAAAGATCAGCTTTACCACCAAATAGCCGTCACATGCCTAAAAACGCTGCGCGAAGGCAGCAATGCAGAGGCTGGCGACCAAGTAAAAGCGTTATACGATGCTATTGATACCGCCTTTCAATCACAATTTGCGTTATTAGTAACGGAACTGGAAGACGCTAAAGAGCGTCTCAACCATATCGCTGCGCTAGACCCTGAACGGCACACCCTGCGAGACGCACAGATCATCATTGATCAAAGCGGCACCGCTCATTAGGGTTTGTTTGCGCTTTATGACAACTTTATAACTACTATCAAGCCTATTCGATTTAAAGAATAGGCCCGAGGAGAAGGAAGGCATGCTCTCGCCACGCTACTGGATTTTCTTAATTATCGTATTGACCGCTGTTGGATATTCTATGATCAGATTGTCTCAAACCCCTGAAGTTATCAGCAGTGATGCCGATCCATACAGCTATCAATATATGCAGCTGGAGAATGGGTTAAAGGTATTATTGGTCAATACACCTGATGCCGATAAAGCCAGCGCCGCCATGAGCGTAAGTGTTGGTAGCATGGATGATCCCGATGGACGCGAAGGCCTTGCACATTTTCTTGAACACATGCTGTTCTTAGGCACTGAGCCTTACCCAGAGCCTGATGAGTACCAACAATTTATCAAACAAAATGGTGGTAGCCACAACGCGTTCACCTCCTACGCTCAAACGACCTACTTTTTCGATATTGATAATGAGCAATTACCCGGCGCACTTGATCGCTTCTCTCCATTCTTTATCTCACCCACCTTTGATGCCGCTTACGTTGATCGTGAAAAAAATGCCGTCAATGCAGAGTACAGCTCTAACTTAAAAGAAGATGGTCGCCGTATTTATTCCGCCCAAAAAATGGCAATGAACCCCGACTTTGGATTCTCACATTTTTCGACCGGTAATTTAGACACCCTCGCCGACCGAGAAAACAGCGCCATTCGTGATGAGCTGATCAGCTTTTATAAAACCCATTATTCATCTGACCGTATGACCCTAGTTATTGCCGGTGATTACGAATTAGATCAGCTATCCAATTGGGCGCGTGGTTTGTTTTCGGACATTCCTCAACGCGAAGTTCACTTTTCTCGCCCAAATGTGCCGGTATTTGTTACTGACCAACTTCCCATGGATATGAATATTGAGCCAGTGAAAGAACTTCGCCAATTAAAGTTCATGTTCCCTTTGCCTGAAATTAAAACGCAATACGCTTACAAGCCTGTTTCTTTGATTACTAATTTAATTGGCCATGAAGGCGAAGGCAGCATATTGGCGCTATTAAAAGACAAAGGCTGGGCAGAGTCACTCAGTGCTGGGCGTGGCTTAAGCACAGACAATGCCTCCACCATGAGTGTCAGTATTGGCTTAACTAAGTTGGGCTTACTGCATATTGAAGAAATCACTGCCATTTTCATGCACTACGTCGATCTATTAAAAGCGAATGGCATTCCTGATTACTTAAAAAAAGAACAGGCACTTCAACACGAAATGATGTTCCGCTTTCAAGAGCACGGACAAATTTCTAATTACGTCACACGCTTAAGTAGTAATATGTTGATCTTCCCAATCGAAGATACTATTTATGGCGACTACCGCACCGATCTTGCCTCGGACGCCTTACTCAAGAGTTATCTCAGCAACATATCTGCTGACAACATGTTGCGTACCTTAGTCGCGCCAGGGGTTGAAACAGACACCATTGACCCTTGGTATGACACCCCCATTCGTATTCGTCCGAGCAGTTTTAACAAAGCCATTGAGGTCGCCGATCTCAACCAATTGCACTTACCTGAAGCCAACCCCTTCATTCCTGAAAATTTAACACTTAACTCAGGGGAAGCGACTGATATTCCTGTATTACTGGAGCAAGCGGAAGGCCGTCAAGTTTGGTACTACGCCGAACACGACTTCGAAGTGCCAAAGGCTCAGGTACTGATTAGCCTACAAATACCCGATATTCAAACAGAAGGTCGTCAGCGCTTATTAGCCAAACTCTATACGCGGGCCGTTAATGAAGCACTCAATACCTACAGCTATCCCGCGACATTAGCTGGATTGAATTACCGCTTATCGGCAACCGAGAAAGGTTTAGAAGTCGCTGTTGGTGGTTATTACGACAAACTCCCAGTGCTGCTTGAGCGTGTCTTTGAAACCATGCAAAACGTTGAAATTTCTGACGATGAATTTTCACGTTACAAAGCGAGCCTTCAGCGTAATTTAGAAAACAACCTTAAGGCGCGTCCATTCCAGCGTACCGTCGCAGAATTAAAAAACTTCCTAATTGATCCGTCTTTTAGTGACACCGACCTATTACCTCTGCTCAGCGACGTTACCTTAAATGATGTGCAGGCATTTGCCGCTGGATTTGATAGTAAATTGGCTTCAGTCACCTACGTGCATGGTGCAATGAGCGTCGAAGATGCTCAACAACTTGGCGCGCTGGTATCGCATTACTACCCCGCTCGTATTGCTTACCCGGCGACGTCGCGTTTAGTACACACCCCGAAAGGGAAATACCAACAAGAAGTATCACAAGACCACCCAGATAAAGTCATGACGCTCTACATTCAAGGCACTGGCAGCAGCGATTTAGAGCGTGCTGAATTTGGCTTACTGGCACAAATGATATCGTCTCCTTACTACCAATACATGCGCACAGAACAACAGCTTGGCTATATTGTTTTTGCCACAGCACTGCCGCAAAAATCAGTACCGGCCTTAGCCTTCATTGTGCAATCTCCGGAAGCGTCACCAGAAAAAATGATGGAGCACACGGATATTTTCTTCCGCCAATATGCCAGCGAGCTTAAAAACATTGACGAAAAAGAATACGATTTATTCCGCCAAGGATTAATCACGCGCCTGTTAGAAAAACCTAAAAACATGAGTGAAAAAGCCGGAACATTCTGGGGCGATCTCATCACTGGAAGATATGCCTTTGATACTCGTGAATCCATTGCCGAACAGGTAGCCACTATCCCCCATGCGCGCATCATCAACCTCTACCAGCAAACCATTATGGACGCTGACTCAAGCTGGCTCCTGTACAGCAAGGGTAGCCAAGATGTACAGGTCGAAGGCTTCGAGCCACTGTCTACATTAGACAGAGCCGCACTGCCGCGCTTCGCACATCCCGAATCGCCTCTGCCAACAGAAATTATTAAGGAGTCTAGTTCCCAGTAAGGTCCTTCATTTGATGGACAAAAAAAGGCGCTCCCTTGGGTAGCGCCTTTTTTGTTTCTATTTTTATAGCTTCTATTTTTTATAGCTTCTATTTTTTAGAGTTTCTATTTTTTTTAAGCTTCTATGTATCTATATTTCTATAGTTTCAACACATCAACGTATCAAAATATATGACCAATACGGGTTAATTACCTTTAGGGCTTCAATTAGGAGCACCAGTAGGAACTTCAGTCCCCGGTGGATTCAAATCCAGTAGGTAATGGCCATAAATGTGAGCAGTGGTCAGATCAACCACAACCACCATGGCCACACCTTGAAACTGACTATTGATCAAGACGTGCTCATACTCATCACCCATACGGTAAACGTGAGTCACTTCACCCGCACGACAATCAAACACACCAAAATCTTCAGGAGGAATAGCTGAAACGTATTCCCAAAAATTTTCTGGTGGCTTGCTGTCTTCTACACGTTTAGGCGCTCGACGAGTCGCTTTAAACTCTTCTATTGTTAAGGTCTTAGTTTGCATTAAAACAGGCTCTTCAGTTTATCCTTGGCTTTATTTTTCGCGCGTTCTTTTTCCGCATCGGCTTCGGCTTTTGCCTTCGCTTTTGCAGCCGCTTTCTCTTCTTCAATCTTCGCTTGTGCTGCTGCTTTTTCTTCAGCAACCTTGGCTTTAGCTTCACGCTCCTGCTGGGCTTTAAAGCTTTCTAATTCATTACCTGCCAGATCTTTAAGAGAGTTCAGTTTATCATTCAACGACCCTTCCATATTAATCAGGGCTTGAAGTTCGTCCGCGTACTCACCTGCGCTTTCCGCGACTTTCGCATTTAATCGAGACTGTAAACGCGCTTCCAGTTCGTCTTGCTTCGCACTTAAGCGCTTGCTGATTGCAGTGTTAATTTGTCGATCAAGATCAGAGCCAAACTTAATTTCTGGATTTTTAATACGCCCACCGACGGCGGCATTCACTTTGAATTGAGTAATGCCTTTCAATGCCGCATTTAATTCTTTAGCAAACACCGTTTGCCCGTCGCCAGAGAATTTCGCTTGGCTAACACGCGCATCCGCGGAGGCATCAACACCGCCGTTTTTAACCGTCGCGATAGCATTCAATTTCACTCGCGATGACGCTAACTCCGCGCCAGCAACCCCTAACTCTAACGGTGCCATCTTCCAATCGCTAATAGCCACCGTCAGCACATCTTGGCCTTTTGGATTGACGTGGTCTAACGTCAACTTGGCATCAAGATCACCTATTTTCTGCAAGCCTTCACCAGTCGCAGTAAAGACCGTAGGATGTCCAATGATAGCTTGCTGATGGGTAATATCACGACCTTCAATCACCAGCTGACCACCATCGAAAGGGCCTGTGAGACGAGCACGGCGAATCATAAAGTCTGGCCAAGGATCGCTCGTAGGAAAATGCACAAAACGTCCAGCAAGACGCGGGGCTTTTTCATCTTGCTCTTCTGCCACGTCATCGTCATCTGATTCAAGATACGGCAGCACACGGTTGTACCAATACAGTGCTTCTTTGGCCCAACCCGCAGCATCATCACCAAACAACAAGCCTGTTAAGTTAGTCGCGCCAACACCACTAAGCTGATACTTATCTTTCAAGTAGGTAAGGTCTTCACCCGGCGCTTTTTTCAGTGTCGTTAATTTCTCTGAGAGTTCTTTGCGACTTGCTTGTACGGTATCTCGCGCTTGCTGAATCGCTTCACGATCTTTTTTGAATTGTTTTTTCAATTCATCAAGACGTGCTTTACGATTGTTAAAGTCCTCAAGTGACTCTAAACGCCCAGAAGTAATGGCCGTAATTTCTGTTTCGTAATTATCAAGAGCTGCTTGCCCCGGAACAGCACCAATCGCAGCATCGACTTCTTCACTGCGTGCTGCCCAGGTTGCTTTAAGGTCATCCGCCGCTTGCGGCGTTTTAAGTGTTTCTTTCGCTAGAATCTCATCCGCGCTTGGCAGTTTTTCAAGCGTTTGTTCTTTTAAGCTTGGCTTGCTTTCGGCTTCATCGACCACTTCAACGATAATTTCGCCGCTTTCACTTCGCTCAGTATGAAACTGCAAATTACTCACGCTCACTTCGTTACTGATCGCTTTACCAACCAGTAATGGCGCAAGCTCTAAATCCGCAACCGCTTCATCAAACTCGACTAGGTTCTGCATTGGCGAGCGCGCATCCGCCACCTGTAAGTGATTGAGACGAACTCCCAAAGGCGATAGCGTGACATCAACATCATCCAGCGTCACCTTGGCACCCGCAACCTTAGTGCCTACAAACTCAATGCTGGCTTTAATAATGAAGGGCAATGCCACAATAATAAGTGCCGCAATTAACGCAACAACAGCGGCAAATCCAAGAATGCCCCACCAACGAATCCATTTAATCATGTCATTACCCCGCGAAAGTCGTGTAAAGCGCCCAGAATTTACTGGCCTTAAGCACCTGAACGATTCTCAAGCGATTCACATAAGCCAATAAGCGATGACGGTATTGGAGAATCAACAACCGACTGATAATCGTCACTGGAAGCAGTAATATAAGGGCGATTACAAACCCACCCATCGCGATGGTGTTATTAAATGCAGAGACTCTAGCCCATTCATTTTGATACAACTCCGTCCATGTTTCCCGAAGTTCTGGGTTGGTCAAAATTGTCTCACCTAGAGAAGCAGACAAAGGATCTATCAAGTAACCCACCATGGAAAAAATGACCGCGCCAAATAAGAAAGCGCTGATATTGATTCTGACCAATAGAACAATCAGAAGCACAAACAAGTTCAAAAATGACCAGAACGGCGTGAAACCAACGATCATAGCTAAGGCAAAAGCAAAAGCCACCTGCCCCGGTGAGGCATCTGAATTAATCGCTTTAAATAATCGAGCTAACAGGGTCAACATAGGCATTCCTAGCGAATATGTTTTCGGCCACTATAAAAGGGCAGAGTGAATAAATCTACCGACCAGCAGACTGGTCATTTGTTTCTTAGATAAGACTTTGAGGCGAGGTTCACCTCTAATGTTCCTCTGATCGATGCCATTAGGTCAGATGAAAGCGCCCTAACGCTTCAGATCGAGTCTTAACCTCTGATTAATGCAGAGGTGCCTTAACCAAGGGATAGTCCAAAGACATTAATCGCCCCTATCCTCAGGTTGCTGCAAAAATGAGTTTGATTAAGGCCATAACTGCAACAAGCCACTCATTTTTATTAACGATCATTTAACCTATATTACAATTTGAGCAATCTTTGTTCCATATAAGGAACAACCAATCCGTGAAATCCATCTAGTTTTAAGCGCACTCTAGCGTTATAAATAACCTTGAATACGCTTATTTCCGGACTTCCTATATGTACATACCCAATACTAAAGCCCTACTCATACCGACTCTACTGCTTTCGTTTGCAAGTACAGCTGTCGCCGAAGGCGCACCTCAGGGGCTTCCAGCGGAAGTCATTACCCTTAAGGAACGGGCTGTAAATTCTAATATCTACAGCATCGGTACGCTCGAAGCAGACGAATCGGTACTTCTTCGCCCAGAATTAACCGGAAAGATTATTGCCATCCCCTTCCAAGAAGGCGGCAAAGTTAAGAAAGGCGACATCTTAGTCCAGCTCGATGATGCTCAGTACCGTGCTCAAGTCGCTGAAGCCGAAGCCAGAGTGAAACAGAGTGATTCTGAAAACCGCCGGGTTGAAAAACTTTTTAACCGAGGTGTGGGTTCCGAAACGGATCGTGATGGTACACAAGCAACCATGAAAATTAACACCGCCCAGCTAGACATGGCCAAGATCAATCTGGAAAAAACGCGAATTCGCGCACCGTTTGATGGCATCACCGGTTTACGTCAATTTAGCCCGGGCGATTACATCAATGCCGGCAGTGAATTAGTACAACTGGTGAACATCGATAAAATGAAGGTCGACTTTTCTATCCCTGAAATTCATCTACTCAATGTCAGTGTTGGCCAAGCCTTCAGCATCCGTTTACCGTCCTTTCCGGGCCGCGAGTTTGTCGGTAAGGTCTCAGCAATCAGCCCCGTAATTGACGAAAAAGGTCGCAGCATCAGCGTGCGCGGCATGGTTGATAACAAAGAAGGTGTCTTACGCCCGGGCTTATTTGCCGAAGTCATATTAACCACTGATTCAAAAACCGCCTTATCTGTTCCTGAGGAAGCCTTAATTCCTCAAGGTAATCAGTACTTTGTTTACCGTGTAGTCGAGCAAAAAATTGATATGGTGCCGATCACTATCATTCAGCGTAAACAAGGCGCGGTAGCTATTTCAGGCCCATTGAACAGTGGCGACGTGATAGTGACAGCAGGCCAATTAAAGCTTCAACCCGGCTCACCTGTTACTCCAATGTTTGTTGACGGCTCGCAACCTGCACCCGGCGCAAAAAAAGAAGCGGCTACGGAAGGAGCGTCTGAATGAAGATTGCTGAGCTAAGTATCCGTCGCCCGGTACTTGCGACGGTAATGAATCTCGTCCTTATTTTGGTCGGTGTGATTGCCTACCAAACATTACCCGTGCGCGAATATCCGAATATTGATGTGCCGGTTGTCAGTGTTGAAACCTTATACCCCGGTGCCAACGCCAGTATTATGGAAAGCCAGATCACTCAAATTCTGGAAGATTCCTTATCCGGCATTGAAGGCATTGATTACATGTCTTCTATTAGTCGCTCGCAAACGTCACAAATCACGTTAACGTTTAAACTTGATCGTGACGCCGACGCCGCCGCGTCTGATGTACGCGACCGTGTGGGTCGTGTTCGTGGGCAGCTGCCTGATGATATTGAAGAGCCGATTGTTGCTAAAGTAGAAGCAGACGCCCAACCGATTATTTGGTTAGCCTTCTCAAGTGACCGCCACTCCGCACTCGAAATTACCGACATCGCAGAACGCCAAGTAAAAGACCCACTACAAACCGTTGGCGGTGTTGCCAATGTTCGTGTGGTTGGCGAGCGTCGTTATGCCATGCGCATTTGGTTAGACAGAACGCTAATGGCTGCCTTCTCAGTCACGCCACAAGAAGTTGAAGCGGCGCTGCGTAGCCAAAACGTTGAAATTCCGGCGGGCCGTATTGAAAGCCAACAGCGTGAATTAACGGTATTAACACAAACCGACCTTAATACAGAAGACCAATTCGAAGACATTGTCCTGCGTAACGAAGAAGGCTACCTAGTCCGTTTAAAAGACGTCGCCACGGTTGAAATTGCACCAGAAGACGAACGAATTATCTCTCGTTTTAAAGGTAAGTCAGCAGTTGCGTTGGGGGTAGTAAAACAAAGTACGGCCAACCCACTTGATGTGTCATCTGGCATTCGCCAGCGCATGGCAGAGTTAGAAGATAAGCTTCCAGAAGGCATGCAGGTGAATATTGCCTACGACTCGTCCATCTTTATTCAAAAATCTATTGATTCCGTATTTACCACCATTATTGAAGCCGTTTTATTGGTGGTCATAGTTATCTTCCTATTCTTAAGAAACATTCGCGCAACACTGATTCCTCTGGTCACGATCCCCGTATCTTTGATCGGTGCCTTTGCCATCATGTCGTTGTTTGGATTCAGTGTGAACACACTGACCCTACTCGCGTTGGTATTAGCGATTGGCCTTGTAGTTGATGATGCGATTGTCGTATTGGAGAATATTTATCGCCATATCGAAGAAGGTATGGAGCCCATGGCCGCGGCCTTTAAAGGCATGAAAGAAATTGGTTTTGCGGTGATCGCGATGACGTTCACATTGGCCGCAGTATTTGCCCCCATTGCGTTTACCGAAGGACGAACCGGTAAGCTGTTCTCTGAATTTGCGCTCACCCTTGCAGGCGCTGTGATTGTGTCAGGCTTTGTGGCGTTAACTCTCTCTCCGATGATGAGCTCGCGCATACTGAAACACGATAACGGTGGACGCTTTTATCAATTTGGTGAAAAAGTACTCAACGGCTTAACTTCTGGTTATGAATCGCTGTTGAAAAAAGTCATGGGAGCATGGGTGCTTGTCGCTCTGGTAGGCGTCGGAATTTTAGTCGCCAGCGGCTACATCTATCAATCTTTGCCAAAAGAACTCGCCCCGATTGAAGATCGCGGCACGGTAATTGGTTTTGCTATTGCACCCGAAGGTTCTTCTCCTGAGTTTATCGACAAATACGCTCACCAAATGGAGGGCATATACAGCACCGTGCCAGAAATTAATCGCTACTTTATGATTATCGGCTTTCCAAGCGAAACAAACGCCATCTCGTTTGCGGGCCTAAAAGACTGGAGCGAGCGCGAACGTAGCCAGCAAGAGATTGTTGGGTCTCTTATGGGACCAATGTTTGGTGGCATTCCCGGTGTGATGGCCTTCCCTATGTCAGTGCCATCGCTAGGCCAAAGCCCACTCTCTCGTCCCGTTGATTTTGTAGTGCAGAGTTCAGGGTCGTATGAAGAGCTGCAACAAGTCGTCGGTGCCATGATGGGCAGTATTTGGACCAATCCAATGTTCACCCAACCTGATGTTGACTTGAAACTCAATAAGCCTGAACTACTCGTTACTGTTAACCGTGATAAAGCGGCAGCGATGGATGTCGATGTGTCAGTGATTGGTCGTACGCTTGAAACCATGATGGCTGGCCGTGAAGTGACTCGTTTTAAACGCAATGGCGAACAGTACAACGTGATTGTTCAAGTGGAAGATATGGATCGTACAAACCCTGACGATCTAATCAATATCTACACGCGCAGCAGCAATGGCACTATGGTTCAGCTTGCTAACTTAGTGGACGTTGAAGAGACCATCGCGGCGAAAGAGCTCAACCACTTTAATAAGTTGCGCTCCGCTACCATTAAAGCGGGCCTAGCTCCAGGCGTTAGCCAACAAGATGCGATTAATTTCTTAAACGACAAGTTTGCTGAAATCACCGCAGACAAAGCTGGGTATCAGGTCGACTTTGGTGGCCAGATGCGTGAGTTTGTTAATGCCGGCAGCAGCTTAATGTTCGCCTTTGGCTTGGCCTTGGTATTTATTTACTTGGTGTTGTCAGCGCAATTTGAAAGCTTCCGTAACCCCATTCTGATTATGCTATCGGTACCGACCGCCATGTTAGGTGCGTTGGCCGCGTTAAAACTGTCTGATGGCTCGCTCAACGTATATAGCCAAATTGGTTTAATTACCTTGGTCGGCTTGATCACGAAACACGGTATTTTAATTGTGGAGTTTGCAAACCAACTGCAGCTGTCGGGTAAGACACGCGCTGAAGCCGCCCTAGAGGCTGCCAGCATGCGTTTACGTCCTATCTTAATGACAACTGCGGCTATGGTACTTGGTGCTATTCCTCTAGCATTAGCTGAAGGCGCTGGCGCTGAAAGTCGCAGTCAAATTGGCTGGACCATTGTGGGTGGGATGACACTAGGGACGTTCTTGACCTTGTTTATTGTACCGACCATTTATTCCCTACTGGCCGCTAAACCAGAGATTATTGAAGCACCTAAAAGTTAATAACGTACTTCTCTACTCGTCTTGCAAAAAATGTGAGGCGAGAACCCACATTACAAAGTTTCATTAGGCGCTCTCTTAGCGACTTTTTTGCCCCAGCTTCCTGGGGCTTTTTTTTATCGCTCAGGCAACACGATACGAACCTTAGTGCCCCGCCCTTTTTTACTCGCCACCTGCATTCTTCCGCCATGCGCCGCAACGATTGAGTGCGCAATAGATAACCCCAATCCAATGCCTTCTCCGACCACACGCGTAGTGTAAAACGGATCAAATACTTTATTGATTTGTTCATCATCCATTCCACAACCGGTATCTTGAAATTCAATCAACAAATTTTTATTTTGACGCTTTGCCCGTATAAGCAAACTACCTTTTTCTGAACATGCTCTAATCGCGTTATCAATCACCACCGAAAATACGCGACGCATTTGCTCAGGTTTAATACTAACCGTTCCGTCAAGCTCAATCTGCTGACTGATTTCTACACGACGTGAGTTCTCAAAGCTCAACTCACTGATGAGAAAGCTGATGATTTCTTGCAAATCAACATCTTGGTTTTCTGACTTATCTAATTCGGAAAATATTTTTAAACTACTCACAATGTGGGTCACGCGAGATAGTCCTAACATAGAATCTTCCAACAGTGCTTTCATGTCTTGATGCACAAACTGAATGTCTTCTTCTGATTCAAACGCGCTTAGCTCTGCACCGACCTGTGAGCGCTGTTCTGTATCTTCTTCGTTGATATGCACGTAACGATCAAAAATCTCCACCAGCTTGACGTAGGTGGCCGTATACTCCTGCATCGTGCACATATTGGCATTAACAATACTCATTGGATTGTTGATTTCATGCGCCACCCCTGCGGCTAAATGCCCAATTGAGGCCATTTTTTCAGACTGAACCAATTGCGCTTGGGTAGATTTTAAGGACAGCGCCATTGCATTAAATTGCTGTGCCAAGGTACCGAGTTCATCGGAGCGATCCACATCCACTTTCACATCTCGCTCACCATTAGAAATACGATCAATACTTTTAGACAGTTTAAATACTGGGCTAGATAAACTGGCCGACACATTACGAGAAATCACCACGGTCAGAAACAGAATCACAAAGGTAACGACCCAAGCACTGTTTCTTAATTCATGGATGGCTGCCAAGGCATAATTGCGTTCTTTACGAACTACCACCACGGCATCCAATACAGGTAATGCGCGAATACTCACTAACCAATCGCCATCCCAACGCGTGCTGTTACCACTAAGATCACCTAGGTAACTTTGCCCTAACCCGGCAGACGTCATTAAACGCCCTGCGTGACTGTTGGCTTCAATCACATCCTTGCCAAATAATTCTTTAAAATGTTGTTGTGAGTCTTTTCTATAAATACTAAAAACTTGCTTGTTCTGACCATCCGTTGTGATGAATTGTCTTATTGCGGACTCTCCCGGAATCAACATCACAGTACCTTGCAGTGTTTTACCGACCACGGGAGAGGCCATATAAGCGTATGCCCCATCATCATCAGCCCGTCCAACAGCAATGGTACTGTCCATTTGCCATAACGATTGCTTAAACGCAGATTGAATGCCTGTTCCCATAAAATCAATATGAGTTAAATTCTTACCGTACAACTCACTTTGGGCAGCAGAGAAAACGATATCGCCCTGCAAATTTATTAAGAGTAAATCTTTAAGGTCGTGTTTTTCTGCGTAAAACGATAGGTACGTCCAGAACTTATCTTGCTCATCTTGATAGGCCATTGAATACAAATTACTGGCTTCATAGACCGCAGAGAAGCGTTTTAATGCGCTCTGTAAATACGGTGATCGGGAGAATATGCGAATATCCTCAACAGGGGAGACAACCGCCAGATTTAATTCATACTGTAATCGTGATGAAGCATCACTGAGATCTTCCATCACACGAGCCTGAAGCTGACGTTCAGCAAAATTTAACCCGATACCGACGAGCAATAAAACGGGCAGCAATACCAGTGCGACCATCCATACTAACAGTCTGGCCTTTAGGGTTTTAAATTCATACCTAGGAAGCCTCATAGCCACGGCTTCCCATTCATACTTCCTGTTCGCCAACGACCCCTATTATTACGCCAATAAATGGTCAAATTATGCTGCCAGTCTGACGGAGCCTCAAGGCCTGGGAACATTACCGGTCGCATCAGTACATCCGACATCCACAATAATTTATCGTCACCTGGGCCAGCATGAACAATGAATACACTGTGCCAACTGCCTTCGTTATGAAAATCCACCGCCATACTGCCGGCCGCTGTAAATGCATTTTTTCCTTTAAAATAATCGGCAATTTCGCTGGCATGATTCGTCCGTTGCTTTTGCCAGCCGTCTATATACATATCAATCGCTAACAACGCCATGCTTAGAAGTGCGTTAGGGGTGCCATTAATCGTTTCATTAAGCTCGTTGTTTAAACGATTCCTTTTATGGTCATAATAATGGCTGACAAAATAGAGGTCGTTCACGATTGGCATACGTTGATCCGTACACAAGGAGAACTTTCGTTGTTTTATGTCACGCAACGCTTGCACGAACGTTGGATGTAATAACCATTCACACATATCTAGGAGCACAACATCGGGCTGATAGACAGAAATTTTATCAAGAATGGAAGGCAGTTCTTCAAAGGTATCTAGATACTCTTCACCAGCCAGAGTTTGACCACTAGCCTTAAGTAATTGATTGGAAAGCATGCGCCCCATCATGCGAGATCGTGCGCTTTCGCTACCAAGATAAAAGATATTTTCACCTAAGTGCTTACGAACCCAGCTCACGGCCGGAAATAAATATTGATTAGCGACCACACCTAAATGAATGAGATATCGACTTTTAAAAAGCCCCTCTGACGACCCAGGGTAAACCAAATTAATACCATAAGACTCTGCCAGAGGCAGCACCCGGCGAACACAAGAAGAATCACCACAGCCCAACAAAACATCTGCCAAACCGTCGTCAACAAAAGATTGAATTTGCGTTTCCAGTTTTACCCGAGGAAGACTCGCATCTAAATAGCTGATCTCGACATTCACCTGATGTGTATCAGCAAAGCGTTGCAAGCGCGCTTCCATGAGCGCCAGCATGTGCTTGTCTCGGGCCGCTGTACCACCGGACTCATCCCCCACCAGTACTACTTTCATACTGTCAGGAGAAGGAAAGGCAAAATAAGCAAACGCGGCGATAAGGATGATCGCCAGCGCGATTAACGTTCGCTTCATGCTGACCTCACACAGAAGACTATCTATTAAGAGTAGCAACTAGGGTCAGGCTCGCGCCGAGTAAACTGAAAATTATACGCAAAGACAGGGATTCCCTTGGGAAAACCCAAGGTTATAATTATAAAAATTGAGATTATTATAAGTAGAAATTTAGAAAGTATTACACATGACACACCTGACAGGCATGCCATATCAAATTAGAGACGTGTTACTTTTTCCATTTAGCCCAAGGATCTGTCGAGCCTGAGTTTGACGATTCACTGCTCGTGCTTTCCGATGAATGATTCTTTCTATAAGGCTTCTCAGAGCGAGCGCCACTATTCTCTGAACGACTTCCCGATTTAGAGCTACCAGCGCCGTACTTATTTTTATATCCGCCTGAACGTTTTCCTTGATCAAACTCTGCGGCTTTTTGCGCACGCTTAGCATTCAAACGCTCTGCATCTTCCAAGCTTAATTCCGCTGGTTCACCCGGTGATTGATCGGAAGGAATGATGCGATCACGCGGTGGTAATGCAAATTGCTTACCCGTCGCTTTAGGCAAATTTTTAAACTGATACAAATAAAAGCCCTCGACTTTTTCGCGAGCCCAATCTGTTTTTTTCAGAAATTTAACACTCGACTCAACACTCGGGTTGGTCTTAAAACAATTAATATTGAGATACGCGAATAAGATTTCAAAACCATAGTGATCCACAAGCTGCTCAAGTAATGGCTTTAAGCTCAAGCCGTGCAGGGGGTTATTCTTGTAGTCGATCTCATCAGTCATGGAAGTACTCAGTGTTTGTATTTACGGATTCTAGTATAACCGGCCTAGACACCTTTTGTCTTACTGCGGCACAGGTATTGGTGCCCTAGAAGAGCGGACTACGGGCTTATTCAAGATGCCGAATAATCAATTGTATGTTTTTATTGCCACGAAACTCATTTACATCCAACTGATAGACACAGTTCACTAACTCTCGTTGATAGTCGGGCCAGCGCGTGGTGTCGATACCAAACCAAATTGCATCAATCGCAAGATCCGAGTTCTTTGGTTGCAGCACCATTTTCAGATGCCGTTCTCCAACGATACGTTGCTGCACCAGCCGGAATTCGCCTGCAAACGTTGGCTCAGGAAACGCCTGCCCCCAAGGGCCGCCCCACCGTAGCGCCTCTGCCAGTTCTAAAGACATTTCATGAGCTGTTAGCTCACCATCGGTTTCTAAGGTTTGATTCAATTGATCATCACTCAGTAATTGCCGACATACGTTATTGAACGTGATTTTGAATAACTCAAATTGCCCCGCCGCCAAACTTAATCCAGCCGCCATCGCATGACCGCCAAATTTTAAAATAACACCGGGGATCTCACGATCCACCAAATCCAACGCATCACGAATATGCAACCCAGGAATTGATCTCGCCGACCCCTTATACTGGCCGTTATCTACTTGCGAAAAAGCGATCACAGGGCGGTATAACTTATCTTTAATACGCGAGGCCAAAATACCAATCACACCTTGATGCCATTGCGGATGCACCAAACACACGCCCGCTTCATCACCGCTAAATTCCGCTGTTTTTTCTAACAGCACTAAGGCTTCTTCTTGCATCGCCTGCTCAATCTGACGACGATCTTTATTAAACCCGTCGAGCTCTGAGGCTATGTCGTCTGCACGGGCTTGGTCATCCGTTAATAAACATTCTATGCCTAACGACATATCATCAAGTCGTCCTGCCGCGTTAATACGTGGGCCAATTGCAAAACCAAGATCGCTAGCGACTAAGTTACGGGGATTACGTCCGGCTACACGTAATAAACTGTTCACGCCTACCTGCCCTCGCCCAGCTCGAATACGACGTAAACCTTGCTCAACAATAATGCGATTATTCCGATCCAGCGGCACCACATCCGCCACGGTGGCCAACCCAACTAAATCCAACAATATCGCCAAATTAGGTGGTTGCCCGTTAAACTTATTCAGTTCGGTTAAACGCGCTCTTAACGCCAGCATTAAATAAAAGACAACAGCACAGCCACAAGCCGCTTTCGACGGAAAATCACACCCTTTTTGATTTGGATTAACAATGGCCAAAGCATCAGGCAGGTCATTGCCCGGCAGGTGGTGATCAGTCACTACCACGGGAATGCCCGCCTTGTTAGCAGCTTTGACTCCCGCGACTGAAGCAATGCCATTATCAACGGTCATGATAAGGTCTGGCTGCATTGACACAGCTACCTCAACAAGCTCTGGCGATAAACCATACCCAAAATCAAAGCGGTTAGGGACTAAGTAATCCACCTGCTGTGCGCCCATCATGTGCAATGCACGAATCGCCACTGCCGTACTGGTGGCACCGTCGGCATCAAAATCCCCAACCACCAGCAAACGTTTACCTGCGGTGACTACCGGCAATAATGCGTCGACCGCTTTATCAATGTCTTTTAGTGAGTGATAAGGCAGCAAGCCTGCGAGGTGAAGTTCTAACTCATCAGCGTGTTTAATCCCTCGTGCTGAATAAACGCGCGCAAGCACCGGAGAAAGATTGGCAGCGGAGAAATTTAAAGAAAATTCACGAGTCTGAATGTTAGGGGGTGTGCGTGACATGGCAGATTCTGACAAAAAGCTGATGATAACACGGGTCATTGCCCCCTGAATCATTCAAAGGGGCAATAGGATGACAGTTGTACTGGTGACAATGGACGCAATTTATTCCATGGGTCGAATACGATCAAAACTGGCAAAGCGCGGCAAGCCATCCGCTGTTAAACCACGGTAGGTAAAGCGAACACGCTGACCAAGCGCCGGAGGGCTTTCACGCTCTTCATCACTAAAACCTGTACCAAGAAGAAACTCACGACCGTTTTTTAATTTTACCCTGAGTGCACCCATCATGCCTTTCAGGCGTCCGTTTCCCGGCTCATAGCCTGTCACAATGGCTTCGTCGTCTTCCACCAGTGTGACTTTGAGAAGATCATTCGAGCGTCCAGCGTGGTATTGCGATTCCCAATGATGAAGCATCAGGCCTTCGCCTCCGGCCTCTAAGATCTCATACAACCACCCGTCTAATTCTTCGTGGCTAGTCGCATGGTGCTGCTCAACAAGCTTGCATTCCGTGCCACGATAATCCGCCATCACAGTTTTGAGCGCCTCATATCGTTCAGCAAAACTGCCCGGCTCTTCTGGCATATCAAACACCATGAATTTCATTTGCTGCCAAAGCGGATGGCTGTCGCTTTCTTTGCGACGAATCAACCCACTCACTTCGGAAAAACGCCCATGCCCCAGCCACAGTTCACCGTCTAAAGTGGTATCGGGGATTTGTGCTAAAAACCACTCAGGGGCCGGAATATTGCGACCACTGCGCGTGACTAAGCTCATACCATCCCAGTACGCTCGAACGCCGTCGTATTTTTCACTCACACCATAGTGTTCAAGGGCTTCGGTGCCCTGATAACGTTTGGCTAACATTAAGCCCGGGGGTAATTCGTGCGCATGGCTTGCCGCCCAGACAGGTAAAAAACTGCCCAATACGAGTAGTACAGCGATGAAATAAGGCATCCAGCCCGACATAATTACTCCCTCAACCTATATTTTTATTATGATTTAGCTATTGTTAACGCGTTTTCTAGGTTTCGGGAAGAGGCAAAGAACGCAAATACGACAAACTTCGTAGGAAAAACTGATTTTGATGACTTATTTTTTGCTTGGACTGGGCAGTAACATCAAACCCCAACAAAATTTACCTGCAGCCATTGCAGCAGTCGAAGAGGTCGGCAACCTTGTTGATGTATCACCGGCGGTGATTACAGCACCGGTTGGCGACACCTTTCATCATGAGTTTGGCAATCAGCTTTTGATTCTGTCTTGCCAGTTACCGGCTCCGATGTTGAAGCACAAATTACAGATCATCGAAGAAAGTATGGGACGTGAGCCTAAGTCGCCTGCACGAAAAACCCGCGACCGCACCATTGATATTGATATATTGGGAGAAGCCCAAAGCGCGGTTGAAGCCCGCGCATTAGTTCCCGATGAAAGCTATTACGCCGAAGTGTATGCAAACTGGAATCAGCCAGAGAAGGTTTGATCGTAGCGATTGGTGACAAATCGCCCTCCATCAACACGCATCACCGTGCCAGTCACTGCCTCGGCATTAAGCAAGTAATCACAGGCGTTAACGATAGCGCCATAGCCTAATTCCTTACCTATCAAGGATTGCGACAACACACGATGTCGGTAATCTTCATCGTGCTCTGGTAAGAACTTCACCGGGCCCGGCTGAATAACATTCACTCTAACCTTACCTGCAAGACGCTGAGCCATACTTAACGACCAGTTCTGCAACCCGGCCTTTGAGGCGCAATAGGCCGCAAAACGTTGATTAGGAATATCAGCATAGATATCACTGATACTGATCATACTTGCGCCATCAGCCCAACGCCCACTTAACGCCTGAGTGATCATCATTGGAGCCATAACATGAACACGTTGATGGCGATCAATGTGTGTGGCTAAATCAGTGGCAGCACTGTCCGGGGTAAAACAGGATGCATTATGAATCACAGCATCAAACGGCCCTAAAACCGCGAGTTCGGTACATAGCTGTGCGATATCTTCAGGCACAGATAAATCCGCACGCACAAGCGTCAGTTGTTCATGCGGTTCAAGCTCAGAACGAGTGTTGTAATGCGCAACAACCTGCCAACCCTGCTGAAGATAATGCTCAGACAGGATTTTTCCTAACCGGCGTGCGCCGCCGGTAATTAATATTTTTTTACTCACATTTCGTCCTGTAATTACGTCGACTTAAATCGACTATTTTGCCGGAAGCAAATACCGTTGCTTATTAAAGTGTGCGTTTACTTTGTCGGCGTCATTAATGGGTAACACTCTATTTTCACGGCTTAACCATAAATCAATACCGTCATCATAATGCGGTGATACAGGATTCGCAGACATCCCCCCTGCGACAACTAAGCTCATTGGTTCGGGCTGACTAAAATCCACCACCATTCGCATGGCTGGAATATTCCACACTTCAAAATCTTGACCTAGATCGTATCCCGCCACATTAAGGGTATTACGATTCCCCCCAGCAGGGTAAGGGCCACGGTCCATATAATCCCCCAATACACCTACAACCGCTTGCTCCAGCGACGACATATGCGGCTTCATAAGCGTGGCATCGGTGCGCCAGTGGTAAGTGGCAAGTTTGCCCCAAGCCCACTCTGACTCCGTGCCTAATTGCTTATACAACACTTTCGAGGTTGCCGCCAAGGCGTGCGCAATAACCTGCCCCGGATCTTCCTTTTGCTCAGTATTTACGTTATCCCAAAATGGCGCCATGCTGCCATCTGGTTGACGACGCCCAAGCAGATGATCTTGATAGCCCGAATACGCTCGACCACTCATGGTCATGAAATTTTTCCAAACATCGCCATCATCCGGCCCAAGTTCATCCAGAAAAATACCGCGTGCGAGTTGATATTCGAGCATCCCCCAGATCGCAGCGTCCGCCGAATCAGAATCCATCACACCATCAAAATCGAGCACTCGATTAAACATAATCTCTGCTGATTTTTGCTCATCATCAGGTAAGGTCGCGATACCATCTTTGATCATGCCCTGCCAGCCATGCGACAGCCACATGTCTTGAATTTTACCGACCAACACATCCGTCCGGTCAGCCTGCATCGTAATCATACTCTCTCGATCGTGCTGATCGGACGCACGTAACATTTGCTGAGCACGCTCGGCACGCTCTGGGTAATACCAACTGCTCGTGAGTACAGGTTCAAAGCCCGCTTCGACCGTCCTGTGATTGCCAGTCCCCAAATAGCCATCCACTGGATTTAACTCGCGTGGCGTCTCGGCACCACCCCACGCGTCTCCCCAATCGTATTCACCTGTCCAGCCCGGTGATGGAAAGTGACCTCTGCCACTTTTACGCAATGGATAAAGGCCCGTTACTTGCCAGCCAATATTGTTTTTGTCGCCGTAAATCACGTTTAGGTGAATAAAGCCCACGTCATTTAAGTTGTCTTCTATTTGCTGAATGTTTTCAGATTGTCCAAGACGGAAAAAGGCATCAATCGTGTTATCTGGGTATTGAGCTGTCCAACTCAATGCCAACCCATAACGAGACTCGGTATCAAAGTTCGAGGATACTTGGTCAGGGATGATTGGATTCTTAGCCGGCCCGGCCAACGCCGCATTAAGCAACGGGCCATGTCGTGTACTTTGCACTTGAATAACTAAATCATCTTCCCCTTTGATTCGAATCCGTTCTTCGCGCTCTGCCACCGGATACCAAGTATCTTGATACAAATACTCTGTGCCTTTGTCGGTTTTACGTAGCTGCTCAACAAACACATCCATGGAGTCAGCCATCACCATAGTTTCGCCCCAAGCAATATGACCGTTATAACCGGCAACCATGGCGGGAATTCCCGGTAGCGTAATCCCGACCCCAGTATATTCAGGGCTCTTTACCGCCGCCAATGTCCACGTCGACGGCTGGGTCAGCAGTAGATGCGTGTCGTTAGCGACTAACGAAGCACCGTTTCGCGTTTTGTCAGGATGCACCGCCCAATTGTTAGAAGCCGCAATGCCTTGTCCACGAATTCGTCCTAAAGTGCTGTCTAAGCGCGTCATCATCTCAGTAAGATTTTGCAACTCATGATCGGCAAAATTCAACTCTGCAAGTTTCTGCGCTTCGACAAAATCAATCGGTTCATCAGGGTAAATCGGTGCTAAATAAGCGGCTTTTTCTGCGCCGAGTGTTTTTGCCATCGTTAAAAACGACAGTTCTTCGTGAACGTTAAAGCCGACGCCCAAATTCAACAATACGAATAAACCGATACTATTAGAGGCTTGCCAAGGTTCTGGTTCATACCCTGTCAGAGCCATACTGAGCGGCAATTTTCCTTCATGCCCTTTGATATATGCATTGACGCCAGCAGCGAAGCTTTCTAGGCGTGTTTTCATGTCGGAAGATAAGACTGCGTAACGCTCCTCAATCACACCAGGAACATCCAACGTACGCATGTAAACATCCATCTCCGTCGTCAAAGGGCCAGTCATCTCAGATAGCCGACCTCGCGCAAGCAGATTCATCGCCACCATCTGCTCTAAACGATCTTCCGCCATGGTATAGCCAAGACCAAAAGCAAGATCTTCGATATTTTCGGCTTCAATATAAGGCACGCCGTAATCATCACGGCCGATTAATACTTTATTACCAAGTCCTGCTACCGTGACGTCTTTATTTGGATCATCCAGACTTTTTTGCGCAAAATAATCCAACACATTTGAACAGCCAGACGTTAATGCGACGGCAGCCGCTAAAGCACTAATACGCACGAAATGTGAGCGTACAAACATAAGTAAACCTTATTATTGTTAATGTGATTCACACATTGCCACAGATGCTTTGCAGGAAAACAGGTTCTGGCACGACCAGACTTGTGCACAAAAAGACCCTGTACGTCAAAATTACGTCAACTCATTCCAAAAAAGCACTAATTAGCACATAAAGTGACTAATTAAGACTCGTAATTCGAAGAGATTTTTTTGTAACTGAAATGAAGACGTAACAAAGCCAACAAACATAAATCTGATTCAAGCAGAATCAAAACGGGCCTGTTTATTGGGCAAGCAGAATACAAGAAATGAACAACGAGAGGAGGTGTTACGACTAAAACGCTAGCGATATAAAAATGGTTGCGGGAGCAGGATTCGAACCTACGACCTTCGGGTTATGAGCCCGACGAGCTACCAGACTGCTCCATCCCGCGACATCCTTTGACAAACTTCAATCTTAAACCTGAACGTTAAGATTAGCGACAATACAATCAACAAAACATCTAGCCTAGCTAGCTGTAATGCGGCACTGCAACGTTTGCACATGGAAAAGTAAAACTAGATATAAATCTAAAATGGTTGCGGGAGCAGGATTCGAACCTACGACCTTCGGGTTATGAGCCCGACGAGCTACCAGACTGCTCCATCCCGCGACATTCTCTGACAATCATCAACCTTTGAGCATGTAAAAGTAAGGTTGGTTGCGGGGGCCGGATTCGAACCGACGACCTTCGGGTTATGAGCCCGACGAGCTACCAGACTGCTCCACCCCGCGACAGAGGCTGCGCATATTACGCTTTGAGACCATACACGTCAATACAAATACCGCAATTAATGCCAGAGACCGGAATTTCGTGACAAAACGGTGATTTTTTGTCCAACACTATTGGAGCAAGGTGACAGTTGGTGATAACTTATACGATCTAATAGTCGGATGGGCTACGCCAACGAAGGCGTACTAAGGCACAGACCGACCATAAAAATAAGAACAATAAAAAAGAATATCTGAACTCTATGAGCACTAGTCCAGCCAACACAATGACAACGGCGGCATTACAGCCCCTGTTGCGACTCCTAGAGAGCAAAGGCATCTCTAGTAGAGAGTTGCTGGGTTCGTTGGGTCTGGACGCTCCATCGGTCACCAGCGCAACTCAGCGTATCTCAATCAAGCACTTCGATCAGTTGCTGGAGCAAGCCGCCAGACTGCTCGATGATCAAGCCATCGGCCTCGCCGCTGGCCAGCGCTTAGAGATGCCCAGCTTTTACTTACTCGGTTTTTTGATCAGCAGTTGCCAAACCGGTCGAGAAGCGCTTGCAGTCCTGCGTCGCTACTATGCGTTAATCAGTGACACCAGAGCACCCGACTTTTTTATCGGTCAAGACTCCATCAAAATCGTCTTTTACGTGACCGAAGGTACGCCTTTTGGTAGCCAAACACGATCAGAGTTTATCGCGGCTGGTATCCATACAGCAGGCCAAGCCATTGCCAGTGGGTATTATCAAATTCAGGGCGTTGGATTCCGTCATCCACCACCATCGCATAAAGACCGTATTTCACGCTTTTTCGATGCACCGGTGCAGTTTAATCAAGCGCAAAACTGGGTAAGCTTTTCCAGTCGACACCTTGATAGCCCACTGTCGTATGCTAACCCTCAACTGTTTGCTATGTTGCGCTCGGAAGCGGAACAAGCGCTTGCGCGTTTCAGCGAGCTAAAAAGCTTTAGCCAGCGAGTGATGCATATTTTGTATCAGTGGCCCGAAACCGTGCCAATGACCAAAGATGCAGTGGCTGAGTTGTTAAGCACCAGTAGCCGAACGCTCACACGTCGATTGCAAGAAGAAGATTGCCAGTTCTCATCACTTGTGAAAGAAGTACGACTAGAAAAAGCAAAACAGGCACTTAAATCTGCACGCACGGATGTACAGCAGTTAGCTCTTGATCTCGGCTTCTCTGACCGTCGAGGCTTTGAACGCGCTTTCAAACAATGGACTGGGGTAACACCTGCGGCATACCGTCGTAAACAATTATCTAATAGTGATATGGAAGTGGTATCCGAGTTCGAGTAGCTCTATTACTCGGTAAAGTGCCGACAAAAAAGCCGATGACAAACGTGTTTGCCATCGGCTTTTTTAATTCTGAAGCTTGATCTAAACATATTCTAAATGCTTAGTGTTTATGTCCGCCAAACTGACCTTCAATTTTACTCATGTACGGGCGAACCAAGGTTTTATCCTCCACCGGAACCGCTTCCACTTCATCCATCATAGACAGGGAACTTTGCAACATATTCGCCATCATTTTCTTTTGTGCCTCAGGCAGGGGACTGTTCTTAACTTGAGCCAGTTGCTGCTCAATGGCCTGGCGATTCAGCGATTGTTTTTCCATCGTGATCGCCATAAAAGTTAATACTATCTCACTTGAGTCTTCCGCCCATTGCTGCTCAGAGTCATAACCTTGAGTTTTAATTAAGTTCGAAAAGTCTTCATCCAAGCCAACACGTTTTAGTTCTTTTAGCGCGCCATCAAACATGCCCGCCATGCCACCATTATCGGTTTTCATCAGGTCGTGTTTATTCACTTTATCACTATTTTTTTCGATCCATGTTTGGACTGAAGGCATAGATTCAACCCAGCGCGAAACCTGTTTTTCAGTCAACTCCGCATAAGAAAAGGTGGATAACGAGAGAGCCAACATTGCCATCACTAAACGCATTTTTATTTCCTTCTTATTATTTAAATTCAGTCAGCCAGTTATTAAGTCGTGAGGTAGATACACTCAGTTAAAGACTCAGTTCAAGCTACTTCGACGACCTCGGCAATAAATGTCGACGTGCACTGATTCATCAAAATCGCCGATCGCAGGCATTGTTGATGTATTGATACTATCAAGACACCTTAGTTCAATAAAGTCCGGAGCAACGGTCTTACTTTCGGCCAATAACCATTCGGGTATTTTTTTAGTTAATATTTTTAAATCATCACTACTACTGATGTCGTACAAGACATCAGCCGCTAATAAGACATCGACCTCGGGCCAATCATCCCCCTCAACCTCAAAAACTTCCACACCGTTCAATGCGGCGTTAATTTGCGCAATTTTTAAAGCATTAGGGTCTAAATCAGCAACCCATACCTCACTGGCTCCAGCCAATGCAGCAGCAATGCCTGCAATGCCTGACCCACAACCAAAATCTAGCACGCGCTTGCCTGTTACCATACTGGAGTCATTACTGATGTGCTGCGCCAATGCTCGTCCACCCGCCCAAGCAAACGCCCAGAACGGCAGTTTTTGCCAAAAACGCCCTATCGCCGCGGTATCTAACTCCAAAGTGTCGTCGACATTCAGTAGCCACAATGCGAGCATCTCGCTATCAAGCCACTGACGATTCAACTGACCACCGGGTAAGTGCAATTCACGCGCTAATTGTTCAAGCTCATGCTTGAACGGCGAGTTATCCGATCCCGGCATATTTTTGTTTTCTCTCTATGACTTTTTTCAAGTAATTACGTGTCTCGGCTTTTGGATGTCGCCGAGTGATATGTCGGTATACGTCTTTAGCGCTCATGCGGTTTATTCGACGCAGTGCTTCACTACGATCCCGATGAAAAGATTTTAGTAACTGTCCAGCACCACCATTGTACGAGGCTATCATGCAGTATTCTTGTGCGAGCGGGTTATTAATTCCGCGCAAATAATTATCACGCAGTATGGATAAGTACGCCGTACCGAAATCAATATTTTGTTCAGGGTCTAGCAAATACCGCTTACTTGGGGTGCGATCACTTTTATAAATTTTATCCATCACGTCACGCCCAGCAGTACGAGGCATTACCTGCATTAAGCCATAAGCATTAGACGGAGACACCGCAAGTGGATTAAAACTGCTCTCGGTTTCGATAACCGCGTAAATCAGCGCAGTATCAACACGGTATTTATTGGCCGAACGAACCACTGATCGGCCAAAACTACGCGCCGCTACCACTTGATGCTGGCTCACCATAGGCATGGTAATTCGCAAGCCATGACGTGTTCTTTGCAAATTGTTTTTTAGTAAATAATCGGCAAAACGCTCAGCTCGCCATAACCCACCAATTTCTTTACCGTCATGGTCAACCACCTGCCCAAGAAGAAATGGCGTGCCGGTTAAACCAAAATCCGCTGCGGTGTACAAATCAATCATTCGTGGATCGGCGGGCGTTAATAGGATACTCACAACGGCTTGGCGAAGTTGCTGGCGAGGCTCTTCAGCCCCTCGCGTTTCAACACGCACCACCCCATCCATAAAATCAACTTCGACTTGGGTGTGATAATCATCAAGGTACCGAACCAGAGAGTGCGTGCCCGATACTTTAGAGTCTGCCCCCCAAATATCGGCTTGCTGAGGTGAGATAAAATCAAGAAGCACGGTTTGCAGGTCATCGGGCATTTGATCAAAATCATCGGGCAACTCAGAGGCCACAGCCCAACTCATCCCCCAACACGCTATGAATAAAAGCGTAATACGCAAGAATATTGGCAGGCAGTGACTTCGCAAACTAGACCATGACATAGTTTGCACCGCATATCTGAGCATCAATATTCTCTCATTCGTTTAGGTCACCGATGATTATCGCAAAGGAAAATCACTGAAGTCATTAACACTGAGAGAGCAGTTTACCCGGTATAGACCGGGGTTTATAGAGAGGGAGACATAGCTGAACTTAAGTTGTTAAAGACCCCGGAGACATGCCCATCCCCCAGAGTATGGCCGTAATCGCCATGCCCCCCACCAACATGCACATACCTGCGGTGGTCACCATCATTGAAAACATAATGCCTCGATCTTCGGGAATATCCATAAACACAGGAACCCCAGTAAACAGCAAATATAAGCTGTAACTTGCCGCCAGCATCACGACCAGAGCATCAAACCAAAACACAGGAACAAAGCCTGCCAGCCCAGCCATAAATAACGGTGCGGAAGTATAGACCGTGAGCATTAAACAACGCTCATAACTCACACTGGCACCAAAAATATGCTCCATGGCATGAATCAAAAAAGACATCAGTGCTAGCCCCAGCAGTAAGCTGAAGTAGAAGGCCACAGCAATCACCGCTGCGCTGGCCGTTTCAAGGAACATGATATCGCCACCAGCAATACTCCAACCCATTTGCGTTGTGCCAGCGAATAAAGCGAACGGCGGAATCAAGGCCAATAACAGCGCATGGCGTAGGTACACCTGACTGATGGTTTCAGTCGGCTCTTTGCTGATTTCACGCCATTCTTTGCGAGCGTCATACAACAAACCAAACAGATGATTGGAGAACATAGTACCCTCCTAGTATTAGGAATTCGTTCAGGGGGAAGTCCGCGTAAGCTGCGCTTATTTTGTACTTCGGGACAACCAAGCTACTCCTTCCCTGAGTGTCTACTCAAGGACAATTTGCGCTAATCAAATCTTCTTCGAGAATGGCACAGATTGTTAGTCCACTACGGTCTTTAGAGCGTCGTTTTCAGATTAATTTACGGTAAGAGATGGAAAAATTCGGTACAGATTCTGCTGTGTAACCGCAGATATTTCAGTTAACGAATGATCTTTGATTGACGCCAATAGAGCGCCATAAAGAGGAATCATAACTGGGCTATTTTCAGCGCGCTGGATAAATGCAGGGCGCATATCTGGCGAGTCGGTTTCCAGCAATAAAGACTCAAGCGGCAAGTCACTCAGTGTTTTTCGCAAGCGTGTCGCTCCTGGATGCGTCATTGCTCCTCCAACGCCCAAGGCAAAGCCTAACTCATGCCAACGCAGCCCTTGCTGTAGGCTGCCACTAAAGGCATGAACTAACCCTCCATACGCAAAACGACGACGCTTAAGCTCAGCAGCCACCTCATCGTGCGCTCCACGAATATGCAGTATCAATGGTTTTTTATGACGTTCGGCCAGCTCAATTTGCGCCATACACCAATGCCATTGCTCATCCCAGCTTATACCTTGGCTTTTGATGAGGTGTCTGTCCATGCCACACTCGCCGATTGCGACAACGCTGCCTTTATCCGCATTGTGATGCAGATGCGCATCAAGCCAATCAATATCAGCGTCGCGGTGTTGCTCACACCAATAAGGATGCAATCCCACCGCACGATGACAATAAGGGTGCCTTTGCACAAACTCAGGCAAGCACGCTGACTGCTGACGACTTACACCGGGGATGATAATGCCCGACAACCCCATAGAGTGGGCCAGCGACCAATCTGCATCTCGATATTGATCCAGTGCAGAAAAGTCAAAATGGCAATGAGCATCAAACCAAGTGAGCGACATAGAATGTGATTTACACCTTATCCTTAAAACTCACCTGACAACCTGCCAAGCCACAATAACCACCGGGATTTTTCGCCAGATATTGCTGATGATAGGTTTCAGCGAGGTAATACGTAACTCCCGAGCGAAGTTCAGTGGTGATCTCAGGAAAACCAGCGGCGGTTAAGCGCTGCTGATAATGGTCTTTACTGATCGTCACTCTCTCAAGCTCTGCTTCTGTCAGCACATATACTGCTGAGCGATATTGCGTACCGATATCATTCCCTTGGCGCATCCCCTGAGTTGGATCATGCTCTTGCCAAAACACTTCCAACAAAGACTCTAACGACGTGACTTCCGGGTCATACCAGACGCGGACTAATTCTGTATGGCCTGTACCGCCAGAGCAGGTTTCATCATAGGTAGGATTGGGAGTAAGTCCTCCACCGTAACCGACAGAGGTGACAACCACACCCGGCTGTTTCCAGAACAAGCGCTCAGCTCCCCAGAAACAGCCCATACCGACGACCACTTCGTTTAGCCCTGCCGGGCACTTGCCCGTGATAGTATGGCCGTTCACAAAGTGTGTTGGCTCTACCGATAACGGCTCGGTGCGGCCTTTTAGGGCTTCTTCAGCGCTCGGTAAAGCCATTAATTTTGGACGCCACATAAGACTGAGTCTCCTTAAAAAATTCATCATTGTTTCATCACTTAGTGACACTGACATACAATCGATTTTGAACTGACATAGACCTGATGGCTACTCATGACAACACCTTCCGCGACATATTCATTGTACTTCACAGGCTCAGGCAGCGGCGGCAATTTATCGGTGGGTGCCTCAGCAGCGGTGCTGGAGCGCAACAATAAACCTCTGCTGTTAATTGATTGCGGCCCCGGCACGTTAAACGCATTTGCTGAACGCTATCAAGGTGCTCTGCCCTCGGCAATATTTATCACCCACGGACACCTTGATCATATTGCGGATCTTGAAATATTAACCGTGCGAGCACGACTCAAGAACACGCCTCCGATTCCCTTATATGTCCCCGTTGAGCTAATTCCATTATTGCATCAACGCTTAGCCACCTACCCCGGCCAGATGGCGGAAGGCGATCACGATTTTTGGCAATCTTTTCAATTGCGCCCTGTGTCTGAGCGTTTTATCTGTGAAGGCGAAGAATTTCACATTCATAAGACCCGTCATCACGGACCGGGTTCCAGCTATGCCTTGCAATTACCGGGTTACTTTTTTTACAGCGGCGATACTCGCCCGATTCCTGAGCTTTTACACCATATCAGCTTGCGCTCTGAAGTTATTTTTCATGATTGCGGCTTACACTCAAATCCATCTCATACCGGCCTAGAGGATTTAACCCGAGAATATCGCGACGACGTGCGTTCACGATGTGTGCTCTATCACTACGATGACGCCAATGCGGGAGAGGCGCTAAAGGCAGCGGGTTATGACATTGCCGAACCGGGGAAGTGCTTTCTCATCAATAGTCCTGCAAGTTCTAGCTCAACGAGTGAACAATAATGAGTGCTCTCACTCCCCCGTCCACTTTACTTGATGACTGCATTCACAAAATGCACCCTGCAGCGAAAGTGTCTGTTCAAACGCTGCCTCAGTGCCCTGATATTCGTTTATGGCTGGTCGAACCAGACAGTATGAAACGCCAATTCAGCCAAGATGAAATCCTGCGCATCCAGGAATATCCAGCGTACTGGGCCTTTTGCTGGGCCAGTGGCCAAGTATTAGCTCGTGAGATTTTAGCGAATCCCCACTGGGTTAAAGGCAAGAAGGTAATGGATTTTGGTGCCGGTTCAGGAGTCGTCGCCATTGCTTGCGTTCTCGCTGGCGCGCGTGAAGTCATCGCCTGTGATATCGACG
Source organism: Oceanobacter sp. (assembly GCA_002733645.1). Classification (GTDB taxonomy): domain Bacteria; phylum Pseudomonadota; class Gammaproteobacteria; order Pseudomonadales; family Oceanobacteraceae; genus Thalassolituus. Next base: position 257,205 of record NVWL01000001.1, read on the forward strand.
ACGATGCTCTGCTCTCATGTCACGAAAACGCTCAGCTCAATAATGTCACCTATCGAACTCACGGCGATCTATTTGATTTCGATGAACCTCTAGATCTACTCATTGCCGCCGACGTACTTTACGACCGTGCAAATTTACCGCTACTAGAATGCTTTCGCGAAAAAGCCGATCACGTACTGGTCGCAGACTCTCGCATTAAACACTTCGACTTTCCTCCCTACCAAGAAATTGGAAACCAAACGTCCTGCACCGTTCCAGACCTTGATGAGTTGAACGAATTCCGCCACGTTCGGCTATATAGCGCAGGTGAACTACCCTCTCTCTGAGAGAAGACTCGAAGCCAGCGAGCAAATCCAGTAGACTTGCGGCCTTTTACTATCAGAGTCAGATTTCCAGAATGCTTGATATGAACGCACTTAGTCAGCTCAAAACGCTGAAGCAGGATATTCACGACAACACCCCTCGCTTCGCTGGACGCGTTCGTGGAAGTAACGGCCGTTTTGGATTTGTCACCAACGACGACGGTCAAAGCTACTTCTTAAGCCCTGACGAAATGGAAAAGGTGCTACCCGGAGACCACATTGATTTTCGCGTAGAAACAACCAGTGAAGGCAAAGAACAAGCCATCGTTGAAAAACTGATCAGCACTGAATTGGAAGGCTTCTGTGGCCGCTACATCGTTCGTGGTAAAGGTCACTTTATTGAACCTGATCATAACTCACTGAATCGCTGGATCTTTGTGCCACCCAAGGATCGCCTAGAGGCCAAAGACGGTGATTTTGTTGCCAGCACACTGACCAAACACCCTTACCCAAGCGGTAAAGCTCAAGCCAAAATCACCAAAATTATTGGCCAAGAAGACACACCCAATATCGCTCACTTGTTTATGCAAGAACGCTTTGGTCTCAACACTGAGTTCACTGACGAGATTCAAGCGCAAGTTACCGCCATTTGTGAAGCTGGTCTTGATGAACACATGAAAGACCGTACCGACCTGACTCACTTGCCGTTTGTCACCATAGATTCAGCCGGTACTCGCGATATTGACGATGCTTTATTTGCCGAAGCGCACGGTGATGGCTGGACATTATGGATTGCCATTGCTGACCCTGAAGCACTTATTCCTCAAGGTTCTGCCCTAGATAACGTCGCTTTGGAACGCTCTACTTCTGTGTATTTCCCGGATAGCGTGATCCCAATGCTGCCGCCAGAAATCTCAGAACAATGCAGCTCGCTACAAGCCAATGAAAAGCGCCTAGCAATGGTCGTTGAAATTCGCTTAGGCGAAGATGCTGGCGTACGTGAAATCAAAATTCACAACGGCATCATTGAAAGCCGCGCTAAATTGACCTACACACAAGTAGCTCAATTGATCGCCGACACCTGTGCAGATATCGCCGCCGAATTACATGGTCCGGTGCTTCATCTTGCTGACTGTGCCCGCGCCTTAAACCAGTGGCGTCAAACGCATAGCCTCATCATGGAAGACCGCCCAGATTACAAACTTATTTTAGATGAACACGGCAAAGCCGTAGACATCGTACGCATAGAGCGCAACGCTGCTCATAAGTTAGTGGAAGAGTGCATGTTGGTGTGTAATCGCTCCGTCGCCGAATGGCTGCGCGAACGCAAATCCGGCTTCTTCATTGAGCAAAAAGGCATTCGTACCGAACGCTTGGGCGAAGCCGCTGCGTTATTAAAAGAGCAGTTAAACCTCACCGAAAAGCCTGTATTAACGGAACTCGAATCTTACGTTAGCCTGCTACAGCAAGCAGAGCAGTCGGAATCTGATTTGCCGCTACGTACTATCCTTGGTCGTCAGATGGATCGCAGCCAATTTGGGCGCGAAGGTAAACCTCACATGGGCTTAGGCTTTACCTGCTACACCACATTTACGTCACCACTGCGTAAGTACAACGATCTGATGATTCACCGTACTGTGCGAGCGCTACTGAACAACGAAGACGCTCCTGAAATCAGCGATGACACCCTGAGCACTATCCAAACGCACCAAGCGCGTGGACGAATGGCTGCGAATGCTGCAGAGCAATGGCTCAAGCTATCGTGGTTGAGCGCACAAGACGAAGGGACGCTATACGACGCTTCAGTCGTTCATATGAACAGCAACTCAATTACAGTTCGCTTAAACGATTCTGGCATTGATGGGGTTATCGATCGTCGTAAAACAAAAGGCGGCTGGAAGTTTGATAGCAAAACGATGATACACAGCAATGAAAAAGCACGCTTTGTACTTGGCCAACCAATTAAAGTGGAAGTACAAGAATTGGATGCTATTAAACGCAGCTTAAAATTACGCATTGCATAAGGCGTATACGCCGATTTGTTTGTTTCATAACTAAGCACAATTCAGCTACATAATAAAAAAGGAGCCAGAGGCTCCTTTTTTATTAACTGCAATTTAAACGCCGATATATTTATCGAGGCTTAATCGTCTTAATCAGTCAATTTTCCAAGTACGAACTGTCTGGAAACCGTACTTTTCAATCCACTCATCAAGTTGACGAGGATTACGCTTAATCTTTTCAACAGTTTCGTGCGTTGCTGTGTTGCGGTAAGTACCTACAGGTAACTTAGGCTTAGGCAAAGTCGTTTGCTTCTCAGCTTTACGACCCTTGCGAGCAACGGCTTTCTCGAAATGACGAAGAAGATTATTGTAGATCGAAGATGGGGCCGTGTCCTTAGCCATACTCGTAATCCAGGCTTCAATCTGCTCAGAACGAGAAACATACAGTTCCTGTTCAGATAAAGCATTTTGATTGCATAAACGTTTGATGGTGACATCTAGTTCTTGCAAACCTGCGATTTTCTTTTCCTGATCTTTTTTCAGCTGTTCCAGTTCTTCGATTTTCTGGTGGTGCTGTTGAATCTGCTTGTCGATATCGCTATCAAATACGGACACTTGTAAACCTCTAATTAAACTGACAAACGAATTGCGCAAAACATTTGCTCAATGTCGTAATTATAAAGTCGGTAGGATATGAATCCCCACAAGGGGCTTCAGGTGCGCAATATTACCTAATAAATTGATTAACGCAAATAAGCATATTTAAAAATAGATAAATATATTGAAGTTATCACTAAACTATTTGCATAGTTAAAACGTTATTAACAAAACATTACGTAACTCAGAACGTCATTTTTTAAGATAAGACAACCCCAAGTACCACCCTAATATCACCAAGGTGATTCACTTGCACTACTTAATGATAAGAATTATCATTACCGCTATTTTTTAGCATGCTCATACGCGGGAGTCTAATGAGTCAATCTACTCTTGATCAGGTCAATGTTGGTGCCAAAGCACGCATCATTGGCTTTTCTGCCGTCGAGACAAATTTTCGACGAAAACTTCTCGCTCTAGGCATGATGCCAGGGGCAGAAGTCGAGGTCCGCCGCGTTGCTCCTTTAGGTGATCCCATGCAGATTCAACTGCGCGGAGCCTCCGTCAGCCTGCGTAAACAAGAAGCCGCTATTATTGAGGTAGAAGTACTTTGACTCAGTCTGCAACTATTGGCGTTATTGGTAATCCAAACTGTGGCAAAACCACATTATTCAATGGACTCACCGGCGCGCGTCAAAAAGTCGGTAACTGGCCCGGTGTTACCGTTGATCGTAAAGAAGGGATATTAAACCTTCGCGGTGTTGCACACACCCTCATTGATCTACCCGGCACCTACGCACTAGATAGTCATGATGACGAGCTATCCACTGATGAAAAAATCGCGCGCGAATTTGCACTCAGCGGTGAAGCCGATTTAATTATCAATATATTAGATGCCAGTAACTTACATCGTAATTTATTCCTGACATCGCAATTACTCGATATGGGCGTGCCGGTTATTTGCGCCGTCAATATGATTGACGTTGCCGAACGGGAAGGGATTCATGTCGACTGCCAAGTGCTCTCTGAAAAACTTGGCGTACCAGTAATACCTATCATTGCATCGAACAAAATTGGCATCCCAGAACTGTGCCGTACTATTGCTCATAAGTTAGAGCACGCGACCGTTGCGACTCCGCTTGAGCGCACAGACAAAGACATTGAAAGCGCTATTGATGAACTGCGAGCATTACTGAATGGTAAGGTTGAGAATGCATTTTGGACAGCCTCTCGCGCTTTAGAATGCGATATTTATGCACTTGAAGGCTTAAGCACTGACGACCGCCACCTTGTCGCCAGCAAAGCTTCCGATTTACGTGCCTTATTAGAGTCAAACCATAAACAACCTATCGACGTGCTTATTGCCAACAGTCGTTACCGCGCTATCGAATTTATCTTAAATCAAGTTCTAACGGTCCAAAGCAAAGGCCGCACTTTGACCGATAAAATCGATACTTGGGTGTTAAACCGTTGGCTAGGTATTCCGCTCTTTTTCTTCATCATGTATTTGATGTTCACCTTCGCCATTAACTTTGGCGGTGCCTTTATTGATTTCTTTGATATTGCTTTTGCTACTGTGTTTGTTGATGGCACTCGTGAAGTCATGGACTCGATTGGTTCCCCCCAATGGCTCACCACACTCATTGCCGACGGTTTAGGTGGCGGTATTCAGTTAGTCGCGACCTTTATTCCTGTGATTGCTGGTTTGTACCTCTTTTTATCCGTCATTGAAGACTCCGGGTATATGGCCCGAGCCGCCTTCGTCATGGACCGAGCCATGCGCAGTGTTGGACTTCCGGGCAAATCGTTTGTGCCACTCATTGTCGGCTTTGGTTGTAACGTGCCTGCCGTCATGGCGGCACGAACTATGGATACCGAAAAAGATCGCCTACTCACGATTGCGATGGCTCCGTTTATGTCCTGCGGTGCTCGTTTAAGTGTTTACGCCCTATTCGCCGCCGCCTTCTTCAGCGACAACGGCGCAATCATCGTCTTCAGCTTGTATGTGTTAGGCATCGCTATTGCCATGCTAACTGGCATGGCGCTCAAAAATACACTGTTCACACCAGACCTGACTCCGTTCGTGATGGAGCTTCCGGCTTATCACATCCCAACCGTCAAAGGCGTACTACTAAAAACCTACGAGCGAGTACGCACCTTTGCTTTGCGCGCAGGTAAAACCATTGTCACTGTTGTCTTAATTCTCAGCTTCCTAAACTCTTTCGGAACGGATGGCAGTTTTGGTAACCAAGACAATGAAAAATCAGCACTCTCTGGCATTGCTCGTGTTGTTACCTCTGTCTTCTCGCCCATGGGAATTCAAAGTGATAACTGGCCCGCTACGGTAGGTATCATCACCGGTATTTTCGCCAAAGAAGCTGTCGTCGGTACACTCGATGCACTGTACTCGCCGGAAGAAGGCGAAAGCGGTGAATACGATTTATTAGGGGGGCTAACCGAAGCGGTCATGACCATCCCGGATAACCTCGCAGGTGTTGCTGACAGCCTACTTGACCCTCTTGGCTTGTCGCTGATCAGCGCTGATCAAGGCGAAGAACAAGGGGTACACAACACCACGTTCGTGGCGATGGAAACGTTATTCGGTGGCCAACTTGCAGCGTATGCCTACCTAGTATTCATTCTACTTTACGTGCCTTGTGTCGCGACACTAGGAGCGATGGTACGAGAATCAAGCATGCGCTGGATGCTGTTTGTGACTGGCTGGAGCACGGGCTTAGCCTACAGCTGTGGGGTATTTGTTTATCAAGCAGGCCAGATCACAACGACTCCAGTTTCTGCACTGAGCTGGATTGGTGGCTGTGTTGCTTTCATCATGATCTGCCTATGGCGTATGCGAGCATACGGTAAAGCGCGTGATGCGTTGCGCATACCAATGACCACTATCGACTAATACCAAGTAGGAATTTCCTTAAGGCACCTCTGAAAAATACAGTAGTGCTCGGCTTTGGCATCCTGCGTCGCCCTACCTCCTGCATCCATGCAGTCGTGCGCGTGAGTCTTGTAACGCTTTA
>NVWL01000014.1 GCA_002733645.1 Oceanobacter sp.
TTGCTTAGTGCGCAAGCCACAGATTTAGCTTAGCGAGTTATTTCTTCTTAAGCTTCGACGGTTCGGTTTGCACGCTGCGAACGACGCTGACGAGTTTGGCCACCATTCGTAGGCTTCGAAGCAGAATTACCCGCAGGTTTTGCCGTTGAGTTCGAGCCAGTCCGGCGAGCACCAGAGTTAGCTGCTGGTTTTCTGTTGTTGGCGTTATTCGAGTTGCCAGAACTAGCTGATTTTGGCTTTTTCGGTTTATTTACTTTCGGTGGCAAAATATCACGCGATTTAGGCAACGGGTTCTGCGGAGCAAAGCCATCGACTACTTCACGTACAACATGCTTTTGAATTAAACGCTCAATATCCTGCAACTGGTCAATCTCATCCGCAGACACCAAAGAAATGGCATGACCCAACATACCAGCTCGGCCAGTACGACCAATACGGTGAACGTAGTCAGCAGGCACATTAGGTAAGTCGAAGTTCACAACTTGCGGCAACTGATGAATATCAATCCCACGAGCGGCAATATCGGTTGCAATCAAGAGTGTGATTTTACCGTCTTTAAAATCGGCCAAGGCTTTTGTGCGCTGGTTTTGGCTTTTATTACCGTGAATTGCAGCAGCTTTAATGCCATCGCGTTCCAGTAATTTAACCAGCTTGTTTGCGCCGTGTTTGGTGCGGCTAAACACTAAGGCTTGATCCCATTTTTCGCTGATGGCGAGATGGCTTAAAAGCTTGGTTTTTTGTGCTTTATCTACTGGGTGCAGTTTGTGCTCAATTGAGGTGTTCGTCGTATTTTCTTTCGCAACGCTGACTTCAGCCGGGTTGTTTAACAAACCGTGCGCAAGGGTGCGAATTTCGTCAGAAAAGGTCGCCGAGAACAATAAATTCTGACGCTTCGCAGGCATTAATTTAAGAATACGCTTAATGTCGTGAATAAAGCCCATATCCAACATACGGTCGGCTTCATCCAGTACTAAAATATCAAGTTCATCGAACTTCACAGCATTTTGGCTGTGTAGATCAAGCAAGCGGCCAGGCGTGGCAACTAATACTTCAACACCACTGCGCAGTTTTTGCATTTGCGGGTTAATTTTTACCCCACCAAACACAACGGTAGAGCGAATTTTCGTGTACTTACTGTAAGCCTCAATGTTTTCAAGAATCTGAGCCGCTAGCTCACGCGTTGGGGTTAAAACCAAGGCTTTCACACGATTACCCGACGCACGTCGTTTATCAAGTAACTGTTGTAATAACGGCAGAGTAAAGGCCGCCGTTTTACCCGTGCCGGTTTGGGCCGACGCCATTAAGTCGCCACCCTGAAGTACAACAGGAATAGCCTGTTCTTGAATCGGAGATGGGTGGGTGTAACCTTTTTCATTCACAGCGCGAGCAATCGGCTCGGCTAATTTTAAATCATCAAATGTGATAGACATTTACATACCAATAGAACGCCAACAAACACAATTTGTTAGCTAAAAATAAATTCATTGATCGAAACGGATTGGTAAGAAAAAACCAATAAAGAAAGGAAGCAGGGTGAGATTTACTGATTTAGACAGCGATACACTCTGGATACTGACAATGACCGATCAATAGTGAACGCACGGCAAGTTCAAAGGATGAACAGACGAGCGCGGTGCGGCATTCAGTCATTGAGCGGAGCTAAACAAAGGATGACGCGACGGACAAACCGTCATGAGCACGCAGTATAACAGAGGTGGGTTCTGTTTTCTCCTGAAACAGGTAAACTCCGTGTAATAAACCAAATACAGGGTAGTGTTATGTTTCATCGTCTAATTCTTATCGTTCTCACAGCCACCGTGTTAGCTGGCTGCGGCATCAACAATATTCCCACCTACGACGAGCAAGTAAACAGCACCTGGGCACAGGTCGAAAACCAGTATCAACGTCGTTCTGATTTGATTCCTAATTTGGTCAACACAGTGAAAGGGTTTGCTGCGCAAGAGCAAGAAACCCTTACCGCCGTCGTCGAAGCACGTGCCAAAGCGACTTCGATTCAAATGGATAGTGAATTACTTAACAACCCAGAAGCCCTCGAAAAATATGAGCAAGCACAAGGCAGCCTTGGCCGTGCATTGGGTCGTTTATTAATGGTTACTGAAAACTACCCAGACCTAAAATCCAACGCCAACTTCCTTGCCCTGCAATCTCAACTAGAAGGCACTGAGAATCGCATCGCCGTTGCTCGCCGTGACTTTATTCAAGCGGTGCAAGCTTATAACACCGAGATTCGCACCTTTCCTGGCAAAATCTGGCACAGCTTATTGTACAGCGATATGGAAAAGCGTGAGACTTTCAAAGCCACCACTGAGAACGCCGAGCAAGCGCCTACTGTGAATTTCTAAACAAGAGTGAATTTTTAAAAGGTCTAAACCCTGATGAAATGGACGTTCTCAAAACTGATATGGTTAGCACTCTTGCTGCCATTGACGCTGGTGGCCTCCGCCAGTGCTGCCCCCAACTTTCCTGAGTTAACTGGGCACGTGGTAGATCGCGCGAGCTTGCTTCCGCGTGATGTCGAAACTCGCCTAGAAACCGTACTCAAAAAACACGAAGACATGTCCAGCAATCAAGTCGTGGTGGTAACGATCCATAGCCTTGAAGGTCGCACAATCGAAGAATACGGTTATCAGCTCGGACGCCACTGGGGTATAGGGCAAGCCGACAAAGATAATGGCGTGTTACTCATTATTGCCAAGAATGATCGCAAAATGCGTATCGAAGTGGGCTACGGGCTTGAAGGCTCACTCACTGATGCCATCGCCTCCAACATCATTCAAGCTGTGATCCGCCCTGAATTTAAAAAAGGACGTTTTAGCCAAGGCATTCAGAAAGGTGTGGAATCCATACTGTTGGCGATTGCGGGTACTTATAAATCGAAATCTGTTTCTAATCATGACGGTATAAAAGAATGGTTTCACTACCTGATATTGGTAGTCATAGGAATATTTTTTATCAGTGGTTTCTTTGGTAGTAACCACTCTGGTGGAGGCCGAGGAGGTCGTGGTGGTTCAGGTTATATTTCGACCGGTGGGTTTGGTGGTTTCGGCGGCGGCGGTGGCTTCAGCGGCGGCGGCGGTGGATTTGGAGGAGGCGGCGCCTCAGGAGGTTGGTAATGGCTTTATTAAATAAACAACAGCTCGATCAACTGGCTGACACAGTAAAAAACGCAGAAACAAAAACCGACGCAGAAATCGTGACGGTATATGCGCATGCATCCGACGATTATCGGTTTATTCCCACGATGTGGGCGGCCATGATTGCGCTGCTTACGCCTAGCGTATTACTGCTATCGCCGCTTTGGCTCGCCCCGCAAGATTTATTGTTGGTACAAATGGGCGTGTTCGTGCTGCTTGCGGCCAGCTTTCAAATCCCGGCGTTACGTTATCGTTTGATTCCAAAACGCATGAAACACCACCGTGCGGCACTTATGGCGCGACGCCAGTTTTTAGAGCAAGGACTACACCACACCAAAGATCGCACTGGCGTACTCATCTTTGTGTCAGCGGCAGAGCACTACGTTGAAATCATGGTCGACCAAGGCATCTCAAACCATATCGACAACAGCCAATGGCAAAGCATAGTCACAACGTTTACCCAAAAAGTAAAAACCGGAGCCGTACTCGAAGGCTTTGAGGAATGCGTCAACAGCGTTGCGAATGTCGTCAGTGACGTACTGCCCGCCACGCATGAGCAAAACGAATTGGAAGATAGGTTAATCGTGATCTAGGAAAATCAGTATTTAAGAAAGGCAGATAAACGCTAAGCTAGTGCTAAATACGTAATATTGTAGGTTGGGTTAGCGCGAAGCGCGTAACCCAACAAGTAAATTAGAGGGACATGATTTATGTTGTTAGTTATTCGCTATCTCTTAGTTCCTATGTGTTTTAGTTTATTAATCACAAGCTATGTATTCTTCACTGGGACGCATAATCAGGCTGAAATTTATAGTTTTCTCTTTTACTCGATACTATTTTATGGAGCTCCATTTTTTATTTTTTCGCTTTTAATCTTAATGGTAAAACCCTCTACACAGATAATACATAGTGGATTTATCGGTATATCCATGGCACTACTACTAGTAAGTAGTATCTGGTTGTTACCGCCAGACAAATCAGGGTTACCTATTCAATGGATGATATATTGGCCACTTTCAGCAATACTGGGCTTTATTTTTATAACGATCAGTTTCATTATTCATAAGTACAAAAAATTGGCTGTCAGTGATCAGGACCAATAAAGCTCAATGGTTAGAGCTGTAACATAATAAGCCTCAACTTAAGGACAAGTTATGCACTCTCAAACTTACCCCAAAGCCTTCCCACACGACGATATCGTAAAACTGTTTCCCGGTGTTTACCTGCTTCATGGCAGTATCAAAATGGGGCCCGGGATGCGGATGAACCGCAATATGATCATCCTTGAAGAAGCAGGGCAACTGACACTTATTAATCCTGTACGTATGAACGATGACGGCCTAGCTGAGTTAGAAAAGCTCGGGCAAGTGACACGTATTATGCGGCTCGGCGATTTTCATGGCCTTGACGACGCCTTCTACCTAGAACGATATCAGTGTGAGTTCTGGGCACAAGCTGGGCAAACGTCGTATCCACTGCCTAAGCCGACACACCTCATAAATGCAGATACCGAAAGCCCGATCAGTAATTCAGCCTTTTTTGTATTTAGTACATCACTGTATCCTGAAGCCGCATTACTACTTAAAGACCGCAAATTACTCATCACCACCGATAGCGTGCAATATCACGCCGATTGGAGTTACTTCACTGCGTTTACCAAATTCGCCTTTAAGCTTTTAGGGTTCAAACAAGGCATTAACATCGGCCCACCTTGGCTAAAACGAGTAACGCCAAAATCAGGTTCACTCAAAGCGGACTTTGAACAACTGCTCGCGTTAGATTTTGATGCGCTGGTGGCGGCTCATGGTTTATTGATGGAGTCTGGAGCGAAGGCGGCGCTTGAGGTGGAAGTAAATAGGAGATTTGGGTGATGCTGGATACTAATGACAAAGAAAAACTGCCTTATGATTAAATTTAATCGTTACGCTCATATTGAAGACTTGTTGCTCCATTATGCCAAGACAGACAAAGAAAAAACGATAGTTAAAACGTTAGAAAATGGTGTGGATAGTGAAGATTCAGCTGAAAAGTTCTCTCTATTTGTATGGCGGGTTGTTGATTCTATTCATAATGATAATGAAAATGAGGTAGTGGTTCTGGGTAGTACCAATAATCTTGAGATGTTACCTGACCTTGAATATGAAATATCAGCCTATATGCGTTCTGTTGGTTTTTACGATGTATGGCATAGAGTGAGTGAAAATGCCTGATGGGTTGGTAAATATTTTTAATGTTGCCTATCTGGATGCCCTAATATTATGAAATTTTCTATTATGATTCTAACCCTCTTAATCACCGCAGGCCTAGCGTACACCGCAGGGTACAAGAAGGGAGGTGAAGACTTTGAGTACCTTGATCATATGATGCTTGGGATGATTGCTGGTGTTGATATTGACCGCTGCGATATCAGCGAATATCCAGCGGATTGCTATAAGTTAAATCATCAGCTAGCGATGAATCACTCACTCTTTTTTTACACAAAATATAACAATGAGTTATCACCAATCGCCAAGATGGTGTTTTCAGAGTCGTATGATGGCTATCAGAAATCTGTTCAGAAACTTTATGATATTGCTCACAGTAAAACGTCAGAAAGTCTCTGTGAATATTTTAAAAACACGCAGGAAGAACTTTCGGCTTGTGTGAGTGATATCAATAAATTCAAGCAATTGGCTTTAAAATCGAAGATGGAATAACACTACTAACTTTTAAGTTTCCACTCGACATCCATGCGCTTGTGTAAAATACGCACGATTTCAATTTGATCATCATTTATTTTTCGATAGAAGATAACGTGGCTAGTATTTGGAAATTTAAGGTAGCCTGCTGCTACGTAATCACATTGAGTTCCAATGTCGGGGGTAGCAGCAAGCAAGTGAAATGAATCATCATATTGTTTTAAGTAAATAGCGCGCTGTTGCCTGCCCCATTTCTTTTGTGTGTAGATGGCAATCGATTTCAAATCAGCCTTGGCTTTATTAGTTAATGTAAATATCGCCATTAACCAATGTCGTCATCAAGTTCATTCATCAATGCTTCGTAGCTATACTCTGCAGTGCCACTATTTTCGCCTTCTTTGAGCAGCTTCCGCAGCGTTGCAAGTTTTTGCTCATTGTCTTCAAGTAGCCTTAATGCTGCACGAACGACTTCGCTAGTTGACGCGTATCTGCCTTCGGCGATTTGCTTGGAAATAAAACCGTCGAAATGCTCTCCAAGCGTAATGCTGGTGTTTTTAGACATTAGCTCTGCCTCTTTGTACCAATAAATACCATATATTGGTATATGACTATCGGTTAGTCAACACCACCAACGCCTTCCCCGGACTAACCCCTTGCCCCGGTTCTCTTAGCAGCTCAACCACAGTACCGCTTTTATGTGCGGTGATTTCGATTTCCATTTTCATGGATTCTAAAATCAATAGCGGCTGCCCGGCTTCGACGTGTTGTCCGGGTGTTACGAGCACTTGCCAGACGTTGCCTGAGATATGGCTTTCTATCGCAAACTCGCCGTCTTGCAATGGGCGTTCGTCGGTGTCTTCAATGGCGCCGGTGTCGGTTTCAAAACGCAGAAGACCTTTGGCTTTCCAGTCTTCGAGTTCTTGCTGGAAGGCCTGTTGGCGTTGTGTTTGAAACGCGCTAATGCCTTCGGCTTCGTCACTTAAAAAGCGTTCATACTCGTCGAGGTTAAAGGTGCCTTCTTCAATTTTGATAGGGTAGCGACCGTGCGGAAATTCTTCTCGTATGTCGGTGAGTTCATCGTGGCTGACTTCGTAAAAACGGATTTGGTCGAAGAAGCGTAGCAACCAAGGTTGGCTGAATTCTTTGGTTTGTTTATGGCGGTTCCACATTTGCAGGGTGCGGCCAATAAACTGATAACCGCCCGGGCCTTCCATGCCGTAAATGCACATGTAGGCGCCACCAATGCCTACGGAGTTTTCGGCGGTCCAAGTACGGGCTGGGTTGTATTTGGTGGTGACAAGACGGTGGCGTGGGTCTACCGGCGTAGCCACTGGTGCCCCTAAGTAGACATCGCCTAAGCCCATCACTAAGTAGCTGGCATCAAAGACGATGTCTTTGACGTCTTCGATGGAATCTAGGCCGTTTATGCGACGAATAAATTCAATGTTATCTGGGCACCACGGTGCGTCGGCACGAACGGATTTAACGTATTTATCGACGGCTTGTTGGCAGGCGATATCGTTCCACGACAGTGGTAGCCATACGGTACGTGAAGGCACTTCGGCGTTTTTGAGGTCACCGAGTTTGTCTTCTTGTGCAATAAGACGCGTTAATAAATCGTCACGCGAGAGACTAAGGCTATCGTAATGGATTTGCAGCGAGCGTATGCCCGGTGTCATTTCGATAATGCCATCGATATCTTCAAGCAGCAGAGATTCCATTAAGGCGTGTACACGAAAACGTAAGCGAATATCGAGTTGCAGCGGGCCGTATTCAATCAATAAATAATTATCACCGGCAGGGCGATAGACAACGCCTGTCGGGTGCTGATCGGTTGAGATGGTTTGCAGTTCGATGCTGGATGGTAAATGCTTTGGGGTATCACTTGGCTTATCACTTGGCGTATAAGCAGGCGTTTGCGTTAACGAGTTAATCGAAGCGTTTTGCGCCGTCGCAAGTTCAACGGCGGTGTCGTGTGATACCGGCACAAATTTAATTTTATCACCGGCTTTTAATTGGCCGAGTTTCCAGAGGTCGGCGTTGATCACGGTGGCTGGGCAAACAAAGCCGCCCAAGCTTGGGCCGTCAGGGCCGAGAATCACCGGCATGTCGCCGGTAAAGTCGATGGCACCAATGGCGTAGGCGTTATCGTGAATATTCGATGGATGTAAGCCCGCTTCGCCGCCATCGGCCCGTGCCCAATCGGGTTTAGGGCCAATTAAACGCACTCCAGTGCGGCTGGAGTTAAAGTGAACTTCCCAGTCTGCGTCGAAGAAGGTGTCGATGTCGTCATCGGTGAAAAAGTCCGGCGCACCGTGTGGGCCGTAAATAACGTGCACTTCCCAGATATTGCCTATGCTTGGAATTAAATTCGCATCGTAAACTGCGGGCAGTTCGTTGTTTATGTCTTCGGGTGGCAGTAAGTGCAGCACGTCGCCGGGTAATAGTGAGCGCCCGTTGTGGCCGCCAAATTGCCCCAGTGTAAACGTAGAGCGAGAGCCTAAATATTCTGGGCACTGAATTCCACCCGCGATTAATAAAAAGGCGCGGGCACCTGCACCAGTAACAGAACCGCAATCAAGAATATCGCCCGCTTCGAGGTTAATAACTTGATAAAAGTCGATAGAAATTTCTTCGCTATTTCGCAAACCTGTACGCAAAACAGTTGCGTTAGTTTCTGCCCCTGTCATGATCACTTGCGTGGCCTGACCGAATTTTAACACCGGGCCTTTGAGGGTGATTTCTAATCCTGCGCAGTCGTCGGTATTGCCTAATAGGCGATTCCCTAAGCGGAACGAATAATCATCAAATGGCCCTGACGGTGGAATGCCCACATTCCAGTAGCCAATGCGTCCCGGGACGTCTTGAATCGTAGTTTGAGTACCTGCACTAATTACATCAATGCTTGGGTCTTGAAAGCTCAGCTCGTTGAGTTTACGTGTCCAGACATTGCCTGCCAGTACGTCTTTGTCTGCTAAAATATGCTGCACGTAGAGCAAATTTGTTTCAATGCCATACAGCTCGCTCGCGGCAAGTGCTTGGTGTAATTGCGCGATGGCCTCTTCGCGTGTGTCGGCAGTAACAATCACTTTTGCCAGCATAGGATCGAACAGGGCGGGCACTTGAGTGCCATTCTCGACCCAAGTGTCTATTCTCAAATGATGTCGTAAATTATGTCTCAAATTACTTTGTAAATTATTCGTCTTGCTTGCCCAACGTACTTTGCTGAGCAAGCCCGCGCATGGCTGAAAATCTTTGACTGGATCTTCCGCATAAATACGCGCTTGAATACTGTGACCAACAGGAACGCGATATTCATTCAGTGGCAGTGTTTCACCCGCGCCCAGTCGAATCATCCATTCTACGAGGTCGATATTAAATACTTCTTCCGTCACACCGTGCTCTACTTGTAAGCGGGTGTTCACTTCTAAAAAATAAAAGGCTTCGCTGGCGTCGTCGTAAATAAATTCGACCGTGCCGGCGCTGCGATAATTAACGCTTTTACCTAAGCGGCAGGCGGTATCGTGTAACGCTTTGCGAGTGGCTTCAGAAATATTGGGCGCAGGGGTTTCTTCAATCACTTTTTGGTTACGACGTTGCAACGAGCAATCACGTTCACCAAAGGCGGCGACATTGCCTTGGCCATCGCCAAAAATTTGCACTTCGATATGGCGCGCTTTCTCGACAAATTTTTCTAAAAATACACCGTCGTTAGAAAAGTTATTCGCGCTTAGGCGTTTTACTGAATCAAACGCATCGCGTAATTCTTTTTCGCTGTAACACAGTTGCATGCCAATGCCACCACCACCGGCGGTGCTTTTTAGCATCACTGGGTAGCCAATGTGAGCAGCTTGGGTAACGGCGTCATCAAGGTCTTTTAATAAGTCTGTGCCAGGGAGTAGTGGGGTATTACTTTGTTCGGCGAGTTCACGGGCGCGATGCTTAAGGCCGAAGTCTTTCATTTGTTGCGAATTTGGGCCTAAAAATACGATACCTGCGCTATCGCATGCGTCGGAAAAATCTGGATTTTCGCTTAAAAAGCCGTAACCCGGATGAATCGCTTCGGCGTTTGCCTCTTTGGCGATGGCTATTATTTTCTCTTGATTTAAGTAAGTGTCGGTCACGCTGCCACTGCCGAGGCTGTAGCTCTCGTCGGCGTGATGTACGTGCAGAGAGTGTTTGTCGGCTTCGTGGTAGACCACAACCGAGATGCAACCTAGCTCGCGTAGGGTACGAATAATACGAACGGCAATCGCCCCACGGTTGGCGATGAGTACTTTTTTAAACATGCCTGTGTTTTTCATTATAGGCCTCAAGCCGGGCCGTCCCGGAAATCAATCAAATAACGGGTCGTCCCGTTATGAATTAAATTAGTTAATTGTCTAATTAGTTAAGACAACACTATGACCACACCAAGACTTCAACCGGCGTTGGGTTGTAAGCATTGCAAGGGTTGTTGAGTTGCGGACAATTCGAAATCAGTACCAAAATATTCATCTTGGCGGTTAGCTCGACGTATTTCCCAGCATCTGAAATTCCATCGGCAAAGGTTAACCCGCCTTCTGGGGTGACCGGCACATTCATAAAAAAGTTAATGTTATGCGTGATGTCGGCTTTCGATAATCCGTATTCTTCTTGCTCGTTAATCGCCAGCATCCAGCTATCACGACAAGCGTGCATGCACTTTTTTTCGAGCGCATAACGCACGGTATTCGATTCTGTTGCGCACGCACCACCCAAGGTATCGTGGCGGCCACAGGTGTCGGCGACGATTTCCAACATTGGATTATCTTCGTTCGACATCAGCACAGTGCCAGCAGTCAAATACACATTGCTTTGGGTGCGAATGGTGTCCATTGCGCTGTAGCGCTCGGACACATCGTCTGCGTTATAAAACAAGGTGTCGGCGGCTTGGTTGCCTTCAAGGTCAAGAATTCGAATCGTTTGACCTTTTTCAATGCGATGCAAAAGGTAGTCACCGGCAGGAATGATTTTGCGGTAGCTGGCCTGTTCTGGTTCTAATGTGCTTTCTTTAATCATGATGGCCTCCTTATGCGTTAACTGGCTGAGCGTTAGTGGACATAAAATAATAGATGTCGTTGTTTTTAAATCCGCGCTGATTTTCACCACAAGCGTTTTTGCATTGGTCATCATCCGCAACCGGTTTAGCTTGGCTAAGTGCATAATGCACTGGTGCAACCGTGTATTCATCCGCATTGTTTAATGGATGCGGGCAGGTGTGCATCACAACGAGTGTGTCCATCTCAAAACGTAGAGTCACTTTTTTTCCTGCGCCGGAAGGGTTAGCCGCGTATTGCATATTGCCGTCTTCATCGGTGACGACTTTACTGAACAGGTTTAGGTTGGCCGCCATGTCTTTGCGGCCCAAACCGTATTTGGCTAGCTCAACCAGAAAAGCGTCGTAGCCGTTTTGTGTCCAGCCGTTAAGGGCGTCTTGATAGCTTTTTAAAGTCCACTTTTTTGCGAGGGTCGTTTTATTTAAGTTGCCACATACTGTGTCGTGCCAGCCGCAGTCGTCCTCAATAATGGAAGCAAAAATTCGCCCCATATCGGAATACAAACAATGCCCCTGAGTGAGCTTAAAAGTGTGTTGGCATTTAAGCGTGTCGGGGGCGTTGTATTTTTCGAGAAGATTCTCAGGGTTATAAAACAACATGCCTAAGTTAGCACCTCCATGAACATCCGTCAGAGTGAGCAGGGTGCCTTTGCGTACGCGCATAGACCAATGACAACCGCCACCGAGCGTGTCTTGGTAAATCGTATCGCCAAGTTGAAAATCAGACATGAGCTTCTCCTTTGTGTTTACGGAAGGCGCAGATGATGGCGCACGACAACCAATGGTGTGCACCATTGGAGAAAGTGTTTTTGGTTAACAGATGAGGATGTGTCATTGCTGGCCTCGGTTCACGGTTTGATTCATTGACACAGGCACGGGCTAGCATGCTTATGTTTCCTGATCTCCCGGGCTTTTATCCCGCCGTGTAACCTGCCAGTACGCTGCTGGAGGTCGGTCACTCTCGGTCCAGTCGCTTCTGCTAATTAGATTGTTCACATCTAAACAGAAGCCGGAACCCTAGTGCCCTTATTGCGAAGCGGTGATGGATGTTCACGGCTTACTTAAGTGCGTCGTTGTTGTTCAGTGAAGCGAAACCTGTGCCAGCTTGTCCATTTTTTCGGCAAGTTTCATGGTGGTCGCATCACCTATATAGGAATACCGCTGATGGCGATGTTTTTCAAGTGTATGAGAGTTAATGACATGCGCTTAATTTGCACCAAGGTTGCACATTCGCACTGAGAGAGTGCACTAAAATACAGATTAGATCGCACCTGTCGATCAAAATGGGTTGCGCAAATGCTCGCAATGACAAACTTAACAAAATATCTAACTGCATGTTTTATCAACATTATTTTTGCGTATGAATCTGATTTTTGCGCCCAATGTCGGGCTTAAGGGTATCCCTTCATGGTTTTGGCTGGCACAGCCAGTGCTTTATTGAATATTACGAACTTTTAAAAACGTAATACTCAATCGAGCTTTACCTAACTTTGTATTTGGAGACTCTCCCTATGTCTATTAAGAAAAAACTACTCGCAGGTGCACTCGCAGGATTGTTTAGTACAGGCTTGCTTGGTGCAGCAGGCGCAAATGCTGAGCCGTTAAAAATCGGTTACAGCGACTGGCCGGGTTGGGTGGCATGGGAGATTGCGATTGAAAAAGACATGTTTGAGGAAGCTGGTGTCGAAGTGCAATTTGAGTGGTTTGATTACGTTGCTAGTATGGATGCCTTTGCCGCAGGTCAATTAGATGCTGTGGCCATGACCAATGGCGATGCTTTGGTTACTGGTGCAACCGGCGCGCAAAATGTGATGATCTTGATTAATGACTACTCCAATGGCAACGACATGGTGGTCGCGGCTCCGGGTATTGATTCAATCGAAGAGTTAAAAGGC
Source organism: Oceanobacter sp. (assembly GCA_002733645.1). GTDB lineage: Bacteria > Pseudomonadota > Gammaproteobacteria > Pseudomonadales > Oceanobacteraceae > Thalassolituus. The sequence goes on from NVWL01000014.1 coordinate 12,806, forward strand.
AAAAAAGTTGGTGTTGAAATTGGGTTTGTTGGTCACCTTCTTTTGCTCAATGCTTTAAAAGAAGCGGGCATGAGCGAAACCGATGTCGAGCTAGTGAATGTCCCTACTAACGAAACACCTCAAGTCCTTGCTTCTGGCGATGTGGATGCCATCGTGGCATGGCAGCCAAATTCAGGTCAGGCACTGACGATGGTACCGGGCGCGAAGCGTATTTACTCAAGCGCTGATGAACCGGGTCTAATTTATGACGTGCTTGCGGTTTCTCCGGGCAGCCTAGCGCAACATAAAGCAGAATGGCTTAAGGTTATGAAAGTATGGTACCAAGCGGTGGCGTACCTAAAAGACCCTAAAACTCGTGACGAAGCCATCAGTATTATGGCGGCTCGTGTAGGTATTCCGGCAGAAGAGTACAAAAGCTTTATTGCGGGTACAAAAATCTTAACGTTGGAAGAAGCCAAGCCATTTATGAAGAAAACCAAAGGGTTTGATTCGTTATACGGTTCGACTGAAATCGCTGACGTATTTAACGTCGCGAATGATGTATACGCCGAAGGCCAAGAGGTTGATTCATACATCGACTCATCATTACTTGATGCCCTGTAATCGACTTTCACACTGATCGGTAGGTACTCAATATGGATCAGTGTATTTGAAGAAAATCGTCAATATATTGAGAGCTCATTCAATAATTGTCACTGAAATATAAATCAGAACCGCTGATAGCCTGTCGGCGGTTCTACTCAACACCTCATCTTTTGTCATACGTGACACACATATAATTTTCTTGAATATGCCTTAGTCGGTAGGGGATGAATCAGCTCAATGTTTGTTATTTGCTGTTGTAATTGCCAATTTTCAAAAACTATATCGTGAAAATAGGAAGTCGATATGCCCTTACTTTCTGTGAATAAAAGAATGGAGCCGAGCAATCGAAAACTTGTAACCCTTGCAAGTTTTGGATTGCCGATTCTATTGTGGACACTCATCAGTTATGTCCCTTTTCTTTGGCATCCGCAAGTGAAGGTGACAGAGCCTGGGTCGGTGAGTTACTTTCGCGAAGATATGCTGGTAGATAAAGAATTATTTTATCAAGAGCTGGATAAAGCCGAGCAGACGAATGCAGCACTTCCACAAGGTGATCCAGCCAACCCGGTCTATTTACCGGCGCCACATGAAGTCATAACCGCGTTTTATACCTCGTTTACCACTGAGCCGAAAAGGCGCAGTGAAAATTGGCTGCATGAGAGCTTGTGGTCCAGTATTCAGGTAATCTTCTGGGGATTCGTACTATCGTCAATTATCGGTATCCCGATGGGTATCTTGGCCGGAACCTACGACTTCTTTTCGCGCTTATTTGAACCTTTTATAGAGTTCTTCCGCTATTTACCCGCGCCTGCGTTTGGCGCACTTGCCGTAGCGATTCTTGGAATTTATCAAGCACCAAAAATTGCCATTATTTTTATTGGTACCTTCTTTCAACAAGTACTCGTGGTGGCGAATACCACACGCAAACTAGACCCTTCCTTGTTAGAAGCGGCGCAAACATTAGGTGCTAAGAACAAATCCATGCTCTTTCGGGTGGTACTGCCAGGAATTTTACCTGATTTATATCGCGACACCCGAATTCTACTCGGTTGGGCGTGGACGTATTTGATCGTCGCTGAATTGATTGGTACTAGCTCAGGGATTACTTGGTTTATTACTCAGCAAGCACGCTACAAGAATTTTGATAACGTGTTCGCCGCCATCATCATCATTGGAATCATGGGCTTAACCATCGACCTATTGTTGGCTTGGTTGGGTCGTCGTTTATTTCCTTGGCAGAAAAATTAAGAGGCTTGTGCTATGAAACATCTCAATCTCCCCAGCTATCTTGATCAAGCGCCAGAAGTAAAAGATCGGTTTGATCGTATTAAGCAGCGCCCGGTGACGTTAGAAGTTAAAAACTTAAATAAGCATTTTAAAAGCACACAAGGTGGCCAAGAAAAAACCGTCACCGCACTCAAAGACGTTAATTTGAAAATTCACAAACGCGAATTTGTCTGTGTGATTGGGCCGTCAGGTTGCGGTAAATCGACACTGATTAGAATTCTTGCCGGGTTAGAGCAAGCGTCTGCGGGGCAAGTGCTTCTTAACGGTGAGGAAGTGACTAAGCCTGGCCCTGAACGCGGTATGGTGTTTCAGGGGTATACATTATTCCCTTGGTTAACAGTCAAAGAAAACATCATGTTCGGCTTGCGTGAAAGTGGCTATGACAAAGGCACAGCAGAAGGTGAGGCACGTGAATGGATTAATTTGATTGGTCTTGAGCGTTTTGAAAATAATTATCCACATCAATTATCAGGTGGTATGAAGCAGCGTGTTGCTATTGCCCGAGCATTAGCGAACCGCCCTAAAATCTTGTTAATGGACGAGCCATTTGGGGCACTTGATGCACAAACTCGCGCAAAAATGCAGGCGTACTTATTAGAGATTTGGAAAAACATCGATATCACCGTGTTTTTTATTACCCATGATCTTGATGAAGCTGTGTACCTGGCGGATCGTATTCTCGTACTGAAAGCCAACCCTGGCGAAGTGCAAGAGCTTGTGGAAGTACCCGTGCCGCAACCCCGTTCGCCTGAGCAGTTTTTAAGCCCTGAATTTTTGGCCACGAAACAACATATCGAAGACTTGATTCATCCTCCGGTAGAAGACGATGACGACGACCACCTGAATCTTGTGCGCATGGTGCATGTTAACGACGACGTCGGCAGTGTCTTTTAATTAGGGGTGTTTATGAATCAATTAAGTCATATGACCTGGGAAGAAGTCGCGAGTGCTGTCAAAGGTGGTGTGCAAACCGCAGTATTGCCCATCGGTGCCACTGAGCAACATGGCCCACATTTGGGCTGTGGAATGGACGCCGCCATTGCCCATACCTTGTGTTACGACGTAGCGAAAGATACGGACGTTATTTTGCTTCCCACCTTACCTTATGGATGTTCGATAGGGCATTCAAAACGCTGGCCAGGCACCCTGGCACTTAGCCCTAAAACATTAATTGATGTGATTACTGACCTTGGTGATTGGGTGGTATCAGCAGGGATTCGTCGTTTATTAATTGTGAATGGCCATGTCACGAATGATGCGCCTTTACGGTGTGCGCTGGAAATATTACGGGCTAAGCACGATGGCTTTATGGTGGCGATTGTACCGACCGCGCAAGTATCGCCACGCGTTCGAGAAGCACACTTTGCAGACGCTGAAGACTGGCATGCAAACGATGCAGAAACTGCCTTAATGATGCACTTACATCCTGAGATAGTGCGCCCTGAAAAGTTAACAGCGGCGGACGATCCAGATCGAACAGACGGCTGTGTTTTCAGCCATCCTGTGAATCGCACTAGTACCAACGGTGTGACCGGAATGCCATCCGCTGCCACGGCAGAAAAAGGCGAAATGTTATACCAATACATGCGCGAGGACCTGACAGCATTGATACGTAAGGCGATCACGGAAGAGGCACCGCTGAATATCAGTTACGAAAAATCTATTTTAAACGAACTTTGATAGAGCATTTTTTATAGGCTCAAAGGTGAAAGAGAAATGATCGAGATTAAATCGGACAGTGAAATCAGCAGAATTCAGGAAGAGCTGCAAAAAAAAGGCGTGAAATACTGCATGGGTAACTATGTGGATATTCATGGCATTCCGAAAGGTAAGGTAGTTCCATTATCTCACCTACATCATATGGCTCACGGTTCGGAACTCTACACTGGTTATGCACTCGATGGTTTAGGCCAAGCACCTAACGACGATGAAATTGCCTCGGTGCCCGATCTTGATCATATTATTCAAATGCCGTGGCAGCCTGAAATTGCTTGGATGCCTGCAGATAATACCTTGTATGGCGAGCCTTACATGTTAAGCACGCGGGTATTGTTGAAATCTATTTTAAAGCAAGCCGCCGACATGGGCTTTGGTATGAATCTCGGCATTGAGGCCGAAGTGTTTTTATTGAAAAAAAACGAAAATGGCAAACTGCAAATCCCTGATCCAGACGACAAACTGAAAAAAGCCTGTTACGACACTCGTGCCTTCTTAAGTAACTTTACATGGCTCGATAAAATGGCGACCAGCATTGATGACCTTGGTTGGGGTTTGTATTCGTTTGACCACGAAGACGCCAATGGCCAGTTTGAATTCGACTTTAATTACGCGGATGCAATTACCAGTTGCGATCGTTTTACCTTTTTGAAAATGATGGCCAAAGAATACGCCAAAGAAGAAGGTTTGTTGGCTACTTTTATGCCCAAACCGTTCTCAAATCGTACCGGCACCGGCGCGCACTTTAATATGTCGCTGTACGATATTGAAACCAAAGAGAACCTGTTTCAGTGTCAGAAATCAGATGATCCGAATGGCTTAGGGTTAACTCAGTTAGGTTACCAATTTATTGCCGGTATTTTGAAACACGGCCCAGCATTGTGTGCTGTGTTTGCACCGACCGTGAATTCCTATAAGCGTTTAGTTCGCCAAGGGGATATGCCGTACTTTACCTGGGCGCCGGTATTTAACTCATTTGGTTCTAATAACCGTACTAACTCGGTTCGTGTTCCCATGGGCGGCGGGCGTTGTGAGTCGCGTAATGCTGATGGTGCAACGAACCCTTACCTTGCAGCCGCCTTGGCATTAGCCGCCGGTTTACAGGGTATACGTGAGGGGTTAGATCCGGGCAAGCCTCAAGAAACCAATTTGTACGATTTATCTGAAGCGGAGCGTGAAGAAAAAGGTATCGGCTTTTTACCGCGCACATTGGATGAGGCTGTCACGGCGTTTGAAAATGATCCATTCGTAGAAGAGGTACTTGGTAAAGGCTTACGCGATGAATTTATTCGCTACAAGCGTGAGGAGTGGAATGAATATCATCGCTCGGTCAGTGAATGGGAAATTGAAAAATACAGTCATCTTTTTTAATCAGAGGTGCCTTAGATAAGACAAGGAATAAAATGTTATGAGCCAAAAAGAATCGTTGAGTCGTATTAGCATCTCATTGCCGGAATCTTTATTGGAGGGGCTGGATGATATGGTGGCACGACGAGGATTCGATAGCCGCTCCCAGGCGATTTGTGACATGGTTAATCGCGATATTAACGATCACAAATCGCAATCGGGCAGGGACGTTATGACGGGTACGCTGAATTTGGTTTATAACCACTCAACCCCAGGTTTGCATAAAAAACTCTATGACCTTCAATACAAATACATTGATGAAGTCATCAGCAATTTAAGTGTGAACCTTACCGACACCAACACCATGGCGGTGTTGGTGGTTCAGGGGCCTGCGGATAAGTTACGGACGATTGCCGATCAGATGATCAGCTTACGCGGAGTGGCGCACGGTAAATTGTTGTTGAATTCCTACAACATTCCGCCAATTCATCCGTTTACCCGGCCAGAGGGGTAATGGGTACATGGCTAGGCTTTTCGTGTAATTAACCACTGACGCACCGCCGACCATCGATTTACGATCAGTGCTAAGAAGATCAATCCACAGCCAAACACTTGGCTAATTTCCATGCGCTCTCCAAACCAGAGGGCCGCAAACGTGGCGGTCCAGACGGGTTCAATGATCATAATCACGGCCGCGTGGCTTGGTGTCGTCATCCCTTGGGCGTAGGTTTGAATAAAGAAGCGAGCGGCCGTGCCAACAGTCACGCTTAATAAAAGCCATAACCACATGTCGCCGGTCCACACACTGGGCCAAGTCTCGACACCTGCTGATATCACTAACGCAACGATGCCTACCAAGGATAATTGAATCGCACTTAAAGCAAGAGCTGGGATATGACAAGCCGCGCGGCCATTCAAAATAAAGGTCAGTGATAATAATAAGGCCGAGATAAAGAATAATACTTGGCTAAGTTCCGGCCTGAAGCCATGTTGCAGGGACAGCAACGCAAGACCGGAAAACGCCAATGCTTGTGCAATCCAACTGGCTCGGCTAATGCGATCTCGGAAGAACAGCCAACTAATGAGTGGCACTAAAACCACAGCCAGGCTGGTAATAAACGAGCCTTCACCGAGGTGTGTGGCGTTAAATAGCCCCATGATCCAAGTACTCATGGCCACACCAAACAATAAGCCAACGGCGGTGGATGCTTTCCACTGGCTGGCGTTGATTGTGCGGAGGGCTTTATAGCCCGGAATCGCCAGTAATAATCCCGCCATCAAGAACCGTACGCCAATAAATAACAGCGGCGGAAAGCCATTCAACGCTTCTTTCGAAAACATCCAGCTAATGGCTGCCAATACAGTCACTAAGAGCAGCAGCATGTCCGCTTTGAAGAGGTTGGGCGAAGTTGAATTAGACAAAACAAGAGACCAGAGATATCGGAAGGCGCGCAGTGTTTCATAATGAACAAGTCATCACCAGATTCTAAAGTGCCAAATCTGCGCACATAATTGAGTGGTTGGCTTTCGATTCATCAATTTGCTGCTATCTTTTCTAACAGGCCACTTTGGTAATACGACTATGCGCAGCAATTTACCCATCACAAACAAAGAATATACCTACAGTGCGGATCAAAAGCTGATTTCAGCTACTGACCTCAAAGGTAAAATTACTCACTGCAACGATGCCTTTGTCGAAGTGAGTGGGTATTCGCGGGAAGAGCTAATTGGCCAGCCGCATAATCTGATTCGTCACCCGGATATGCCATCACATGCGTTTGAATCGATGTGGCAACACCTTAAGCAGGGGAAGGCGTGGATGGGCATGGTCAAAAACCGCTGCAAAAACGGGGATCATTACTGGGTTAGTGCGTATGTAACCCCCGTGTTCACCAACGGCCAGCTTATTGGTTACGAATCGGTCAGAACACTGCCATCACGAGACCTTATCCGCCGTGCTGAGCAGTACTATCAAGAAATAAATTCTGGAAAAATAAACCAAAAGAAACAAGCCAAAAAAGTCGCTGAGGCCTTAGGCTGGGGGTTACCGGTGATATTAGGGGCAATCATTGGTGTATTGACCAACAGTACTCTTGATTCAGTATTAGGTGGGTTAGCTGGTATCAGCATTACGTTTGGTATTCAGCTGTATCGCCGAAGCCAGCGCTTGAAAGAACTCGAAAAAAGTTACGCGGATGTCTTTCATGATTCAACCGCCGCGGCTATTTACCACGGTCATGCAGGCCCATATGGGCAGGCGGCAATGGCGGTTACAGGCATGGCGGCGCGTATTGATTGCATCTTAACGCGGATGATGGATTCCAGTGCATCGGTGGTAAAAACCAGTCATCACGGTATGGGTTTAGCCAATGATGCATTCAATGAAATTCAAAAGCAGGGCGAAGAAAGCTCAAGCTTAGTGCGTGCAATGGGAGATATCTCTGTCGCTACCTCTGAAATTGTGACTTACATTCGTGACACCACTAATAACACCCGTGATGTGAAGCAAAAAATCATGGCAGGTACAGAATTAGCGTCAGAAACTCAAAAGTCGATCTCATCACTGAGTGAAATTTCAGAACAGGTGGCCGGTACAATACGTGCTATCTCAGAACAAACAGAGCGCATATCTCAGGCTGCTCAAGTCATCGAAGACATCGCAGAGCAAACTAACTTACTGGCCTTAAATGCGGCGATTGAAGCTGCACGGGCGGGCGAGCAAGGTCGAGGCTTTGCAGTTGTCGCCGACGAGGTACGTAATTTAGCGCAACGTACTCAAGAAACGACAGGTAACATTCACAGCGCGATGGCAGAATTATCATCTAAGGTCACCGCGGCCGAACACGTGTCTGAACGAGGAAGTTCATCCGCTCAAAACGGCATGTCTCAGGTGAATGATATGGATAATATGTTTGGCGAAATCTTGGTCGCTATGGAAGGTATCGCCTCTATGTCTGGCTCAATGGCGTCGGCAGCGGAACGGCAGGCGGGGTTAACGTCCGAAATGGAACAAAAGACCGAAACGATCTCATCGTTAGCAAATGCGTCCATGAGTCGCTCGAAAGATGCAGCGGATAGCATCCGCCACATTTTAGAATTTTCGACTGAAATGAATGATTTAGTGAAGCGCTTTCGATAGCGCTTCACTGCAAGGGCTAGCTGGTGCTATTTTGACGACGTGATTTCAACCATTAGGTCATCAGACAGAGCTTCTAGCGCATCGCTAATATCATCATCGGCCAGACCTTCCGGGACGCTGATCAGGGCTTCACTTCGAAACAAAGGTACCGCTGACATTTCGGCTGGGTTGCAGCTGGTCGAAAGTTCCAACACGTTCACACCAATGCGCGCGAGTGCCTGAGATACCTCCTTCACAATACCTGGCCGGTCATTACCTACGACACTAAGATTTAAGCTGTGATTTGCGGCGGTGTCGTCGTGTGCTCCAGGCGTTTCAACACGCACCAGCAGGCCTTTACTGTCTAGTGCCGACAGCGCAGAAACAAGGTGGTTGGAGTTTTCTTCCGGAATGCTGATACGCAAAATCCCCGCGAACTTACCTGCCATCTGAGCCATACGGCTCTCCAGCCAGTTACCGTTGTGGTCAGTAATCGTCGCTGCGAGCTTTTCTACGATGCCGGGTTTGTCATCAGCAATGACGGTTAACACCAGAAAGATCGACATATTGTATCCTTAATTATTGTTTTTAATCGTTCAAGCACAGTTGGGATAAAACGTTATCACAGGCCACGCTGCCTTCCTACTTCCCTTCCTATCTAGACGTATTCAAATAATTGCCTGAATGGGATTTAGTCCCGTTCTGAATATGATACATTTAAGCCCAAATTCCAAAGGCTCAACATCTTGCAGAAAACAGCTGCCTGAGTTGATGAACTTTTGACCAATCATAGCCATTGTTATAGCCCTTCGTAATTATGTTGCCGAATAGCGGTTGAGAACACGTAATTAGGTGAAGTGAGCATAGAGGAGAGACGATCTTGAAACCGGTAAGAGTAGGTATCTGTGGTTTAGGTACAGTGGGTGGCGGCACCTTCAACGTGCTTACAAATAATGCAAAAGAGATATCCCGCCGCGCCGGTCGTGAGATCATCATTGAGCAGGTTACACAGCGTCGTCCTAACCCTGCGATTGAGTTAGGGGATGTGAAAACGACGAAAGACGTGTTTGATGTGGTAAATAACCCGGATATCGACATCATCGTCGAGTTGATTGGTGGTTACACCATCGCCAAAGAAGTCGTTATGACGGCCATCAACAATGGCAAGCACGTGGTGACTGCGAACAAAGCACTGATCGCGGTATACGGTTCAGAGATTTTTGCCGCGGCGGAAGAAAAAGGCGTTTCCGTGATGTATGAAGCGGCCGTTGCTGGTGGCATTCCAATTATCAAAGCCATTCGTGAAGGCTTAGCCGCTAACCGCATTAACTGGCTGGCTGGCATCATCAATGGCACCGGAAACTTCATCCTGACTGAAATGCGTGATAAAGGTCGTGCATTTGATGATGTACTGGCTGAAGCACAGGCGCTTGGCTACGCTGAAGCCGATCCAACGTTTGACGTTGAAGGCATTGATGCGGCACACAAGCTGACGATTCTGTCGTCGATTGCGTACGGTATCCCGTTGCAGTTTGAACACTGTTACACAGAGGGCATCAGCAAGGTATCACCGCAGGATGTCGAGTTTGCAGAAGAGCTAGGCTACCGCATCAAGCACTTGGGCGTGAGCCGTCGTACCGACAAAGGTATCGATCTGCGCGTTCATCCAACACTGATTCCAGAAAGCCGTACCATTGCTAAAGTTGACGGCGTATTAAACGCAGTAACCGTGAATGGCGACGCAGTTGGCGATACGCTTTACGTTGGCGCAGGTGCTGGTGCAGGTCCAACGGCCTCAGCGGTTGTGGCAGACGTGATTGATTTGGCTCGTACATTTGATGCGCCAGCCTCTGCCAGCGTAAATCACCTAGCGTTCGACACCATTGATGACGTTCGAGTATTGCCTATTGAGCAAATCGAAACGGCGTACTACTTACGCATCCAAGTACAAGATCGCAAAGGTGTATTAGCAAGCATTGCCACCATCTTGAGCAACGCAGACATCAATATCGAAGCCTTGATTCAAAAAGAACCGCGTATGGAAAATGACCTTGCTCAGATCATTATTCTTACGCACCTGATTGAAGAGTCCATTATGGATAAATCAATCGAAGCGATTGAAGCGCTGGATAGTACACACGGTAAAGTCACTCGTATCCGTGTTGAGCAGCTGGATTGATAGCGCAGTGAGTCACTGTAGAAGAAGGAGCCGCAAGGCTCCTTTTTTGTGACTGTTGTTTTGTACCGTTATTGAGTAGCTCATTCCATAGCCGCCAATAGAATATAGCCGCAAATAGGACAAATATGTCGTATTTTAACAGTGCTGTATTCGCTCTATTGAAGGCCTATGCAAAGAGGATTATTGTTTTCTCTTTCAAAATAGAAGAAAGGATTTCTCATGTCTGCACATGCCATCATCGTTTTATGTCCAACCCGCCCAGATCTACTTGGTCAGCCTTTACTCGGCCATGTGGCGTGGGGGTTTCAACTGCCCAACAACGAGTGGATCATTGGTGCTGTTGAAGGCGATGGTTGGCCTCGCGGTAATCGTTTTAACGGCTTTTGGTCTCGTAAAGTGCCTAGTTTTAATGCGGCATTACAGCACTTTGCCAATATGAAATACGAGGATGCGGAATACAATCAGTTTAAATTGCTGACGGTAACGCACAATGTATTCCCTGATCCCGATGCGGCAATGAGCGTAATGAAGTGGGTGAGCGGCCAGAAGTACGAACTGTTTGGGCGTAATTGCATGAACTCCGCCTACGACATTCTTCGTGCCTTCTCTCGTGGCGGAAACTTTAATAGCCGTACTATGCCATCACCTGATACCAACTGGATTCCAAATGGTTGGTATAACGCCATTGCAGTTTCTAACGCTGATCACCGTTGGCTGCCTGCATCGAGACAAACCATTCATCACTTCGATACCGAAACTGAAGTCGACGCACTTGCAGACGTTGCTGAACACCAGCCTGATTGGCGTGACCCGTCTTCAGATAACTATTTGCCCATTGATGCCGAAGCCACTGAGAAAGCAGAGAAGCCCGAGATCTCCGTTGATTTACCTTCGTTGTCTTTAGAGGAGTTTGAAAAGCAAGGTACCACGGAGTCAGACCCAATTTAATATCAATTAAAGAAATACACTGCTCGGTTACTATAGATTCTATGAATGTGATTTTGATTTAGGTATCATGCCGCTTTGGTCAGCACCTCAGTTGAAAAGGGTACGAGAGCGTTTATGAATTTAGATCGCATTGATATGAACCTGCTAGTGTACCTTGATGTGCTGCTGCGCGAAGGCAGTGTGACTAAAGCTGCTCAGCAACTAGGGATTACCCAACCGGCGATGAGTAACGGTTTGCGCCGTTTACGTGATTTATTTGGCGATCCTTTACTTGTGCGAACTTCAGAAGGCATGACGCCGACCGAGCGCGCGCAAGAACTACAGCCAGTTATTCGCAAAGCGCTGGGCGAGCTTGAAATGGCGTTACAGCCGTTGGAAGAGTTCGAGGCAATCAACAGCCATCGTGTATTTCGTATCATGGTCAGTGATTATGCAGAATCGACCTTGGTACCTGAATTGGTTAAACGTCTGCGCAGTGATGCGCCGGATGTTATTTTGGATGTACTGACTCCCTCAGACGTGACCTTTAAAGATGTTGAAGCCGGTAAGGTTGATATGGCTATAAACCGCTTTGACGAAATGCCGCAGTCCTTCCATCAAATGACACTCTGGCAAGATGATTTTGTGTGCTTGGTGAATCCTGACCACCCGTCATCAGGAACCTTTGATCTCAATGCATACTTAATGAGCAAACATATTTGGGTAAGTAAAACCGGTATGGGAGCGGGGGTTGGTATTGATCCGGAGAAAGTCGTGCGTTTAGGCTGGGTCGATAATGCGTTGTCAAAGCTAGGGCAAAAGCGAAAAATCTCGGTGTTTACACGCCACTATCAAATGCCTGCGTTACTCGCGTTAAATAATGATTTAGTGGCGACACTACCGCGCAAAGTGGCAGACATGCAGGCAGAGTCTGCATCGTTGTTAGTGAAAGAACCGCCATTTCCTATTCCTCCGTTTGAATTGAAAATGGCTTGGTCACCCTTGCTCCAGCATCACCAAGCGCATCGCTGGTTGCGTCGTACGATTGTGGACGTGGCTCAGAATTGTTGATTTTATAGCTAACCCCAAACTGCTTCATTTAATCGCGTTTCTATAAAGATTAGCTTTCAAACTAAGTTATTAAACTCAACTCCCTTTCGGGGCTCGGCTCCCGACCCCCGACCCCAAGGACAATACCATGATCGCTGGAATATCCCTTTCCAGATCAAATACCTGATTTCCTATTTCATGTCCTTAGAATCTTTTGCTTTAAAAATAACACTGCTTGCTTTGAAATACGGCTGAGCGGTTTTTCTTTTAAACGGCATGCGTGCGGCGCCAGACAAAAAAGTCATTCTGCGGCCCTTAGAGCAAAACCTTGCCCCGGAGCGATGCAAATTTGTCACCTTGTTTGTCACTTTATGCCACTAGAGCCTTTTGCTTTGAAATACGGTTGAGCGGCTTTTCTTTTAATCGGCATGCGTGCGGCGCCAGACAACAAAGTTATTCTGCGGCCTTTAGAGCAAAACCTTGCCCCGGAGCGATGTAAAAAATGGATATTATAGAGGTCGCTCCGGGGCGGATTGTTTTGCGTGCCGCATAATGACTGCCGTTGGCTGGATGAAGCCGGATGCGCCGAGAAGAGAGGATAGTAAGGAGAAACCTCTCCTTGCATGGGGCCGGGGGCGAAGCCCCGAAAGGGAGCTGAGTTTTCAATAAATATGATTCAATAAAGAGTGACAGCAGTATGCACTGTCGGTCTTTTTGAATTGAATTCCGTCAAAACCTGTCTGACGGACAAAAGATGTGATGCAGGCACGCTAATTGCTCAATACCTATCAATGACGGTTTTCCGCCAGTTTTTTGGTGGTTTGATGAGGTATTTATGGCGACTGCTGCACTGAGTTCTAATCTGGTTGATCAAAACCCGCTTGATCCAACCGAGTTGAAGCGCGCATTTCATATGTTTAATGAGATGTCACAACAACTCTCTGATTCGTATGCATTCCTCGAAGGAAAGGTTGAGCAGCTCAGTGGTGAATTAGCCACGGTCTCCGCTCAACGTATGCAAGAATTGGCAGAAAAAGAACGCCTTGCTGATCGCATGGAAAGCCTTTTACAGATGTTGCCAGCAGGTGTGTTGTTGCTGGATTCAAACGGTGTGGTTGTACAAAGTAATTTAGCCGCAGACGACTTGTTGTTGCCAGCTTCTGGGTTTTCCACTCTGGTAGGAGAGCGCTGGCGTAATCTAATTAAACAGTGCTTTAAACCACGTCGTGATGATGGTCATGAAATTTCTTTAGTGGATGGCCGTCGTGTGAGTTTACGTACAGCGGCAATGGTGAATGAAGGCGGGCAGTTGATTCTGCTCACTGACATGACAGAAACGCGTGCCTTACAGGCGCAATTATCACAGCACGAACGTTTATCTGCGATGGGCAAAATGGTGGCTTCGCTGGCTCATCAAATTCGTACGCCTTTAGCGGCGGCTACCTTGTACGCGGGCCATTTATCCAATAATGCACTGGCTGAAGATCATCGATTACGCTTTGCTGGAAAGCTGCAAGAGCGCCTGCATCATCTCGAAACTCAAGTTCGCGATATGTTGATTTTTGCTCGTGGTGAAGCGCCATTAAATGATGATTCAACGGTAACGGAATTGCTTGAAGGCATTGCCGCCGCGATGGAAGTCCCTCTGGCCCAATATCAGGCTAAATGCGAGTTTGACATTCAAATCCCTAACGCAACCTTGATGTGCAATCGCGACTCCTTAATCAGTGCCGTGATGAACCTTGTTAATAATGCACTTGAGTCGGGTGAACATCCCATTCTTATTCGAATTGTTGCAACGTGCGACGCTAAAAATCGTTTGTGTTTAAAAATTATGGATAACGGCCCGGGCTTAAAACCTGAGCAACGAGCACGAATGATGGAACCTTTTTTTACCACTAAGAGCAATGGCACAGGCCTCGGTTTAGCGGTGGTGCAAGCGGTGGTGCGAGCACATCACGGTGACTTTAACCTGACGGATAGCCCACTGGGTGGTGTGTCTGCAGAACTTATTTTACCGCTGTCTCGCGGTTAATCGGAGAATACCTCATGCGTTTATTAGTTGTAGAAGATGATCCTAAATTGCGTGAAGCCGTTGTTGATACTCTGGTTATCAAAGGCTTTGATGTGTTGGAAGCCCCTAACGGTATCGAAGCGATGGCGATTGTACGCAGCCATACTTTGGACGTTGTCTTGTCGGATATTAATATGCCGGGCATGGATGGCTTAGAGTTATTAAACCAAGTAAAACAGGAGCATCCGTGGTTGCCGGTATTGCTCATGACGGCTTATGGTGACGTCGGGCAAGCCGTTAAGGCGATGCAATTAGGCGCGGATGATTACCTAATGAAACCGTTTGAGCTACGTGAGTTGGACGAGCTGCTCAAGCCATACACCATGAGCGGCTCTGACGATAATGATGATTCGCAGCCTGTGTGTGAAGCAGCGGCATCTCAGCAGCTATTTCAAATGGCGGAGCGTGTTGCCGCTACGGATTCTACGGTACTGATTAGTGGTGAAAGTGGCACAGGTAAGGAAGTGCTAGCGCGATACATTCACCAGCATTCACCGCGAAAAAAAGCACCATTTATTGCGCTTAATTGTGCGGCTATTCCTGAAAATATGCTTGAAGCCATGTTGTTCGGTTATGAAAAAGGCGCGTACACCGGCGCGTATAATTCAATGCCGGGTAAATTTGAGCAAGCGGAAGGTGGCACTATTTTGCTCGATGAAATTACCGAGATGGACATGGGCTTACAGGCCAAGCTGCTGCGAGTGATTCAAGAGCGTCAGGTCGAGCGCCTAGGCGGTAAAAAAACCATTGATCTCGATGTTCGTATTATTGCTACGACTAACCGTGAGTTGGCGGATTATGTGGCGGAAGGAAAGTTTCGTGAAGATCTTTACTATCGCTTAACAGTATTTCCGTTGCAATGGTTGCCACTGCGCGAACGCCGTGACGATATTCTGCCATTAAGCCGCCGTTTGATTGCTCATCACGCGAATAAATTAAAACGTCCGATGCCTTCAATGAGCAATGATGCTGAGCAAAAACTGCTCACGCACAGCTGGCCGGGTAATGTTCGTGAATTAGACAACACGTTACAGCGCGCCCTTATTTTACAAAGCGGTGCTCAATTAACCGCAAACGATTTTATTCTAACGCCTGTTCCAGGCAGTCGGACTTTTGACAATCACACGACAATGGCGGCTATGCCAGCCTCTCAAGATGAGGGAGAGCTAGGCAGTGACCTTAAAACGCGAGAAGTGGAGTTGATTGTTAAAGCGCTAAAAGAAGAGCCAAGCCGTAAAGACGCTGCTGAACGTCTGGGTATTAGTCCACGTACCCTACGTTACAAGGTTGCACGTTTACGTGACGAAGGTGTTGATGTTGAATCAATGGTGATGTCCGCTTAAAACTAACAGTCGCTTTTTAAAATATTGGCAAGGGCTTTGCAACGTCAGATATAACGTGTGAATTTCTCAAAAAAGTGTCAAAAAATCGTTAGAGAAGTTCACTGCACAAGATGTCTGAGAGGGTAGTGTTATGGTTGATCGTGTCGATGTGAGTTCTGTGCTGATGCAAATGCGTCAGGTAAAAGATCAGTTGCGTAGCCAGAATGAACAAGCCGTTCAGGGTGTTCGTCCACAAACAGAAACTAACGCTACCTCGCGTATTGCCAAGGAAGCTGAAAACGCAACGGCGGCAGTGAATGGTGATAATACCGTTCCTGAATTTCAGAACATGTTTAAAAATGCGATTAATAACGTCAATGAAAATCAAAAAGTCGCCGCGGATTTAGCCAATCGCTTTGAGCAAGGTGACCCCTCCATCGATCTTCCTGAAGTGATGATCGCGTTACAAAAATCCAGCGTTTCTTTTCAAGCAATGACACAGGTTAGGAATAAACTGGTCGAAGCTTATAAAGACGTTATGAACATGCCGGTGTGATGGGCTGACCTATGGAAAATGTACCAGCACAAGCGGGCGCAGGTGTCGGAGGCGATAGTAGCGCTTCTTCATCATCGGACTTACCGCAATCAACGTCGAGCAATGATGACCGTGAAGGTGGAGCAAGCCATCCATTATTAACGGGCTTTAACAGCTTACCGATGGCGCGCCAGATCATTGCTATTGGTGGTGTAGCCCTGTTAGTTGCGATTGCTGTTGCCATTCTAATTTGGTCACAAGAACCCACGTATAAGCCATTGATTCATCGCATGCAAGATCACAATGCCCAAGACATTGTTGAGATTTTACAGCGAGAAAGTATTCCGTTTCAGATTGACCCTGTGACGCAAGTATTGATGGTACAAGCAGGTGATTTACACGAAGCAAGAATGAAACTTGCCGCTGCCAGCTTAATTGACGATAAATCGGTGGGCCTAGAGGTTCTTGATCAAGACAGTGCGCTTGGTACCAGTCAATTTATTGAAAACGCACGTTACCGTCGTGGATTAGAAGGCGAGCTAGCTCGTACGATTTCGAGTGTTAAAGCGGTGCGTAATGCCAGAGTGCATTTAGCGATTCCTAAACAGTCGGTGTTTGTTCGTGATCAACGCAAACCGCGTGCTTCGGTATTTGTTGAGTTATATCCAGGCAGTACATTATCACCCGACCAAGTAGAAGCTGTGATTAACTTAGTGGCGTCCAGCATTGGAGAAATGGAACGTTCTGATGTATCTGTGGTGGATCAAACGGGTAACTTATTATCGAAAATTAAAGAAAACAGTGACGAGATGTTAGCGACTCGACAGCTTGAGTATTCGTCAAAAGTTGAAGAGTCGATTGAAGAAGCCGTCAGTAATATTTTGCGTCCTGTGCTTGGTAGTGACAACTACAAGGCACAAGTCTCTGCGGACATTGATTTCACGGTACGCGAAGAGAGTGAAGAATTATTTAACCCTGATTTAATCGCACTGCGTAGCGAGAAGGTGATTGATGAGTCCAACACGGCCGAAGCCGGTGGTGGCATTCCAGGGGCACTATCGAATCAGCCTCCACCAGAAGCAACAGCTCCAGAGCAAGCGATTGGTACCGGTGCTGGTGGTGCTGGAGGCGCAGCAGGAAAAAGCCGTTCAGAAGCGACCCGAAATTATGAAGTGGACCGCACATTAAGTTATCGCCAGC
The DNA here is from genome assembly GCA_002733645.1 of Oceanobacter sp. Lineage (GTDB taxonomy): Bacteria > Pseudomonadota > Gammaproteobacteria > Pseudomonadales > Oceanobacteraceae > Thalassolituus. The sequence goes on from NVWL01000014.1 coordinate 30,146, forward strand.
ATTCGATTGGAGACATTCGTCGTCTTACTGTTGCGGTTGTGGTGAATGATAAGGCCGTTATAAATGCAGAAGGTGTGGCTGAATTACAATCTTGGTCAGATAACGATCTTCAGCGACTAGAGATTTTAGTTAAAGACGCGGTTGGATTTAATGCCGCTCGTGGTGACAGTGTCAACGTTATTAACTCCCCTTTTGTCGCTGAAGGTGAGGTGCTGTTAGGTGATCCAGATATTTGGACACAACCTTGGTTCTGGGAGCTAGTAAAACAAGTATTAGCGGGTCTGTTTGTGCTGATACTTATTTTTGGTGTGATCAGACCAACCATTAAAAGTATTGCCAATAAAGGTCGTGAAGACAGTGACGTGCTGCTTGATGATTTAGAAGACGCTGAAGCAGGGTTAGATGACGATAAAGTCACCTTAGCCGGTATGGATGAATACTTATTGCCGGGTGCTTCAGAAAGCTATGAACGCCAGTTGGATGCGCTTAAAGGATTAATTGCTGAAGATCCGGCGCGCGTTGCTCAACTTGTTATTCAATGGATAAACGACGATGCCTGATAACTTACCAGAACAAGCCAACGGTTTAGAAAAAATGAGCCGTACAGAAAAGGCCGCTATTTTATTAATGTCGTTGGGTGAAAAAGACGCCGCAGAAGTTCTTAAGCACATGGGGCCAAAAGAAGTGCAACGTGTGGGCTCCTCAATGGCGACCCTTACCCGAGTGAACCAAGGGCAAGTGGAAGGCGTTGTCTCTGAATTTTTAGATGAAGTGAGTGGCCAAACTGGGTTGGGTTTAGGTTCAGACGATTATATTCGAAATATGCTGACTCAAGCCTTAGGCACCGACAAAGCTGGCGCCTTGATTGATCGAATTTTATTAGGTGGAAATACCACAGGCTTGGATTCTTTGAAATGGATGGAGCCACGCCAAGTTTCTGATTTAATTCGACATGAGCACCCGCAAATTCAAGCCATTGTGGTGTCGTATTTAGACGCAGACCAATCGGCAGAAGTGTTGGCTAATTTTGATGAAAAAGTAGTACTCGATATTATTATGCGAGTCGCGGCACTTGAAGCGGTACAGCCAGCGGCGCTGCAAGAACTCAACGATATTCTAGAGCGTCAATTCTCTGGTAAAGCAGGTTCACAGACGACTTCAATGGGCGGCATTAAATGCGCTGCCAGTATTGTTAACTTCGTGGATAGTACGGTGGCTTCTGAACTCTTGGAGCAAATCAAAGAAGTGGATGAAGACCTCGGCACACAGATTCAAGACCTTATGTTTGTGTTTGATAATCTGGCGGATGTCGATGATCGTGGTATTCAAACCCTGCTGCGTGAAGTCTCCACGGATCTTTTGGTGTTGGCATTAAAAGGAGCCGATCCGGGTATTCAAGAAAAGATCTTCAAGAACATGTCGAAGCGTGCGGCCGAATTGCTGCGTGATGATCTGGATGCCAAAGGCCCAGTCAAACTCAGCGATGTGGAAGGCGCTCAAAAAGAAATTCTTACCATTGCGCGTCGTCTCGCCGATGCAGGCGAGATTATGTTAGGCGGCGGTGGCGAGGCCATGGTCTAAGATGAGCAGTAACAGCGGCGGAAAAAAAAGAGATTCGCCTATTTCAGCAGAAGATATTAGCGACGCTCGACCTTGGCGGTTGCCTTTTTGGACAGAACCGCCTGTGCATGTCGTTAAGCGTGAAGCCGAAGAGGATGCCAAAGCGGAAGCTAAAAAAAATCTGGACGCAGCGAGCGACCAATCGAAGACAAATAACAGCGCAGGCAGTTATCCTACCGCCGACGAGTTAGAGACAATCCGTCGCGAAGCCTACAACGATGGCTTAGAGCAAGGGCGGGTAGAAGGGCGTCAACAAGGTCACAAAGATGGCTACGATGACGGGCTAGCAGAAGGTAAAGCAGAAGGTCACAAAGACGGCTTTGCCAGTGGTAAGCAAGAAGGTATTAATGCTGGCTTTGCAGAAGGTCGTGCTAATGGTGTCGACGACGTCACGGCGGAAGTGACAAGGCTTCGTGCCATTATTGTGTCATTGCAGTCGTCGTTACGTGAGCGCGATGCCCAACTTCCCGATGTGATTGTTTTGTTATTAACTCGTTTAGCCGAACAAGTTTTAAGGCATGAATTATCAGAGGGCGCACAAGCGATTCAAACCTATGTGGATGATGCCATCGCTTCTTTGCCCGACGGTGAAGAGCTGGCACGGGTCTATGTAGCAGCAGAAGACGCGGAACTCCTTTCTCCATTTTCTGAAACCGTTAAAGTCCATATTGATAAGTCACTGTCAGCCGGTGATTGCCGCATTGAAAGTCAAACCTCACTCATTGAATACACAACCAGCGAACATTTTGAGCAAGCAATTTTGCACTTAGCTGAGCGTTTGTTATCCAACGCTGACGGCTATCCTAATGATGATGAAATTGCTGAAGCGACACAGCTTCGTGAGTCAGACATTGAGGATGACGCATCTTCAGAGGCGTTAGAAAACGAAGCGCTCGAATACAAACATGAACATGAAGATGAAGATGAAGATGAACACGCAACACTCAAGCACGTGAGTGAAGGTGCTGATGCTGTTTCAGAAAATAATTCAGAAAATAATTCAGAAAATAATTCAGAAAATAATTCAGAAAGTACCGAGGCGCTTAAAGATAGTGGCGACTCTGATCTAGAAACGTCCGAATTACAGGATGTTGAGCCAGACGATCAAATAAACGTCGGCAATACCACAAACGAGGTTTCTTCAATGGGTGAGGCCTCGGATTATTCCGACGACGCGACGCCAATATCGAATGAGGATGACAGTAATGAGCCTCAGTGACCGTTGGAGTGACGTGACCCCAGAGTATACGTACTCGCCGCGTACCTCAGGAAAGCTAATCCGGATGGTCGGCTTAACGTTAGAAGCTGTGGGCATTGATGTACGCATTGGCGATCGCTGTAGAGTAGAGCGTCAAGACGGCGGGGATATTGAAGCAGAAGTCGTTGGCTTTGATGGTTCTCGTATCTTTTTAATGCCGGTCGAGCAAGTGGATGGTTTACGACCCGGCGCCAGAGTCTGGCCTTTACAAGGTGCGGCTGACGTTCCTGTGGGTTTTTCCTTATTAGGGCGTGTGGTTGATGGCTCTGGCCGACCGCTAGATTTGGGTGGCCCTTTAATGAATACCGAATCAGGGCACTTGCAAGGGCAATATATTAACCCACTTCATCGCGCTCCCATTCGTGAAACCTTAGATGTCGGTATCCGGGCTATCAATGCATTACTGACGGTAGGCCGGGGTCAGCGTATCGGTTTGTTTGCAGGCTCCGGTGTGGGTAAAAGTGTACTCTTGGGGATGATGACTCGATTTACCACTGCGGACGTCGTTGTCGTGGGTCTCATTGGTGAGCGTGGACGAGAAGTAAAAGAATTTATTGATGAAATCTTAGGGCCTGAAGGGTTAAAGCGCGCTGTTGTGGTGGCGTCACCAGCGGATGACTCCCCATTAATGCGCCTACGAGCCGCCATGTATTGCACGGCCATCGCCGAGTTTTTTCGTGATCAAGGGCAAAACGTATTACTGCTGATGGATTCATTGACTCGTTATGCACAAGCGCAGCGTGAAATCGCACTCGCAGTCGGTGAGCCTCCAGCGACGAAAGGCTATCCGCCTTCCGTATTTAACAAGCTGCCAAAATTAGTCGAGCGCACAGGTAATGGTCAGCAGGGTGGCGGATCCATTACCGCCTTTTATACCGTGCTAAGTGAAGGGGATGATATGCAAGACCCCATCGCGGATGCTAGCCGAGCGATTCTCGATGGTCACATTGTTCTTTCTCGGCGTTTGGCAGAAGAAGGGCACTACCCCGCGATTGATGTTGAAGCTTCGGTGAGCCGGGTGATGCCACAAATTGTTGACGATTCATGGTTACAGCAAGCACAGCTATGTAAGCGATTAATGGCACATTATCGTCAAAATCAAGACTTAGTTGCTGTAGGCGCTTACCAAGCAGGCAGTGACCAAGTGCTGGATGTAGCTATTGAGCGTATGCCCATTATCAAAGCCATGTTACGTCAGGGGTTATCGGAAGGGGCAGATATTGCGAGTAGTAAAAAAGCAATGAATGATCTCTTTCCCGGCACGGGTAAAGCCTAATGGGATACCATCATCCCCGTGCTCGTCGGCTTGGAATCGTACTTGATTTAACCCGTCGTGAAGAGAAAGACGCTTTACAGCGATGGGGCGATATTCAACAACGATTAACCGCAGAGCAAGAGAAACGTACCCAGCTAAATTCCTACATTAATGATTACCGTCACCAGATTACAACGCCATCAGCAAGCGCCGTCAGTGCCGGGAATATTCATAACTCACTCGACTTTATTCAGCAGATTGAATCCGCGTTGTTGCAACAAGAAACGCAGATTTCGCAGCTAGAAGCGCAAAACACCTCCGCCAGAAATGCCTACTTAGAAACGCATAACAAAGCAGACGCCCTAGAAAAAATGATCGAGCGTCTAGAGCAAGAGCATCAACAAGGGTTAAACCGCCTTGAACAACAAGAATCTGACGAATGGGCCAATCGCCGTCGATAAAGTCTGAGCTGTATTCGTTGGAACTAGATCTGAGCTATTACAGCTACAGATAAAGGTAACCTGACTTTCTAGTACTCTGGATTAACCTTGGTATCATTTTTTTATATGTGAACAGAATCTTGTGCATCATAGCTGATCTTTCAAATCCCCCTCTTTTCCCCTTGTCTGGGCCTTTTAGCGGGTAACGAGCCAGCCTCATACGCTTGTACTACGCAGTAGTTTTCTTCGTATTTTTCTTTGTCTATGTCTAAACGGAATATTTTGCTAATCATCTGGCAGCTTCGAATAAGCCGTCTAACCTTAGATTTAGGTTAAGGCGAGAATTATTGAAATGGCAGAAAAAACCACCATCGATTGTGGCACTCGGCTCAGTATCGATCAGGCTGAAAGCTTATATCAATCGTTTGAGACCGCATTACTTACAGGTGCAGACCTATCCCTTAAAGCTGGTGATGTGCAGTTTAGCGACACCGCAGGCTTACAAATGATTATCAGTTTGAAAAAAACGCTCGCTCAAACAGGACATGATATTACCTGGGAGAACGTTTCAGACAACCTTAAAGAAACAGCAGGTTATTTAGGCTTAACAGAGCCTCTCAACCTTTCTGCTCAATAACTCCGGTTACTATTTTAGGAGAACCTCTATGGTCAGTATTTTAGCGGTAGATGATTCGGCTTCAATGCGCCAAATGGTCAGCTTCACACTCAAGGGCGCAGGGTATGACGTAAAAGAAGCGTCCGATGGTGTAGAAGCACTTGAGATCGCCAAGGGCAACACCTTCGATCTAGTTCTTACTGATGTGAATATGCCAAATATGAACGGCATTGAACTGGTGAAGAACTTACGACAAGAGGAAGGTTATAAATTTATTCCTATGTTAATGCTCACTACAGAGTCTGCGGGTGATATGAAAATGCAGGGAAAGCAGGCAGGAGCGACCGGTTGGATTGTAAAACCGTTTAACCCTGACCAACTTCTCAGCACGATCAAGCGGGTTTTGGGGTAAATAACAATGAGTGTTGATCTGTCGCAATTTCATCAGATTTTCTTCGAAGAGAGTTTCGAGGGGCTTGATGTGATGGAGAGCGAGCTCCTTGAAATGGATCTCGATGACGTTAATGAAGAAACCGTAAATACAATTTTCCGAGCGGCTCATTCTATTAAAGGCGGCGCTGGAACGTTTGGCTTTATGCCCATTTCTGAATTTACTCACGTTGTTGAAACACTACTGGATGAGATTCGTTCAGGACAACGAACAATGCAGGCAAACTTTATCGACTTGTTTTTACAGTCGGTTGATTGCTTGCGCGGTATGTTGTCAGACATGCAGGGAGGCAACGAGCCTGAGGCAGAGCGTCCAGCTCAATTGCGAAAAGAGTTTGAAGTAATTTTAAATATGGCCGCAGCGCCTATTGAAGACGAAGATCCTAGTACAGCCGGGGATGGGCAGGGTTGGCTAATCAAAATGAGCCCACATCGTGACCTGCTATTGACCGGTAATGAACCCTTTAGAATGTTCCGTGAACTTCGAGATATTGTGGGTGATGACTGCCTAGAAGTAACGTCGTATTGCGATGACATTCCTGATTTTTCTAGCTTAACCCCAGAAGAATGTTTCTTGAAGTGGGATTTGAAAGTCACTAAAACTGTACCACTGGAAGACATAAAAGCCGTGTTCGAGTGGGTTGAAGATGAATGTGATTTGGAATATCTGTCGCTAGATAATACCAGTGACACTGAACCTTCAGATGCTGACAATCATATTGAGGAAGCATCGAGTGCGGCATCTACAGAGTCTGTCGCTGAGGTAGAGCCAACGTCAGTCGAAGCTACGGAAATCAAAGCTACGGAAGTCAAAGCGGAAAAATCCGCAAAACCAGTGAAAAAACAGGCTGAAAGCTCTTCAATACGAGTTTCTATCGACAAAGTAGATAGCTTGATCAATATGGTGGGTGAGCTGGTTATTACCCAATCTATGCTGGGTGAGCTAGGGAGTAATTTCGATTTAGGGCGTTTAGCCAAGTTACAAGAAGGCTTGTCTCAGTTAGAACAAAACACCCGAGAGCTTCAAGAGAGCGTCATGAAAATTCGCATGATGCCAATCAGCTTTGCATTCAGTCGCTTTCCACGCTTGGTGCGTGATCTTGGTAATCAATTAGATAAAAAAGTAAACCTAGTGACGCTGGGTGAGCAGACTGAACTTGATAAAACGGTAATGGAAAAAATCAGTGACCCCTTGGTTCATCTTGTGCGGAACTCAATGGATCACGGCTTAGAAACAACCCCAGACCGCATTGCCGCAGGTAAAAAAGAAGAGGGCACCATTACTCTCAATGCCTATCATCAGGGCGGTAATATCGTAATTGAAGTGGCTGATGATGGTGCAGGCCTGAATGAAGAAAAGATTTTACGAAAAGCTGTCGAAAAGAAATTAGTACCAGAGAAAAACAATCTATCACCTGAAGAAATACATCAATTGGTATTTTTGCCGGGCTTTTCAACCGCCGATGCTGTCAGTGATATTTCTGGTCGTGGTGTCGGAATGGACGTTGTTCGTAAAAATATTCAAGCGCTTAACGGCACTATAGAAGTTCGTTCTCAGCGCCATAAAGGCTCAACATTTATTATTCGATTGCCTCTGACACTTGCCATTCTTGATGGCCAGCTTGTGCAGGTATGCAACGAGACTTACATCTTCCCACTCGTCTCCATTGTTGAATCTATTCAGATCAGTCGCAGCTCGCTCAATCGAGTAACAGCAGGGCAATATGTTATGCAATTACGGGATGAATACATCCCTATTGTTTGTCTGGATCAAGTCTTCGGGCTACGCGAAGCCGATGACAGTTCTGAGAATCTAATGCTGGTGGTCGTTGAAGGGGATACCGAAAAAATCGGTATTGTTGTTGATGACTTATTAGGTCAACAGCAAGTCGTTATTAAGAGCCTTGAACAGAACTACAAAAAAGTATCGGGTATCTCAGGTGCCACAATACTTGGGGATGGTACTGTCGCATTAATTATTGATATATCCAGTATTGATAAAAAATTAGTGCCTGTGAAAAACAATTCACATCGTCCTGAACGAGCAGCGTGAGGAATAACATGGCAGAAGTAGCAGCAGAGAGTCTTGTGGTCGAAGGTCACCTCGCCGATGAACAGCAATATCTGACATTTATCATGTCCGGTGAAGAATATGGTGTGGATATTCTTGCAGTACAAGAAATTAGAGGTTGGGAAGCACCGACTCTGATTCCAAATTCTCCACCTTTTATTCGTGGTGTTATTAATCTACGTGGCACCATTGTTCCTATTATGGATTTACGCTTACGTTTTGGCTTAACCGAAGCCGATTACACCGCAACTACCGTGGTTATTATCTTGAAATTTGATAGTGATAAAGGCGAGCGTGTACTCGGTATCGTTGTCGATGCTGTATCTGATGTTTATACCATTGCAGATACGGAAGCGCGTAAACCCCCAGAACTCACAGAAGATGAGAACTCTGACTTTATCAAAGGTTTGGTAAACGTCAGTGAAAAAATGGTCATCCTTCTGGATGTTGAGCAGTTGCTTGACCTCCACTTACAGGTGCTCTCAGAGCAAGTTATCACTGATTAGCCGCATGGCGGAAATATTACCTAAAACAGGTAAGGAATGGATATTATGAAATTTTTAAAAGACCTTCTGTCATCTGAAACCAAAGACCCTCAAGCTATTAGTGAACTTGAAGGAATAGTTACAGCTCTGAATCAAAGCCAAGCTGTGATTGAATTTAATACCGATGGAACGATTATCACGGCCAATGATAATTTCCTGAATACATTGGGTTATCGCCTGGATGAGATTCAAGGTAAACATCACAGCTTATTTGTTGACACAGAATATTCACGCTCACGTGAGTATGGCGAGTTTTGGGATGCATTGAACCGTGGTGAATTCCAGCAGGCTGAATTCAAGCGTTTTGGAAAAAGTGGAAATACCATATGGATTCAAGCGACATACAGCCCAATTAAAGATGAAATCGGTCGTGTTTACAAAGTGGTTAAATTTGCTTCAGATATTACTGCGCAAAAAATTAAGGCCGAAGAGAATGCTATTACGGCAAACTACGCTAACGCTTTAAAGCTATGTCAGGCAAACGTGATGCTAGCAGATAACGATATGAACATTATTTATATGAATGATGAAGTGTCGAAGATGTTGAGGGGAAGAGAGCCCGAACTGCAAAAGTATTTGCCTAATTTTAAAGTGGATTCGTTGGTGGGTACTAATGTTGACGGTTTTCATAAAAACCCTAGCCACCAGAGAAAAATGGTAAGGGAAATTACTGAGCCGTATAATACTCGCTTAAATTTTGATACGTTAAACTTTGAACTGACGGCGACCCCTTGGATTGGGACCGATGGCACGCGTGTTGGTACGGTAGTGGAGTGGGTTGATATTACCGATACGTTGAAGGCACGAGAAGAAGAGGTACGCATTTCCAATGCAAACTCGCAGGTGAAACAAGCGCTTGATTGTTTGACGGCTAACGCCATGATTGCTGATGGAGATGGTAATATCATCTACATGAATGATGCAGTTAAGAGCATGATGCGTGATGCTGAATCCGATCTTCGTAAGGAACTTCCAGGCTTTGATGCTAAGCACCTTGTAGGTGAAAATATTGATCGATTCCACAAAAATCCAGCGCATCAGCGATCGATGCTATCTGCTTTAACGCAGACATATTCCACGCAAATTGTCGTTGGTGGACGTACTTTTTCTTTGATTGCTAACCCAATTGTTAGTGAAAAAGGTGAGCGCTTAGGCACCGTGGTTGAGTGGGCGGATCGCACAAAAGAAGTAGGTGCTGAGAAAGAAATTGATGCCATTGTTGAAGCCGCTGCGGCGGGTGACCTATCTCGTCGGATCGAAATATCCGGAAAAGATGGCTTCTTCTTGAATTTAGCGGAAGGTTTAAATCGTTTGCTCGGTATTGCCGATGATGTGGTGGCGGATACGGTAAGAATATTTGATGCCCTAGCCCACGGAAATTTAACGCGACAGATTGATAAAGAATACATGGGGTCTTTCGGCAAGCTTAAACAGGATGCTAACTCTACCGTTGAGCGTTTAACTGAAATCATTACCCGTATTCGTGAGTCGGCGTCGACGGTGACCACAGGCGCAAGTGAAATTGCACAGGGGAACGCGGATCTCAGTAAGCGTACTGAGTCACAAGCGTCCAGTCTTGAAGAAACGGCCTCCAGTATGGAAGAAATGACCAGTGCTGTTAAGCAAACCAGTGAAAACTCGGTACATGCGAATGAGCTGGCCAACTCAGCTCGTGGCAAGGCACAAGAAGGGGGGGATGTAGTCAGCAAAGCCGTCGATGCCATGAATGAGATTAACCAAGCAAGTAAGAAGATCTCTGACATTATCGGTGTGATTGATGAAATTGCCTTCCAAACGAACTTGCTTGCTTTGAATGCTGCAGTAGAAGCAGCAAGAGCTGGCGAGCAGGGTCGAGGATTTGCGGTTGTGGCTGGTGAGGTACGAAATCTTGCTCAGCGCTCTGCGGGTGCTGCGAAAGAAATCAAAGATCTTATCCGTGACAGCGTCGATAAAGTGGAAGCAGGCACCTCTCTGGTGAATGCGTCTGGTAAAACCCTGTCTGAAATTATTGGTGCTGTTGATCGTGTGTCTTCCATGATTCAAGAAATTAGTACCGCAGCTTCAGAGCAATCGGCGGGCATTGATCAGGTAAACAGTGCGGTTGCACAGATGGACGAAATGACCCAGCAAAATGCGGCGTTAGTGGAAGAAGCAACCGCGGCGGGGGAAGCGATGTCAGGGCAGGCACAAGAGATGTCACAGCTGATGGAGTTCTTTACTCTGAACAGCCAAGGTGGTGGTAGTGCAGCATTGGCGATAGCCAGTCGAGCACCGGCCCCTGTCTCGCGAGCGCCAGCCCCTGTCGCTAATCAAGGTGGTCTGTCTGTCAGTAATACTGACGAGTGGGAGGAGTTTTGATTTCCCATGAATGCATCGACGCTAGCGAGCTCTCTGCTGGGTGAAGATAAAGAGTTTTTAATGACAGGGCGCGATTTCGATGAAATCGCTGACCTTGCTTATAAACACACTGGCATTGTGCTGGGTCGTCACAAAGCAAACATGGTTTACGGGCGCATTGCCCGTCGTTTAAGGCAGTTAGGTATTGGTACCTTTCGAGAGTATCTCACTTTTCTTAATAAGAACTTTGAGAAAGAATCGACAGACTTTATCAATTTGATTACCACTAACCTGACTTCTTTTTATCGTGAATCTCATCACTTTGATTATTTGAAATCAACGGTTATTCCTGAGCTTAAAGAAAAGACTGAGAAGCGTGTTCGTATTTGGTCGTCTGGTTGCTCTATCGGGCAGGAAGCTTACACCATCGCTTTCACATTGGCGGACGCTGCCTTTCCTGCGTCTTGGGATATTAAGATCTTGGCGACAGACCTTGATTCTAATGTGATTGAGACGGGACGAAGCGGTGTGTACCCCGTTGATCATATAGGAACTGTTCCTGATCTGGTGATTGAGCGGTATTTTCAAAAAAGCAAAGATACTACTCAGGTAAAAATTAAAAAAAGTATTTTGGAAATGGTGCATTTTAAGCGCCTAAATCTATTAGAAAGCTGGCCGATGAGTGGGCCATTTGATGTCATATTTTGCCGTAATGTCGTCATTTATTTTGATCGTGATACCCAGAAAAAATTGTTCGATCGTTACGCTGATTACTTACCTGTAGGTGGGCACTTAATTATCGGGCACTCTGAATCGATTAACGGTTTATCCGATCGATTTGAATCGGTAGGTAATACTATTTACCGAAAACTCTATTAAGGGAGGAAGCCTATGCTTAACTCCAGACCGCCAGAACCTAAACCACTTCCGGGGTTCGAGCACGTTGTTCGATACTGGGATGGCGTTCATAACACCTGGGCCGCCAAGATTCTACCGGGCGAGTTTTATGTCTCTACACAAGGTGAGATGATTGCGACGGTACTTGGCTCGTGTGTGTCAGCTTGTATTCGCGATAAGGTTATGGGCATTGGTGGTATGAACCACTTTATGTTGCCTGAACCCAATGATCACTCCAGCGAGCTATGGGGTACAAACCCCGCAGCACAAGAATCTCGCTATGGTAACTGGGCGATGGAGTATCTGATCAACGAAATATTAAAACGTGGCGGCCGACGTGAAAACTTAGAAGTAAAGATTTTTGGCGGTGGCCAGATGATCGCGTCAATGAGTGACATCGGGCAGCGAAATATTTTATTTGTGTATAGCTACTTACAAAGTGAAAACTTGGCGATAGCAAGTTCAGATGTTGGTGATGTTTACGCGCGTAAGGTGTTGTATTTTCCTGATACCGGCGCTGTAAAAATGCGTCGAATTTCAAATGTTAAAAACGATACCTTGGTTAAACGTGAAACCAAATACCATGAGCAAGTTAACTTTGAAGATAAAGCACAAGGAGACAGCGGCATTGATCTTTTCTGAGCTGTATAACTATGAAAAAGATTAAAGTACTTATTGTTGATGATTCAGCCCTTATCCGAAAAATGCTCACTGAGATATTTTCGAAAACGAGTGATGTTGAAGTAGTCGGGGTGGCAAGTGACCCTCTGATTGCTCGCGATAAAATAAAACAGCTGAACCCTGATGTACTGACGTTAGACATTGAGATGCCGAGGATGGATGGCCTTCATTTTCTCAGTAACTTAATGCGTTTACGGCCTATGCCCGTCGTTATGGTCTCGACTTTAACGGCGAAAGGGGCACCGGAAACACTCGAAGCTTTAGAAATGGGGGCCGTGGATTATATTTGTAAGCCTGTGGCCAAAACGGAAGAAGCTTTTTTAAGCTTTTCTCATCATTTGTGCGAAAAAGTACGTATCGCTTCTTGTGCAAGAGTACAGTTTACGGACGTAAAAGCGCGTAGCACCCCAAGAGTTGTTACACGCGAAAAAGACGAAAACTACCGTCGTATTATTGCTATCGGCTCATCGACAGGAGGCACAGAAGCCATCGCTGAAGTGTTAGCGGGCCTACCTGTGAATTGCCCTCCTGTGGTTATTACGCAACATATTCCTGAAGTGTTTAGTGCCTCCTTGGCAAAACGGCTTAACAATCGTTTTCCGGTGGAGGTGGTTGAAGCACGAGACAATATGAAGGTTGAGAATGGTCGAGTAATTATTGCTCAGGGCGGGAAACATCTTCAGTTCCGACGCAAAGGACATGAACTGTTCACGGTCATTGATGATGGCCCTAAACAAAACCGTCATAAGCCATCGGTTGAAATTATGTTTAATTCTTTACTGCAGGTGTGCGGTGGCAAAGGAATAGTTGCAGTGATGCTGACCGGTATGGGCGCAGATGGCGCGGTAGCGATGAAGCGCCTACATGATGATGGCGCCCTTACCATGGCCCAAGATGAAGCCTCATGTGTTGTTTGGGGAATGCCCAAAGCGGCCTATGAGATTGGAGCCGTGGATACCTTGGTGCCATTGCAGAAGATTGCATCAAATATAATGAAATACGCGCGAGAAGCGTGAATATCCTGACTTTTGTGCTAATACTTAAAGCATAATTTTTTTCTGGAGATCTTAGTATGTCTGTACGTGCATCGTTAGAGGGTGAAGGTCGCGAGTTGATCATTAAGGTTGACGGGCGGTTTGATTTTAGTGCGCATCAAGAGTTTAGAGAAGCCTATGAGCATAGTAATGGCGTCGGCAGTTACGTTGTCGACCTAGGGGCTGCTACTTACTTGGATAGCTCTGCATTAGGTATGTTACTCCTTTTGCGGGATCATGCGGGCGGTGATAATTCTGCAATATGTATCACTAACTGCAATGAAGACGTGAAGAAGATTCTCACGATCTCTAACTTTGAGCAGCTTTTCACAATACAGTAATAGTTATCTATGGCGGCTTACAAAGTACTTATCGCTGATGATAACAGCGTAGATCGGAAGGTATTATCACGGGTTGTGCGCAATCAAGGCAACGAAGTTATTGAAGTGAGTAATGGCTTTGAAGCCGTCGATGCATTTCGCGAGCATAATCCTGAAATTGTTTTGATGGATGTCATGATGCCTGGCCTAAATGGCAAGGATGCGACTCGGAAAATCAAAGAAATCGCGAATGAAGATTTCGTCCCTATCATATTTTTGACCTCACTTTCGGATGCTCAAAGCTTGGCAGATTGCTTAGAATCTGGCGGCGATGATTTTCTGACCAAACCGTATAACCATATTGTTCTGCAAGCCAAAATTAACTCGTTTCACCGTATGTCGGAAATGCATCGTACGTTATTGCATCAGCGCGATGAAATCGCACGTGCCAATAAGCACATGCTGCAAGAACAGCGAGTGGCAAAAGCGGTATACGACAACGTTGCACATGCGGGTTGTTTGAATGCTGACAATATTCGATATGAACTGTCGCCGTTGGCCGTCTTTAATGGCGATGTGTTGTTGGCAGCACGTAAGCCCAGTGGGGGGATGCATGTACTACTAGGCGACTTTACGGGGCACGGTTTACCCGCCGCTATTGGCGCTATGCCGATGGCTGATATCTTTTATGGTATGACGGCCAAGGGCTTTGGCTTACGCGAAGTTTTGCGAGAGATTAATCAAAAGCTTAAAAGTGTGTTGCCGGTCGGTTTTTTTTGTTGCTCTGCCGCCGTTGATTTGGCCCCGGATCGTCAATCGGTTCGTGTGTGGATGGGGGGAGTGCCTGACTGTTATCTCCTGAGAGCGGATGGTAAATCAATAGAAACCTTATCCTCGCGTCATTTACCACTGGGTGTTCTGTCGGGGGATAAATTTAATGACCAAATGTCTGAGTTTCCTATGGCCATGGGAGATAGGTTATTTCTGTGGTCTGATGGCATTATTGAAGCGCGCAATGATGCTGGTGAAATGTTTGGCCAAGATCAGCTTCAACATACGATTCGAAACAGTGCCTCGCCTCTAAATGTATTTGATGATATTCAAACGGTTGTGAACGAGTTTATTGGGGAGAGTGAACAGGACGACGATACCACCTTGATTGAAGTCATTATGTCTGAATCCTTACATGATACCCGTGAAGATAGTGGTCAGAATAAAAATAGTAATAATGCCAATGCCAACTCTCGTGGCCCTATGGATTGGCGCATGGAATATCATATGGAAGCGTCAACGTTGCGAACGTTTAATCCTGTCCCTTTGATGAATCACATTATGATGGAAGTGCCTGGGTTGCGTGCTATTGGCGGGCAGCTGTATACCGTTATGGCAGAGTTATTTTCTAACTCACTTGAGCATGGAGTGCTGGGTTTAAAATCATCACTAAAGGGGTCGGCGGATGGCTTTATGGAATATTACCGTTTGCGAGAAGAACGTGCATCTTCACTGCAAGATGGTTATGTTCGGGTCACTATGCAACATACTGGTGATGATGCATCGGGTGATCTCACATTAACTATAGAAGACAGCGGTGATGGTTTTGAATACGATAATAGTGTCTTGTTCAAAGCGTCGGACAACACGTATTCAGGCAGAGGCATTCCCTTGCTGAATTCAATTTGTCGTTCGCTAAAGTATAAAGGCAAGGGCAACATTGTGGAGGCGGTTATTCATTGGCCAATTGAGTCAAAAACGGACAATGAGTTAGCCCAAACCACTGACGCCTTTCCGAGTTCAGAGGCTTGCGATGACTAAATTGAATCAAGCGGCTTTTAGTGATCTTCGAGAGATTATGGAAGAAGAGTTTTCACCACTCTTAGAGTTATATATCAAAGACTCGGATTCACGTATTGAAGAACTAACCCTGTATTTAGAAGCGGCAGACTATGAATCGCTTCGTCAAACTGTCCATAGCTTTAAAGGTGCGAGCAGTAATATCTGTGCTGTTGAATTAAGTCAGCAGGCTCAAAAAATCGAAGATGCCGCGAAAGAACAACGCATTGAGGGTTTGTCAGCGGCCATCGATGCTCTTAAAACAGAGTATCTATCTGTGCGCGAAGAACTCATGGCCGATATTAAAAAATAGCAATTCCTAATGTTGGCCCTCCCTTTGCAATATACCGAATAACCTATGAACGCAGGATTCCGGTATGAACTCGACGGGAACAACCAATCCACTGACATCACTGTTTATGTCGCTGGGTGGCACTCTAGATTTAAAAGACCTTGACCTCAGTACTGATGCGGCTTCTGGTCTATCTGATTTCTCTGATGTATTAAAAAACTTAGTGCCACCTTTTGGTGACGGCGGGCTAATGTCTCAAGCGAAATTAGGGGATGCGGGGCTAGAAAGTGGAGAAACTTTGCCGCTAACTTTACCGCCCGCTTTGCCGCTAACCTTACCGTTAGGAGCATTTTCAGAGGGCGACGCAACCTTAAGTGATGCGTTCGCTAACTCAGTAAGAGCGGATGAGTTAATACAGCAAATAGAATCGCCGTTATCCGTCGCTGTTAATCTCGCACCGAATCCCCCTAAAGTCGTGTCAGGTATCGATAAAACTCAATTAGGAGAGACGCTTCCCACGAATGGGCTAGCACTTGAGGAGGAAGCACTTTCCGCATCGCTAGACGCTAGCAGTACTATTAATCTAGACCAAAGCGTCGTGCCGCCTGTGACTCAATCGTTATCAAATGCTGTTGCCGCAAGCCCTTCACTCTCTTCATCCTTACCAAATAATGGCTCGGGGTCTTTGTCTCAGCGTGCGACTGGTCGTACGACATCAGAGGCTCTAGCGTCGGGCTCCGGTTTGTCTTCTGAAAGTAGCATCAATGATCTTACTGAGGAGGGACTGATTGAAGATTTTCGTCCGGTAACGCTGGATGCTGATAATCCGATGTCAGACAAGCTCATGTCAGAGAATGGCGTACGCTCTCCGCAAACCGGACCTGCATCATTATTTAATAGTTTGATGCTCGACACACCGGTGTCGGGGACTAAAACTGCGGATGTTACGTTGGCGGCAATGACCGCAGATGCAGCACAGGCATCCACTAGTGTGGAGTCTGATGCGTATGAAGGCATCGACTTGCAAGCTGATGAAACCTTAGAGCAAAAATTACAAACCCAACTGCGCGAGCGCCTGGAGTTTGGCCAAGATAAAAAAGAATGGGGTGGGGCATTAGGCGCTCGGTTAATGACAATGGTGGCTGATGATATTCAGCAGGCACGAATCCAGTTAGATCCCCCAGAGCTGGGTAGCCTAGAAATTAAAATGCAGATAAGTCAGGATCAAGCGAGTGTGCAGGTCACCGCTCAAAACGTACAGGTAAAAGATGTGCTTGATGCCAGTGCGCAGCGTTTGCGAGATGCGATGAATGCTCAAGGTATCGAATTGGCAGAGTTTAGTGTGAGTACTAACGCCGACACTGAGCAGCAAAGTGGCCAGCAAGGTGAGTCTGAGCAAGAGTCATTTGCTGGGACTGACGACGACTGGCAAGATTCCGACGATTCCAATATCAATACACACGAGATAGCGGCGTCAAATTCACTTCTTGATACCTTCGCGTAATTCTTCTTACGTCATAAAAACTGCCGTCAACTCTGACGGCAGCTCTCTCAGAACCTTCTAAACTTGAGGCACAGTAAAATTTTACTGTGCCATTTTTTTGGCGAAAAAACGTGGCACAACCTTTGCAGAATTGACTAACAGAGTGGAGATAGGTCGTTATGGCTAAAGAACAGGATTTAAAACTAGAAGGTGAAGGTGCCGCTGCGGAAGAAGAGCAAAGTGGTGGTGGCAAAAAAAAGCTCATCATTATTATTCTCCTTGTGCTTGTCGTGCTGGGCGCGGGTGGTGGTGCAGCAGCCTTCTTTCTTTTAGGAGGGGACGATGAAGCAGTCTCTGACGAAGACGTGGTTGAGGAAGTCATCGAAGAGCCAGAAATTCCCGCTCAATATATTAAATTGAAACCAGAATTTGTCATTAGTTTTCAGGTGGGAACGCGTCAACGTTTTGTACAAACAAGTATCGAAATCATGACGCGGCAACAGTCTATTGTGGATGCTTTAGAGCTGCATGAACCTATGATCCGTAACGAAGTCATTCGCATTATTAGCAGCCAAGACTTTACCGCGTTACGTACCGGAGAAGGACGATTGTCACTGCAAGAATCGTTAAAAGAAGCACTGGTAGAAATTATGCAAACCGAAGCTGGCTCCGAGGGTATCGAAGCTGTGTTGTTCACTAATTTTGTAATGCAGTAGGGGCTATTTGTGCAGGATTTACTGTCGCAAGACGAAATTGATGCCTTATTGCATGGCGTCGACGACGGTGATATTGGCCCGGAAGAAGAGGTCGATTCTACCGGCGTAAAAGCGTACGACTTAAGCAGTAATGATCGAATCGTCCGTGGGCGCATGCCGACGCTGGAGATGATCAACGAACGTTTTGCGCGGTACACCCGCATCAGTATGTTCAACTTTTTACGTCGCAGCGCCGATGTTGCGTCTGGCGGTGTACAGATCATGAAGTTTGGTGAGTACATACATACCTTGTATGTGCCCACGAGTTTGAACTTAGTCAAAATGCGGCCGTTACGCGGTACGGCATTATTTATTTTAGATGCAAAATTAGTATTTAAGTTAGTTGATAATTTTTTTGGTGGTGATGGGCGACATGCAAAAATTGAAGGTCGTGAATTTACGCCAACCGAAGTGCGCGTGGTGCAGTTAATTCTGACTCAAGTGTTTGAAGACATGATGGAAGCATGGTCTCCGGTATTACCGATTGAGTTTGAATATGTAGGCTCTGAAGTCAACCCAGCCATGGCAAACATTGTTAGCCCAAGTGAAGTTGTCGTCGTCAGTACCTTTAACATTGAACTTGATGGCGGCGGCGGTGACCTTCATTTAACGATTCCGTATTCCATGATCGAGCCAGTACGTGAAGTGCTCGATGCCGGTGTTCAGAGTGACGTAGATGATGTGGATGAGCGCTGGCAGCAATCGTTACGCGAAGACATCCTAGATGCAAAAGTCGATATTCACGGCACATTAGTAGAACGAGACATAAAACTGCGTGAAGTAGCTGCGTTGAAAGAAGGGGATGTTATTCCCATCGAACTGCCAGATAACTTTGTGCTGGAAGCAAACGGTATTCCTGTCTTTAACGGGAAAATGGGTATCTCAAATAATAATTTGGCGGTGAAAATCATCGAGCAAATTAAAACTAAAAGGCGCTAACGGAGTCCGTTATGAGTGATGAAAAGGATCAGGATCAGTCTCCGGAAGAAGAGCTAGATCCACAAAAATTGGCTGATGAAGTGGCCAATGGCATGTTAGATGCGGAAGAGTCAGATTCGGCAAGTGATGAGGGCGAGGGAGCTGCGGATGGCGATGATCAGGATCTCGCTGATGAGTGGGCTGCGGCCATGGAAGAATCTGGTGACGGTGATACAGAGCCCGAGGATGATGTGCGCCAAGTGGAGCTTGATCAGCTTAAAGATGAAAGCAAGCCGTTATCGGCGGATGACCATCCAGAACTTGATGTCATTCTCGATATACCCGTGCGCATATCGATGGAAGTCGGTGCAACCAAAATCCCAATTCGTAATTTATTGCAGTTGAATCAAGGTTCGGTTGTTGAATTAGATCGTTTGGCGGGTGAACCACTGGATGTTTTAGTTAACGGAACATTAATTGCGCATGGCGAAGTGGTCATGGTCAACGATAAATTCGGTATTCGTCTAACGGATGTGGTAAGCCAAAGTGAACGTATTCAGCGCTTGCGCTAAGGCGCTCATACTTCTTCTGCCTGCTTTTGTTCAGGCAGAAGAAACCGTTGCTGTTGCTGCACCAACGTTACAAACAGACCCCATGGGTAGTGCAGGAAAGGTCGCTGCGTTTTTGGTACTGATTCTGGCATTAATATTTGGTTTAGCGTGGCTGGTCAATAAAACCAGAGCCGGTCACATGACGGGCAATGGTAAGCAACTGCAGATGTTGGCGGTATTGCCTTTAGGTACCAAAGAAAAAATTGCCATTATTCAAGCCGGTGATCAGCAACTTGTGATTGGTATTACTCCGCAGCAAATAACAACACTTTCTGTATTAGATACTCCAATCTCTGTTGAGCAAAACTCACCGGCCAGCTTTTCTGAAATACTTAAAATGGCGGCCAAGCGATGATGTTTATTCAACGTATATTGGTGCTTATTTTAACTTGTTTGCCATTATTCGTGATGGCTGCTGATCCGGTGGTGGGAAATAGTGTTAGTAATAACACCAGCAGTCTTGTACCTAATGTACCGATAGGTGCGGCCTCAGTGACGGCACCTGGTTATTTAGGGGTGCCAGCGGTTGTGTATAAAACTACCGATAGTGGCGGCGAGTACACAGTAACGATTCAAATACTTGCTCTCATGACCATGCTGTCGATATTACCGTCGCTGCTGATCATGATGACATCATTTACTCGGATTATTGTTGTGCTGGCAATCCTTCGACAGGCGATTGGTTTGCAGCAAACACCATCGAATCAGGTGCTCTTAGGGTTAGCATTATTCTTGACCTTATTCATTATGATGCCGGTATTTCGTGTGGTAAACGCCGACGCGATACAGCCGTACTTAGCAGAAGAAATTACGCCACAGGTTGCCCTTGAACGTGCCATCGTGCCAGTGCATGAATTTATGCTGGCGCAAACTCGTGAAACCGATCTTAATTTATTTGTACGTATCAGTGGTCGCACCGACATCACCAGCGCTGCAGAAACTCCAATTCACATTTTAATTCCGGCATTTATCACCAGTGAATTAAAAACCGCCTTTCAAATAGGGTTCCTTATATTTATTCCTTTTTTGATTATTGACTTAGTGGTCGCCAGTATTTTGATGGCCATGGGTATGATGATGTTGTCACCCATTATTATTTCTCTGCCTTTTAAAATCATGCTGTTTGTACTGATTGATGGCTGGGCTTTGATAATGGGCACGTTGGCCAATAGCTTTGGCACTGTTTAAGTCGCGGTATCCTAAGTACTCTAAAAGTGGGGGAGATGAATAATGACGGAAGCAATGGTTGGCGATATATTTTCGAATGCTTTGTACCTCGTATTGTCCGTGGTCGTGATTATTATTGTTCCTAGTTTGGTGATTGGTTTAGCCGTGAGTACCTTTCAGGCGGCAACACAAATTAACGAACAAACATTGAGTTTCTTACCACGTCTCGTGGTAACGCTGCTGGCCATTATTATGTTTGGCCCATGGGCTGTCGGTGCATTAATGGATTACACCCGTGACATATACACCAACATTCCTTTTTTAATCGGGTGATGTGTGTTTGAGATTGAAGCACTGGATGTTAGTCATTGGATTACGCGTTATATCTACCCTTTCGCGCGTATCAGTGGCTTACTGATGGTGATGCCATTAATAGGCACGCGCATGGTGTCGCAACGTATCCGTTTATTGCTTGCAGTGGCTATTACTTTTATTGTTGTTCCTATTTTACCGCCTATTCCTCATGTTGAAGCCATCTCCTTAGCGTCATTTATTATTGTGCTTCAGCAATTATTAATCGGCATTGTTATGGGGTTCGTGATTGAGCTACTGATGCAAGTGTTTGTGATTGCCGGGCAATTAATAGCCATGCAAACCGGTTTAGGGATCGCGACCACGGTTGATCCTAGCCAAGGTGCCTCGGTGGTGGTTATTTCACAGTGGTTTCTGTTTATGGTCAGTTTGGTTTTTCTGGCTTTAAACGGACACTTGGTCGCCATTGAAATTTTAGTCGATAGCTTTCGAACATTGCCCATAGGGTTTGAAAGCTTTTCGGTCAATCAATTCAGCTCTATTGTTCTGTGGAGTGGATGGATGCTGGCGGCGGCGGTTGTCATTTCATTACCTGCGATGGCAGCACTCTTAATTGTTAACTTAGCGTTTGGTGTGATGACTCGTGCTGCACCGCAGTTAAATATTTTTGCACTGGGTTTTCCCGTCACCATGATTGTGGGCCTGCTGATTATGTGGCTAAACATTGATGAAATGGCGAGAAGTTTTCCTCGCTATATGGACACTCTGTTTGAGTTTCTAAAAAAACTCGTGGTGATGTAAGGGGGCTTCAGCGATGGCAGATCAAGACAGCAGTCAGGAAAAAACCGAAGAACCCACCGCCCGACGATTACAAAAAGGGCGAGATGAAGGCCAGGTTCCGCGATCAAAAGAACTGGGAACCACCTTAGTTTTAGTCTTAGGGGCAATCGGTTTAATGGTGTTCGGTCCTTTTATGAGCGATCGTGTGTCTGGCATTGCTAAAAATAGCTTTTCATTCAATCGTGAAACGGCTTTTGATACTGGCATGATGTCGTCGTATCTTAATGCCGCTGCACTAGAAGCGGCTATCACTTTAATTCCGTGGTTAACACTGGTGGTAATTGCAGCTTTTGCTGCGCCTTTGCTGGTGGGTGGGTGGTTATTTTCGACAAAAGCCATCGCGCCAAAACTTGATCGTTTGAATCCATTAAGCGGTTTAAAGCGCATGTTCTCAATGAACTCTTTAGTTGAGTTGATTAAAGCATGGGCAAAAGTGTTGGTGGTGGGGTTTGTTGGCTGGTCCGTGCTGGTGTACTTTTTTCAAGACGCTATGCGCATGCAAGACGAACCGATAGAAAATGCGATTGCGCATACGATTCATATTGTTTTATGGAGTGTTTTGCTGCTTTGCGCATCGACGGCCTTGATTGCGATTGTTGATGTGCCTTGGCAGATATACAGCTTCACCAAAAAAATGCGCATGTCGATGCAAGAAATTAAAGACGAATACAAAGAGACAGAAGGCAAGCCGGAAGTTAAAAGTAGGATTCGTCAGTTACAAAGAGAAATGGCCCAGCGCAGAATGATGGGAGATGTTCCTGAGGCGGATGTAGTGATCACTAACCCGACTCACTATTCGGTTGCACTTAAGTATCAGGCGGATGCAATGGGGGCGCCGATTATGGTGGCGAAGGGGTCGGATGAAGTGGCCTTGAAAATCAGAGAAATAGCGAAAGAACATAACGTTCCACGTATGCAGGCACCGCCTTTAGCGCGTGCACTCTATACCCATGCCACTGTGGGTGATGAAATTCCTGAAGGGTTATACATCGCCGTCGCTCAAGTATTGGCGTACATCTATCAAATGGATCAGTTTGTTAAAGGCAATGGGCCTAAACCTGAGCGTAAACCAAGCATGCCGATTCCACGTGATTTACGTGTCGATCCTGACCCTGTTTCTTAGTAGTCAGCTCCTTAGTAATCCGCTCCTGAGCAAGCTGAGACTTGGCAGCCTTGGCAACTAACATTGGTGATACCCTCGGCAACTCCCCACATAATATCTAACTTTCATTTTTATTTTTTCGGGTTTTGGTAAAAACGGAATACTTCTTGCGATACAGGTCACAGTAAACAATTTTTTGACGGGTGACTTAATGGCAGCGGCAACAGGCAGTAGTAATGTCGTCGGACAGTTAAAGAGCGGTGCTTCGCTCATACTGAATGGTAACGTGGGCATACCTGTCATGGTGCTCGTGCTACTTGGCATGATGACCTTGCCGCTACCACCATTTTTGCTGGATACATTTTTCACCTTCAATATCGCCTTATCTATTGTTGTGCTTTTGGTGAGCGTTTACTCAAAACGTCCACTGGATTTTGCTATTTTTCCAACCATTCTCTTAATCGCTACTTTATTGCGCCTTGCCTTGAACGTAGCCTCAACCCGAGTGGTTTTATTGTACGGTCACGAAGGTGGTGACTCGGCAGGTAAAGTCATCGAGGCGTTTGGTGAAGTGCTGATCGGCGGTAACTACGCCGTTGGTTTGGTTGTGTTTATGATTTTAATGATCATTAACTTTGTGGTCGTGACAAAAGGTGCCGGACGAGTATCGGAAGTGACCGCACGTTTCACCCTTGATGCCATGCCGGGTAAACAAATGGCCATTGATGCGGATTTAAACGCGGGCCTGATCGACGCTGACCAAGCCAAACAACGCCGTAGCGATATTGCCGCTGAAGCCGATTTTTACGGCGCGATGGACGGTGCCAGTAAATTTGTAAAAGGCGATGCAGTCGCCGGTATTCTAATTCTAATTATTAACGTGGCCGGTGGTTTTGCTATTGGCATGGCACAGCATAACCTGACTTTTGGTGATGCCGTGTCAGCGTACACCTTACTGGCGATTGGTGATGGCTTGGTAGCGCAGATACCGTCATTACTATTATCAACCGCCACAGCGATTATGGTGACGCGTAATGGCGGCGAAGAAGACATGGGGCAGCAAGTGTTTGGTCAAATGTTTGCGTCGTCTCGGGCGTTAATGATTTCTGCGGGCTTGATGTTCATGATGGGGATTGTCCCGGGGATGCCGCACACCGTATTTTTGAGCGCGGCGATTATTTCTGCCGTGGCGGCTTACTATATTCATTGGAAAAAAGAAGGCGGCCAAATGGGGGATGCGATAGCCAAGCGCGTCGGGTATACCTCGCCAAGCCAAGCCAAGCTCGACGCAGAAAAAGGGACTGCAACGTCTAATGCGCTTGCTGCCCCTAAAGAAAAAGCCGCCGAAGCCATGAAGCAGCTCGAAGTGAAAGAGTTGGGTTGGGATGACGTCGAACCCGTTGATCGTGTAGGTCTTGAGGTGGGTTATCGTTTGATTCCCTTGGTGGATAAAAACCAAGGCGGGCAGTTACTCAATCGCATTAAAGGGGTTCGTCGAAAGTTATCCCAAGAGTTGGGTTTTTTAATCCCATCGGTACACATTCGCGACAACCTCGATTTACTGCCTAATCAATACCGCATTACGTTAATGGGCGTCACCTTAGCTGAATCCGAAATTCACCCCGAGCGTGAGTTGGCGATTAATCCTGGGCAAGTGTTTGGCAAAATTGATGGGATGGCAACCATTGATCCTGCATTTGGGATGGAAGCTTTTTGGATTACCCCAGACCAAAAAGAACGCGCACAAACGCTAGGGTATACCGTGGTCGATGCCAGTACGGTCGTGGCGACTCACTTAAATCAAAAATTGCAGTACCACTCGCACGAGCTGCTTGGGCATGAAGATGCGCAGCACTTGGTGGATATGCTGGCAAAAACTTCGCCTAAGCTGGCTGAAGAGCTGGTGCCCAATAAAGTTTCTATTAGCCAGTTATTAGCGGTCTTACAGAATCTGCTGCGTGAGCAAGTCCCGGTACGCGATTTGCGCTCAATCGCCGAGTCTTTGGCGAACTCTCCGGCACAGAGTCAAGATATTGCCGCCTTGACTAGTTCTGCTCGTCTCTCTCTAGCCCGCATGATTACTCAGAATATCTTCGGAAACACCGATGAACTGCCGGTTATGACCTTAGATCCAGGGCTGGAACAATTATTGCTGAAAACATTACAACAGAGCGCTCAACAAGGCGGGCAGGCCGGTTTGGTACTGGAACCTACCATGGCCGATACCTTGCAACGCTCACTAACCGAATCGGTTCAGGCGCAGGAAGCTGCCGGTCGCCCAGCAGTATTGCTAGTGACCTCCCAATTGCGTCCGAGTATGGCCCAGTTTGTGCGTAACAGTATTCCACAGTTACACGTACTGGCTTACCAGGAAGTACCGGATAACAAGAGTATTACGATCGTTGCCGCCGTAGGCGGGAAGTCGTAACGAGGCAGAGTTATGAACGTAAAACGTTTTGTCGCTGACAACATGCAACAAGCCCTTCGCCAAGTGTCAGCTGAACTTGGCCCTGAGGCTGTGATTGTGTCTAGCAAAAAGCTGGACCACGGTATGGAAGTGGTCGCGGCGTTGAATATGTCGACAGACAACAGTCCAGCGCAACAGCAAGAACTAGAGCGTCAGTTACGACTTCAGCGTGAACTTGAAAACGCACGGGACGCCACGCGCGAGTCGAACAATCAGCGCCAGCGCAAAGTCGAACGTGAAGAGTTCGTCCGGCGCAGTGATTTAACCGACCCTGAAGGCATTCGCGATACCTTGGCCGCCTTGAAGAATGGCTCGGTGCGTGGTGATGAGTCTGTTCAAAATGAACAACAAGCGCACATCGCTCGTGAAGAGGGTGAATATCAAACACGCTTGCAAGAAATGCACGGTGAGTTGCGTGAACTAAAAGATTGGATGGTCAGCCACCAAGGCAGTGCATGGGATACCAAACGGCCACTGACGTGGCAGCAATCGCAGCTGTGGCAGCGTTGCCAAGATATTGGTCTTGAGCCGGCATGGGCAGATCGCATTGTCAGTACCAGCAAAGAGTCCGCTGATATGGAAGCGACTTGGGCCAACGCCTTAAAAACCATTGAAAACGACTTACCCATATTGCCGCAAGGTGTTCTAGAGCGTGGTGGACGTTTCGCTCTTGTGGGGCCAACAGGCGCAGGAAAAACGACAACCCTGGGTAAGATCGCGGCACGCTTTGTATTACGCAATGGGGCGGATTCAGTGGCGTTTGTGACCTTAGATAACTACCGCGTAGCCGCACACGACCAACTGCGAGCGTTTGCCCGAATTCTTGGCATTGAGATGAAAGTCGTCAACCAAGGTGGTGATTTAGCCAAGACACTACAGACCTTACGCCACAAGAAATTAGTGCTAATCGATAGCGCCGGTCTTGCCAGTCAAGATCCACACTTTTCCACACAATTGTCTATGCTTAAACAGGCTGGAGAAGAAATACGTAAATTCTTAGTGTTGCCATTAACGAGTCAGGCACGCTGTCTTCAAGAAAATTACGAACACTTCAAAAGTGTAGGGTTAGACGGTTGTGTATTTACCAAGCTGGATGAGTGTTTCAGCCTTGGTGCAGGTATGAGCGTTGCTGCTTTAACACGTTTACCGTTAGCGCTGGTGACCGATGGGCCGCACATTCCTGATGATTTGCATTACCCCGACGCCGCGCGTTTAGTCAGTTTATCTGAACAGATGGCCAGAATGGCGCGAACACGTTGGCAAGCAGCTGAGGCCATGAGCCTCGCAACACAACAGCAAAGTTTTCAACACGGAGTATAAATTACCATGGCAAGTCACCCAGTTCAGGTAATTGCAGTTACTGGTGGTAAAGGCGGCGTAGGCAAGAGCAACGTCTCCGTTAATCTCGGCATTGCGTTGTCAGAGATGGGTCGACGAGTGGTGATACTCGATGCCGATCTAGGTTTAGCTAATATCGATATTTTGTTGGGTATTAGCGCCAATCGTACGATCGAAAATGTCCTGCAAGGCGAGTGTGACCTGCGCGATGTCATGGTGCGTGGGCCAGGGGGAATTCGCATTGTTCCCGCATCGTCAGGCACGCAAAAGCTGTCGCAATTAAATACGATGGAGCATGCGGGTTTAATTCAAGCATTTAGCGAAATCGGCGATGACATTGACGTACTGATTGTCGATACCGCCGCCGGAATTTCTGATTCAGTCATGAGCTTCGTTCGTGCCTCGCAAGAAGTGCTCGTCGTGGTGACCGATGAGCCAACGTCGATTACCGATGCGTACGCGCAAATTAAATTATTAAATCGTGATTACGGTTTATTTCGCTTCCGTGTGGTGGCCAACATGGTTCGTTCACCGCAAGAAGGCACTGCATTATTTTCCAAGCTTACGAAAGTGACGGATAGATTTTTGGATGTTGCCATGCAGTATGTGGGAGCAGTACCGATGGATGAAGCGGTTCGTCGTGCAGTACAACGCCAAAAGGCAGTGATTGAAGCGTATCCACGTTCAAAAGCTGCAATTTCTTTTCGTGCGTTAGCGAAAAAAGTTGATAGCTGGCCGTTGCCATCTTCTCCACGAGGGCATCTTGAATTCTTCGTTGACCGTTTGGTCCATCAGGTAGGAGCATGACGGTTGACCACGGGAAGTTGTCTGGTGTATTCCGACGTACAAAACACTAATTTCGATGATCTCGTGCGTGAGCATGGGGCCTTAGTTAAGCGAATCGCGCATCATATGATGGGGCGTCTGCCTGACAGTGTTCAGGTGGATGATCTTATTCAAGCGGGCATGATTGGCTTACTCGAAGCAGCGCGTAAATACGACGGCGGCAAAGGCGCAAGTTTTGAAACGTATGCGGGCATTCGTATACGTGGTGCCATGCTGGATGAAATTCGCAAAGGTGACTGGGCGCCGCGTTCAGTGCATCGAAACTCTCGTCGTATCTCCAATGCCATTAAACAAGTAGAAAGTGAAAAAGGCCGCGATGCTGAAGACGCTGAAGTTGCTGCCTGTTTGGGGGTTAGCCAAGAAGAATATCATTCAATACTAAAAGACAGTGCCGGGTGCCGGTTGTTCAGTTATGAAGAAGCCGTTGAGAAAAGTGAAAGCGGTTATGACATGTTTGAAGAGTCCTCGCCGAGTCCTGTGGCAGGTATCGAACGTGATGCCTTCCAAAAACATTTAGCCGAAGCGATTAGTCATCTGCCCGAACGTGAGCAATTAGTCTTAGCCTTGTATTACGACGAAGAACTAAATTTAAAAGAGATTGGCGCAGTGTTAGGCGTCAGCGAATCTCGTGTGAGTCAGCTTCACAGTCAAGCGGCAGCGCGTTTACGTGCACGTTTAGGCGACTGGGTTGACGCTTAGGTAACACCATCCCAAGCCCTTAGCCTCTAAGGGCTACAGCAACATTCTATTTTCTAATCTTTCTTGTTCTTTTCTGGATAAAGCGATAACTGTGTCTACACTATTTATAGGAGCGGCTTGATTCAGAAAAGTCGATTATTGGAGGTCGTTTTGGACAAAAATATGAAGATACTCATCGTTGATGATTTTTCAACAATGAGACGTATCGTTAAAAACCTGTTGCGTGACCTGGGCTTTACCAATACTCAGGAAGCGGATGATGGAACAACGGCTTTGCCAATGTTACAGAACGGGGACTTTGATTTTCTGGTGACCGATTGGAACATGCCAGGTATGACGGGGCTTGATCTGTTGAAAACCATTCGGCAAGACGAACGCCTAAAAACGTTGCCAGTACTTATGGTGACAGCCGAAGCGAAACGCGATCAGATTGTGGCGGCCGCACAAGCGGGTGTAAACGGTTATGTGGTTAAGCCTTTTACCGCAGCAGTACTGAAAGAGAAGATTGATAAAATCTTCGAACGTGTTGAAGGCTGACGGAAGGCATTGTAATGGTTGATATGAACCTAGAAAGTGTGGATAGCGACGTCGGTGCCGAGATCCGTGCTTTAGCAGAAAATATGTTAAAGCAACTGGAGCAAGGTGAACTGACGAAAGCAGTGGCGTTGGTGAACGATCTCAATGAGATTCGCGATCAAACCCTCTATACCGAAATAGGTAAATTGACTCGTGCATTACACGAGTCCATAAAAAACCTTGAATTTTCTGATCCGGCTGATGCGGGATCAGACATTGAAAACACAACAGATAAGTTAACCTATGTTTTGGAAATGACCGATAAATCGGCCAACCGAACCATGGATCTTGCTGATACTGGTGACCCTCTGGCGAAAGAAATTAGCGAGCAGGGTGTGCAATTATCCGAACGCTGGAAGAAGTTTATGAATAAAGACATAAACTCGACAGAATTCAGAGCACTCAGTCAAGATATCGAAGCTTACCTTTTAAATAGCACCACCAACGCTAATGAAATTCGCCAACAATTTTCTGAAATTGTGTTGGCTCAGGATTTTCAAGATCTAACGGGTCAGGTAATTCATAAAGTCACGGACTTAATACGAGATGTTGAATCCCGTTTAGTTAGGTTGGTCGTGATGGCAGGGCAAGTAGATCAAATTACGGGTATTCGTCATGACTTGGCCACCCCTTCACAGACCGAAAATAGTGAAGGGCCTGACATTGCCGCCGAAGGTCCACAAATTAATAAAGCCGATAAAGCCGTTGTTAACAATCAAGATGATGTTGATGACCTTTTATCGAGTTTAGGCTTCTAAAGGAGAGTTAAATGAGTTTCGATGCGGATGAAGAGATCCTTCAGGATTTTCTTGTAGAAGCCGGAGAGATACTTGAACTGCTCTCTGAACAGTTAGTGGATCTTGAACAGCGTCCTGATGATAAAGATCTTCTTAATGCGATTTTTCGAGGCTTTCATACGGTAAAAGGTGGTGCAGGCTTTCTCCAATTAGGTCCACTGGTTGATTGCTGTCACGCAGCAGAGAACGTATTCGATACGCTTCGTAATGGTAAGCGCACCGTCACCTCTGACTTAATGGACGTTGTACTCAGTGCGCTCGACAATGTTAATGAAATGTTTGATGCGGTGCGCTCTGGTGCCTCACCAGAACCTGCTGAGCCTACTTTGCTTGAGAGCTTGCATCAGTTAGCGCTCCCTGAAAGTGAAACACCTGCTGTTGTCGTAGAAGAGCCGACGCCAGAAGAAACCACCTCAGAAAGTGGCGCAACGGAAGAATCAGCAGATATCACTGACGATGAATTCGAGAAATTACTCGACGCGCTCGATGAAAAAGCGAACGTCGAAGCAGAAGGAGCTGGCGCAGTAGAACCTTCAACGCCGGCAACCGCCGCTGATTCATCAGGGGATGATTTATTTGGTGATGATGATTTATTCGGCATGGATGAATCTAGCCCAGCCGCATCATCGAACAACGATGAAATTACAGAAGACGAATTTGAAGCCCTGCTTGATAAAATACATGGCGGTAAACCAGGCTCAAATGAAGGGGCTGACGCGACGGCAGATAAAGCTGCTGGCGAGTTAAGTGCCATCGCAAGTGGTGATGAACTCATTTCAGATTCAGAGTTTGAAGATCTACTTGATCGTTTACATGGAAAAGGCATGCATGCGTCTGCGCCTGCACCGAGCTTAACGTCAGCCAGTGCCACTCCAAGCAATGAATCGGCAGATGTAAAAACAGAAACGCCAGCGGCTAAAGCGCCTGAGCAACCACCGAAAGCAGAGGCCCCTAAGGCAGAAAAGCCGGCCCCAGTGACGCCGATTAAAGCAGAAGCAGCAAAACCAGCGGCGCCTGCTGCAAAAGCCGCCGCACCTGCACCAGCCCGAAAAACCGACAAAGATAACGCAGCAGAAGCTACCGTCCGTGTCGATACCCGCCGCCTTGATGACATCATGAATATGGTGGGTGAACTGGTACTTGTGCGTAACCGTTTGGTGCGCTTGGGCTTAAAAAGCACCGATGAATCGATGTCAAAGGCGGTAGCTAATCTCGATGTCGTTACCGGTGACTTGCAAGCGTCAGTGATGAAAACCCGAATGCAGCCGATTAAAAAGGTGTTTGGCCGTTTTCCTCGGGTTGTTCGTGATCTTGCTCGACAACTTAAGAAAGAAATTAATCTTGAATTACGCGGTGAAGAAACTGATCTTGATAAAAACCTCGTAGAGGCTTTGGCGGATCCTCTGGTTCACTTAGTGCGTAATTCAGTTGACCACGGTGTTGAACAGCCTGAAGCGCGTGAACAAAGTGGTAAAAACCGTGTGGGTACGGTTATTTTATCTGCCGAGCAAGAAGGCGATCATATTCTCTTGCGCATACAAGATGACGGTGCTGGTATGGACGCAGAAGTTCTGCGCCGTAAAGCGGTAGAAAAAGGCGTGATGGATCAAGACGCCGCAGATCGTTTATCCAGCAGCGAATGTTTTAATCTGATCTTTGCGCCGGGGTTTTCGACGAAAGAACAAATTTCAGACGTATCTGGCCGTGGTGTAGGTATGGATGTGGTGAAAACTAAAATCACCCAATTAAACGGCACCATTGATATTCAATCGAACCTTGGCGAAGGCACAATAATTAGCATCAAAGTGCCATTAACTTTGGCAATTATGCCGACCTTAATGGTGATGTTAAAAGATCAAGCGTTTGCCTTCCCGTTGGTGAATGTGAATGAAATATTCCACCTGGATCTGACGCAAACTAACGTGGTCGATGGCCAAGAAGTTGTGGTTGTACGTGAAAAACCCATCCCTCTGTTTTATTTGAAACGTTGGTTAGTGAAAGGCGAAAATTACGCACGCGCCGACGAAAGCGCACACGTAGTTGTCGTGTCTGTAGGGAATAAAAAAGTAGGATTTGTTGTTGATCAATTAATTGGCCAAGAGGAAGTGGTGATTAAACCCTTGGGTAAAATGTTGCATGGAACCGCAGGAATGGCTGGTGCCACCATTACAGGTGATGGTCGTATAGCACTGATCTTAGACATCCCAAGTATGCTTACTCGTTACGCATCTCGACAGTCCAGTGCGGCCTGATCAGGCTAAAGAGTTAGTCTGATACAGGAGTAGGTATGTCGTTAAAAGTTCTAGTTGTTGATGATTCGGGGTTTTTCCGAAGACGGGTTGCCGACATTATTAATGCTGACTCTCGCATGGAAGTGATCGGCGTTGCAGAAAATGGTTTACAGGCTGTTGATATGAGCCGGGCGCTAAAGCCTGATGTCATAACAATGGATTACGAAATGCCCGTCATGGATGGCATCACCGCCATTCGAAATATCATGGCTGAAAAGCCTATCCCGGTATTGATGTTTTCCTCTCTTTCATTCGAAGGTGCTCGAGTTACCTTAGATGCTCTTGATGCTGGTGCTGTCGATTTTTTACCCAAAAATTTTGATGCGGTAGCCAAGAATTCCAGTGACATTCGTCGTTTACTGACGGATAAAATTGTCGCTGCCGCACGCATCCATGTTGGAAACTCTCCGACAACGGCCCCCGTGTTTACACCAGCCCCGCGAGCGTCCCCCACGGCGGTGAAATTAGATGGTATTCAGTTGGTTGTGATCGGAACATCGACCGGTGGGCCTGCCGCATTACAGACTATTTTTAAAGCGATGCCAGCCAATTTTAAAGTGCCTATTGTCATCGTGCAGCATATGCCAGCCTCATTTACCACAGCCTTTGCTGAGCGGTTAGATAATCTCAGTGAGCTGTCTGTTAAGGAAGCCGAAGACGGTGACGTATTAAAACCCGGTTGTGTGTACGTTGCGCCTGGTGGCATGCAATTAATGTTGGATGGCCGCCAAGGAAAGTCTATTCATATTCGTGAAAGCGACCCACGTATCAATTATCGTCCTAGTGTGGATATAGCGTTTGCATCCGCCGCGAAACACTATGGTCGTCATGTTCTTGGGGTTGTATTAACCGGGATGGGGTCGGATGGACGAGAGGGTGCTCGTTTAATTAAAGGCGTGGGTGGACACATTTGGGCGCAAGATGAAGACAGCTCTGTGATTTTTGGGATGCCAATGTCTGTGATTAAGGAAGGGCTAGCGGATACTGTATTGTCCATTAAGGATGTGAGTGAGCGTTTAACTAAAGATATTTAATTTTTCTTGGCGGCATCAGATTGCCGTTTTTTGGACAATATACTGGTCACTTCTTTATTTATATTTCTATATACCTTCTTTTTTCTGCATATTTTAGTTTTTTTTCAGTAATGACATGAATTTTGCTTCTAATTACTAATGGAATGCAATTTGTCGTAAATTCGACGAAATACAGGAATTCAGTCGTGAGAATCTGGTCTGTTTCAAATCAGAAGGGTGGTGTGGGTAAAACAACATCCGTGGTGTCTTTGGGAGGCTTGTTAGCCGCCCAAGGGAAACGCGTGCTGTTGGTTGACCTTGACCCTCATGGCTCGTTGACGAGCTATTTCGGACAAGATCCCGATGGTCTTGAGCGCAGCCTATACCATCTGTTTTTTGAGAAACGTTGGCGGAATGTAGATTATATTCGCGAAACGCTTCAGCCTACGTCCATGGATAATGTGTCTTTATTACCTGCCACCACATCATTGGCGACGTTAGAGCGCCAAGTGAGTGGTCAAGATGGAATGGGGTTGGTGCTTGCGAGATCCTTAGCGCAACTGTGGGATGACTATGATTATGCGATTCTTGATACACCGCCCATTTTAGGTGTGTTGCTCGTTAATGCGCTGGCGGCATGTCAGCAGCTTGTTATTCCGACGCAAACCGAATTTTTGGCGTTGAAGGGGTTGGAGCGAATGGTACATACATTAAAAATGGTAATGACATCGCAAAAACGCCAACTGCCTTATTGTATTGTTCCGACGTTATTTGATCGTCGTACCTCTGCCTCACTCACTAGCTTGAAAGAAATGCGCCGTACCTACAAAGAATCGTTATGGGACGAAGCTATTCCTGTTGATACGCGATTGCGAGACGCTAGTTTTAAAGGTGTTTTCCCACATCAGCTTGACCCTGAATCAAGGGGGGTTCGCGCCTACAAGCACTTGCTGGCATCGTTAGATCGTGAGGAGCCGTAACGTGACGGCTAATAACGATATCTTGCTTGGTTACTTTGATAGCTTACTAACACCTGAGCCAACAGAGTCATTCGTGGATCAAGATTCGTTATCGAATATGTTAGCCGCAGTAACTGATGCGCCAATGGCGGATGTTTACGTGGCTCCATTAATGAGTGACACAATAGCTACTGGCTTCCGCTTAATTCCTTTAATGACACCGCCTACGACAACAATAATGACAACGGCCTTAAGTCTAACAATGACGTTTGAGTTGCTGTCTTTAGCCGCTAAATTAGGACGTGGGCGGATCAAAACACACGTTATGGTCGCGTGTGCAGGAGTGATTGCGGATGGCTAAGCAACACTCCAAACAACACTCCAAACAAGACACTAACCAACACACTAATCGGCAGAGGGCGCAAGAAAGTGAGCAATCGTTAGCTGACACCTCAGCTGCGACGGCAGTCAAAGAAAACCAAGTGGATGGTGTGCTGCAGAATTATCTTGATCAATTATTGATTGTAGCAACAGAAGCACCTGAAACGCCTGATCTAGTTGACGTGGCTACTGAGGTTCCGGTCGTCGCTCCAACGCTTGAGAATGTTATTGAACAGCCTCAGTCAGACAATACCACAGTGGTTGATGGTGAAATTCAAGATTGGGAAGTCTTAGATAGCGCCTCCCCAGAGCTTGTCGCAGAAACCGTTGTACAGCCAACGATTGCTGAGGCAGCTGAGGCTGACATTCAGAAAGAGGTCGATATTGCTGAGGAGGCTCTGGCAAGCTCGACTGCAAAGAGCCACGAGGATATATCAGACACGCCTGTTGTCTTAGCGCCACAACTCAATTGGGATTCGTCTCAAGGGGTTGATTGTTTAATCTTTAAGGTTGCTGGGCTGAAGCTGGCGATTCCTTTGCCGCTGTTGGGCGGTGTGTATACCGTCGATGACAAAGTCACGCCACTGTTTGGCCAAGCTAAGTGGTCATTAGGTGTATGGCAGGCAGAAGGGCAAAAGCTGACGGTGGTTGATAGTGCTCAGCTCATTATGCCAGAGCGACAAGTGTCACTTCAGGAAGAAGGGTATAGCTACCTTATTCAACTCGATCGCGCGCCTTGGGCGTTAGCGTGTCAAGAAATCTGCGATACCCGAGATTTGGTTTCAGAGTCAATAAAATGGCGTGGAGACACCAGTAAACGACCTTGGTTGGCTGGTACGGTTATTTCAGAAATGTGCGCTTTAATTGATGTTCCAGGTTTACTTTCCCTCCTAGAAACCCAGCGTTAATCAGGGTGACAGCCTTCATTAAAAAATTACTTGAATTCGGCTGGTACACTTT
This sequence comes from Oceanobacter sp., assembly GCA_002733645.1. Lineage (GTDB taxonomy): Bacteria > Pseudomonadota > Gammaproteobacteria > Pseudomonadales > Oceanobacteraceae > Thalassolituus. The sequence goes on from NVWL01000014.1 coordinate 65,307, forward strand.
GTGCTCTGATCTATAGTTAAGGAAGGTCCGTTAGGTTTTTTTGACACAGTCAGGCATCGGCCTTTCTTAGCGAGGATGTTTTATGTCAGCAATTGCCGGTAAAAGTGTGGAAGATCCAGTTCTTCAGTGGGTCACTTTCCGCCTTGAAAACGAAAGTTACGGTATAAATGTAATGCAGGTGCAAGAAGTGCTGCGTTACACGGAGATTGCTCCTGTACCGGGAGCGCCCAACTATGTATTGGGCATCATTAATCTGCGTGGCAACGTAGTGACCGTGATCGATACGCGTCAGCGTTTCGGTTTGCCAACTGCAGACACTACTGATCAAACCCGTATCGTGATTATCGAAGCGGAAAATCAAGTGGTGGGAATCCTCGTCGATGCGGTGGCTGAAGTGGTTTATCTACGTCAGTCAGAAATAGAGACTACTCCGAACGTCGGAAACGAGGAAAGCGCCAAATTTATTCAGGGTGTTTGTCATAAAAACGACGAACTACTGATTTTGGTTGACCTTGAAAAGCTGATGTCAGATGAAGAGTGGTCAGATCTTAGCGGACTATAGGAGTCTGGTATGGAAGGCCTTACATTAGTGCATTGGTTGTTGATTGGTAATTTTGCGATGCTTTTAGGTGTTGCAGCGTTTATTGCGGCCCTAAGAAAGCAGCAATCGGATGACGCTCGAATATTTGAGCAAAAAATTGAGCATCTGGAACAAGGGCAGGTGGCAATTAGCCAAAGTGCGATTGGTCTTGGGCGACGTATTAAGCAAGTGGAAACTCGCTCTGCGAAAATGCAGCAGACTCCGGCGCCAGTCGATGAAGAGTCGCATCGTTTTGAACAGGCATCGCGTTTAGCGGGAATGGGAGCGAGTGTTGAAGATTTAATTGACAGTTTGGGTGTTGCGCGTTCGGAAGCAGAATTGATGGTCTCAATGAAACGTTCAGCAAACGCGTAAAACACCGGTATACAGCCATGCGTAATCGAGCTATTTAGTGTGAACTACCCGTCATTTATGGCGGGTTTTTTTATGTTCGTGTGAACAGGTAACGAATTTATACATAGTGACCCTATCGCTATTGAGCATCTTTTCTATACTGAAAGCATCACTAGAGAGAAGGGTTTTCTATGAAATACCTGACATTGCTCGGCATTATATTTACGTTATCTAGCTCGGTATCTGGCTCTGAAGAGTCGCAGGTGTTGCCGGGTAATATGCACTACGCACAATTATTTAAAAGTACGACGTTTTCTGAGCGTACTCCGGGGTTCAATGATTTATATATGATTGAAACGCCCGACAAAGGTCGTCAAATTGTAATCTACTGCAATCCTACCTTTTGCTATAAATTACGGGGCCACACACTGACGGCATAGCCCGGCGCAATTTAATCATTGGCTAATATTCATTAGCCTATTTTCTGTGGGTTATGCACCTGCGGCAAAAATAGCAATGCAACACCCTAAACCAGCGCCCCACACTAAGGTGCGTAGTAGGGCAAAGTTACCTAAATACATAACGCCATACACGACTCGAATAGCAATAAACGCCATGGCTAGTGTATCAATGTAACCCTGTTCACCACCGGTTAAGTGAGCAATGATGACGGCAGCGGCAAAAATTGGAAATGCTTCAAAGCTATTGAGCTGCGCCCAATGAGCGCGTTTACGGAACCCTTCTTGTTTTTCTAAAAATTCACGCGGCGAGTAGTTGTTGTAACGACCACCGGTAAATTTAGCAATGCCGGTAAACGTGAATGGCATCAGTGCTGCAACGAGTACACACCAGTAGGCAAGTGTCATAAGAGATCCTTATTCTGAGGTTAATAATTGGCAGAGCCCCATCGTTTCTAATGGGTTTTCTCGCTCAAAACAGTAACCGTCGAGTGGGGAATGCACAAGGTCATTTTTCACCTCAAACCCATGCCTAAAAACGTCTTTTTCGGGGACTGCCCCGTCGCTGGCAGCTTCTTGATAAGTTTGCCACACCGCATTATGGATAGCTTCGGTTGAGGCGGCATAACGCGTGACCTGCTCGTCGGCGGTCGTCATTAGCTCTGGCAAATGGGAGACTGCGGTGGCTGATAGTACGCCTGAAATCATCAACCCTGCGGTCGCTTGAAGTGTGGAGAATCCTTGACAGTTAAACCGCCACATTAGAATGAGTCCCTGTTATCGTGGTGTATGCGCACGATAACGGAATCGGTGTAATGCGCCAATGGGTCAAAGATTCCTATTGGTGAAGAGTGTGATTTTTAGACAGTTAAGTCAGGTTAGTCGTAATGGATGCCAAATTTACGATAGATAAAACCCATCAGCCAGGCGGGGCCAATCAACAAAAACTGTACGTCTTTAAAAAACGATGGCTTTGCGCCCTCAATATGATGGCCAACAAACTGCCCAATCCAGAGAATGATGAAGCCAATCAAAGAGGTTATCCACAGGGGAGTGGTATAGGCCTGTTCATAAATAGCGAGTGAAATTAGGCAAATTAATGTGAAAATTCCCAAACCTTTCGCCAATGAGGGTGATAATCGGTAGTAAAACGCCATCACTGGAATCGAAATAAGCGTCGCCCAATTGAGAAAAGGCACAGACGACATCCAATCAGGTTGCGGAATGTCCCAAAGAAGCCCAAAAATTACCAAGTAAATGAGTGGTACACAGACCCAATGAATTAACTTATTGAGTTTATTTTGGTGGCTTACGCCGTATTCTTCGAACCATTGATCGGCACTTTTCTTTACCATTTTCCTTCCCCTGTTGTTTAATCATAAAAACTATAGCGTATCTGCGATGTGCTCATGTGTTTCTAGGAGGCAATAACTTGTTTCAAACGTTCAACCACAACCATCAGTATACGAGTGGAGACATTGCTGTTTCTACTCATTGGTTGCGTTTACTTTTGCAGGGATTTGAGGCTGGAGGACTAGATGCACAACACATTCTTGAATGCGCGGGGCTCAATCAAAACTCACTCAATCATCCAAGTGGCCGTTCAGACTTGGAGCAAACCCTGAAAGTCTGGCGAGCGGCTGAGAGTTTATCTGATCGTCCTGTTGGCTTGATGTTAGGGGAGTATTTAACGCCATTGCACTTTCCAATATTAGCGGTAAATTTAATGAGCTGCTCCAATGTATTGTCAGCACTTCAACTTGGCAGTCGTTATTCCGACATCATTAGTCAAGGTGGTCATATCACTATGGTTGCAGCGGCTGACGGGGTTGCGATTCGCTATATGCCTGCAAAAGATGGGTTTAGTCGTCATCAGATTGATACCGTATTACTGTTATTGAAGCGATTTAGCGAATGGTTAACCTGCCGAGTCATTACGCCTAAGCGAGTTCATTTAGTATGTGATCAGCCAGTGGCATCTGAATATGAAGAATATGCTCGACACTATGGCGTAGTGCCCACCTTTGGTATGCCATTCAATGAGTTGGTGATTGATGCGTCTTGGCTCTCTTATGCATTGCCCGGCGGCGAACCACTCTTGATGGATTTCCACAAGGCACTTATCGACGAGAAAATGGAGCATATTCTTGCGCCGAGTGCGATTGTTCGAGTGCAGAATGAGTTAAGGCAAGCGGTGCATTTAAAGGTTGATCGAGCAGGAATGGCTAAGCTTCTGAATATGAGCGCGAGTACCTTGCATCGGCGTTTGAAAGAGGCGGATACCAGCTTTAATGAGTTACTTGAAAAGGAAAGGATCAGGCGCTCTTCTCAGTTGCTACTTGGGACGAAACTCCCTCTTGCTGACATCAGTGAGTTACTCGGTTTTTCTGAAAGCAGTGCATTTTCGAAGGCGTTTAAGCGCTGGCATGGCGAGTCGCCACAGATTTTCCGCCAGCGCAATATTCAAAATAACACCGCGTTTTAAAGTGAGTCTAGTAACTCGATCAAATCGTCGTGGTGTGATTTTGTTTTTACTTTTGCCATCACACTCGCGAGCTTGCCTTCTTCATCAATAATGAAGGTGACACGGTGTACGCCCATGAACTCTTTACCCATGAACTTTTTCATAGCCCACACGCCGTACTGTTCGGCGATGGCGTGATCTTCATCGGACAACATGTCGAAGTTCAATTCGTCACGATCAATAAATTTCTGTAATCGTTTTGGGGCGTCTGGGCTTAAGCCAAAAACGACGACGTTGCGATCATTCAGTTCTTTCTGTGTATCTCGTAAGCCGCAGGCTTGCACAGTACACCCTGGCGTCATGGCTTTTGGGTAAAAATAGAGAACGACTTTTTTGCCTTGAAGCTCGCTCAAGGTGACTTCTTCTTCACGCTGATTGAGGGTGGTGAAATCCGGAGCTTGTTGACCGATTTCAGGAAAATCCAGTGCCATAAATACCTCTGTATAGGGAATGTATAAGAATAAACCTAAAACTAACGGATTTTCGGGGGTTATTGCAAGCGTAACGGGCTTTTAGGGATGCAACAGCAGGGCAGAATTTCGTCGTCGTCAATCCACGCCATCGGTTCTTCGGTGTAATGAACTTCTCCCTCGATCAAGCGTGTGCGACAGCTCCCACAGTAGCCTTCACGGCATTGAAATTCAATATGGACATCTTGGGCTTCTAGTGATTCCAGTAAACTGCTGGCATGCTGGAAACGTGCGTTGCGGCCATCAGAGAATATTACCTCAAACGAGGGCTTCTCCATCCCTTCAAAACTGGTTTGCGGCGTGGGTTCGGGGCTTTCGGCCAAATAACCAAACAGATCCCCTTGTTCTATTTCAACCGGCTCTGGTATAGGTTGTGTGTGTATTGGAGCACGATCAGAAGAAGGGGAGTAAGCGTCGAATAAATCCATCTCTAGCTGAGTTGCGCCGCCACCAATCAGTGTCAGCTCGTCTTGAGCGTCAGAGAAAAATGTTTTGGATTTTACCCAGCGTCGACGCCCCACTCGGGGCGTCTTGCGTGATGAGGCCGAAGCGGACATCAGAGGTCGAAGTCACCGAAGTCATCGGTATCAACTTCGCTATCGAGAGCACCAACAAGGTAAGAGCTGATTTCAGCTTCTTGTGGTGCGACCTGTACATTGTCACTGTTTAGCCACGCGTTAATCCAAGGCAGCGGATTGGTGCGACCTTCAAAGATTGGATCAAAGCCCAGCGCAGAGATGCGTTGGTTGGTGATGTATTCCACGTATTGGCTCAAAATATCTTTGTTTAAGCCAATCATTGAGCCGTCTTTGAATAGGTATTCTGCCCACTCTTTTTCTTGCTCAGCCGCTTCAAGGAAGATAGCGATTACATCATCACGGCATTCTTCTGCAATGATGGCTAACTCCGGATCATCTTTACCACGCGCCATAATTTGCAGCATATGCTGAGTGCCGGTGAGGTGCAGTGCTTCGTCACGGGCAATCAGTTTGATGATCTTGGCGTTGCCCTCCATCTTTGCACGTTCAGCAAAGGCGAATGAGCAGGCAAAACTGACGTAAAAGCGAATGGCTTCAAGTACGTTTACTGACACCAGCATTAGGTACAGCTGGCGCTTTAATTCACGCAGGCTAACAACGATGGTTTCGCCGTTAATGGTGTGTGTGCCTTCACCTAACTGGGTGTAGTAGTTTGATAAGCTAATAAAGCTATCGTAGTAGGCCGTGACCGTTTCAGCACGGCGAACGATGTAATCGTTTTGCGTGATGTCATCAAACACCACCGCAGGGTTCGGAATGATATTACGCACAATGTGCGTATATGAGCGGCTGTGAATAGTTTCACTGAATGACCACGTCTCAATCCAAGTTTCGACTTCTGGCAAGGACACAACCGGCAGCAATGCTACGTTCGGTGAGCGTCCTTGAACCGAATCAAGCAGGGTCTGGTATTTTAAATTGGAGACGAAGATGTGCTTTTCGTGTTCCGGCAGATCCATAAAGTCTTTGCGGTCGTTCGTTAGGTCTACTTCTTCTGGACGCCAGAAAAAAGAGAGCTGCTTCTCGATCAGGTTTTCAAAGATCTTATGCTTCTGTTGGTCGTAACGCGCGACGTTTACGTGCTCGCCAAAGAACATAGGCTGAGCGAAGGTGTCAAAGTTGTTACGGTTAAAGGTTGTGTATGCCATTACCAGTCTGTATCTCTTAACGGGCTCTGTGGGATAACGGAGCCCTGTTTCTAATTAGTCGTATTGCCGTATAGCGGATCAGATCTTACAAGCACCGCCAGCGCAATCATCATCTTCTTGCTGGACGTCTTTTTGTGGATCTTCCATACCATCACGCGTGTTGTGGTAATACAGGGTTTTCACGCCGTTGCGGTAGGCCGTTAGTAGATCTTTTAATAACTGCTGCATCGGCACTTTGTTGTTCGGGAAGCGCGATGGGTCGTAGTTGGTATTGGCTGAGATCGCTTGGTCAACGAACTTTTGCATAATCCCTACCAATTGTAAGTAACCTTGGTTGCTTGGGATCTGCCATAACAGTTCGTAGTTGCTGCGTAATTCACGATACTCAGGTACGACCTGTTTTAGGATACCGTCTTTGCTTTGTTTAACACTGATATAGCCACGAGGAGGCTCAATACCATTGGTCGCGTTGCTGATTTGCGAAGACGTCTCTGAAGGCATCAATGCGGTCAACGTTGAGTTACGTAGGCCTTTTTCAGTGATGTCTTTACGCAGCGTTTCCCAGTCGTAATGGAGTGGCTCTTCACAGAACTTGTCGACGTCTTTTTTGTACGAATCGATCGGTAGTATACCTTGAGCGTAAGTGGTGTCGTTAAAGGCTTCACAAGCGCCTTGTTCAACAGCCAACTTATTTGAAGCGCGTAATAACCAGTACTGAATGGCTTCAAATGTGCGGTGGGTTATACCGTTGGCACTGCCATCAGAGTATTTCACACCGTTTTTCGCCAAGTAGTAGGCGTAATTGATAACGCCTACACCTAAGGTGCGGCGAGACAAACTAGCTTGTTGCGCCGCCAGTACTGGATAATCTTGGTAGCTTAGTAGACTGTCGAGTGCGCGAACAATGAGGTCTGAAAGCTCTTCCAGTTCGTCTAAATCATCAATTTTACCTAGGTTAAACGCCGCTAATGTACACAGGGCAATTTCACCTTCAGGGTCGTTGATGTCTTTCAGAGGCTTAGTTGGTAAGGCAATTTCAAGACATAAATTCGACTGGCGAACCGGTGCTTTTTTCGGATTGAACGGACTGTGAGTGTTGCAGTGGTCAACGTTCTGAATATAGATACGGCCCGTGCTGGCACGTTCTTGCATCATCATCGAGAACAAATCGACAGCCTTCATCACTTTCTTGCGAATGGTCTCGTCGGCTTCGTATTTTAGGTACAGCTGTTCAAAACGTTCTTGGTCTTCAAAGAAAGCGTCGTATAGTCCTGGCACATCCGATGGTGAGAATAGGGTGATGTTGCCATTTTTGATCATGCGCTCGTACATTAGCTTGTTGAGCTGAACGCCGTAATCAAGGTGGCGTACGCGATTTTCTTCAACGCCACGGTTGTTTTTTAGGACCAGTAAATTTTCAACTTCGTAGTGCCACATCGGGTAGAAAAGTGTTGCAGCACCGCCACGGACACCACCCTGCGAGCAAGATTTTACGGCCGTTTGGAAGTGCTTATAAAACGGGATACAACCGGTGTGGAAAGCCTCGCCGCCACGGATCGGGCTGCCTAATGCACGAATACGTCCACCGTTAATGCCGATCCCTGCACGCTGAGACACGTATTTAACAATCGCCGCAGACGTTGCGTTGATTGAATCGAGGCTGTCGCCCGCTTCAATCAATACACAGGAGCTGAACTGACGAGTGGGTGTACGCACACCCGCCATAATCGGCGTCGGAAGTGATAACTTGAACAAAGACACGGCATCGTAAAAACGTTTGATGTAATCCAGTCGACGTTCTTTGTCGTAGGATGCAAACAAACACGCAGCGATTAATACGTACAAAAATTGCGCACTTTCATACACTTTGCCAGTGACGCGGTTTTGTACCAGGTATTTGCCTTCAAGCTGTTTTACGGCAGCGTAGCTGAAGTTCATATCACGGGTGTGATCGATAAAGGCATCCATCGCTTCGATTTCTTCGCGTGAATAATCTTCCATTAAGTGCTTGTCGTAACGCTCTTCTTCGACCATGCGTTTTACGTGTGCGTACAACGCGGGTGGCTCAAATCGACCATACGCTTTTTTGCGCAGGTGAAAAATATTTAAGCGGGCGGCAAGATATTGGTAATCCGGTGCTTCTTCCGAGATTAAGTCTGCCGCGGCTTTGATTAAGGTTTCATGAATTTCTGACGTTTGAATGCCGTCAAAAAATTGCAGATGCGCTCTTAATTCAACTTCTGATACTGACACACGGTCAAGACCCTCTGCCGCCCAAGTCACCACTTTATGGATCTTGTCGAGATCGAGTGGTTCTTGTTCGCCATCGCGCTTCGAGACTTTGAGGGTACTGTTCATTTCATTAGTGCCTGTATTCAAGGGGAAACTGCTCCATCTGTCCTTGATTTAGTCGGTTTCTTAAAAACTTGACGATTATCCCTGCTATCGGGTAGGGCGAGTCCTAAGTACCTGACGTATCGTCGGTTTTAGTCTGGGCACAAGATAATGCGCCAAGGGGGTGAATTCAACCCCATATGTTGTGCTGATTAATATTTTCCAGTGTGGATAACTTGTGAGTATCTAGTGGACATTCCGGGGACTTTTTTTACAACCTCATACAGACCTTGATTTCAAGCCGTTTAACAGACAAATTGGGCCGTAATGACAATAATGGAACTTGTTACTGTGCAACATTGCGTAACAGCGTCTAGAGTTAAAGAAACAGCGGTGTGGTCTATTTTGCCATAACATCTTAAGCCCATTACGGGTACTGATTGTAAGGAATGGTACTTCTTCATGTTAAATCACGAGAGCAGTCATAACTCAGAAGAGAACTGGCGTATCCTCATTGTCGAAGATGATGAGCGTCTAGCGGCGCTGACTAAAGATTATTTAGAAAGTAATGGCTTGATTGTATCAGTCGAAGGCGATGGCAGTCGCGCGATTGATCGAATCAAAACCGAGCAGCCTGATCTTGTCGTATTGGATCTAATGCTTCCGGGTGAGGATGGTCTCGCGGTTTGCCGAATCGTGCGCCCATACTTTAAGGGACCTATTTTAATGCTGACGGCGCGAACCGAAGACCTTGACCAAGTACTTGGTCTTGAAATGGGGGCTGATGACTATGTTGCTAAACCTGTTCGCCCTCGTGTTTTGCTGGCGCGTATTCGGGCGCTGCTACGTCGTGTCGGTGACTCTGGTGAGGATCTTTCTGAAGAAGTGTCACCATCGTCTCGCTTAACTTTTGGTAATTTGGTCGTCGATAGCTCAATGCGAGAAGCGTGGTTGGAAGGCGAAAGCATTGATCTCACCAGCGCAGAATTTGATTTGCTGTGGTTATTGAGCAGCAACGCAGGACGTGTATTGACGCGTGAAGAGATATTTAACCAATTACGAGGCATTGAATACGACGGTCAGGATCGCTCGATTGATGTTCGTGTGTCGCGCATTCGGCCGAAAGTGGGCGACGACCCAATGAACCCGAAGCGTATTAAAACCGTACGCAGTAAAGGCTACCTGTTCGTTAAAGAACTTTAGCTTGAGTCGACCCTAGGGAGTAAGCCGCTATTTTTATCAGAGTGTATTTGGGTCTGCTCGGAGCTTTGCTGGCCGTTGCTATTCTCTGTGTTGCTGCGTTGCAACTGGTTAACCTTGTCCGTTCGGCACAATTTTTTGAAGAGGTGTCCCAGGGGAGTTTGCATTTGATTGGAGAGCGGCTGGCTGAAGATCCAAGTGTCTTGCCGGAATTAGCTGCACGTTTTGATGCTCAACTGGAAATCCAACCACCTGAGCTTGCCCCTGAAGACGAATACGAACGCAGCCGCTTGGAGCGTGGGCAAGTAATCATCACTATGGCCGCGGATGGAAAAACCGCCGCGATGCGCAGCGCGATGCCCGATGGTAGCTGGTTATATGTTTATTTTAATAACGTGACTGAGCGTCAAGCTCAAGCGACGGCCTCCTTGTTGTTAGAAAGCTGGCAGCAGGAGCGGACATCGCTTGATGACTTCCTTGCTGAGAAAAGCGCGTACTTTGGTTACCCAATTACTCAAGTAAAGTTGAGTGAGTTAAGTATCTCTGACTCCGACTTCGCACGTATGCAATACGGTGATGTGTTGGTCCGTTTTTCGATAGACGGGAGCCGTGGCGAAGCTTTGGTGAAAGTTCCAGGACAGCCAGTCGCTTTGCGCCTTGGGCCTGTTGATAATTTTGACCCTTACTCCTTTCGTGCAATTTTTGTCATTGTCACCATTGGTGTGCTCTTGATTGGCTTGGGCGTGTATTGGGTGGTGAATACGTTTGAAACGCGTTTACGCAAGCTTGAGCAGGCCACCAGTCGATTAGCTCAGGGTCACCTTAATGCAAGGGTCAGTACGTCGGGTGAAGACCCTGTTGGACGTTTAGGACACTCGTTCAACAAAATGGCGGAGCACATACAAAGACTGATTTCGATTCAACGAGAGATGGTAAGAGCGGTCTCTCATGAACTTCGGACCCCTGTGGCGCGCATTCGCTTTGCCGCGCAAATCATTGAAGACTCTGTCATGGATGATCCGTTTGTATCGAAGCAGCTCTCCGGCATGGATTCTGACATTCAAGAACTCGACGAACTGATTGACGAGATTTTAACCTACGCGCGTCTTGAAGAAGGCGGCCCGATCTTGGATTTCCAAAAAATTAATGTGGCTGAAGTTGCGATGCAAGTGATTGGTGAATCGCGAGCGCCAGAACATGTGACGGTGTTGTACGAAGGCACAAGTCCAGAAGGTTTTCCGTTTTCAGAAGTGGAGCCACGGTATGTGCATCGGGCCATTCAAAATTTAGTAGGTAATGCTGGGCGTTACGCCAAAAGCAAAGTGAAAGTCTGTTGCAGTGTGGCGGACGATATTTGTCGTTTGGATGTCGAAGACGATGGCCCAGGTATTCCGGAGGAAGATTGGGATCGTGTATTCAGCGCCTTTGCTCGCCTTGATGACAGCCGTACACGGGCCTCTGGCGGTTATGGTTTAGGTTTGTCAATCGTTCGACGGATCATGTATTGGCATGGTGGACGTGCGTTGGTTGGGCGAAGTGACGAACTCGGTGGCGCTCGATTCAGCTTGATTTGGCCGCGTATTCACACCGACTAATCTTAGACATATAAATGATGCGTTAACAAAATATTACAAAACATCACCCGTTTGCTACAGAGTTATATCAAAGTTAAGGTCACTATCAATGCACGTATCCTTTGGAGACGTGGTGAGAATGTAGCGACTTGATTGTCGCCTTAATGGGCCTCTAGATTTAGAGGCCTTTTTTTTGCTCTAACATTAAGCCAAAGCTGCGCTTATGTTTTCGCGGGAGAAATACCGGGGAGTGTGTTAAAACAGCTGTCGATCGCTATGCGAATAAAGTCTTGTAAATAATGGCTTTCCGACTGATCCTTCCTGTAAGCGGCGTACAGCGTTGGCCAGACGCCATCTTGACCAAGTGGTAACATGGACACCAACCCTGCATCCAAGTAGTTCTGTAATGCCCAGCTTGGCAAGCACGCAACGCCGCGACCACTAGCGACTAACTGAATCATCATCAAGGTAAGCTCTGTTTGTCGTGTTGCGGCAGGTTCAACGCCATCTTCATTTAAAAAGTATTCAAAAATATCTAAGCGTTTGCGATCTACTGGGTAGTGAATGAGGGTTTCATCACGCAAATGTTCAGGCTTTATGTGTTGCTCATTGGCTAAAGGGTGTTGGTTTGCTAAGGCTAAAACGGATTGATAGCGAAACAGTGGTGTGTGGCTGAGTAGATTATCCGCGGAAGGGTCAGAGGTAATAACGAGATCAATATCACCTCGGCGCAGTGCGGCTTGCGGCTCGAAGTGAAAACTGGTGGTGAGATCGATCTCAACGTCTGGCCATTGCTCACGGAAAGCATTGATCGCTGGCATCAACCATTCAAAACAACTGTGACACTCAATCGCCATATGAAGTCGGCCATCGTGACCAGACTCGATTTTACGTAGCGTTTGCTCCGTCTGTCGTATCATTGGTAGCACGCGGTCTGCCAGGTCAAGAACCTCTAAACCTGCACGAGTGAAACGTAAGGGGCGGCTTTTTCGCTCAAATAATCGTGTGCCAAGACGCTCTTCTAAATCTTTCAATTGGTGCGACAAGGCAGATTGAGTGAGGTGCATACGGCGCGCGGCGTCGACCATGCTGCCGCCGTCACGAATGGCAACCAAAGTTTTTAGATGGCGTATGTCGAGCATATAAATGCACCAAGTTGAATTAATTTCACTAAAGTTTACCCTCAGTGCTGCTTGTATTCATGTAAAAGCTGAAATTATTCGTATTTAGTTGGTCTGCAAATAGGCTGGAGCATCGCTGTATTGTGCCTTGGTGCTCTAGTAAGAACCGAAAGACAAGGTTACTCTTCAAAGAATAATCATCCGCCGGAGTTTTTGATGAGTCGATACCTGTTAAGTCTTGATCAGGGCACAACGAGCAGTCGCGCTATTTTGTTCGATAAACAAGGGAACATCGTCACGTCTGCGCAGCAAGAATTTGATCAGCACTTCCCTCATTCTGGCTGGGTCGAGCACGCTCCAGAGGACATTTGGCAATCAACCTTGCACTGTGCCAAGGCGGTTTTGGATCAGGCTGCGGCTACAGCGCAAGACATTATTTCTATCGGTATCACCAATCAGCGCGAAACGACGCTTATCTGGGATCGCGCAACGGGCGAGCCTGTTTATCCGGCCATTGTCTGGCAAGACCGAAGAACGGCGGATTTGTGTCGTCAGTGGCAGTGCCATGCAGATGAGATTACGGCAAAAACGGGCCTGCTATTAGACCCTTACTTTTCCGCCAGCAAAATTTGTTGGATTTTGGATAACGTTGACGGTTGTCGCCAGAGAGCCGAGCAAGGAGAGCTCATTTTCGGAACCGTAGATACTTGGCTGATTTGGAACTTAACCGCCGGTCAAAATCACGTAACCGATGCCACGAACGCGTCTCGCACTATGCTGTTTAATATTCATGAGCAGTGCTGGGATGCAGAATTATTGAACTATTTTAATATTCCGCCATCTTTGTTACCCCAAGTTCAAGACAGTGCGTCTGAATTTGGACAAACGGATCCTGAAATATTGGGTGGGGCTATTGGTATTGGTGGTGTTGCTGGTGATCAGCAGGCAGCATTAATAGGGCAGGGTTGTTTTCAAGAAGGCATGGTAAAGAGCACTTATGGTACCGGTTGTTTTGTTGTTTTGAACACGGGCAGTAAGGCCTTAATGTCGTCTCACCGGTTATTGACCACCGTCGGGTATCGTATCAACGGTGAAGTGACTTACGCGCTGGAAGGCTCGATATTTATGGCTGGCGCTACGATTCAATGGATTCGTGATGGTCTACAATTAATTGGTGATGCAAAAGACAGTCAGTTGCTTGCTGAGCAAACCGGTTACGACAATCCTGTGTACATGGTGCCAGCGTTTGCGGGCTTAGGTGCGCCGTATTGGGATGCCGATGCGCGTGGTGCTATTTTTGGTTTATCACGTGATACCGGCATTAAAGAAATCGTGACGGCGGGTCTTCAAGCCGTGTGTTACCAGACTCGAGATTTACTGGAAGCGATGGCCGGTGACGGTGTCGATGCGGGTGAGTTACGTGTCGATGGTGGAATGGTGGTGAATGATTGGTTGGTGCAGTTCTTGGCTGACGTTCTGGGTATCACCATTACTCGTCCAAAAATTACGGAAACCACTGCGTTGGGGGCTGCGTATTTAGCGGGCCTTCAGGCGGGTGTATTTGATAGCCTCGAAGAGGTGGCAGAGCTGTGGCAGGAAGATCGCCAGTTTCGCCCTGAGCTGCCACTCGAACGGCGTCAGTCATTGTATGCGGGTTGGCAGGAGGCCATTGGTCGACTTTGCTCTCGGTAAAATGGATTAGACGTCTTTTACGGCCAATACGATGAATTTGTTGTGGTTATGTAAACGTGGCTAGCGTCTTGACGCGTAAGTTATTAATCTGGCCTTATAATACAAGTAGGAAGCCTGTATGGGGCAATTGCAAAAGGACATTCTTCGGCGTCACGGATTGGCGGCAGCAGGCGTGTTACTGTTTTCGGTTTTATATTACCTTGGCTACAAGGTTGAATACGGCCACGGTGCGCCAATCTACCTTTATTTAATCACGGTCGTCTTTTACATTGGCTATTTGGTGTGTGTCTTTGTTATTTCAACAGGGCGTGTAAGAGACTTCAGTGATCCTAGTTTGACTTTGCCCATCATGGCGTGGGTGATTCTTTATATGTCGGTGATGATGTATTTCGCTCCTGCATTAAGGATGGTGATGTTGTTGGGCTTTCTCAATATCATGCCTTTTGGTGTGTTCAGGTTAAGCGGACGCGGTTTTATTGGCATCACGCTCTACTCTTTAGCCTGCTATGCATTAGTGATCTTTTTTACCCACCATCGTGGCAGCGCCGAGTTAATTCCTGAGTTTGAAGCTGTTACCGGTGTCGCTTTAATGATCAGTCTGTTGGTGTACGCATCCATTGGGCGAGAGTTTTCGGTACTTCGTAAAGCCTATGGCGAAAAGAACTCTGAGCTGCGTCGAGCATTGGCGAGAATTGAAGAGCTGGCAGTCACCGATGAATTGACGGGATTAAATAACCGTCGTTATTTACTTAAAACATTAGAAAAACAACGCGCATTAGCGATTCGCCAAGATATTCCATTTGTGGTTGCGTTTGTGGATATCGATTTCTTTAAAGATGTGAATGATGAATACGGACACCGTATAGGTGATCAGGTATTAGCAGAACTTGCGCATTTATTACGAGTCTCGGTACGAGAAGTCGATCTCGCTGCGCGGTATGGTGGTGAAGAGTTTGTGCTTTTACTTTCAGGGCTTAACCTAGAAGCGGCAGAAGGTGTGCTAGAACGTATTCGTGTCTCAGTTGAGTCGCAGTTGTTTTCTGAAGCCGAAATCAAGCAAGCAGTGTCTATTGGTGTGGCGCAATACCATCCTGATGAACCGGCTGAGGAAGTGCTTAATCGAGCAGATCGAATGCTGTACGAGGCAAAGCGTGGAGGTCGTAACCGCGTTCATGTGGAAGAACGCGGTATGATTTCAGAAGTCGATTAGTCTTCTTCTTCCTGGCACAGCAAAAACTCTAATAAGGCTTTTTGCGCGTGTAAGCGGTTCTCTGCTTCGTCCCAGACGACTGAGCGAGGATCGTCCATGACATCATGGGAAACTTCTTCTCCCCGGTGCGCGGGTAGGCAATGCATAAATACGACGTCGTCTGCGGCCTGATCGAGTAGTGCACTCGATACTTGGAAGGCGCTAAATTGCTTTATACGCTCTTCTTGCTCATCTTCTTGACCCATAGATGCCCATACATCCGTCGCGACTAAGTTCGCGCCTTGTACGGCTTCTGCTGGAGTTTCAAATAAGCGAATACGTTCGCCAGCTTCTGCAACGATGTTCGGGTTCGGTTCAAAGCCTTTTGGTGTGGCAATGCGCAATTTGAAATCAAATTGAATCGCCGCTTTGATATACGAATGGCACATGTTGTTGCCATCGCCAATCCAAGCCACGGTTTTGCCTTGTATAGAACCTCGGTGTTCAACGTAGGTTTGAACGTCTGCCAGTAGTTGGCAAGGGTGGTAGTCATCTGTTAATGCATTGATGACAGGCACGGCTGAATATTCTGCAAAGCGTTCAAGCATGGCGTGGTCGAAGGTGCGAACCATGATCACGTCAAGCATACGGGAAAGAACGCGCGCTGAATCTTCAACCGGTTCACCGCGCCCTAGCTGTGTGTCGCGCGGTGACAGAAAGATGGCGCTACCGCCCAGCTGAGCCATGCCTGCTTCAAACGACACGCGAGTACGGGTGGATGATTTTTCGAAAATCATACCCAGTACACGGTTTTTTAGTGGTTCATAAATCTCACCGGCGTGCTGCATTCTTTTCAGCTCAATTGCACGGCTGATTATCCAGTTAAGCTCATCGGTAGACATGTCGGACAGTGTCAGAAAGTGTCTCACGGTATTTCCCTTATTGTGGGCTGCTTCAACAACAAAGCAGCGCCTTTATCAGTGTATTGCAAACCAGCACATGCTGGCTTAATTCAATTCGTTAATCAAAGCCATGACGCGTTCGATAATTTGGTCGGCTTCTTGTTCTGTTAAATTCAGTGGTGGCAATAAACGAATAACATTGCCAGACGTGACGTTAAGCAACAGCTGTTTATCCAATGCTTTCGCCATCAATTGTGGACAGTCCTGTTTAAGTACAATCCCCATCATCAAACCACGCCCTCGAATCTCGCTAAACAGTGGGTTACCCGCTAACTGCTCAGTAAACGCTTTGCGCAAGTAATTGCCCATGTGTGCAGCGTGTTCTGCAAGCTTTTCGTTCACAATCGTGTTTACAACCGCTACACCCGCCGCACAGGCTAGCGGGTTACCGCCGTAGGTCGAGCCGTGATTGCCAGGTTGCAGTATTTCAGCCGCAGCGCCTCGAGCAAGGCAAGCACCAATCGGCACGCCATTGCCGAGCCCTTTGGCGGTCGTGACAACATCGGGTAAAAAGCCAAATTGTTGATAACAGAAGTAGCTGCCCGTACGGCCATTGCCTGTTTGAATCTCATCAAGAAGCATTAAATAGTTGTGGTCGTCACAGAGTTGGCGCACGCCCTTTAAGTAGGCTGCGTCTGCGGTGGCTAAGCCGCCTTCGCCTTGCACTGGCTCCAACATAACGGCAACGACATTGGGATTTGCTTTGGCAACAGCAGTAAGCGTATCGAGATCCATAAATGGCACACGAATGAAACCGCTCAACATGGGGCCGAAGCCTTCTTGTGCTTTGGCGTTGCCGGTTGCTGTCAACGTTGCCATCGTACGGCCATGAAAGGCTTTGGTCATGACGATAATCACCGGCTCGGTGATGCCTTTCTGGTGGCCAAACTTACGCGCGATTTTAATCGCCGCTTCGTTGGCTTCTGCGCCAGAGTTGGAGAAAAACACGTTATCCATCCCCGAAACGCCAGTTAGGGCGTCGGCCAATTCCTGCTGGCGAACAATGCCGTACAGGTTGGAGGTATGGACCAAATTCCCGGCCTGCTCCTGAATGGCTTTAGTGACTGCCGGATGAGCATGACCAAGACCACATACTGCAATACCGGACAGGGCATCGAGATACTGTCGACCATCTGTCGCCGTAATCCAAGACCCCTGACCAGAGGTGAAGGTCACAGGCAAACGACCGTATGTATTCATGATGGCTGGCATAATGTCTTTCTTCCTCAGAACGCAAAAGGGCAGCCATGGCTGCCCGGAAACTAGGGCACCTGCGGATCGTCAGTAAAAGTGACAATAATCCACGGGTGACCGCGCATAATACGAGAGGGTGATCGTTTTGTAAACGATCACCCAGTGGGTTTTAGAAGCTTATGTGTACGCCGTGACTCAACCTTTGCCGCGCGTACGGGTGCGGTTTGAGCGGGCGTTCTTTTCAATGAAGGTGATGATTTTAGTTGCTACATCAATTCCGGTAGAGACTTCTATGCCTTCAATGCCCGGTGATGAGTTCACCTCCATCACCACGGGTCCATTATTTGAACGCAGAATATCCACCCCTGCGACATTTAAGCCCATGGTTTTTGCTGCTCGAACCGCTGTTGCGCGTTCTTCCGGTGAGATGCGAACAATGGATGCCGTTCCACCTCGGTGAAGGTTGGAGCGAAATTCTCCTTCTGCTGCTTGGCGTTTCATTGCAGCAACCACGCGGTCACCGACGACTAAGCAACGGATGTCCGCGCCGGAGGCTTCTTTGACGTATTCCTGCACCATGATGTTCGCTTTTAAGCCCATAAAAGCCTCAATAACACTCTCTGCCGCTTTGCGCGTTTCAGCGAGAACGACGCCAATGCCTTGGGTGCCTTCAAGAAGTTTAATCACTAAGGGTGCGCCACCGACCATATTGATGAGATCAGGAATATCATCCGGGCTGTGTGCAAAACCAGTAATCGGCAAACCTATGCCTGCGCGAGACATTAATTGCAGTGAACGCAATTTATCGCGCGAGCGGCTAATGGCGACGGATTCGTTAACAGGGTAGACCCCCATCATTTCGAATTGACGCAATACCGCAGTGCCGTAAAAGGTAATCGATGCCCCAATACGTGGAATGACAGCATCAAAGCCTTCCAAGTTGTCGCCTTGATAATGCATAGACGGTTCTTGGCTATTCACATTCATATAGCAGTGGAGGGTATCGAGCACACGAATTTCATGCCCGCGCGCTTCCGCAGCTTCAATGAGTCGGCGAGTTGAATAAAGACTGCCACTACGGGACAGTATGGCGATCTTCATTACTTAATTCCTGAGGCGTTCTTGGATATGTCGACTAAGAAGCGATCTTTCATTGCGGCACGCCCAATCAGCATTGGGTACTTCATACTGCCTCGGTGGCTAAGGCTAATTTCGGTCGTGAATTTAAGCCCGCCAATATGCATTTGAGTCTGAAGGATGTATCGTTTTGCACGGTGGCCATTTGAGCTAGTGATAACACGTTGATCAAATACCTTGGTCTCGCAGATTTGATCAATGCGAGCAGAGTGTTTATTGAATTTCACGTGAAAGCGGACCCAAAGCTCACCGTCGCGTTCAAATTCTTCAATTTTATCGGCGTGTAGACTGCTAGTTGCCGCGCCTGTATCTACCTTGGCTTGACATTCAATAGCCAGCTCCGGTAATTCAACACTTTCGATGTAACCAAGAATATTATGAGTCATCGTTATCACTGGTCTCTGAATCGCTCTCAGCTGTGGCCGGTGACGATGCGGTGAAATAAATTTGTTTACGAGCAATAGCGTTTATGTAGGTCGCCCATGTACGTTCAACGGCATTGGTCGGTGCAAGAGTTTGTTGCGCAAACTCGACAAAGCGTTGCTCTTCATCGGTGACAGGAGTTCGAGTTCCGTCGTGCAGCGCCTTCAAGGCAACCCCCATGTTTTCAAGCATTTGCGCTTGATCACGAGTGAAATCTCCTGAACGATGAAACCCTCGGGCGAAGTTTACGTCATCAAAAAACTTCTTTGGGCTATCAAAACTCTTGGCTTGGATCTGGCTCATAAACCACCTAACTGTGCGTATATTTAAGGGTCATATTGGCTAGCCTAAGACGCAATGTTTTAGGCTATTTTTCAGGCGGAGTATGGTCAGCCGTCAGTTTGTGGTAAAACAAAAAAATCTTCTCGTAACGTGCAAGTTTTTTGGTTGATATGGATACAGATTTACTTAAAACATTTATGGAGGTTTCTCGGACTCGACATTTTGGTCGTGCGGCCGAGAACCTTTACCTCACACAGTCAGCGGTGAGCTTTCGAGTGCGTCAGCTCGAGGGGTTACTGGGGGTCGAATTATTTTCACGTCAGCGTAATAATATTCAGTTGACGCCTGCCGGTGAAAAACTCATCCCCTTGGCTGAAAGTAGTGTGCTATTAGAGCAGCGTATCAAACACGAAGTCTCTATCGCCGATGATAGGCATTACCAATTTGCTATTGGCGCCACGCCGAACCTTTGGGATGCGGTATTGCAGCAGCGTTTACCTTCTTTGCTACGTCGGCCGGGAATGGCCGTTAGTGCGATGGCTCACAGTAGTAGTGCCTTGGTTCGTCAGATATTAGAGCGCTCGCTGGACTTAGCGTTAGTCTTTGATGCCCCAAAGGTGGATGAGCTCGTCACCCAAGCAGTGATGACTGTGCCTTTAGTTATGGTGTCGTCAGAACCTTGTGATCATTGGGAGCAGGCGGCTGAACTGGGGTATGTGCTGGTGGACTGGGGCACGTCTTTTAGAATTCAGCACGCGCAAGAGTTCAAAGGTATGGCGGCACCGGCCTTAAAAACGAACACAGGCCGTATCGCCTTAGACAGCATTCTTATGTACGGCGGGGCAGGCTATTTGCCTGCCAGTATGGTCTCGCAGCATTTAGAGTCTGGTGAGTTACACGAAGTTAAAGAAGCCCCAGAAATGACCCGCCAAGTATTCGCCAGCTACCTCAGTACACGTAAAAACGACGAGCTGATTAACGACATTATTAAACAGTTACTGGAGTTTTCTCGTCATGATTAATCCTCTTACACAACAAGCGTGGATCTTTCCTGAGGTTGGCGGCGCGGATGTCTTGATAGAGACACAACTCCCCGTTACGACTCCGCAAGCGGGTGAAGTGCTTATTAAGGTATTGGCATCGGGTTTTAACCCGATTGATACAAAAATTAGAGCAGGGCTTGCGCCTATCGCTTCTGATAATCATGTGCCTGGGTGTGATGTGTGTGGTGAGGTTGTCGCACTGGGTGACGATGTTGCAGAGTTTGCACTCGGTGATCTTGTCTATGGTTGTGCTGGGGGTGTCAAAGGCAGTAGCGGTACCTTGTGCGAATATATGTGCGCAGATGTTGATTTGCTTGCGCTCATGCCAAAAGCTATAAACACAGCGCAAGCCGCTGTACTTCCTCTAATTAGTATTACCGCTTATGAAGCATTGAAACGACTAAATATTGCGGCGGGTGATGAGCTTCTTGTGATGGGTGGAACCGGTGGTGTAGGTCAGATGGCGATTCAATTAGCCAGATTGAAAGGCGCCAAAGTGACGGCAACCGCAGGTTCGGAAAGCGGTTTACGCTTTATCGAATCGTTAGGTACGACCGCTATTTTTCATAGTGATGCTACCAATACCGCGACTGCGTTTAACAAAGTGTTAGATACCCACGGCGGAGAGAGTTTTCAAGCGGCGCTCTTAGTCGCTGCGCCGGGTGCACAAGTCGCCACTATCAATGCGAGAAATACCTACGATTTAGCTCAAGCTCACGCGAAGGCATTAACCATTCATGCGGTGTTCATGTTATTGCCTTTATTAACAGGCAATGGACGTAAGGCACATGGTGAATTCTTGGCTTGGCTGGCGACTGAAATTAATCAAGGGAATATTCAGCCGCCGACGGTTGATGAAAAATCGCCATCGGAGGTCGTTGCGGTTCATGCTGATTATGAAGCGGGAATGATAAACACCAAAACCGCGTTTGTTATATAAAGAACGCGTTGTGCTCTCTGGCGCTACTCAATACCGATCATCTTGTGCGTTTGTAGGCTTAACTTCCATTTAGGATGCTTCATGCAATATTGCAGCGCTTTTTGTGTATTGGTGAGGGAAAGCCCCTCTCGCGCTCCACTTAGCTTATCACTAGCCAGTACCACGGGTTCGTAATCGGCCATAGGCTGCAAGTAAAAGTGGTCCGCTTCTATATAATCAAAACGCTCTGGCATGGCGGTTGGCTGAGGGTAAACCAACTTTAGCTCATCGCATTCTATAACGACAAGCTCAGCATCGGCTTTAGGGCTAAGGCAAACCCAATCAATATTCGCGGGCAAGGGAAGGGTGCCGTTAGTTTCAATCGCAACCTCAAAGCCGGCATGATGAAGAGCATCGACTAATGCAGTATCTAACTGCAATGCGGGTTCACCGCCTGTGCAAACCACGTAAGGTTGGCCTTGCACTGAGTCACCTATTGTTTTTCCTGGCCATTGCTTGCCAATAGTTTCAATTAACTCTTCTAACGAATAGGTACCACCAAGGTTGCCATCCGTACCAATAAAATCGGTATCGCAGAAAGTACATACCGCAGCAGCACGTCCGTCTTCACGACCGTTCCATAAATTACACTTGCTAAAGCGACAAAACACCGCAGGGCGACCAGCGTGAGCGCCTTCACCTTGTAAGGTATAGAAGATTTCTTTGATACGATAAGTCGATGTTGTCATTACGCCTGCTCGTATTCGAGAGAGTCGACAGCGTTATTCGCCGCAAAGGCTTCTAAGCGCTCAACGCATGATCCGCATTTGCCACAGGCCTTGTCGCGCCCGTTGTAACACGTCCACGTCTTGCCATAATCCAGTCCCATTGATAAACCGTCGGCCAGAATCTCAGTCTTTGCACTATTAAGGTAGGGAGTAACGATATCGACAGGCTCATAGTTGGCGAGTTTAGCGACCTTATTCATGGCGTGTACAAAATCAGGGCGGCAGTCAGGATAAATGGCATGGTCACCGGAATGAGCACCGTAGAACACCTTGCTCGCGCCAATATCTACTGCGTAACCAATCGCCAACGACAGTAGGATCATGTTCCTGTTAGGTACAACTGTCGACTTCATGTTCGCGGCCTCGTAATGCCCCTCCGGGATCTCCATGTCTGAGGTTAACGAAGAGCTCTGCAACAGCTGATTGATGGCAGTAATATCAATCACACGATGAGGAATTCCCAGCTCGTCACATACAGCACTGGCGTAACGGATCTCTTTCTTATGCTTTTGGCCGTAATCAAAGGTGAGAGCGTACAACTCATAGCCTTCTTTATAAGCACGCTGAAGAATGGTGAAAGAATCCATACCACCTGAATAAATCACTACTGCCTTCTCGCCCATCCGAACCCCACACTTGGTTGCAACTATTGCTTGAGTACCACTATTTAATAGGGGCGAGTATACGCGGTTATATAGAACGATGAAAAAAGTTTCAGAAAGTAGTTGACCCAAAATGCCTCATCTCTATAATGCGCCGCTCTTGATCGAGAACACTGCGAGACACCGGAAACGGCCATCACAGTCGATTAAGAA
>NVWL01000015.1 GCA_002733645.1 Oceanobacter sp.
GAGCCGGTTGCCGGAAAATCCAGTAAATATCGGACTTTCGGCCCAGAAAAGCGCGAAGCAGGGGGATGGGCCGTCCGCCCGGGGGACGCAGTCCACCAAAGAGGGCAGCAGTTATCGGGGCTCCGCCCCCGGCCCCGTGTAAGGAGAGGTATCTACTTACGATCCTCTCTTCTCGGCGCATTCGGCTTCATCCAGCCAACGGAGCTAGCTCATTGGGTTAGAGCGTCAGCGAAGCAGCCACAACAAGGCAAAAATCTTCGAAAAAGCGGAGTTTACTGAAGTAAATGAGCATTTTGAGAAGATTTTTAACGCCGTTGTGGCAATGCAGCTAGCTCTAAAAGACGATGGTCTTGTTACCGTGAAGTAGGACTCTGTCTTCTAAATGACTCCGCACCCCACGCGCCAGTACTGACTTCTCAACATCTTTGCCTAAACGCACCATGTCATCGACGGTATCGTTATGACTGATGCGAATCACGTCTTGATCAATAATTGGCCCTGCATCCAGCTCTTCTGTCACGTAATGACAGGTGGCACCTATCAACTTTACACCACGCTCGGCGGCCTGATGGTACGGCTTTGCACCGGCAAATGAAGGCAAGAAGCTGTGGTGTATGTTTATGATTTGGCCGACGTATTTTTCACACAGCTCTTGCGGAAGAATCTGCATGTAGCGTGCTAATACAATCGTGTCGGCTTTGTGCTCTTCAACAATGGCATTCACACGTCGGAAGTGCTCGGCTTTATTGTCTTTATCCATAGGCACGTAAAAATACGGAATACCATGCCATTCAACGAGTGAGCGCAGGTCATCATGATTTGAGATCACGCACGGAATATCGCAGTCGAGTTCTTTGCTGTGCCAGCGATGCAGAAGGTCCACCAAGCAGTGGCTTTGCTTACTCGCCATCAAAATAACCTTCTTTGGCAAACCGCTATCGCATACTTGCCAGTTCATGCCAAATTCATCAGCAATGGGTGAGAAGGCCTGCTTTAACCCCTCTAAATCAAAAGGCAGAGAGTCCTCACGAATACAGTGACGCATGAAGAAACGACCGCTTACTGGGTCTGAATAATGGTTGGCTTGAACGATCCAGCCCCCATGCCCAGAGAAAAACTGGCCTACTTTGGCAACGATACCCACCCTGTCAGGGCAAGAAATGGTCAAACGAAATACTCTTTCCATAATGTGATAGACAACTCAATAGCGACGGTTAATGCCCTTGCAACCACGTGGTTTACATGGTCAACTTCTAATAATTCACACATGTTCAGGCACACACAGAGATGGACCTATGTTACTCCTTAGAACGCTAATACTCACTTTGTTTATCAGCGTCCCCGCATATGCGACAGGGCCAGACACCGAGCAAAGCCTATTCGAGCTTTCCACGAACGTCAAAACCCTCTTGCTGAAGTATTATCATGTACAAGCCGATGAGGGAAACCCGCAACTTGTTGCTGAGCTTCTCGACCATCGTAGCAAAGTACGTCAGCAACATTCGGACTTAATACTTAGCCTTGGTAATGAGTATGTGTCTTATCAAGAAGGCATGGCCCGACACTGGACCGAATTTAATCGCCTGCTTGATCAGAACATCAACGAAGTCCGTGAAAGTAATTATCCCGAGCTTCAAGTCGTCACTCTGATGCGCAAATCTCAGCGCTCTTTGCTGAATGAAATGGAGAGCCTTTCCGAAATTATCTTGCTCGACAATGAGGTCAGCTTAAACGACCTCGAGTTATGGCAGCGTAAGCAGAAGGCATTAATGCTGGATGTGGTTGAACGTTACATTGAACGTGCTGCCTCATCGATGGGGGCTCCACTAACGATTGATCAAGTAGATATCGCGGTAGTCTGTAAGCAATTCGAGCGCGGCATTACTGAATTACAAGGCAAGCTTACCTCGCCGGAAGCACAGAAGCAGATGAACAAAATTCGCAGTCAGTGGTTGTTCATAGAGCGTGCTGCGACAGACAACACAGCGAAGCTAGTTCCCTTCCTTGTCATGCGTTATACCGACACCATTCTTGGACGCCTAGACTCCATCGAAGAGTACATCTGAGCAGCCATGAATCTGCTCAGTCGATACGTCTGAGGTACTTATGGGATTAATCGTTTTTGATATGGGGCGGCGCATTGAAACGCCCCTTTCAACTCCTCGCCGCCGTGTTCAGGCTGTTCGTGCAACACCGCCAACCGGCGCTATTGATGCAAACACCACCACAAGTTCTACCAAGCAGGCACATCAAAAAATAGAACAGTACACTGAACAAGAACACGAACCTCAAGCGGTCGCGTTTGCCGGTGACATCATGGAGCATGAACTGCATACCGCCGGACCGAATACGTCGATCGAAGATGCCTTTGAAAAAATGCAGACCCACAGCATTCATCACCTCCCCATTATTTCAGACACCGCCGAACTACAAGCGATCATTTCAGACAGAGCTATACTGAAGGCATTAGCGTTAAAAGCAACCAGTCCGAAAAGCGCTGTCATAAGCATTGCTGCTCGCCCTGTTTACTGTGTGCGCGACAACACAGACATACGTCAAACAGCCCGGTTATTATGTGACTATCACATTGGCGCTTTGCCTGTTATTAACCAAGATAACCAACTTACAGGCATTATTACTCGTAGTGATTTACTACGACTAATGAGTGATTACGGCCCCTTAGAGTTGTGGGCCTAGCAAATAAGAAAAACCGCCTGATCACAGGCTCGAATTGACTAGGAGTCATATTCATTGGCTAAAGATTACGAACTAATTCACCCCAGAACACACATGAGAGTGCTCTCTCAATACGAAATTCAAAAACTCGCTGATGTCGGTAGCGCCTCGTACGAACTTCTTCGCCGTTGTGCATTCGCCGTATTATCAGCCGGTAGCCAAGAAGACGATTACACTCGTCTTGAAGAAGATTACCGAAAATTCAAAATCACAGTGGAGCAAGAAGAGCGTGGCATTGTATTAAGGCTATCTGGCGCACCCCACGGAGCCTTTGTTGATAATCAAATTATTCGTGGTGTACGCGAGCAGTTATTCTCGGTATTACGCGATATTTTATACGCTCAAGAATCTATTTTGCAGGCACACCGTTTTGATTTAACGAATAGCCAAGACATCACTAATGCTGTTTTCCACTTGCTACGTAACGCCAATTTATTACAGCCTGACGTTGAGCCTAAACTTGTCGTTTGCTGGGGCGGGCACTCAATTCCACCGAATGAATACCAATACACCAAAGAAGTTGGCTACGAGCTCGGTTTACGCGGCATGGATATTGGCACGGGCTGTGGTCCCGGTGCAATGAAAGGCCCGATGAAAGGCGCAACCATCGGTCATGCGAAACAGCATATTCGCAATGGTCGTTATATTGGTATAACAGAACCGGGAATTATTGCAGCCGAATCGCCGAACCCCATTGTTAATGAATTGGTGATTTTGCCTGATATTGAAAAACGCCTTGAAGCATTTGTACGTCTGGCTCATGGCATTATTATTTTCCCTGGCGGCCCGGGTACAGCGGAAGAAATCCTCTATATTTTAGGTGTACTATCGCACCCAGATAACGCCAACTTGCCTTATCCACTCATCATTACAGGGCCTGAAGAAACTCGCGATTACCTTCATGATATCCATCGTTTTATTGGTGAGACATTAGGTAAGAGTGCTCAAGATCGTTATCAGTTAATTATTAATGATCCGGTCGAAGTTGCACGAGTAATGAACCAAGGCATTAAACATGTTCGTAGTTTTCGGCGTGAAAATAACGATGCCTTCTTTTACAACTGGTCACTGACGGTAGCACCGGATTTTCAGGTACCTTTTGAACCAACCCACGAAAATATGAAGGCATTAAAACTCAGCCATTCTCAGAAAAAACATCACTTGGCCGCTGACTTGCGCCGAGCATTTTCTGGAATTGTCTCCGGTAATGTTAAAGCCGATGGGGTTGAATTAGTACGTGAGCACGGCCCTTACGAAATTCACGGCGACAAAGACATTTTAGAAGGTATGGATCGCCTATTGAGAGCCATGGTTGAACACGGTCGCATGAAAATTAGTGGTGACTACAAGCCGTGTTATAAAATTCTTAAGGATTAATCTATTTTTTATGATGTATAGTTAGTTATTAGCTATAAGAGCCAAAATGTAAATCATCTTGGCTCTTATTATTTTTTATAACTATTTTTTACCGGTTTTCATTAATGATTATGACCGCCATCTAGCGCGTGTCCATGCTCATCATAAAATCCGCTTGCACCGTGACTCACAAACCCCATGCGTATCATTTTACGAACAAAGGGATCGTCTTCGCTATCACCAATATCCGCATAATCAATCGTGCGATAATCATCTCGCAAGGCAAAAGCAGCTTGACTGGTCATAAGAGGTTGTTCACGCAAATTCCAATGTACAGATGGAGTTTGATATTCGATCAGGCGTTTTTTTTCTGGATTCCAAATAAATTTCATTTGACCATCAGCAGATTGAAACGCTTCGACAATATCGCATCCAGATCCAGAACGGCTAACTAACGTCATTGAATCTTTAACCGAACTAGGAACGCCCATGGTTATTTGATCCCATGTCAAAGTACCGCCGTCAATAGCGTCCCCCGGTTGATATTCAATCGCATGCTTTTCTTGGTCAAAAAACCGGGTAAGTTTCAGCCTACCATCAGGAATCTGATTCCATTCATCAGCAAGTTTCTTCTCTTCAAATACTTGCAATACTCTACCTTGGTCAAAATAAATAGACAGTGTGTGCTGGCTGTTTTTAGTACTTACGCTGTAGGTTGAAGCAAGTTCCTTCTCACACAATTCAACCGCCTGAGAAGCAATTGGTACACATATTAAAAATAGAGAAATCATCATTTTTTTCATAAATATTCTCATTCGATATAAGTTTCTAGCAAAGAAAAAAGCCGAGAGCTATAAAGCTCTCGACTTATCGACCATTAAATTTGATTAATTCGCTGTCGCTTCAGCTTTATTAACCAAATCGGCAGCATGGTTCATTACATGGAAAATGACACTTTGTTCATTTGTACCTGTCACTAAATGTGAGCCTGGTCCCATTGCAAAAATCCCAACATCTTCACCCGAATGCGTTTCCGAGCCTAGTGGAATCATTGCTTCTTGGTGATAACCTGGTGTTGTTGTATCAACAGAGGTTAAATCTTTACGACCCGCATCCGCTGCAGCACTGTAAGACGCATCAGCATCGGTTTCAGCACCTAGATCGCGGAAACCTAAACCATTGGTATAGCCTAGAGTCGTGTATGGCATGCCATCACTTGCTGTTGCAGGTTCGGTTGCACCGACTGAAACCACTTTTCCTAAGATCGGATTACCACGCTTAGGATATCCGGCAATAGTAAATACATGTCCATGGTCTGCCGTCACGATAATCAGCGTTTCTTCAGGCTTAGTATTATCTACCGCCGCCTGAATTGCCTCAGACAATGCAATGGTATCATTCAACGCATTGTATGCATTACCAGCATGGTGAGCATGATCAATACGTCCAGACTCAACCATCAGGAAGAAACCTTTGTTGTTGTTATCAAGGACACCAATAGCTTTCTCTGTCATTTCAGCAATAGACGGCTCGCCCGCGACATCATTCCCGCGATCCGCTTCATATTGCATGTGCGATTCGTTAAATAAACCAAACAAGCGTGGTGTATTTTCGGTATCAACGGCATCAAAACCGGCTTGATCCATCACATACACACCCGTGCTATATCGAGTTTTCCATTCCTCAACTAAGTTACGACCGTCGGTACGGTCACCTTCAACCGCACTAACTGCATCAGTTGAGTTAAAGCTGGCATCTTTTGGCAAGAAGCTACGACGTCCGCCACCCATGACAACTTCGATACCATCAACAGAAACACCATATCGATTTTGCAATTCGGATTCGAAATTCACTAGTTGAGCAGCAATATCCTTGCAACCAGCATCTTTTGCTTCGGTTGACATATCGCCATCATCTTCCCAATTTCGATCAGCAGCGTGAGAGTATGTCGCCGCTGGTGTTGCGTGAGTAATACGAGCAGTAGAAACGACTCCGGTACTCTTGCCTGCAATTTCAGCTAATTCCAATGCCGTAATGACTTCGTTTCCAGCAACAGTAGAGCAGTCACCACGAACGATATCTTCGTCTACACCAATCACGCCAACGTCTGTTTTAATCCCAGACATCATGGCAGTCATTGTTCCTGCTGAATCTGGCGTCTGAGCATCAACGTTATAGGTTTTTGCTAGACCGGAAAACGGAAAAGCTTCAAAACTCAACGAGTTTTCTTCACCAGCCATGGATTTATTTTGACCATCCAAAATTCGAGCAGCAGTGATGGTTGATATACCCATACCATCACCAACAAATAAAATTACATTTTTTGCTGCGCCCGCTTCTTTAATAATAGCGTCAACATTGGCTTGAGCCGCTGTAATGCCTGATTCACCAGCTTTATACCAATCGTTTTCAGTGGATACAGCAATATCAGATTTAGTTAAACCAGCTTCTTCAATCGGTGCCTGCTGATCTATTGATGGTTTATCAACAATTGGCGTTTCATTGTTATCATCTACCGGATCGGTAGTATTATTTTTTTTATTATCACCACCACAAGCGGTAAGTGATGCGACTAACATAGCAAGTGTTAATTTATTGAGTGTGTTCATTTCAATCACCCTTATTCTTTAACTAATGCAAGTGCATTATTTATAATATGAAAAATCATGTTTTGCTCGACGACACCTTGAGCCATCTGTGCACTAGGGCCTTTTGCATGTAATGCAATGTCTTCACCTGAATGAGTTTCAGACCCTAAAGGAATAACGGCTTCTTGATGGAAACCTGGTGTAGTAGTGTCGATGGCTGTTAAATCATAACGTCCGTTATCTGCTGCGGCTGAATAAGAAGCATCGGCATCAGTTTCATCACCTAAATCCCTAAACCCTAGCCCGTTGGTGTAACCCAAGGTGGTGTAAGGCATGCCATCGTTTGCTTTAGCAGGTTCAGTCGCACCAACAGAAACAACTTTACCTAAGATAGGGTTACCGCGCTTAGGATATCCAGCAATAGTAAATACATGACCGTGGTCAGCCGTTACTAAAATTAGCGTTTCTTCTGGGTTCGTAGAATCTACCGCCGCTTGCACTGCTTTAGAAAGTTCAATCGCATCGTTTAATGCGTTATATGCGTTTCCTGCATGGTGAGCATGATCGATACGACCAGATTCAACCATCAAGAAAAATCCTTTCTCATTATTATCAAGGATATTGATAGCGGTTTCTGTCATTTCAGAAAGACTTGGCTCACCCGCGACATCATTATCGCGATCCGCTTCATATTGCATGTGTGATTCGTTAAATAAGCCAAATAGCTTATTGGTATTGTCCGCATCAATAGCATCAAATCCAGCCTGATCAATGACATAGGTTCCATTGCTGTATTTCGCCTGCCACTCTTCTGTTAAGTCACGTCCATCGGTACGGTCGCCTTCTACAGCACTGACGGCGTCAGCAGAATTGAATGCAGCATCTTTAGGCAAAAAGCTACGGCGACCGCCCCCCATAACTACCTCAATCCCATCCACATCCACGTTATAACGCGCTTCAAGATACGGTTCGAAGTTAATTAATTGATCAGCAATGTCCTTACAGCCTGCATCCTTAGCTGTTGTACTCATATCACCATCATCTTCCCAGTTACGGTCAGCCGCATGTGCATAAGTAGCTGCTGGTGTTGCATGAGTAATTCGAGCAGTTGAGATAATGCCAGTGCTTAAGCCTTTTACTTCAGCCAGTTCTAATGCAGTAACTACTTCGTTACCAGAGACAGTTGTACAATCTCCTCGCTCGATATCTTCATCAACACCAATAACACCCACATCGGTTTTCAAACCAGACATCATGGCAGTCATTGTTCCTGCAGAATCGGGGGTTTGGGCATCAACGTTGTAGGTTTTGACTAATGCAGAAAACGGGAAAGCTTCAAAACTGAGTGCGTTTTCTTCACCGTCCATTCCGTTATTTTGGCCATCTAAAATACGGGCGGCGGTCAGAGTGGAGATTCCCATGCCATCACCGACAAAAAGAATAACATTTTTTGCTTTTTCGGAGGTTGCCTGAGTTTGCTTGGTCGCAATCGCTTCTTGCGCATCGACAAACCATGCATTACTAGCCTGATCAGCTGGGAGAATTCCCGCCTGTACACTGCTAGCTAGTAAGGTCATTACGACCATAGAGTTCATTTTAAAAGACATGATTTCACCATCATATTTATCATTTAACCAAGACAACAGATCACCAAGGAATGACTGCGCCATAACGTCCCGAGTAAACTAATGATTTCTTATGACAATTTTGTAGCTGAAATATGACTAAAAAGTGAAAATTAAAAGTAGAGATGCCTAAGCACTTGCGGTCGAACTAATCTTAAACTATGCATTTTTCAGAGGTGCCTTAATATTAATAAGCACAAGCAATACTTCAATTTAATACCTGCGAATACTAACCACTACTCTGCGGTTTGCCACCCGCTGTTCATCAATTGATGCACCCTCTATATCTGCTTTCGGTTTGCTGTCAGCAAAGCCAGAGGCTTTCAAGCGCTCTTTCTCGATACCTGAGGCTAATAGGTACTTCACCACGCCAGTGGCTCTTGCAGCAGACAACTCCCAGTTGGATGGGAACTTTTCGGTGGCTATGGGAAGATCATCAGTATGACCTTCGACTTCTATCGTGTGTGAGCCATGGCTCACATCGCGAATCACTCGACTAAGCTCTTGCAATAACGGTGTCGCGTCTGGCTTTAAATCAGCAGCGCCTGAGTCATACAGGGCGACATTGGCAAACTCAACTTGAACACCTTGAGGATCAAGCGTCACTGACACTTGCTCTTCAAGGCCATGCTGGACAACGTAGTCATCCAGCCCTTGCTTTATGTCAGTAAATGGCGTGGCCGGCTGCTCAGAAGAAATGATTTCCGCTAGCCCTTCTTTTAATGATTCAATTTTTCCCTGATTTAAATCAGACACTGAAAGGATCATGACAAAGAAAGCTAATAGTAATGTGATGACATCAGAATAAGTTACCAACCACGAGCTGGATGAATCATCAAAACTCGGGCGTCTACGACGCAATCCGCGCTGACGATTCGCATGACTCATATTAGAGTTCTCCAGCAACTATTTGCTCGCGTGCAGAAGGCTTTAGGAAAGCATTTAAACGATCTTGCATATAAAGAGCGTCTCGCTTTTCACACATTAAAATAAAACCTTCGGAAATCAATTGATGACGAAAATACATGGTTTCTTGTTTTTCAGTGACTTGATTTGCTGCCGGTTTAAAGAATAAATTGGCTAATAACACGCCATACAAAGTAGTAATCAAGGCTAATGCTAAGCCCTTTCCAAGGCCTGCCATGTCGCCATTCAAATTATCAAGCATAATAATAAGACCAACAATGGTACCGACCATGCCAAATCCCGGCGAATATACAGCCATGGTGTTTAACACTTTTGATTCCAGTGTTTGGCGCTGCCACGTGCAATCCATTTGATCCGTCAGCATGGTTCGAATGTCGTGATTTTTATACCCCGCACCGATCAAGTCTATTCCCGCTCGTATAAATTCGTCTTTCTTTTCCGCCGAGGTTAAAGACTCTTCAAGGGCAACAATACCGCCCTGTCGATAGATGGTTGACCACTCGACAAAACGCTTAACCAAACTACGCATGTGTCGCTGAGAGGTAGGCGCATGAAGAAATGTTTGCACCATGCTCCGCAATGCGCAAATCACATCCAGTGTTGAATAACTAATCAATGAGGCGGCCATGGTGCTGCCAAACACCAAACCAAAACTCGATAAGCTAATAAATATTGCATGGTTTTCTGTTGCACTGGCAACGGCAAACATAAACAGACCGATACCTGCAAAAAAACCAACTAACGTACTGAATGAGAATCGAAACACTACTGCTTACCCCTGTTTCACTTCGGCCAGTTCACTCATTGAGAATCGCCCTTCCTTGATGACATCACGCATGGTCGCAATCACACGACGGCGCGACATTTCAACGCTGTCTTGGCTAATATCAGGCTCAGTGACTTTTAACTCACTGATTATCCCGGCTCTTAATTTGGCTGGTAATGCCGCTAACACATACCGCTTAAATTCAATCGAGGTATTACACAGCGCTTGCGTTAACACTTCTCGGTCAAGGCTTCTCAGTTCGTTAGAAATAATTCGCTCTGGTGTTCGGGCTAAATCGACAAAGGTAAAATAGACCTGCCGTAAGCGGTAATAGGTTTCCGGCTTTTCTGATTTCAGTGTTTTTAACATCCGGGTTTCTTCACTGGTGGTCATTTTATCTAACATGCAAATCAACACAGACAGACCATCAGCGGTGATATTTTCAAAGGAAGGTACCGTCAATGAAGCTCGGGCCAAGCGGTCAGCAACGTCTTTAAATGCGGATACGGGCAAGCTTTCAAACTGCCCTAATTCAAACGCTATATCCGCTAATTCGCGCTCATCAAGGCGAAGTATAATATCCGCTGAACGCTGAGCAGGAAGCTGCGACATGACTAATGCCTTAATGCGAATATCTTCATCTTTCATTAAATAAAGCACTTGCGAATCGTTGAGCTTATTCAAGAAAGCAAACGGCTGACTATTAGAAGCATCATCTTGTTGTTTCTCTAGACGTTGCGAGAATTGCTCCATGCCTTCATACAGCTGCGCTTCATTCCAGTCGCTCTCTTTAAGTAGGTCGTCAATTTGCTTCCAATCTGCAGGGGTTAAGTGCGGAGCAAGACTACTAAACAAGCTTTTACCCATAGTGGCGGTCAATGAGGCGACTTCAAATGCCTGAGCACTCCCTAACGCGTGTGACACCGCTTGTTGAAAGCGATGAGGTTGTGAAAGCCCTTGGCTCACCAAACGTTGGCGCGATTCGTTAATACGATACTTAAGTGCAGCTTTGTCGCTGTCGATTAAATTTGAATGCGAATGTAGAGACGCATTCTGCTGGCTCTGCTGATCGCCGCCATGTTGAATACCATGATTTACTCCAGAAGCCATAGGCTGATTCAAACGACGCCATAAGGCTAAAAACGCAATCACAACAAATAAGCCAATCACTAGCAACGAGATCAACCAAATCCAAGGGCTGTATTGATCCCAAAACGTCAGCGGCGTCTCGTTTGATTTTAAATGACTAAAACCTGTTTTTACGATGTTTAGCGTATCACCACGGAGTTCATTGATTTGAGCTTTACGCGTGATTAAATTACGTAAAAATTCAACTTGTTCATCTTTTAATTGTGTATCAACAACCAAGGTAATAGAGAGTTTTTTAATGATATTACGGTAACCAATGGTTTTTTCTGTTGCGCTGGTTGCTGGAGATCCACTGTTCTCTTGCTGTTGTTTTTGAGCAACATTTTTCAATTCATCGGCGTAATTAATAATCGCCTGACGTTCTTTTTCCAGCGTTTTTAGTTGCGCTTGCAACGCACGAAACTTCTCCTGATTTTCTTTTAATAATGGCAGTTCACTGACCGGCAAGCCAGGAAGCTCTTCAAACCCTTGTAGATCACCACTATCAATGTCGGGCATTTGAAAATTCCCACTCACCTTTGGGGCTGTAGGTAAGTTAGCTTGTTGGCGCTGCTGAGCAGGCTTAGCATCTTCTTTTACGACAGTACGAGCGCGCTCAATAAGTGCATCAACCTGAATAATAAAACGATTATTGCCTAGATAGGATTCAATATCGCGACGCAGCCGCGCTTCAATGTCGCTTTTGAATTTAGATTCTTCAACTTCATCTTTTTGCACAGGCACTTCATAGGTTTCCTGTGCGATTACAAAGCCACTCAATGCGACTAGTAAGCATAATAAATACTTCATATTCATCACCTCAAGGCAACCGCGACAGGCTGCTTTGCACCTGTGTTAGTTCTGGATCAATACGAAGTGCTTCTTCCCAGCTACTTCTAGCCTCAGGAATCAACCCCATTTTGTAATAAATACTGCCTTTTAACGCGAGAGCTTGAGCGGAGTCTGGCACTAAATCTAACGCCGCGTTGGTTTCATCCAGTGCATCCCAATACTGTTTTTTATAAAATAAACTCTGCGCATTAAGAATGTACTTGGTCATGGTTTCGACCTTACGCAGCTTCTTCACTTCTTGCTCGGTGATCTCACCATTAGCTTGATCGTGCGCCGTGGCGGCAGCCTCTTCAGCGCTAAGTTCTGATGTATCACTACCTGCTTTTTCTTTTTTACTCTGAGGCAACTCCATAATAAACTTCACATCAGAGTCGCCAGCATCCAGCGTAAGGAGAATATCGTAGCCTTCCCCATAACGATGAACGTGCATTAGGCCGTGTTGTTTTTTTGCTTGCTCCGCCACCTTCTCTAACGTGGTAACTTCAACCACCTCTTCTACTGGGATGGTTGGCTTACCAGGATCAACCCAAGCGCTGCCTTTATAGCCTTTTACCATTTTATTTGAGCGGTCATAAGCGCAACCACTAAGCGCTACAGAAGCAAGTAAAATACTAAGGATGATGTTTATAGATTTAATATTCATGCCTAAAACCTCAATCCAAGTGATAAGTCGTAACTTGATCCACCAATTTTTCCGGTATTTTGGTAATTATCGACCTCACCCCACTTCGCTGTGCTCTCAGGAATATAGGTCACGCCATAATCAATAAAGCCGTCACTAAAGAAGGGGAATTCAAACCCAAACCGGAATACCAGCGCATTAGTATCGTTAAAGAAGGCTTGTCCTAATCCCATGTATACCTTGGTATCAATGAGGTCATCCATACTTGGAATATCGGCAATAATTCGACCTTCCAGATTGATACCCGACACATCAAAATTCTCGGTATTGGAAAAATTACGGAAGTATTCAAGAGCGAGTGTGTACTGAAGACTGTCGTCCAAACTGGTGGTTTCGCGGCGACGCACTCCAAACACAGAGATGCCTTTTACTTCTTCGGTAGAGCCATCCGTTAGGTGATCACGCTCAGCCGCGATACCCCAGGCACCAATCATGAATTCGTAATTAACGCTGTCGAACCCTTCGACCTCTTGCTCTAGAGTCGTTTGTTTTGAATATTCTTTGAGCCACAGCAATTTGTTATCGCGGCTATCAACGAGGTGCAAATTAATGGTGAATTTATTATCTTGAACGGAGGCATTCCAAAAGAGAAACGCATCGGCACGCACATGCTTACCTAAACTACGCAGGGCTTGATTATCGACCGCGACATGACTTACCTCTAAACGATCAGCGCGCATAGCCACTTGTGTTGTACGGCACTCCAAACACTGAATCATTTCAAAGCGACCGCTCTCTAGGATACGACTCATAAGCTTGTTTTCGATCATCAGGTGCACTTGCTTAGGAATCCGACGATGCATACGATCACCGTTGTGATAGAGAGCAACTCGCTGCACTGATTCTGGCAGATCTATTAGCTCTTCTTTCACTAAAGTTTTGTCGTCATCCAACAACTGGGTAAACCCTGTGTACAACGATGATGGGGCTGCCATAGCAACCATTCCGGGGAGCGTCTCATCTGCCAACAAGGGCATGTGAAACAATATAAAGACAGAACAAAGGAGCCGGCGTAGCATCTGAAAAATTCCTGTGTCAGCGGCAGAAAAGGTACTGACTCAGCTTAGTTCAGATAACACTAGAGCAGGTGGCGAGGAGAGATGTATCGTTTTGGTTAACGTTTGTTTCTTTTATAATGACTGTTAATTACAGCCAAACCGTCAATTAACCAACTTTTTATGCCGGTATTTTTTGAGGTTTTTCGCATCTATAAGACTGCTTTTTTGGCATATTAGAAAATAAAGGAAATAACGACATTTTCATGACTCGTTTAATCTATAAATAAGTCCGACAGCCGTCACTTTGTGTTCATTGGTAACTGACGTATTAAATCCGTAAGTGATCACATAGTGCCGCCATTTGAAGGTCTGAAGTCGTCACGCCTCCCATGTCATGACTCCACCACATAACAGAAGCCGACCCCCACTCAAGTATGCAGCGCGGATGATGATTGTAGTTCTCGGCAAGATCGGTCACTTGTTGAATAAACGCAAATGCCGCCGCGAAATTATCAAACGACCATGTTCGTTTTATTGCGCTCATTCCTGAACCACCAGTAGCGTTCGCCTCCGTTCCGTCTAGATGGACGATCTGCCATTCGGGATACGCTAACAACTGTGACTCAAGCACCTCTCCTTGCAGCAGGATACGACTGATATTTTCTAAGGAATCATCCGCAGGGGTCGTACTCATAATCATCTCCTCGTTAGTCGCTAATCACTGG
Source organism: Oceanobacter sp. (assembly GCA_002733645.1). Classification (GTDB taxonomy): domain Bacteria; phylum Pseudomonadota; class Gammaproteobacteria; order Pseudomonadales; family Oceanobacteraceae; genus Thalassolituus. The sequence goes on from NVWL01000015.1 coordinate 14,384, forward strand.
CAAAGTTCAATTCAGAAAATTACCTTACACAACCTCTCGTCACAAAAGTAGTGCATATAATAAGCAGGTATAAACAGGAGTTTTCAATAAGACGTGATTATTAAGAAATGCAAAAAGCTGAATGGACGTGAGAAATCACACTGTGTTTAATCTCTCCGTCCAAAAAAATCCAGAGCTCGCTACAATCCCATAGTTTGGAGTGAAGTTGCATCACTCTACACTATGGGACAGCAGCGGCCGTAACTTCCTTTTCTCTATGAATGCGCTGTACTGAAGCTCACACTTCGGTCGCGTTAATTCGAGCAAACCACTCTTTCGGGCCGGTGATGTGCACCGATTCACCTTTACTATCAACCGCAACGGTCACTGGCATATCAACGACATCAAATTCATAGATGGCTTCCATACCTAAGTCTTCAAAGCCGACAACCTTCGCCCCTTTGATCGCTTGCGAGACAAGATACGCCGCGCCACCAACAGCCATCAAATATACAGCTTCGTTGTCACGAATCGCTTCAATCGCAATCGGCCCACGTTCAGCTTTACCAATCATTCCTAGTAAGCCTGTTTCTTCAACGATGGTACGAGTAAATTTATCCATACGTGTCGCTGTTGTTGGGCCAGCAGGACCAACCACCTCTTCACGCACAGGATCAACAGGCCCTACGTAATAAATAAAGCGTCCTTTGAGATCAACAGGTAACTCTTCACCTTTGGAAATCATATCGACCATGCGTTTGTGTGCGGCATCACGACCTGTGAGCATTTTGCCGGATAACAGAACGGTCTCGCCTGTTTTCCAATCTTTCACGTCTTCTGGTGTCACGGTGTTTAAGTCGACACGGCGAACACTGTCGCCAACTTCCCAGCTAATTTCTGGCCAGTCTTCAAGTTTCGGCACTTCAAGTACGGCAGGGCCAGTTCCATCAAGCACAAAATGCGTGTGACGCGTAGCCGCACAGTTAGGAATAATCGCAACGGGTTTGTTGGCCGCGTGTGTTGGAAAGTCGGCCACTTTCACATCAAGTACTGTTGTTAAGCCACCAAGGCCTTGTGCACCGATACCCAGTTTGTTTACTTTCTCAAACAGCTCAAGACGCAGTTCTTCAGAGCGAGTCTGTGCCCCACGAGCTTGCAGTTCTTGAATGTTCACCGGCTCAAGCAAGGCTTCTTTGGCTACCATCATGGCTTTTTCCGCCGTGCCGCCAATGCCTATGCCCAACATGCCCGGTGGGCACCAGCCAGCGCCCATTTTTGGCACTTGCTCCAACACCCAATCAACCACTGAATCGGATGGATTTAGCATGGCGAATTTAGATTTAGCTTCAGAGCCACCACCTTTCGCCGCGACGTGAACATCAACGGTATTGCCCGGTACTAACTTCATGTGAATAACAGCAGGCGTATTGTCTTTGGTGTTCGCACGCTTGCCATCAGGATCAGCCAATACCGAGGCACGTAATACGTTATCTGGGTGTAAGTATGCGCGACGCACGCCTTCGTTACACATATCTTCAACACTCATGTCGCTGTCAAACTTAACGTCCATACCGATGGTTAAGAACACCGTCACGATGCCGGTATCCTGACAAATTGGACGTTTACCCATCGCACACATACGTGAATTGATCAGAATCTGAGCCATGGCGTCTTTGGCTGCCTTGGACTCTTCGCGCTGGTACGCTTCGTGAACAGCATCAATAAAATCTTTTGGGTGGTAGTAAGAAATATACTGCAAAGCATCAGCGACGCTCTGGATCAGGTCGTCCTGCTTGATCACGGTCATGGTGTCATCTCTCTGGTTGCCTCGTATCATGTCTTCACTGCGCCCAGTGAATGCGCACAGGTTATGTGCTCTGGGTCTTCAATGTGCATCGTTGCGAGGTGAGTATCGGGTGGTCGTAAAAACGCCCACTAAAAAGGTGGGCGTTTTAGGTCGAACGTATTATAGCGCAAGCAGGCGATGCCTAAAATGGCCACCACTCTTCTTCAGTAGAACGCGGTTTAGCTTTTAGGCCTTCAGGCGCATCCGCACTGTCTTCTTCAATATAGAAAGTTTGAGGTTCTTCCTGCTGTTCTTGCTTAGGTTCAGCCGGGGCCGCATCTTGAGTCGCAATGACTTGCTCTGAACGCTCTTTATCTTCTTTACGATCACGAGCTGAAATCAACTCACGGCCATGATGATGAAGTTTAGTTTTGTTCATTTCGCTCACAGCGAGGTCATGCCCTACAAGCTGCAAAGGACCATCACCGGCTAATGAACCATCTTCGGTAATGATCATATTCTGGGGATCAACTTCTGAATAACGCAGGTAATACACTTTGCCAGCTTCAACATTTAAGTCGAAGTCACTGTATTTGCGGAATACCAGATCACCGATACCTTCGAAACCGAAAATGCCACGACGAACAACAAAGTCATACGTCCCTGGTTCCATTTCGTACCAAGTGTAGCCACCGCCTTTGAAGTTTAAGAGGCGCTCTCCGTTAACGTTTAAGCTAGGCGCTTCAACTTCATCCATCGACCATTCAGTTGCTGGACGATAGACATACAGCAACGCATGCTTTTCATAGTCCCAGCGATAGCCAACTGACTTGTAGTACTGACCCTTGGGCGAAAATAGCCATTTGGGGTAAGAACCAAAGTTATCGAATGTTGAAATATGTAGGTTGCTACAGCCTACAATCACAGCCGCCGCAGCCGCTGTAGTTAATGTTTTGATTGCAATTCTTATCATTATTATGGCCCTGTCACCAAAGATAGGGTCCCAGCCTTCGTGGGATCTGCATATTGTTACTCATGACACTCGTTTCATTGTTTTCGGAGGCTTAGCCACCTGTACAGAAAGTAAACTGTCATGCTATATTCCATTCTTACACATAAAAACAAAAAGAAACAGTAACTGAGGGAAGCATCATGAAAAGCAGTCTGTACCTTATCCCGTTACTTTCAGCCGTCATAGCCACAGCTAATGCCGCTGACAGCCTGAACGAAGAAGCCGCAAAAACAGCTTACAGTTCACCTGAAGTTCAAGTGGCAGTGGAAGCCGCACGTAGATTTCCAACTCAAGCCGAGTACGTCGGTTATGAATGGTATAACCGCACCACCTCAAAAAGTTTTCCATTGCCCAAATTACTCAATACCGAAATGAATAACTTGGTGATTGAAGGGGCTATGGGGCCTACTGCTGCCGGTGAAGCGGCTGCCGTTGAAGCCACTCGACCTGTTCGCCGAGTAGCTATGGGCCAAAATAAAGAAGAAGATGAGCAAATAGAGGCAGACGAGTCAGTTACTCCAGATCAACCTGATGAAGTTAAAACGCCTCGCGAGACATACCTGAAGGAAGTACGCAGCGAAAGTAAATCTGGCGCCATGGTAGCACGTGAGATTCGCTCGACTGCGGTTATTTCATCAAGACAGCGCTAAGCTAAGGCACTCCCATGTGGATAAAATCTTCAGTCGCTTTAATAGCGGTTGTTTTAAGTGTGTCGTCACTGGCTGGCGGCGCGGTAAACACAGAACAACATCAACGCGCCCAAGATGACTACTATGCTTCTGATCTGCACACCGCGATCACCGAAGCAAAAGTTCGTACTCATCATTACGATTACAGCAATGAACATCGCTACAACCGCACAACCTCACAAAGCATCCAGTTCTCGCGCATGCTGAATAACGAATTGGATAGCCAAGTAATAGAAACGCCGTCACTGGGCGGTGTCAATGAAACAAGCACAGACGAGAGTGATAACTTAAACGTTGCTACGGTGAATATGCTGCAAGAGCAGGATAACCTATCACTAGACGGTGGAAACATGACAGCGCCACAAACGTCCGTCAACCTTCCCCCACTGCAAAACAACAACATCACCATAAGTGTGACACCAAGATAAACCGTTTACATCAATGGTCTGATAGCGCTTGAAATAAGTTGCACGATACTTAAGGCACCTCTGATTAATGAAGTAAGCAAAAACCTTGGTGATGCCTCTAGGGCACCTCTGAAAAATGCAGTAGTGCTCGGCTTTGGCATCCTGCGTCGCCCTACCTCCTGCATCCATGCATCCATGCAGTCGTGCGCGTGAGTCGTGTAACGCTTTAGATCGAGGCGTTGATTGATGTTAATGACGGGTCCTTAACAAGATCAACAACAAAGATATAAAGTGTCTACAGGCCACGCCCCTCACTACCTATAAACAGGGGCTTTCAGGAAAATAACATTTCTGTGTTGCTACTTTTTGACGTGACCCGCCATGCCTTCAAAGTAGCGCCTTGAACTGCTACTTTCCTGAAAGCCGCAGCCTCCTCTGCATTATTCAGAGGTGCCCTAGGGTAAGCTCTAATAATGCTAAAGTAGCCGACTGCGGATGATCGCTCGGGCCTTCTGACCCAAAGATAAAATAGCTCGATCTCTGAGCCATATACGTCGAGCGGAATCAGGTAAATTATTCGACACCTCATCCAGCACCCGCTCAAGTGCCTCAAATAAATCTAACGTTGTTAATGAATAACTCAAGGCGTCATTACTATAGGCATTCATCAATGGAGTCACCCCCTGCTGGAGCTCAACACAATCACCTGCGCTGACATCACCCAAAGCTCGACATACCCAGCCTGCAAAAGCCAACAAGCACAAAACGTCTTCATGAAACCTAAACGGTTTATTAAGCTCTTCATGTACCTTTGTTTTAAAATACGTATCCGTCACGGCCGTGTCTTTCATTAGCAAACTGCCGTGAGGAATATCTACAAGAAATGGCTGTGGCTTTGATGAGGAAACTACACTGACCCCAGGTGTCGCAGGAGTAACACGAACACAGACCAAGCCGTCGATACTGTTAGCCGCGACATACAGCCAATCAATGTTACTGCCCGCCATCAACACATAACCCTTGCGCCCCGACAGCGTATTACTATCTAGACGTGTGGTGAATTCACGTGTCGATGTCACACCTTTTTCATTAATACAAAATGCCGCCCATTGCTCTGGCTCTAGCGCAGGGTCAATAAAGCGCATGGCAATTTGATACCCTGCTAGAAATGCCGTCGACGGACTATCCGAGCGTAGCCCAGAAATAAACGCTGCTGATGGCCGAGTCTCTGTTCGTAATAAACGAGCAAGGTTCAAGCGCAAGGTAAAAGGAGTGGAAACTGACAAAGGCGGCTGTTTTAGCGCCTGTTGCCAGCTTTCAGGACATATCATCTAGTGGAGCCACCTACCGCATTTTGAATACGATCCAAACGAATTTGAATGTCTTCAATCTCTAGTTTCATATTAGTCAACTCAGCGTAGCTGGCACCCCCACTGGATGCAGGCTGCGATCCTACTTTCTCGACCTTTTGGCGCAATGTGGTCACACTTCCATCTAACATATCAATGGCTTCTTTGTTCTGAGCCACCGCCAACTCTACATCCGCCGGCATATTGCTAACGGCACTCTCAACTGTCGCCACACGACCTGATAGCGCTGACATCTTACTGCTCAAGCTGGACAGTTCAGAGCGGCTTCCGGCAGCACCGGATACCGACTGCCCTACTTCACTTATCGCCGCAGTATTTTTATCAATATCACTGCGATTGCGCTTGCTGGCAATATCCCACAACTTACGAATCTCTTGTTCCTGCTCACGCAAAATAATTTTCAGCGCATCAACCGACAAATTGGCGTTCTCACCCGACACAGACAATTTATCGTTCAATATTTCGATATTACTGTCATGGCCTTCAATGACGCTCTGTGCCATCGCTAATTTTGCATTAGCAGCTTGGAGTTGCGTAAATAAAAAGCCAGCCCCAGCAAGGCCCGCTAAGGCAACAACAAGTGAAACAATAGCTAATGCATTCGAAGATCCCTGAGCGGCGACAGGCGCGGCCGTAACAGGCGGCGGAACTGGCGCTTGAGCCGGCGCTGCGGCCCCTTTTGGCGCACTGCCTGCCTGAGCCAAACGTTGCTGTGCTTGACGTCGCAACTGTTGCTGACGCAGTGCGATCTCTTCCTCTGTTGGTTTCATACATCTACCTTTATTCTTATATGGCCGCTTCCCCACGGCGTGAATTGCGCACTTTGCACCACTAATATCAGCCCATATTGCAGCTGGGCAAAATATCAACAAGCCCAGATACAGCCGCTTGATAGAGGCAACAACATAGCGCACGCGCGCTACTCAGGGAACCACCTCTGTCTGGAAATGTCCACCAGTTTGAATATCTTGGGTTGATTTCGCTCAAAACCTTATAAAACAAGAGGTTATGAGCACATAGCAGCACCACTAAGGCGATGCTATTATGCCTCCCGAATAAAACATGTGCTTGAAAAAACAAAAACAGCCCCCAACATAGAGGACTGTATCAATCATATGCAACCGATCTAGCACACTAATAAATGGAGAGAGACCATGGCGTTTGAACTACCAGCACTGCCTTATGAAAAAAATGCACTGGAACCACACATTTCATCTGAAACGTTGGAATTCCACTACGGTAAGCACCACAACACTTACGTTACCAAGCTAAACGGTCTGATCGGTGGTACTGAATTTGAAGGCAAGAGCCTTGAAGACATCATCAAGACGTCTTCTGGTGGCGTATTCAACAACGCTGCTCAAATCTGGAACCACACCTTCTACTGGAACAGCCTAAGTCCTAATGGCGGCGGCGAGCCAACTGGCGCTGTCGCGGATGCGATCAATGCTGCTTTTGGTTCATTTGCTGATTTCCAAGCAAAGCTGAATGACATGGCTGTAAACAACTTCGGCTCAAGCTGGACTTGGTTAGTGAAAAAAGCTGACGGCACTCTAGACATCGTTAACACGTCTAACGCTGGCACGCCGATCACTGAAGGCCTAACGCCACTATTGACGGTTGACCTTTGGGAGCACGCTTACTACATCGATTACCGTAACGTTCGCCCTGACTACCTAAAAGGTTTCTGGGCATTGGTTAACTGGGACTTCGCGAACGAAAACTTCGCTAAGTAATCAGAACGACCTATTCGATTGAACATGATCGATAAAAAAGGGAGCCTAGCTCCCTTTTTTTATATCTCAAAAGCACCACCTCGGAGATAACACTTTGACTGCTGCAACCTTTCTCTTGGCCTCTAGCTCGCCTTATCGCGCCGCTCTGATGCAACGCCTGCGCCTGCCCTTTATCCAAGCGTCTCCCGATATCGACGAACGTCCCGCTGACGGAGAAACACCTGAGCAGTATGTTGAACGCCTCGCCATCGAAAAAACAAAAGCGCTGGCCTCACAATACCCACAACATTGGATCATAGGCAGTGATCAGACCTGTGTCATCGACGGTCACATCTGCGGAAAGCCCCACACGGAAGAAAAGGCGTTGATTCAATTACAGGCCGCTCAAGGCAAGCGCATCACCTTTTTAACCGGCCTTTGTCTTTTTCATCCGGCCAGTGGTAGCAAGCATTCGCTCGTTGAACCATTCCACGTTAAATTCCGCTCACTCAGTGATGATGAGCTTAAGCATTACATTACCCTAGAGCAGCCGCTTGACTGTGCTGGAAGTTTTAAGATGGAAGGGCTAGGCATCAACCTTTTTAGCCGCTTCGAAGGCCGAGACAGCAATAGCCTAATGGGCTTACCCTTGATGGGGCTGTGTGATTTGCTCAGGGAGGCTGGGCTAAACCCCCTATTGCTAGCGACCCAAAACAATACTTAACTAAAATGAAAAAGGCGCTCAATGAGCGCCTTTTTCATCAGAAATACTGAATGCATTATTTCTTCAATGGTAAACCATCAAATAAACGTTCCATTTTAATATTTGAATCATCAGCAGCCAATTCTTCTGACACGGTGAATTCCCAAATGCCATTAAATTTATCTTGAGTTAGATTTTTAGCTATCCCGGCATCACTGACAATCGTGGCACGAAGAAATACCATCAAATTACTTTTCACTTGATTGGTGCTCTTTGAGCGGAACAACCAACCAAGTAACGGGATATCACCAAGTAAAGGCACCTTACTCACCACTTCACGAACGTCATCACGTATCAAACCACCCAATACAATGGTCTCGCGATCATCAGACAAAATCATGGTTTTAATAGAACGTTTATTAGTAATCAAATCCGCACTGCCGGCCACGGTGGTATTGGATACAGATTCAGCCGTCGCTTCAACCTCTAAGCGAATCGCTTGGCCATCATGAATGTGAGGAATCACTTTCAGTGTCACACCCACATCTTCACGAGTAATGGTCGTGAATGGGTTAGTGTTTGTACTTGATGAGGTTTGTCCTGTCACAAAAGGAACATTCTGACCAACAACAATCTCAGCTTCTTGGTTATCCATCGTCATGATACTTGGTGTGGATAACAAGTTAGTCGCCGTATTGCTCTTCAATGCTTGGATAATCACGCCAAAATCAATATCACCACCAGACTCTTGGAAACCACCAATCGTCAAACCACTACCCACCGCAGAGGAGTAATCGCCGGTAGCCACACCAGTTGCGATAGAAGCCAAGCTTGGCCCTGCATTATTGAAATTAGTGCCTGCAACGGGCGCATCCAAATCACCACGTGCCCACTGTACACCCAGGGCCTGAGTCACATCGCCGGTCACTTCAACAATGGCCGATTCGATCAAAACTTGCGCACGACGTACGTCGAGCGACCCGACCAGCTCTTGAATTTCCTTCATAATCGAAGGCTCGGCACGAACCACCAAGGCGTTCAAATCAACGTCAGCGTGAATTCCAATAGACCCTTTCACTTGAGCTTCATCTTTACCTGAGGCTTCACCCATTAAGCTTTTCAGCATTTCAGCTAGCTTCGTGGCGTCGGCGTATTGCAGACGTAACACTTTAGCACTGCCGCTAAAATAAGAAGGCTGGTCAAGTTGTTCAATCAACTTGCGAATACGTTCACGCGCTGTTTTTTCACCTTTGATAATCAAACGGTTACTGCGCTCATCCGCAACTACGCGAATACTGCCTGCCGTATTCGTTGTATCCGAATTACCTTGAGCCACTTTGGAAGGGTCAAGACTTTGCAGCATAGTTACGACGTTGCCCACCCAAGCTTCTTTTAACTGCACTACTTCAAGTTCTTCCGAACCGGAGCGATCTAGACGATCAATAATTTCTTCAATACGATTAATGTTGATTGAGTGATCCGAGATAATCAGCGCATTGGCAGACTTCACACCCGCAAGATGACCATATTTAGCCACCAAAGGGCGCAAAATAGGGACCAAATCGAGCGCTGGCGTATTCTTAATCATAATCACTTTTGTGAGCAGTTCTTGGCTTTGCTTGGACGCTCTATCATCCAAGCTGCGACCTGCTTGCTTCACATCGTTCTGCTGGATTACCAGCGTCACATCACCGGCCGGGACCGCCGCTAAACCATGTATTTGCAATACCGACAAAAAGAGTTCATATACACTCTCTTGGTTCATCGGCTCACTCGAAAGGACGCTTACTTTGCCCTTTACTCGCGGATCCAGCACAAAACTTTTCCCTGTAATATCCGCAACTTGGCTGATGAAGGCTTCAATGTCTGCATCTTTTAAATTGATCTGCCAGCTTTCTTCGGCATGTAACGGACTGACAATACTGACCGTAAATAGGATGGCCAGCACCCAACGTCTAAACAACATTAGTTCTGTGCTCCAAAACTCTGATTAATCATAAAACGACTATTTCCGCGCTGAACTTCAATTTGTGCGCGGCCTTCTTGCATCACTTGCTCAAGCAGCGCTTGATCACTTGAGGCATCACCAAGAGACTGCCCGTTAATGGACAAAAGAACGTCTCCTTTTTTCATTCCTGCTTTCAACAGTACTGAACTATCAGATACTGAATACCCTTCTCCTACACCAATAGGATCAAGGCCAAGACCATCAATAACGACTTCAGGTGACTGTAAAGCGGCATCGCTCGCAATCCCCATAAACTCAGAAGGACGACGAATACGGCTAAAACGATCACGTAACGTCGACACTTTAGCATCACGAACATCCCTAGGATCAGGCTCATCCGCTCGTGCTGACACGCCAACACCGCGACTAGAAAACTCTTCAAACTTCAGCGTTTCAAGTTTACCAGCGGTATCTAAAATCACTTTGTCGGTGTACACGCCACCCAGCTTTGTTCGACCTTGAACGATATCGCCCACCCGATAGAAGTCACCCTTACCGCCTTTTTGGGCAATAATCGCACTCGATGCTTCAGCAATACTTGCTTGCATCACACCGAGCAACTCAAGTCGCAAGCGGGTATCTGGTGCATCGACATTTTTAACAGCAACCACAGCTTCTTGGCCGACCTCGCCAAATAGGTGCACCGGAGAGGCACTCAATGCCGGAGCGCCCGACATGGATTGCTGCCCCGTGACTGGCGGCATTAAATGCACTGGCGCAGGTGCAACAATCAACCACACCAATTTTGCCAACAACCACGCACATAGTAGCGTCAATATAAGGCTAGCAAGACGCTTAACCCAGCGCTGCCAGGGCAATAATTCGACGGTTTGATCCACTGCTGCAACCATATTTAAAACAAAACACTCAGGTTATAAAAACTTCTGAGACACTTCAAAAATAACCGTGTCTGCATCTGCTTGTTTATCGGGCCATTCCTGCCCAGCTATATCGACGGCGCGACGCAATACACTCACGCCTCCCCAGCCATCGGGTTGAATATACATTTGACCTAACGGGTCACCGTCAGCGGTCACCACTGGCACGACAACCTTGTCACCATCCATCTGCATCGTCGCCACCAGCATAGGTAGCTCTGTCGCGATGGACTGATTTTGCACTCGCGCCTTTAGCTCTCCACCAGAGTAAGTTAACTGACCACTGGCGTTAAGTACTTGGCTTTGGGCGATTGATACATCAGCATTTAAGCCGCTCAGTTCAAATTGCCCATCGAGAACCGTGCGTTGCTGCATCAAAAATGCTTTTAATACGTCAGAATCAAGGTAACCATTAACATCCGTTAACGTCACGCGTTCGGGCGTTCCAGAAAAGACGCCGGACACTTCGCTCAACCCATCTAAGCGTAAATTCTCACCATTAGCATTTAACGTTAATTCGACTTGACCAAACACAAGCGGCAAAGGCGATAACATCCATTCGGTTTTTACTGGGCCGGTATATGGAGAGTTAATAACAAGGCTGCCATTCCACAGAGTGCCGACAGGTTGTTGTAGCTGCACGGGCATATCATTCCCCAGCATAGGCTCAACATAACGCCAGACGAAGTGAATCGGTGTGGTGACAACCAGTACAAATGTGAAGGTCAACAATCCAAGTATTAAATACCACTTGGCTGCCCATACGGCACGAAGCATCTTTATTTTTCTATCCTTGTTTTGGCCAGACATTCTACATACTGAGCCGCTAAAAATTAATCAGTTAATGGCCAATCGGCGTAAATAATAGTCAATGGATGTATCAGGATCACGTACTTTACGGCCAATTTATGACAATTCAACGATAGATAGCCCCAATTGCGCCAGTAGTCGTTTATCTCCGGCGATCAAATCGTCTTTTTTTGCACGTGTCAGCTTCTTCACTTTACACTCAGCTTTCAATGCATCGGAGCGAGTGCCCGCAATCGCATTAAACTTCAGCTTTAACGGGCCTTTGCCGCGAAGAAACCTGGCCCCTTTGTACGCTTGTGCCTTTTGAGTAGCTCCCAAATTTGAGTTTGGAAACGTCAACGGCCCCTGATGCTCTGCGAACCTGCGCGGTACATCCAAGGTTATTCCGCAGTAAAGCGAGCCTGTGCGCGTCGCAATAAGGTACAACCACCAGACTTTCTCTGGTGTATCGCGCTTTACAAGTTCAGACTTATTGTCAGTGGGTGCATTTAACGTCATCGGGTATTCACTAGATTGGGATTACCGTATGGTGGCTATTCACCTTAGGGTAGCAACTTCAAAGCCATAATTAAAAAGTAGGCATCATGCATTCTGTTTTTCGTGATCCAATCAGCGGTCTCACTCACCTTGCGGGCGCCGTACTGTCTATTCTTGCGTTGTGCATCCTCGTTGCTCAAGCCGCCATCTATGGTGATGTTTGGCATATGGTGTCGTTCAGTATTTTTGGTGTCACATTACTATTGATGTTCGCCAGTAGTGCCTTGTATCACTTAATTCATGCGTCAGACCATGTATTGCTGTGGCTTAAACGTATCGACCATATCGCCATTTTTTTACTTATTGCTGGCAGTTACACTCCTTTTTGCTTAATTCCATTGCACGGCGATACCGGTTGGATGCTATTTACGGCGGTTTGGTCACTCGCTGCCGCGGGGGTGGCACTGAAGCTATTTTGGATTAGCGCGCCAAGAGTGTTATCAACGCTGATATACCTTGGCATGGGCTGGCTGGTTATTTTTGCGGGAAAACCAGCCCTCGAGAACACACCTCCAGACGCGCTTTGGTGGCTACTTTACGGCGGTATTGCTTACTCACTAGGTGCCGTGGTGTACGCCACAAAATGGCCAAACCCTTGGCCTCGCTGGGTAGGATTTCACGAAATATGGCACGTATTTGTGATGGCTGGAGCATTCTGTCATTTTTGGGCGATCGCCTTTCATCTCGCCAAGGTACCAGTGCTCTAAGCTCGGGAATTTCGGCATCTTGCAGTCGCGCTGCGCGTGTGGGCCGTAACGCTTTAGCTCGAAGCGTTGAGCAGGTATCATGGCGTCATGACTAACGAATACCAAAGCGGCTTAGAAATATCCGCTCGCATCTACATTCCGTGGAGTGAAATCACATTAAAGGCGATTCGAGCACAAGGTGCCGGAGGGCAAAATGTGAATAAAGTATCATCGGCCATTCACTTACGGTTCGATGTTGCGCGCTCCTCCCTGCCTGAATACATCAAAGAAAAACTGCTAAAATTAGACGACCAACGATTAACCACCGATGGCGTATTAGTTCTTAAAGCACAGCAATTTCGCACACAAGAAAAAAACCGTGAAGATGCGCTATTGCGATTAAAACAGTTTATTCGTATTGCCCTGCGACCTGAAAAGCCGCGCGTTGCCACCCGCCCAACAATGGCATCCAAACGTCGTCGTGTTGATCAAAAAACACAGCGTGGTCAAATTAAAGCCATGCGCGGAAAAGTCTCTGACTAAGCACTGCTTAATTTATTTAAAGCTCAATTCTTAAACTCAAATTCCTTTCGGGGCTCCGCCCCCGGCCCCATGCCCTTCACCCTCCGGACCAGCCTGTGGCTATTGAAATGGCTCCTGCCATTTACTCGTCATTACCTTCGATCAACGCCTCGACCTGAAGCACTACAGCACCCACTGGTTCGACTGCATGGATGCAGGAGATAGGGTAGCCAAAGCCGAACATGACTGAGTTATTCAGAGGTACCCTAGAACCTTTTGCTTTAAAGTCAGCACCGTTTGATTTGAAATGCGGTTGAGCGGCTTTTCTTTTAATCGGCGAGCGTGCGGCGCCAGATAACAAAGTCATTCTGCGGCCTTTAGAGCAAAACCTTGCCCCGGAGCGCCGCAAAAAATATGGATGCTTTAAGAGGTCGCTCCGGGGCGGATTGTTTTGCGTGCCGCATAATGACTGCCGTTGGCTGGATTAAGCCGGATGCGCCGAGAAGAGAGGATCGTAAGGAGAAACCTCTCCTTGCATGGGGCCGGGGGCGGAGCCCCGAAAGGAGTTGAGTTCGAGGACTGGCTTTCAATAAAAACGATTCAATAAATTGATCAGCTGGAGTGACGCATGTCACTCCAGGCTGTAGGACAACAGCAAATTGTGACCAAGCTATTTATGTTTGCGTAAACATCACACGCCTAAATAACCACGTAACTCTGGATCACTGAAGATGTATTCCCACAGTCGATCCATCACGTCATTCACCCACTTCTCGTTGTATTCTTTAACCGGCGCAGCCGCCACTCGACGCGTTTCGGTTAATCCATACGGTTTAGTAAATGTAGTATCGCCGTTCATTAAAGTCACACCTAAACGCATTTTCACGCTGCATGACGTCACCAAAAAACCGTCGTTACAGCTGTAAGCAAATTTATTAATCAGCATTTCAACACGCACAGGATCAATAGGGCTAGTACCACCAAAGCCCAACTGCGCAATACTGTCTTGCAACCGTAAGCTTAGAATATTCGCTAATTCATCTTGAGCAAGTAACGGCGAACGCTCAGATAATCGTCCGCCTCGGCTTCCCAAGTAATCACGAGTTTCATCGCCTGCAATAATACTTTCGCGGTTATCCACGACTCGAATTAACGCACCACGCTGAACCTCCGCGTTGGCTTTAGGCACTTCCACTGTTTCATTTAACTCGATGGTTTGTGGGGCCAGTACACACCCAGACAACACGGCGGATAATCCGACAATAGTAAGTGTGCTTTTAATTAGGTTACCCATTCGGAACGTCCTTCTCTGCTCGTTTAAATACCCAATCGGTTGCGGTCGATTCTTCTTCATTAAAGCGATACCCCGCAACATTAAAGTCTTTCAAACTTTCAGCGTCTTCAATACGTTGCTGAATTTGATAGGCGGCCATCATGCCTCTCGCCTTCTTGGCGTAAAAGCTAATTATTTTGTACTTGCCATTTTTTTCATCTTTAAAGATGGGAGTAACCAAGTTAGCTGTCAGCGACTTTGGTTTTACCGCTTTAAAATATTCGTTCGACGCTAAGTTCACTACGGTATTGATTCCGGCAGCATCGGTAAGTTCATTAATCGCATTGGTGAGCGTGTCGCCCCAGAATGCGTATAAATCTTTACCTGAAGGGTTCCCCAATTTTGTACCCATCTCTAAGCGATACGGCAAGATCAAATCCAATGGGCGCAGCAAACCATAAAGGCCCGAAAGAATACGTAAATGATCCTGAGCGTAATCCAAGTCTGCTTCCGCTAAGTTATCAGCATCAAGCCCAGTATATACATCGCCTTTAAACGCCAGAACAGCGGCTTTCGCTGCCCCTTTAGGGAACGGCAACTGCCAGTCGCTGTAACGTGCCACATTTAAATCCGCCAGCTTGGGGCTGAGCTTCATTAACGCAGCGACATCATCACTGGAGTATTCTCGTAATATATCGATCAATTTTGCCGATTCATCTAAGTAATCAGGCATCGAACTATGATCAGTAACCGGCGGCGTCTCAAAGTCGAGTGTCTTAGCAGGCGACAACAACGTAAGCATAACTTTCCTCAGGCAAAGTACATCAGTCGCCATCATAACCTTTGCTTAAGAAACCCCCAAGAGGGGAACGTATCTCCTGTAAAATTCTATTTGCACTACGGCCCGAATGGTCAGGTCAGGATTGCCAATGCAGCGAGCTGACAGACCTGCCACTATGAGGTGTTCTATACGGTCGAGAATTGACCATCCCCTATACACTCAAAGGGCATTTTCATTATGGCAAAAGACATTCAAGGCGTTGGACTAGGCATAGCCAGTCGCTTCGCAGGCAGTGAGTTCGCAAAAAAATACGGCTTGCGCAAACCGGTTGAAAAACTGGCTTATGCAGGCACGAAAAAAGGCTTCGAGTTTATTGGCCAAATGGTGGCGAAGAAGTCGTCTAAAAAATCTGAAGATCCGAAAATGTTGCCAGCACCAAGCACACATGGCTTATTCGATCTAACGCTGTCTGAAGAGCAGCAGATGATTAAAGACACCGTTCGCTCATACGCGGAAGAAGTCGTTCGTGGCCTTGCGCACGATGCCAACGAAGCTATGAAACTGCCGGAAACTTACCTGCAAGACATAATGGACTTGGGGCTTAACTTTTTCTCAGTGCCCGAGTCATTAGGTGGTGCGGCGCAGTCTTATAGCCCTACAACAAGCGCAATTATTGCTGAAGAATTGGCTTGGGGTGATTTCTCCCTTGCTTACGCCACACTGGCACCCGTGGCTGTTGCAAACGCGATCGTCAAATGGGGCACACCGGCTCAAAAAGAAAAATACCTACCGACCTATCTTGCAGATACCCCGGTGAAAGCAGCCATTGCTGTGCAAGAGCCTAGCGCCTTATTTAACCCGGCTCAGCTCAGCACTAAAGCCAAGAAAACCAAAACGGGCTTCAAAATTTCTGGGGTTAAAACACTGGTACCGTTTGGTGGTGAAGCCAGCATGTATTTGGTTGCCGCTAAATATAAGCGTCGTAACCGTTTATTCCTCGTACCAGGCAACGCACCGGGTATTGACTGGAAAGCGGCACCGGCTATGGGCATTCGTGCCACCGCGACCGGCACGCTTAGCCTAGACAAAGTACTGATCGGTAAAGACGCCATGCTCGGTGATGACAGCTTCAACTACGAAGCCTTTATCGATCTTGGCCAATTGCATTGGTGCTCACTGGCCATTGGGGCTTGTGAAGCGGCGTTGGATTATTTAATTCCTTACGTGAACGAACGCGAAGCCTTTGGCGAGCCTATTTCACACCGTCAGGCGGTCGCCTTTATGGTGGCGAACATTGGTATCGAACTAGAATCCATGCGCATGATGACATGGCGTGCAGCGGCGTTAGCCGAAGCCGGTAAACCATTCCACCGCGAAGCATTCTTAGCGCATTTGCTCTGTGCAGAAAAGGCAATGGAAATTGGAACTAACGCTGTTCAATTGTTGGGCGGCCATGGCTTCACCAAAGAACACCCGGCAGAACGCTGGTACCGCGATCTACGTATTCTTGCCTGTGTTAACGGCGGCATGCACCTATAAGGAATCGGACAGATGATTAATTTAGAAAATCCAAAAAAATTCCGCGCCCTTGTTAATCAGGCGCACCAAGTAGCGGCGAACGTATTCCGCCCTATTTCGCAAAAATACGACCGTGCCGAGCACGCCTACCCAGTTGAGCTAGATATGCTCGCTGCCATCATGGACGGCATGAACGATGGCACCACGGGTGAAGGCGCAGGTGCAGGCAAGCTAAAGCAAGACAATGGCCCTAAGAAAGAAGGCATTCAAAACGGCACCAACATGTCGACGGTATTGTCTTTAGCCGAGTTATGCTGGGGCGACGTTGGCTTATCCTTAACACTGCCACGCCAAGGCCTTGGTAACGCCGCCATTGCCGCGGTCGCCGATGACGAACAGTTTGAGCGTTTTGGTAAAAAATGGGCTGCCATGGCCATTACCGAACCGGGTTTTGGTTCTGACTCTGCAGCAGTGCGCACCACCGCGATCCGTGATGGCGATGAGTACGTTATCAATGGTGAAAAGATCTACGTCACCTCCGGTGAACGTGCAGATTGTGTTGTGGTTTGGGCGAGCGTTGACCGCTCATTAGGCCGCGCTGCCATCAAATCGTTTATCGTCGAAAAAGGCACGCCGGGCATGGACGTTGTTCGTCTAGAGAAGAAGCTCGGTATTAAAGCCTCCGATACAGCCGCAATTACTTTCACTGACTGCCGTATTCCAGCGAGCAACCTGTTAGGTGACCCGGAAGTAAACGTCGAAAAAGGCTTTGCTGGTGTGATGCAAACCTTTGATAACACGCGCCCGGTTGTTGCCGCTATGGCGATTGGTGTTGCCAAAGCATCACTTGATCGTACCCGCGAAATCATGAGCAAGCTCAAACTGAAGGCCGATTACCGTACCCCGGTAAAACTATCGACCCAGATGGAAGCCAAGCTATACCGCTATGAAGCGGAATGGGAAGCGGCACGTTTGCTCACCCTAAAAGCGGCATGGATGGCAGACAACGGTATGCCGAACTCGAAAGAAGCTTCAATGTCGAAAGCCAAAGCCGGACGCACCGCCAGCGAAATCACACTCGGCTGTGTGGAGATGCTTGGTAGCTTAGGTTACAGCGAAGAAGAGATGCTAGAGAAGTGGGCTCGCGACTCTAAGATTCTTGATATCTTCGAAGGCACCCAACAAATTCAGCAGCTCATTGTTGCTCGTCGTTTGCTGGGTAAGTCGTCGGCAGAACTTAAATAAAGTATCCTGTCTTACAAAAGCAGGGGCTAGCCCCTGCTTTTGTGTATGTACACACTGAATTCAGGCACTTCCTACTAAGGTAAGAGACCCTAAAACGTATGACGCAAACTAACGCAAAACTGGTTTCACTTCCGAATATTCTGACTCAATTGGCAAGGCAAGCAGGAAGTTTGCACATTAAATTGCAAGGGGTCTACGAACTAGCTACCAGTAAACCTCATAAGAACAAATCCATCGGTTTGCTGCTGGAGAAACACGCACGCAACCGACCAGAGCATGTCGCGATCCGCTACGAAGACGTGACCTACACCTACGATCAGGTCAATCGTAAAGCCAATCAATACGCGCACTATCTTGCCTCAAAAGGCGTTGGCACCGGCGATGTCGTGGCTGTAGTTTTAGAAAACCGCCCAGAGACCATGATAGCCGTGTTAGCCATCGTCAAGCTTGGTGCTATTTCTTCCATGATCAACACCAGCCAACGTGGTGACGTTCTGCTTCACAGCTTAACCTTGGTTAAACCAAAGTTGATTATCGCTGGCGAAGAAATGCTCGACAATATGTCCACCGTCGAGAACGAATTAGACGACGAGTTAGGTAAAGCACTTCACTATCTACGTGATACAGGAGAAGTCGCCTGCCCGGATCATTACACTAATTTCCTTACTGTGATTGCTGATCAACCTGATCATAACCCAGAATCAACCAAGTCAGTGAAGATGCATCAACCGTGTTATTACATCTTCACCTCTGGCACCACAGGCTTACCTAAAGCCTCGGTCATGAGCCATTATCGCTGGTTTAAATCGTTAGCGGGCATGGGCTTGGCGTCCATGAATATGAATAAAAACGACATCCTCTATGTGAGTTTGCCGCTGTACCACAACAATGCTCTCACCGTATCTATGGCTGCGGTACTTGGCTCAGGGTCGTGCATTGCGATTGCTCGTAAATTCTCGGTATCGCGCTTTTGGGACGAAATTCGTCATCATGAAGCAACCGCGTTTTGCTACATTGGTGAGCTGTGTCGTTACCTCCTGAACGCCCCAGAAAAAGACACCGACAAAAATCATAATATTCGCGTGTGTGTGGGTAATGGTTTGCGCTCGGATATTTGGATGGAGTTCAAAGAGCGTTTTAACATCGAACACATCAATGAATTTTATGGAGCGTCTGAATGCAACTTGGTATTTACCAACGCATTTAATCTCGATAAAACCGCCGGGTTTTGCCCCCTCTCTTACAATATCGTTCAATACGACATTGAAGAAGACGACGCCATACGTGGCAGCGATGGCTTTATGTTACCGGCCAAGGCTGGCAGCAGCGGCTTACTGATTACCGAAGTCACCGAAAAACAACCGTTTGAAGGTTACACAGACAAAGACGCCAGCAACAGCAAGCTCATGCGCGACGTGTTCAAAAAAGGCGACTGCTGGTTTAACACAGGCGACTTAGTGAACAACCAAGGCTGGCGTCACGTCTCCTTTGCTGACCGCTTGGGTGATACCTTCCGCTGGAAAGGTGAAAACGTCGCCACCACAGAAGTGGAATCCATTCTGATGGAACTCAAAAGCATCGAGCACGCAGTCGTGTACGGTGTTGAAATCCCACACACAGATGGTCGCGCAGGCATGGCAACCATTACCCCATCCGTACCATTAGATCAGGTTGATTGGGCTGAGATCACTCGCCATGTGCGTGAAAAAATGCCAGCCTACGAAATCCCACTTTTCCTGCGTGTTCGTGAACAACAAGAAGTGACCGGCACATTTAAATACCGCAAGGTTGAGCTAAAAGAAGAGGCCTACCACCTCGATAAAGTGGGTGATGAACCTGTATGGGCACTCGTCGGCAAAGATGCGATTTATGAGCCTCTGACCAAAGACATCGAAGCCAAAATCGACGCCGGTGACGTGAGTCTGTAACACCGATCGCTAGTTCTAACCAATTAGTACTAGCGTCGTTCGCATTACTTCATGAACTCAGGCCGCAAACTAGCCAACCTCTAGGCAAATTGATTGCTTAGTCAATCAGGCAAGAGAGCCACTCTCTTGTTTGATTGTTCCAAATATCACACAGATTACCGCCAACCATTGAAAAACTCTCTACGAACACCGCCTTCTAGGGCGAATCACACACACTAAACACCCTTCCCCTCTGTGAACCGCCTGCCCTTGTGATAGAATTCGCCGCTTTCCCGGAAACTGGCTTAGCGCAAGATCCGGCATCAGACTCCCGAATGAAGGACACTGACATGACCGCACCTGTCGGAATTATCATGGGCTCCAAAAGCGACTGGCCAACCATGAAACACGCCGCTGACATGCTCGACCAGCTTGGTGTTGAGTACGAAGTAAAAGTTGTTTCCGCTCACCGTACACCAGACTTGTTGTTTGACTACGCCAAAACCGCACAAGCCCGTGGTCTTAAAGTGATCATTGCCGGAGCTGGCGGTGCTGCACACTTGCCGGGTATGGCGGCGTCACAAACGTCTTTGCCTGTATTGGGCGTGCCGGTAAAATCACGCGCACTGAATGGCATTGACTCACTGCTATCTATTGCTCAAATGCCAGGTGGCGTTGCTGTAGGCACATTGGCCATTGGCGATGCCGGAGCCAAAAATGCAGGACTGCTAGCTGCACAAATTTTGGCAACCAGCGACGACGCTCTGCTGAAACGCGTGGATGAATTCCGCGAGACGCAGAAGAACACCATCTTGTCGCAACCCGATCCACGAATTGAAGACTAACACTCAGCACGATAAACACCGCTAAGTGAAGACGATGACCGCACAGGTAAAATGATGAAAGTAGGTATTTTAGGTAACGGCCAGTTAGGACAAATGCTCGAAAGCAGCATCACCGACCTAACCGACATTGAGATTTCGCTGTACGACTTACGTGCCCATGACGACGCCGAGCTGGCACAGTTTATAGCTTCAGTGGATGTGGTTTCTTACGAAACAGAAAACATCCCTGCGCACATTGTCGAATTACTCGAACCCCATGCCGACAAACTGCGCCCTGGCCTTAATGCCTTAAAAACCTTTCAGAATCGCCTACTCGAAAAAAACGCACTGCGTGCTGCGGGTATTGATACCGCTGACTTCTGTGCCGTGAACTCACTCGATGACGTCCACGCCGCCGTGAAAACACTTGGCTTGCCCATCGTCATGAAAACCACCACCGAAGGCTACGACGGCAAAGGGCAATTCGTCATGCGCTCGCCAAACGACGCCGAAGCCTGCTGGAACACCATTGGCAATCGCGAACTCATCGCCGAAGCCTTTGTGCCCTTCTTGCGTGAAACCTCAGTGATTGCCAGCCGAGATGCCCAAGGCAACATCGTGGTATTCCCAATGACCGAAAACGTACACCACGAAGGTATTTTGCGTTACAGCCTCTACCCTGCACCGGGTTTATCCAGCGCCAAAGCCGAACAAGCAGAACGCTACATTCGCCAGTTGGCGGACAGCCTTGATTACGTTGGCACCATCACGCTTGAGCTGTTTGAAACAGAAAACGGCCTAGTCGCCAACGAAGTCGCCCCGCGAGTGCATAACTCAGGCCACTGGTCGATTGAAGGCACAAGCGCGAGCCAGTTTCGCAACCACATGCTCGCCATTACAGGCCGCGAACTGGGTTCAACTGAATCCAAATACGCCTCGGTTGCCATGCTCAATGTCATCAGTGATGAAACACCCGCTGAAGTGGCAGAAACCATCGCCAACGCACATCGCCACTCATACGGTAAAGAAGCACGCCCAGCGCGTAAGCTCGGCCACGTGACTGTAGTAGCCGACACCGATGCAGAACGCGACGCGACCATAACCAAACTGACTGACCTCATGCCAACAGGCATCTGGCCGCCAGCCGCTCATTAATAACCCAGATTAAAGGAATAGACATGGCAAAATCACTCCAAGATCAGTTATTAGCGATGGGCCTAGCCGATAAAAACAAGGCCAAGAAAAACAACAAAGAGATGAAGAAACAAGAGCATCTCAAGCGCACCGGACAAGAAAACGACACCGATGCAAAACGCGAAAAAGCCGAAGCCGCACGCAAAGAAAAAGCCGCAAAAGACCGTGAGCTAAACAAACAACGCGACGCCGAAGCACACAAAAAAGCCATCGCCGCACAAATTCAGCAACTGGTAGACACCAACTTGATCGAAGCCCAATACGGCGACATCAAATACCAGTTTGTTGATGGCAAAAAAGTGAAATCTCAATACGTTGATCAAGCAGTGTGGGATCGCCTATCGCGTGGCCAACTCGCCATCATTGCGCATCGTGGCAGCTACGCCGTAGTACCAGTGCCTGTGGTCGATAAAATTCGTGAACGCAACGACAACCACTTTATTGTGATCGCAGACCAAACTGGTGCAGAAATGGACGACGACGACCCGTATGCGGCGTATCAGATTCCTGATGATTTGATGTGGTAGGTTCCGGCTTAATACTACCTACCTATACCTACATATAGCCTAATCAATTAATACAACGCGCGGTAACAGTTCCGTGCGTTGCTAAACCCCCTTAATCCGTTGGTTAGTTCGATTTTTATTCAAATCGCACGATTTAATTAAATTGAACATTTGGTGCGATGTACTATAATCTAACTGTACACTCAGTCGAGAACTTGCCTATGCACACACTAACAGCGAATGACGCCAAACGAAATTTTGGAGAGTTACTTCTAAACGCTCAACGTGAGCCCGTGAAAATAAGCAAAAATAGCAAAGATGCCGTGGTTGTTATGTCTATCAGAGACTTTGAAGAACTTGAAGCAATGAAAATCGAATACCTCAAACACTGCTTCAATTCTGCTAAAGAAGATCTAAACAAGGGCACAGCAGTTGATGGTGCAAGTTTCTTGAACTCACTGTAATGACCTCATGCCAAAGAGCACATATAAGCTAAGTAACCTAGCCCAGTCTCACTTACGAAAAATAAAAGACTACACCGTAAAAAATCATTCTGAATTACAGTGGCGCAACTACAAAGAAACACTACTTTCAGGGTTTCAGATGTTAGCTGATAACCCCGATTTAGGTAGAAGTTGCAATGAGATATACCCGGACGGCATTTACTGCCCTATTGGCAAACATACCGCTTACTTTACCAAAGAAGGCGACTTCATATTGATTGTTGCTGTTTTAGGTCAAGCACAGCTTCCACAAAATCATCTAAAGTAATTCGAAGTTCACTCTAATGGCCAGTATCAAACTAACACGAGTTCCATATGTGATGGCCTATCAGCTTTTCCTCGACTGACTGTCTATTGTTATACCAATGCGAAAAAGACGAAGTAATTTTCTTATCTAGACTGTCTTGTTTATTTGTCTTCACTCAGCCGTCGGTGCGTAGCGCCGGTCGGCTGGAGCTACTGGTTATACCAAATACACAACAGTCGAATATCCCACTAATAGGTAAGGCAGGAAAAAATCCGTAAGAATTCGTCCTCTGAACGAGAAGCCTATCAGTGCAGGGATACGCTGTCGTTCGATCGGCCCTTTGGGGATTTTTAAGGAAAGCTTCTCGTTTTCAAAGTTACCGCCAGC
The DNA here is from genome assembly GCA_002733645.1 of Oceanobacter sp. Lineage (GTDB taxonomy): Bacteria > Pseudomonadota > Gammaproteobacteria > Pseudomonadales > Oceanobacteraceae > Thalassolituus. Next base: position 37,871 of record NVWL01000015.1, read on the forward strand.
CTTCGGCATTTCAACTTCTACCTGAAAATAGTTGGAATCGTGACTTTCCAACCCACCATATGAATAGCTGCCAGACAATGATCTTTGACCATCGGGCAACTCTTTAAAAATTTGTTGCAGAGTTGAACTATCTAGCTTGTTGGTCAGTGACTGTCGGTACTGATTTCTCAGCTCTGAGTAGGCACCATCTGCGTTGAAATACTGGTAAAAACGCCAGAGAAAGTACGCTTGGACCAGGAATAAAAACTGCAATATAAAGTCGGGATTTCCAATTGATGCGGATGCACCAAATATTTTTACGTCCGAACCAAAAGAGACGTTGCCATGCTCCATAAAAATAAGGATCATCGTAACTAATAAAAGGTTCCTGCGCTGTCGCAAAGTTCCATCGGCCAGATCAAGTTTTTTGTTGCTCAATTACGGAATCCTATTTTGGTGTTTATTAATGTGACTGTCTTGTTTATTACGCTTCAAATGACTGTCTTTATTTGCCTAGTTATCAATATAATCATGTTTGTTAGCTGCCCACCAATCACTGAGAATTCGTTGTTTACGGTCAGTTCCCCAAGTAGCACCAGCAAACAAAATCGATACTCTCTCAGTAAATTTTTTCAAGATTTATTTTGGGTCATTAAAATCAATGGTTTCAGGGTTAGTAGTACTTTCACTACTAATAAGGAACTGCTTTAAAGGTTCATATGTTTCCATAGGAACAGAGTACGAGAGGTTGTGGGACAGTTTATTTCGAATTTGATTTAAACGTCTAATGCCAGGCATACAATGATACTTGTCTGAAACTTTAAAGTGATTTAATAATTTTATTTTATCATTAAATCCTAATCTTGCTGATTCCCAGTCAGGAACTGAAGACAAAGAAGATAGTAGCTCATCCATATGTTTTTCAATAATCAAATGGCAAGCCAGCACAAAGCCAATAAATTCGTAATCGAAATCGTCAATATTCTGAATTTTCACTCTCATTAAAGATTCATCCAAATCAAAGCGCGAAGCGCTATAAGCCAGCTAGAGTGTCTTGGAAGCATATCCTTTAACCTAGCGAAACATAAGGGCAGAAACTGGGGCAGTCACTCTAAGAAGAATGCCTGTTTTTTTCAAAAGGTCAATTCTCGAAAAACCCCGGACAGTCACACTAAGAAGAATGCCTGATTTTTTCACAAGGTCAATTGTGATAGCCTAAAATGAAGCCCCCGGACAGTCATTCTAAGAATAATGCCTGATTTTCCAGTGAGGTCAATTCCTGTACGGTAATACCAATAAACAAATATGGGAGGCCATCATGCCCAAACCAAGGAAGGAAATAATCTCGCTTGAAGCGACGCCCTACTACCACTGCGTATCACGCTGTGTTCGCAAAGCGTTTCTATGTGGTACAGATTCAAGTGGTCGTAGCTTTGAGCATCGTAGAGGCTGGATCGAGCATCTACTCATTGAGCAGGCCAAAGTCTTTTGTATTGATATTGCTGCCTATGCGGTGATGTCTAATCACTTCCACATCGTACTCCACGTAAACCAATCTAAGGCCCGCAATCTAACGGATTTAGAAGTCGTACAACGTTGGCATCAGCTTTATAAAGGTAATCTGATCACACAGAAATTTGAGCGCGGTGACGAGCTATCAGAAGCTCAACTAGCCTTACTCGAAGACATGGTTAAAGAATTACGCGAAAGACTCATGAGTATTAGCTGGTACATGCGTAGGCTCAATGAGACTGTCGCCAGACTGGCTAATGACGAAGACAACTGCACCGGCCACTTCTGGGAGGGAAGATTCAAATCTCAGGCTTTACTCGATGAAAAAGCGTTAGCTGCTTGCATGGCATATGTGGATCTCAACCCTGTTCGCGCAGCTATGGCAAAAACGCCCGAAGACTCTGCTCATACCTCAATACAAAAACGAGCAAAAAAAGCCAAAGCAACCTACTCGCCCAACCATCCACAGCAGCAAGTGCCCGAGCTACTCAACTTCGCCGGAAATCCAAAACAAGATATGCCAGATGGCATCCCCATGCGATTAACTGACTACTTAGACTTGGTTGACTGGACTGGAAGGCAAATCAGAGAAAACAAACGCGGAGCAATTTCAGAAAGCGAACCAGCAATAATGGATCGCCTAGGCATTGATGCAGAGCACTGGCTCTACATCACACAGAACTTTGAATCAGAGTTCAAAGGTATCGTCGGAGCCGTCGATGAAGTTAAATCTAAAATATCCCTCTTCTGGGATGACCAACGAGAACGAAGGCGAACAGCAGGGATTCAGGCCTGTAAGCTAAGGCTTTCTTAGCTAAAAAAAATCAAACTAAACAACAACCAGAAATATCAGAAGCCTCTGAGATACCACCTCGTCTAAAACAGTCAATTCGTACGAAAATCGACACCTTCTCTCATTTAAAGCTTATCCCTCTATCTAAAAAAATAGCGGTGAAATTCAACGCGGAATTCCGACAGATTTCCTCATACGCTGACTGTCTTGTTTATTACTCACGACCCATATCAGAAACCTCTGAGATTAAGTCACATCTAAAAACGGCAATTTTTTTACGAAGTTCAGCTTTTCAAGCTCTTAGCTCTCAAAATCTCACTAAAAAAATCAGCGGTAAAATTTAATGCGAAATTTCGACAGATTTTTTCATACGTTGACTGTCTTTTGTTTTGCTGGAAGAACTGAATCAGCAAGGTACTACCCTGATTGTCGTGACGCATGATCAAGCCATAGGCAACCGCGCTCACCGACGTTTACGTATGGTCGACGGTAAAATCGTCAGTGACGATACAAACCCAGCCGCTATAAGTAGTTCAACATGATACGGCTGGATGACCACTTCCGCTTTAGCCTAAGGGCAATCGTGCGCCAGCGTTTTCGCACGGCCATGCAATTACTCGCCATGGCGATAGGTGTACTGGCGGTTGTGTTACTCACCGGTATTGGTGAAGGTGGCCGACGTTTTGTGATGGCCGAATTCGCCAGCCTTGGCAGCGATGTGCTCATCATGTTGCCCGGACGAAAAGAAACCACCGGCGGCTTACCACCACTCAGTGGTGAAGGCACCCGTGACATCACTTTAGAAGATGCTGAAAGCTTAAGTCGAATTACCGGCATTGATGCCATCGCGGCGATTGTGGTTGGCACCAGCCGCCTCAGTGCCGGAGGCATAAGCCGTGAAAGCATGGTGATGGGCACCAACCAAGAATTCTTTAAAATTCGTAACCTACAGCTCAGCCAAGGCCAATGGTTTACCACCCGTGAAGGCCGCCGCAGCCGCCCTGAATGCGTCGTTGGTAGTCGCCTACGCGATGAGTTATTTGGCCCGAACAAAGCCCTCGGACAATGGTTAAACATTGCCGATTACCGCTGTCGTATTAGTGGTATTTTGGCGGATTCTGGCACAGGGTTTGGCTTTGATATGGGCGATGTTTTATTGATCCCGGTAGACAACGCTATGCAGATATTCGACACCGAAGGGCTGTTTCGAGTCATGCTGCAAGTGCGCAACACAGAGACAATTCCGGCCTTAATAACCGCCATCGAAAATCAAATGCAAACCCGCCACGACGGCCAGCTTGATATTACCATCGTGACGCCTGACTCTTTATTGAATGCGTTTAATCAAGTGTTACTCATCATGACCCTCGCCGTGACCGGCATTGCGGCAATCAGCCTGATCGTCGCGGGCGTATTAATCATGAATATGACATTAATAGGCGTGGCACAACGACGCACTGAAATTGGCTTACTCAAAGCCCTTGGGGCATCAAGCCGCGAAGTGCGCAGTTTATTCGTAACGGAGTCGACCTTGCTCGCCACTAGCGGTGCAGTGCTCGGCATTGTTCTCGCCCAGATTTTGCTGTTTGCCCTACGCCAGCGATTCCCAGAGGTGCCTTTTGCCACACCACTGTGGGCCATTGCTGCCGCCCTATTTGTGGCTGGCAGTGCCGGATTTTTATTCTCATGGATTCCTGCACACCGGGCGGCCAGTTTGCCTCCGGTAACCGCACTGCAATCACAGGCGGGCAAATAATATGATCAGACCACGCGACTGGCTGCGCTTAGCTTCTTCCCCCGTGACTGGCAACATCAGCAAAAGCTTGCTGACTGCCTTGGGCATTGCGATTGGTATTGCCGCCGTTACCTTGCTCACCACATTAGGCCAAGGCGTACGCCAATACGTGACTGACAGCTTTTCACAGTTTGGTACACGTATTATTGCCGTCACACCCGGGCACAGTGAAACCGCTGGCATGGCAGGCGGATTGCTCAGTTCAGTGCGTTTACTGACACTCGACGACGCCGAAGCACTGGCGCGCTTACCCGGCACCGAATGGGTGGTATCAAATGTGCAAGGCTCTGGCCCTATTCGTTATGGCGAGCGTGTGCGCAGTACCGAAATTATTGGCACCACACCCGACTTCTCAAAAGCGTGGGACTTCCCCTTGGCTATGGGCAAATTCCTACCAGATACTGGCGGCAACAGCCCAGCCGTTGCCGTGATTGGGGACAAACTTCACCAAGAACTTTTTAATCGCAAAAATCCTCTGGGCGAATTTATTCGTGTCGGCGGGCAACGATTCCGCGTTATTGGCGTGATGCAGCCCAAAGGCTCGACGCTAGGTTTTGACCTCGATGACATGGCCTACATCCCTGCCGACCGGGGGTTAGCACTGTTTAATCGCGAAGGCTTAATGGAAGTAGATGTTGTGTTCTCGCCTAACACCACCTCCGAGGTGATGATAAAACGCATAAAAGCCCAACTGCTGCGCCGCCACGGCCAAGAAGATTTCACCCTTACCAGCCAAGACGAAATGCTCGGCAGCATGAACCGTATTTTAGGGATGTTAACCCTAGGCGTAACAGCGCTTGGGGGCATATCACTGCTCGTGGGCGGCGTCGGGATCTTTACTATCATGACCACCAACCTTACTGAACGCACCGCCGAAATTGGACTACTGCGAGCCATCGGCTGCCCACGTCATCAATTACTGAGTTTGTTTCTAGGCGAAGCGATTATATTGTCGCTATTTGGGGCAGGCATAGGCATCGCTATTACCGGGGTGATCGTCGGGTTAGTAAGCATATTAGTGCCTGAATTTCCAGTGCAACTGCAAGCCAGCACATTTTTTATTGCCGCTGGAGTGGCCATTGTTACTGGTCTACTCTCAGGTATATGGCCAGCGTGGAAATCATCCAGATTAAGCCCGATTGAAGCGCTCAGAAGTGAATAGCCTCCAATAAGAGATCACAGTACGCATGCAAATAAAATCACTCATGACTAAACGCGTTGTTTCTGTAGACATGGATGACACCCTAGCCACAATTAAAGGAATTTTCGAGCACATGTACTTTCACCATGTACTGGTGATAGAAAAAGGAAAACTCCTTGGCGTAATCTCAGACCGAGACCTATTTAAAGCACTCAGCCCAAATTTAGGGCAAGCGTCAGAAAACGAGCACGATACCGCGACGCTAAAGAAACGGGTTCATCAAATAATGACGCGTAAACCAATTACCGTTCGTGGTGATAATGACGTATACGATGCTATCGCCCTATTCAACCAGCATTCGATTTCGTGTTTACCGGTATTAGACGAAGACCAAAAAGTCATTGGGATCTTAACTTGGCGGGACATATTAAGAGCGCTTGAAGCACGACAAAAACGAAAACTATCAAGCCAACAGTAAATTCGTTAGAAAAACTAGTTGGGTGACACACCTAAGCTCTCCGCGGCCTCATCGAGTAATTCGCGCTCGCCACTGATGCATTGGTAATACACTTCTGAGGACACCTTGCCGTCGTACTTAACCTCAACGTACAAATACTCTTCGTCGTACGCGGGCAAATTTAGCAGCATCAACATGGTATCAATAAGTTCTATCCGGTTTTCATCGCCGTCTTCATAGCCTGCCTGATAAAACACATCATCAACGCAAGACGCGACGGTTTGAATCTTCAGAATTTCGAGATCAGAAGGTTGCTCAGCTAAGGCTGTAGGTACAAACAAAAAAGTAGATAAAAGTAACAGTAAACGCATTGTATTTATTCTTGTCGTTAACATCTTTGAAAGACTATCAGACGTGTATCCCATTGGGCCACGATAAATATGTTAAAAGGTGTAACCATTCCAAAATCTCTTTAGCCGTTTCGGTATAACATTGAGCAAAATCAAAACAGCCGCCAATAAAGGCGGCTGTTTTTCTTTTATACCCGCTAAGACCTAGGCGGAGTTATTTTGTGAGTAATGGAATACATGACAGGCACAACGCCTAGTGTAAGTACTGTTGCAAACCCCAGGCCGAAAGCAATAACGACAGCCATCGCACTAAAGAATGCATCGGTTAATAAAGGTAACATCCCTAAAATAGTCGTAAGTGCTGCCATAGTGACGGGCCGTAAACGGCTCATTGATGCGTGGTATATCGCATCGAAAGAATGGTGTTCATCAGAAAGAATTTTAATTTGATCAACCAATACAATCCCATTTTTTACGATCATGCCTGATAAACTGAGTAAACCAAGCAGCGCCATAAAGCCGAATTCAGCATTCAATAACAACATACCGGCACTCACCCCAATCAAGGCTAATGGTACACAAGCCCAAATCACTAATGCGCTACGCAATTCGTTAAACAGCAAAATGGTTAAGATAAACATAATTAAATAACCAAGAGGCAAGGATGAGAACAAACTCTCCTGCGCTTCTCCTGCTGTTTCAAACTCTCCCCCCCAAGAAAGGCTATAGCCCGATGGGAGAGGTATTGCTTCTAACTTAGGTCGCAGGCGTTTCAGTAAGCTATCGGCGGTGAACTCTGTTTCGAATGATGGGTCTGCATAGATTGTAATTGTGCGCTTTCGATCACGACGATCAATAATAGGATCTTCATAACGCACTTCAAAACTTTGAACCACTTGCTCAATAGGAATGTAGCGACTGAATACAGGACTCCAAATTTGCAATTCCATTAAGCTATCAATATCTAAGCGCTCTTCAGCAGGAGGACGCATAATAATGTCTTTTAAGTTAGTCCCATCACGATACACCCCTATTTTTTTACCACTGAAACTAAGGTGCATAAAGTCATCTAGATCTTGCTTAGAAATACCTGCACGTCGGGCGTTATCCTCGTTAAATACAGGGCGAACCACTTTAACGCGTTGACGCCAATTGTTACGCACACTGTCCGTATCTGGATCAGCAAGAAAGATGGCTTCTGCTTGCTCGGCTAAGCCACGTAGCACTGCTTGATCTGGGCCTGAAAAACGCGCCTCAATCTTAGCGTCAGTTCCTGGGCCGACTTGTAAGCGTTTGAATTTAACAAACGCATTAGGCAACTCCGTTGATGTCCACGCCATTGCTTCTTTAATAAGCCCCGGGATTTGATCACGTTCTTCGGTACGAATCATCACTTGTGCATACGCAGGATAATCTTTTTCTGGCGCATAAGTCAGCATGAAGCGTTGCTCACCGCGGCCTATAGTCGCTGAAGTATATTCAACTTCATCCCGCTGCGTAAAATAGTTTTCAAGCTTCTTAGCTTGATCTTCTACGGCATGAATGTCTGTACCTTCTGGCATCCAGATATCGACAAAAAATATCGGAGTATTTGACGGTGGAAAGAAGCTTTGCTTAACAAAGCCAAATCCGTAAATACTTACCATCAATAGACCTACCATACTCAACATTGTCAGGGCACGATTTACCAGCAAGAATTTTAATATTGCACCATACACAGTGTAGAGTGCGCCTTTGTATGGATCTGAATCTGAGTCATTACCATCACTTTTTTCTTCTTTGTTAAACAATAGATGACAAAGAAAAGGGGTTAATGTAATTGCCGTAATCCAACTCAAAAGCAATGAAATCAACAACACATAGAACAACGATCCCACAAACTCACCGGTAGAGTCAGGTGACAAGCCGATTGGGGCGAAAGCAGTAATAGCAATGACCGTGGCTCCCAATAATGGCCACTGAGTTTGTTTTACAATTTCATAAGCTGCACGCGTTCGACTAAGCCCTCGTTTAAGCCCAACCATTATGCCCTCGGTGACAACCAATGCATTATCCACCAACATCCCGAGAGCGATAATCAATGCCCCCAAAGATATTCGATGCAGCTCAATGGATAAAATATCCATCATAATAAAGGTGCCAAATATGGTCAGTAATAAAATAGCACCAATGATCAAACCAGCACGCACCCCCATAAATAGTAGAAGTACTGCAATTACGATAATGACCGACGCGAGTAAATTCAGAACGAAACCCGTAGACGAGGCATCCACTTCAGCAGGTTGATCGTACAAGGTGTGAATATCAATGCCTAGTGGACGATTATTATCTAGGCGCTTCAGCTCTTCGCGCATCAACTCACCGACTTTGACAACGTTAACTCCTTTGTTAAAGGAAACACCAATGTGCAACGTTTTTTCGCTTTTATATTTCAAAAGGTGTGTCGGTACTTCTGCTACCCCCTCAGAAATACTGGCAATATCTTTTAAATAAATTAGCTTTTCTGAGCCGGCACCACTTACTAGTAAATTCCCTAGTTCTTGTACGCTGGTAAATTCACCGGTTGGATTAATACGAATATATTCACTACCAAGGCGAATATGACCCGCATCTTGAATGATATTCTGAGTATCTAACAGGTCATATACACGTGATAGTGGTATTCCTAGGTTGGTCATTTTTTCACGAGCGATATCAATAAATACTCGCTCTTCTTGCTCTCCCGTTATATTAACTTTGGAGACACCCTTCATGACTGCAAACTCACGCTTTAAGTAATTAGCATAATCATTCAGCTCTTCGTAACTAAAATTTTCTCCGGTAATCGCCAGTAGCACACCGTATACATCACCAAAGTCGTCAACCACGATTGGTGGATCAACACCCGGCGGTAAGTTATGTTTTTCGTCATTGATTTTCCGGCGTAATTCATCCCAAATTTGAGGTAACTCTTCTGCCTGATAAGTAGGCTTGACGACAATATGAATTTGAGAAATTCCAGCCTTTGACACTGACTTTACATGTTTAATATATGGAAGTGACTGAATGGAATCTTCTAATGGCGCCGTCACCTCCTCCTCAACCTGAAGCGCATTAGCACCGGAATAATTGGTAATCACCATAGCTTCTTTAATGGTGAATGGTGGATCTTCTAAACGCCCTAACCCTAGGTAACTAGAAATCCCACCAACCAGCAGGATAATCAGTACGAGCCAACTCGTTGTCGAATTCCGAATAAAATAAGTAGCACTATTACCGCGGGCCTTCTCGTTTGGTTTAACATTGTTATCTGTCATGATTATAGACCTCGCTCTTTCAACCAGGGGCGAATCTTCATGCCTTCAACAGCTTGATGTACTCCAGAATCGAGAATTTTATCTCCGGGGTTTAGCCCAACTTTTATTTCTATTCCATTGGCTGTTAACTTACCGACCTCAACAGGCACGGCTGTTAATGTTTGGTCATCCTTCACTAGCCATACGCTGGCTTGATTGCTGCCTTGCGCTTGGTTTGCTTGTTGAAAAACACTATTAGCCGGTACCACCATCATATCAATGCGCTGGCTGAATATTTTATTCAGATCAACATATACACTGGCCGACATACCGGGGAGTACGTTTAAATTTTCGGGACGAGGGAGTGTCAGTGTAACGGTATAGCTTCCAGTGGCACTGTCTGCTTGAGAGGTATGTTCTTTATACGTGGCTTTAAAACGTTTATTAGGGAGAGCATCGAATTCTGTTTCTGGCTTGTAGTTTGATGTCTTACTGTTCTGCGAAATTTGCACCATGATACTTTCAGGAACTTGCAGATTCACTTCAAGTTGATCTTGAACTTGAAGCACAGCAATGGTCGTACCGGCATTGATGGATTGATGGTTATCGGCAAAAACATTCGCAACCGTGCCATCAAAAGGTGCTTTTAATTCAGTGTAAGACAAATCTGACTGGGCTGTTTTTAATGCCGCTTTACTAATATCTAAATCGGCTTTTGCTTGATCTAGTTGCGACTGAGATATTTGTGCCATTTTAAACAAGTTTTTAACACGTTCATATTGTGCGTGAGCTAATTCATAGCGTGCTTTGCGATCATCAACTTGAACTTGATAATCGGCAGGATCTAGTGCTGCTAGCACATCGCCCTCTTTAACTGCTTGCCCAGACTGCGCAGGCAATTTCAATAATTCACCACTCACCCGAAAAGCAAGCGACGCACGCTCTGCAGATTGTACTTGAGCAGGAAAGCGACGTACTTGGGCTTCATCTGGCGAGCCAACTTGAAATATCTTAGCTGGACGAACTCCCTCAGCTTCTACTTCAGGTGTTGTTTCTTTACAACCGCTTAATGCGGACATGACAGCTAAGCCGACAATCACGTAATAAGTCGAAATACGCATAGAACTTTCCCGTTGTTGTTTAAAGTGAAGCCATATTCATCATGGACGACTTTTCTGGATGCGCCAGATATGGAACATTTTAAATCAACAGGGAGACATAAATTGCACGCGTTTCCGCAACCATTAATCTCAAGAGAGAGACAATCAATATTAAAAATACAATAATAGTAATTATTTTAGACTAATCTGGCCGAAAATAGCACAAACGCTTGAGAGTAATGCTTTATTAGTCACAACCCATACTGAATCAACTATTAATAAAGTATTTTAAAAGCCCATCACTTCCAAGTTAGATAAATATATGCACAAGATTAGAAAGCTCTACCCACAACGTTTATTGCAGCACTGAAGTCCCTGACTTTATTTGTACGGTGGTATACTCCGCGCCTTTGTACTTCTGTGGATCAATACCATGTCTAGCTTTGCCATGTTACAGCTCGCCAGCCCGATACTTACCGCCATAACAGAGCTTGGTTACGACACTCCGACGCCAATTCAAACTCAGGCGATTCCAGAGATTCTCGCAGGTAAAGACGTGTTGGCCGGCGCACAAACAGGCACAGGTAAGACCGCCGCCTTTGCCTTGCCATTACTGACTCGTTTAATGGAAGCACCAAGAGCACAGAGTAAACGCCCTTCTGCATTGATTTTGGCTCCGACTCGCGAACTGGCGGTTCAAGTCGCCACAAGCATCCAAGGCTATGCAGTAAATACAGAGTTACAGACCTTGGCTGTGTACGGTGGTGTTAGCCAAAATCCGCAAACCGATGCTCTCAACCAAGGCGTAGATATTTTAGTCGCGACGCCTGGCCGCCTGCTCGACCTACTCAATCAACAAGCACTAGAACTCAGTGCTGTGCGTTGGCTGATTTTAGATGAAGCCGATCGTATGCTGGATCTCGGTTTTAAAGAAGAACTCATCCGGCTGCTCAAGCAGTTACCCAAAGAGCGCCAAACTCTGTTCTTCTCGGCCACCTTTCCGAAAACAGTGAAAGACCTCGCCTACAGCATGCTCAAGCAGCCTGAAGAAATCGCCGTCGCGGCTGAAAATGCCCCGATTGATAGCATCGAGCAGATTGTCTACAACATGGACAACAACAAAAAACGTGCGGCTCTGGCATGGCTGATTGGCTCTGGTAACTGGCAACAAGTATTAGTGTTCGTCCGTTCAAAACAACAAGCCGACGATTTAGCGAGCGAACTGAAAAAAGACGGCATTAAGTGCGATAGCCTGCATGGCGACAAAAGCCAAGGGGCGCGAGCACGAGCATTAGAAGATTTCAAAAACGGCAAAGTACGTGCGCTGATCGCCACCGACGTCGCCGCCCGCGGCATCGACATACTCGAACTGCCTTGGGTCGTTAACTACGAACTCCCCTTCCAAGCGGAAGACTACGTACACCGTATTGGCCGCACCGGGCGTGCTGGCAACACAGGCAAAGCCATCAGCTTCGTCTCTCGCAAAGAAGAATACCTGTTAGCGGACATCGAAACTCTGATCAAACGCGTTTTACCCACCCAATGGCTGGTCGGCTTTGAGCCGAATTTTGATGAACCCGATGGCGGTGAAAATCACGGTCGTAATTTGCGTAAGCAGCGCCAAAAAGCCAAGAAGAAGGCAAAAGCGCAGGCAACTTATGGGATCAAGAAGTCGCGCACATAAGATTGGAAAGATGGAAGATAGCAAAACAGAGTGTTATTTTTGTTTAACAAAGCTAAACAGATACGGTAGGTGACCCCATGCTAGGCGTCCGACTCGATGAACAACTTGAAAATCGTTTAAGTGCTTTAGCGGCTAAAACTCAACGCTCGAAAAGCTTTTTAGCGCAAGAAGCACTCATTCGCTATATCGATGAAGAAGAGCGCCAACAGCGTGAGAATGACCTCACAATTAAGCGCTGGGAGGAATATCAAGAAACCGGCGAAACAGTGAGCAATGAGTCCATGACCAACTGGTTAGACTCCTGGGGTACCGATCAGGAAAAGCCACGCCCTGTGAAATAGTCTGGTTACCAAGTGCAACGTCAGATGTTGTCCGGCTTAGGGATTTTATAAAATCTGATAACCCTCGCGCAGCACAGCGTGCTGCTGAACGCATTATTGAAGGCATAAATATCCTGCAAGCTAATCCCGAAGCTGGTATGCCTGTAGAAAACCTAGTTGATTACAAAGACTTGGTACTAAGCTTTGGTGCCGGCGAGTACATCATAAGATACCGCCAAGAACTAGCAAATCGAGTAGTTATCGTTCGAGTACGACATAGCAAAGAAGAAGGTTTTTAAGCTATTATTCAGCGCTACTCACCTATTAGATCTACTCGCCTATGAGCGGCAACACCCAGCTCGGTAACGCCACATCCGCACCAGCGGTAATCTGCCCATTAATAATGCTAATAACGCGTTTAAACGGATCATCCAAGCGACTGTTGTCCAACATATGGACTTCATCGCACAAGGGTATCGCTGCTTTTACGTTATCGAGAGTGCGGGGAATACGAGAGAGGATTTTATCCGTCGGGACATCATGCCCACCATCAATCACACGCTGAGACACCCGCGCTTGGTTTAGATCTGTATCATCAACATGCAAAAAAACAAGAATAACGTGGTAGCCCGTGGCTTTCGCCGTGGCGATAAAATCGATTTTACTGACATGGGAAAAAACGGTTTCGAAGCAGAAACTATGACCTTGGCGTAGCTTATCGAATCGAAGCTCTTCGGCGATGCGCGCAGCTTTGTGACTATTATTTACCGGATCGTCGGGGAAGGCTTCTTTGGCGATGATATCCGCATTGATAAACGGCATCCCTTTGGGTTTGAGCATTTGCTCATAAAAGGTGCTTTTGCCAGATCCATTGCCACCTACCAGCATCCATAACTGTTTCATAACGTCTTATTGCGGCCTTAGTATTGGCGAATGTGAACAAAATAGTTTTTTTAAAAACGCTCATGCAAGCGGTTCAAATTGTCCATTGGTAAAACGACCGACAATCACAGTGCCATCGGGACTGACCTGCTCTAAACAACCAGGGTTCGAGGCCGATGACTGATAACGCACACTATTACTGGCAATTGCGTGTTCAATAGCACCTGATGAGCGCTTCTGATCTAGCTCCATGAACAATGCACTCGAATCTACTACGACCGGTGTCGCCTCTTCAAACTTGATGGCTAACAAGCCCGCCTGGAGTTCAATCAGCTCCTGAGGGCTGAGTTTAGGAGCCACTAAGCGCCCAATACCGGCCCAAAACTCCACTTGTTCTGCCGCGCTGCGCTTTAGCAGATCGCCTGCAAACTTAGCAGATTCCATCAATGATGCTTCAAGACGCACAGGGGATTGAGCTTTCGCCATAATCACAACCTCATTTATCAAGTAAAACTGAATCAAGTATGAATCAAACGCATTGAAATCATTGTAGCAGATTGCTACAACACATCAAGAGGCAGTCAAATCAGGCCTTGATGAACTTTTCTGTGTGTCGATAGTATATGGCGAGACTAAGTAACAGTGATTCAGAGCCGGTGGTCTCCTCCATTAGTCATCATTGGAAAGCAGGCTCGCCAATGCTTTATCACTAAGTTCAACCAACTCTACAAGCTCTGCAAGTAAGTGCGAACATTCGACATCTACCACGTTATTTTCTGTGATCGATTTAAACTGAACTTCTAGCTCCCTAGCACGTGCTGCCAGGCCAATGGCGCCCATCGTTCCTGCGGAACCCTTTAGTGTGTGTAAGGCCTTAGTACTCTCATTCCATTCTTTGTTCTGCCAACAGATAGCAATTTCATCAATTATTTTTTGCATTTCTTCCAAAAACATATCCCGCACTGTTTTGAAGAGTTGCTTGTTATTACTAAACCTTCGAAGCAGGGTTATTTCATCTTCAATCAACTGATCAGTGTTAGAACCCGGAAGATGCACTTTATCCATTATGAATTCGCTCTTCACCGCCACGAGTACAGTGTTTACTAACTCTTCGAGATCGACGGGTTTACTAACATGACCATTCATTCCAGCCGCGGTGCAAGCCTCGCGATCTTCTAACGACACATTAGCCGTCATTGCGATAATCGGTAAGTCACTCCAACGACTATCAGCGCGGATTCTTCGTGTGGCCTCCAACCCATCTATGTCGGGCATTTGTATATCCATAAGGACGAGATCATACTTACGAGTTTCCGCCATAATGCTATTAACACCTTCAATGCCTCCACTTGCCAAGTCGACACTAGCGCCTTCAGTCGTTAAGAGTTCATATGCAATTTCACGATTAATCATATTATCTTCAACCACTAGCAACTGCATACCTAATAGGCGCTGTTGACGCTCCTTATTTACAAGAGCAGGTTTGTTCTGTTTATTTAGTACTCGCTCTACCGACTCAGATAACTGTAATGGGGTAATAGGCTTACTTAAAAAATCGCTATAAACTGGCTCATCCTCACCTAATTTATTATTAATTGTTGCCTGTGCATACGCGCTGATTATAATAATTTCTGGAGCATCATCTCTCAGTAGTTTAGTGACTGACTGCGCTACATCATGGCCATTTACATCTGGTAGTTGTAGATCCATCAAAACAACGTCGTAAGGCTCATTACTTTCGTAGGCGTCAACAATCATCTTTAACGCTATATTACCGCTAATCGCTAAATCAACTCGCCACCCTAATTCAACCCCATTACGCTGTAGTACCTCAGCAGATATTCCATTATCTTCAACTATTAATACGCGAATATCACTAATGGGGATAGCGCCAGCATCAAGGCCAGCCACAACAGGAAAATTCAGATCAAACCAAAATTTACTCCCACGCCCAAGCTCACTTTCAAGATGTAAACTTGCGCCCATTAATCCTGTTAACCGCTTACAAATAACCAAACCAAGGCCGGTTCCACCAAAGCGTCTACTGGTCGAAACTTCTGCTTGCGTGAATCCATCAAAAATATGATTTTGATTTTCTTTTGAAATTCCAATACCGGTGTCTTCTATCGAGATACGTAAACAAACATTTTTTTGATCTTCGCTAATTTTTCGAACACGAACAATCACATAGCCCGACGAGGTAAACTTAAGTGCATTACCCGATAAATTAATCAGAACCTGCTGTAGCCGATTGCTGTCACCCAACAGTTGTTGTGGTAGAGAAAGGTCTACATCATATAAAACCTCTACCGACTTATCGCCTAAATTACCTGAAATGACGACACCTAGGTTACGTAATACCTCATCAACACTAAATGGATGCAAATCAAGCTGTAATTTACCCGCTTCAATTTTTGAGTAATCAAGAACATCATTAAGTAAGCCAAGTAATGAGCCTGCAGCATTTTTAGACTTAGAAATATAATCACGCTGTCTCTCGTCCAAGTTCGTATTTTGCATCAGCTGCAGCATTCCCAAAACCGCGTTCATTGGTGTACGGATCTCGTGACTCATATTGGCTAAAAAATTGGATTTTGCCGCGCTTGCTTCATCTGCTTTTTCTTTTGCGTGACGAAGAATGGCTTCTTGATGTATTTGCTCAGTAATATCTTGGTTAATCCCCGTTATTCGAATGACTTCATTATTTGCACCTAACTCAGCAACCGCTCGCCCTTTGATACTCCGTTCAGAGCTATCTGGTAAAAGTATACGAAATACTAAATCGTATTCGCCGCGGCATTCTAATACCGCAGTTAGCGCTTCTTCTGCAGCAAGAATGTCATCAGGATGAACCCGCATGCGCCAGTGCTCATACGCTACCCCAGTTTTCTTTAATGACAGTGGTTGTTGATACATTGAGAACATTCGATCATTCCACTGTAACTCATTAATACTAGGAGTCCATGACCAAACGCCTAGCTCCGCTACATCCGCTGCCATTGCGAGCTGATTCATCGCAAACTCTATTGCTTCATGTTGCTTATGCTGCTCGCTAATATCTACCGCGATGCCAAGATACCCACTAATATCCCCATGAATATTGCGAATAACTGTGACCGATAAACTAACCAGTATTGTGCATCCATCCTTGCGTAGATACGTCCACTCTCGGCACTCTTGCCCTTCTTTGTCAGGTATAAAAGTAAATACGTTAAACCCTCCAACATCTCGGTGATATTGTTCGGATAAATCCTTTGATCGCAGTTCCAGTTCACTGGGTATATGAAAAATGGCTGGGCTTTGAATTCCCACAATTTCTTCTGCTTTATAACCCAGCATTTTTTCTGCACCCTTGTTGAACAAGGTAACAATTCCATTGGTATCAGTAGAGATAATGGCAATCGTCGAAGCAGAGTCTAAGACACTTTTTAATAGAGTATTTACTGTGCGAACTTCAGTGGTACGTTCTTCAATTTGTCGTTCAAGATTACTATTTAAATTTATAATTTCCGCTTGAACAGATTTTTGAGTTGAAATGTCACGAATGGTTTCTGATAGACCAATGACTTCTTTTCCAGCATTACGTACAAGCGCAACAGAGATGGAAACATCTAATATTTGGCCGTCAGTTCCTATCCGCTTAGTTTCAATGGGCGAAAAAGTTTGCTTCTCAATAATGGCTTCTTCATACAATAGTTTCTCAAATCGCCATATTTCGCTAGGAACAATAAGTTCAGCCAATGAGTTTCCAATAGCTTCAGCGGCTGAAAGTCCAAACATCTTCTCTGCCGCACCATTCCAGCTAAACACCTTGCCATTAATATCTTGGCTAATAATCGCATCGGTAGAACTCTCAACGATACCTGCCAAACGTGCTTGTTGAGCAAAGAACTCGGCTCGACGTTGTCGATTATTAATAAATAATGCCAACACAGCACTCACTAAGAAGCTAAGAAGACAACCAAAAAGGAATACACTCTCTTTTGATGTTAGATTTAAGGAGTCGACAAAAGTAGAGTAAGCACCAAAACGGAACTCCCAAGTACGACCAAATACTTCACGTTCTATAATGTATTCAGAAACCAAATTACCTTTGGCTAGATCAGTATTGTCGAAAAATTTAGTTTCCTTCCTTGGTGACGTTACATCTTTAAGTTCGGCAGCAAAATACTCTGGACGTAATCGTAAATCAGTTAAAACTTCTTCAATGATCAGTGGGGCATAACTCCAGCCAAACCCTAGTCGTTCGCGCTCTTCTAGACTGTTAGGAGTACCTGAATTTTTATAGACTGGCAGCATAATCAGGAAAGACTGCAAGGGGTTACCAGTCGCCTGAACCAAGGTAATTGGTCCGGTTAACCGAACCTCTCCCGTTCTTAGCGATAATAAAGCTGCCTCTCGGCGATTGTGTTCGGAAGCAATATCCAACCCAATTGCTGCTTTATTAGTTGCAACTGGCTCGACGTATTGAATGATAAAGCGTTCACCGTCATGCGGTGTTAACTGGCGAATGTTAAAGTCGGGCCAGTTATCCAGTGCTGCCTCTTTGATAAAATGTGCTTCATTAGCAACAGGAACCCTGCGAATAAACCCAAATCCACGTGCGCCGGGGAACTCTGACTCTAAGTCACGAGTTTCACTGTATTGTTCAACTAACTCTCGACTCAAATTACTTTGAGCCGTTGCAACCGTGCCACGTAACCCGCGTAAACCGTATTGGTAAAGCTCAACTCGCTCATAAATCTGCTGAATAAGATCTTGAGACTCTCGCGCTAGTACACTATCTATATGATTTTTATTCGATCTTTCAACGCTTACCGCCACCCAGTAACTGGCTAGCACCCCTACGATCAACGAAATCGCTGTCCATGCCCAAAGTAGACTGTTCCTGCGCCTGCCTATCGCCATGCTGTCACCAAACCCATTTATGACTTATAAACCATAGTCATAAGCCTAGCTAAAGGGATCGAAATGAACAGTTTGACGACGAGATTGTTTGAGAAAAGCTTAAAGGAGGGAGTTAAGATAGTTGGTCGGGATGACAGGATTTGAACCTGCGACCACTCGCCCCCCAGGCGAGTGCGCTACCAGACTGCGCCACATCCCGATATTACCCGCCAAAGCGAGTGAGTTGAGTATACTTAACTACTTGAAAAGATAAAGTTTTTTGAGCATCAGCGTATTTTTTTACTCTGGACGAAGCAGCTCTTCGAGTTCTTTCAACTCACGAATCATGTTTTTAACGAGGGCTTTATCCATAGCAACGGCGGTAGATTCTCCCGTTTCGGATAGCTTTTGACGCGCGCCACCAATGGTGTAGCCGTCTTGATAGAGCAAGGCTCGAATTTCACGGACAAGGATAACGTCCTGACGCTGATAATAACGACGGTTTCCCGCACGCTTTACCGGTTTCAGTGTTGGAAATTCCTGTTCCCAGTATCGCAAAACATGGGGTTTTACATCGCACAACTCACTGACTTCACCGATGGTGAAATAGCGTTTTGTGGGAATGGGGGGAAGTTCGTTATTGTGGCTGGCTTCCAGCATAGGCCTCGACCCGAATCTTAAGCTTCTGCCCTGGTTTGAACGTCACAACACGGCGCGCAGAGATAGGAATCTCTTCACCTGTCTTTGGGTTCCTACCCGGGCGTTGGCGTTTATCTCGCAGGTCGAAGTTACCAAACCCTGATAACTTCACCTGTTCATTTCGGCTGAGACTGTCGCGGATTTCATCAAAAAAGATGTCAACCATGTCTTTGGCCTCACGCTTGTTGAGGCCTAAATCATCAAACAGTTTTTCTGCCAGTTCTGCTTTGGTCAAGGCGGTCATTTTAACCCCTTAGGCATCTTAGCCCCGTAACATCGCTCCTAGACTCTCTTCAAGATGCGACAAGACCGTATTTACGGAGTTGTTCACTTCTTCATCAGTTAGAGTGCGTGAAGGATGCTGCCAGGTCAAGCCCAAAGCGAGACTTTTTCTATCAGGATCAATACCTTTGCCCACATACACATCAAAAAGGTTGAGCTTTGTGAGGTAATCCCCTGCTACGCTTCGGATTCCATCAAATACCTGATCAACATGCACAGCTTGATCAACCACTAAGGCTAAATCGCGACGCATTTCTGGGAATTTAGAGATGTCGTTGTACGCAGGAGTCGCAATATCACGCACCGCTTCTAGATCCATTTCAGCAACATAAAGTGTTTGCTTAACACCCACCTGCTTCTGCGTGCTTGGATGTAGCGCACCCATCCAACCTATGGGTTGACCATTCTTCAGAATGCGAGCACTTTGCCCCGGATGTAATGCCGGGTGCTGGGCCGCTTCAAAACGGTAGGCATCGGCTTCGCCACCACGAGCAAGTAAGGCTTCTACGTCGCCTTTAAGGTCGAAGAAATCCACCGGAGTTTCTTGCTCAGTCCATGACTGCGCAACACGATTACCGCAAATCAACATAGCTAATGTTGGCGTCTGAACTAGGCCATCTTGCTCAGGAACAAAACGCAGGCCGGTTTCAAACATGCGGACACGTGGCTGCTGACGCTTGAGGTTGTAGCTGGCAGCGGATACAAGGCCAGTCCATAACGTCGTGCGCATCACGCTCATGTCAGCAGAAATTGGATTCAGCAACGCCAGTGCATCACGTTCTGGATCAAGTGCTTTTTGCAATGAAGGCTCAACAAAGCTGTAGGTAATGGCTTCGTGGAAACCACGCGCAATCATCTGACGACGCAAGTCACGAATCGGTAAACGAGACTCTGGCGCTTTCGCCAAGGGGGTGGCTGCAGCAGGCGTACGCACCGGTAAACGGTTGTAGCCGTAGATGCGCGCTAGTTCTTCAATCAGATCTGCTTCAATCGACATATCAAAACGATATGACGGGGCTTCAACTGTCCAGCCTTCAGCGCTCATTTGCACGGTCATGCCTAAGCGTTCGAGAATATCGGTGACTTCTTCATCCGCCATGGTCAGGCTGAGAATCTGTTCAATACGGCTGCGTCGCAGAGTAATGGTTGCTGCCTGCGGAAGCTTGTTCTCAGTGGTGACTTCTTTCACTGGGCCAGCGTCGCCGCCACAGATCTCAAGTACCAACTGAGTTGCACGCTCCATTGCCGTATTTGCCAATTCATAATCCACACCACGCTCAAAACGGTGTGAAGAATCGGTATGCAGGCCGTAGTTACGAGCACGGCCTGCTATCGCAATCGGGTTAAAGAAAGCGGCTTCAAGCAATAGATCTTTTGTCTCGCCATTCACACCTGAATGTTCGCCACCCATTACACCGGCCATGGCCAGTGGTTTGTTGTGGTCAGCAATCACGAGCGTATCGGCGTTTAATTCAACTTCTTGGCCGTCAAGCAGGGTGAGTTTTTCGCCCTGTTCTGCCATACGAACACGAATACCGCCATCTACCTGATTTAGGTCGAAGGCGTGCATTGGTTGGCCAAGCTCAAGGAGTACGTAGTTAGTAATATCCACCACAGGATCAATCGTGCGAGTGCCGCTACGACGTAACTTCTCAACCATCCATAATGGCGTTTCGGCTTTTACGTTCACGTTGCGAACGATACGGCCTAGGTAACGCGGGCAAGCATCAGCAGCAGATACTTCAATAGAAGGTTCATCTGCGATGGTGGCAGCAACGGCACTAATTTGCGGGCCTGCCACTGAAGACTTGGTTAATACGCCGGTTTCACGCGCAAGACCGGCCAAGCTTAAACAGTCGGCACGGTTTGGTGTGAGATCAACGTCGATGATGGTGTCATCTAAGTTAAGGTATTCACGAACATCCACACCCAATGGTGCGTTGTCCGGTAATTCCATTAAGCCATCGGAGCTTTCTGCCATGCCGAGCTCTTGCTCTGCACACAACATTCCGAACGACTCTACACCACGCAGTTTGGCTTTTTTGATTTTAAAGCCGCCTGGTTCGTCTGAAGGTAGCACTGCGCCGATTTTTGCAAACGGTATTTTCAACCCCTCACGTACGTTGGCTGCGCCACATACAATTTGGAATGTTTCTGTACCGTCTGTCACTTGGCAAAGGCTTAGCTTGTCGGCATCTGGATGTTGCTCACGAGAAACAACCTGACCCACCACAATGCCTGAGAACGCACCAGCAACCGGCTCTGCTCCATCGACTTCTAAACCAGCTAATGTCAGCTGATCAACCAATTCCTGAGTTGTAATCTCAGGCTGTACCCACTCGCGTAACCACTGTTCGCTGAATTTCATAATTTTTTACCTTAAGCCTGAGGATTATTTGAATTGCTGCAAGAAACGCAGATCATTTTCAAAGAACAGACGTAAGTCGTTCACCCCATAACGCAGCATCGCTAAGCGCTCAACGCCCATACCAAACGCAAACCCGGTGTACTCATCAGGATCAATATTTACGTGTTTGAAGACTTCCGGATGCACCATGCCGCAGCCACCCACTTCCAACCAACGACGCTTAGTGCCTTCTGGTGTTTCAATCACCCACTCGATATCAATTTCAGCGGATGGCTCAGTGAATGGAAAGTAAGACGGACGCAAGCGAACGGTTAATTCACGCTCGAAGAAGACGCTCAAGAATTCTTGAATCGTGCCTTTTAAATCAGCAAAGCTAATGCCTTTATCAACCAGCAAACCTTCTACCTGATGAAACATAGGTGAGTGAGTTTGGTCGTAATCGCAGCGATAAACACGGCCCGGACAAATAATACGGATCGGCGGCTGCTGCACTTCCATCGTACGCACCTGCACTGGCGAGGTATGAGTACGCAGAAGCGTAGTCGCATCAAAATAGAAGGTGTCGTGCATCGCACGCGCCGGGTGATGAGAAGGAATATTCAAGGCTTCGAAGTTGTGGAAATCGTCCTCAACTTCCGGGCCTTCTTTCACCTGATAACCGGCGTTGGCAAAGAAGGCTTCAATTCGTTCCAAGGTACGTGTCACAGGATGCAGACTGCCTTCCTGTATGCCACGGCCTGGCAAGGTCACATCGATGGTTTCTGACGCCAATTTGGCATTCAACGCTGCCATTTCAAGATCGGCTTTACGCGTATTGAGAGCGGTCTGAACTTGATCACGCGCTTCATTAATGACCGCACCTATTTTAGGGCGATCTTCAGGAGCAACATTACCAAGATTTTTCATCAGAGCGGAGATTTCGCCCTTCTTACCCAAGTACTGTACACGTACCTGATCTAGTGCAGCGACGTCTTCAGCGGCGGCGACTGCGGCCAACGCCTGTTGCGTCAGGGCCTCAAGGTTTTCCATCGTTGTTTCCGTAATATGATTTATTTAGACAAAAAAATAGGGGAATGCCTGTTAAGCCACTCCCCTATTTCTTAGATAGCCGCTCGAAAACTGCTACCTTATTCCCGCCACCTTAAGGGCTTAACGCACCTCAAAGCGCAGTGAAATTACAGGCTAGACTTGGCTTTTTCAACCAAAGCCGCAAACGCTGCTTTTTCATTTACTGCTAGATCAGCCATGATCTTACGGTCAATTTCAACAGAAGCCAGTTTCAGGCCATTGATGAACTTGCTGTAAGACAAACCGTTCTGACGTGCACCGGCGTTAATACGCGCGATCCACAACTGACGGAACTGACGCTTCCTTTGACGACGGTCACGGTAAGCGTACTGACCAGCTTTAATAACCGCTTGCTTAGCTACACGGAATACACGGCTACGAGCACCGTAGTAACCTTTAGCCTGCTTCAGAATTTTCTTGTGACGACGACGAGCCACAACACCACGTTTTACACGAGCCATAATTTATCTCCTGAACAGATCCGATTAAAGGTTAGGCAACATACGAAGAACGAGCTTCTTGTCTGCAGCATGCAATTGAGACATACCACGCAAGTGACGTTTACGCTTGGTGCTTTTCTTGGTCAGGATGTGGCTACGGAACGCATTACGGTGTTTGAAACCATTCGCGGTCTTTTTGAAGCGCTTCGCAGCGCCGCTCTTAGTTTTGATCTTTGGCATTTTGATACTCCAAAAGTGATGGAACGTACAGAAACTAAGACCCTGTAACATTCCTGCCTTTAAAACGACTACCCATATTAGGTAACCGCAGCGTTTGGTAGAACGAACAAACCCCGACCGGAGTCGGGGTATGCGTATTCATTTGAAAACCAAACTACTTCTTTTTAGCGGGCGCGATAATCATGATCATCTGACGGCCTTCCATCTTTGGACGCTGCTCGACACTACCCAGCTCTTCGAGATCTTTCTCGATTCGCAACATCAGCTCCATGCCAATGTGTTGGTGTGCCATTTCACGACCACGGAAGCGCAGTGATACTTTTGCTTTATCGCCACCTTCTAGAAAGCGAGTCAGATTACGTAATTTAATCTGGTAGTCGCCTTCTTCAGTGCCCGGACGGAATTTCATTTCCTTAATCTGGACCTGATGCTGTTTCTTTTTGGCTTCGGCTTTCTGCTTCTTCTCTTCGTAGAGCTTCTTGCCGAAGTCCATAATCTTACAGACGATCGGATCGCCGTCAGAGATCTGAACAAGATCTAATTCAGCTTCGCGTGCCATTTCGAGTGCGTCTTCAAGGCTTACAACACCAACCTGTTCACCTTCCGCATCGATTAAGCGCATTTCTGTTGCACGAATTTGATCGTTTATAGCGGCTCTGTTATCGCGGCCACCCTTTCTGTTATCACGTCTGATGATTAGTTCTCCATTCCAAACCGGCCGCGCTCTGCAATAGCTCCTTCCAGGATGCCAATGAACTCGTCGACACTCATAGTGCCGAGGTCATCACCCTTACGGGTGCGCACAGCGACGGTGTTTGTTTCTTTTTCTTTGTCCCCTACCACAAGCAAGTAAGGGATCTTATGTAAAGTATGCTCGCGGATTTTAAAGCCGATCTTCTCGTTTCTCAAGTCCGCATCTGCTCTAAAGCCTGCTGATTTCAGTTTTTTCGCCAATTCTGCGCAATATTCGCCTTGGCTATCGGTAATATTAAGGATCGCGACCTGTTGCGGAGCCAGCCATGGCGGCATTGCACCTGCATAGTGTTCGATCAAAATACCAACAAAACGTTCAAACGAGCCAAGAATAGCACGATGCAGCATCACTGGGGTTTTTCGTTCGCCATCTTCAGCAACAAACTGTGCATCTAAGCGTTCAGGCAACATGAAATCCAACTGAATTGTGCCGCATTGCCATACTCGGCCAATACAGTCGCGCAATGAGAATTCGATCTTAGGGCCATAGAACGCACCTTCACCCGGCTGTAATTCCCAATCAAGCCCCGCATCATTTAGAGCATCTTCCAATGCAGACTCTGCTTGATCCCATTGAGCGTCATCACCAATACGGCCTTCCGGACGTGTTGATAACTTCATTTCAACGTTGTCGAAGCCAAAGTCTTTGTACACATCAAGGGTTAGCTTGATGAAGTCAGAGGCTTCTTTGCGAATCTGATTTTCAGCACAGAAGATGTGCGCATCATCCTGAGTAAAGCCACGAACACGCATAATGCCGTGCAACGCGCCAGACGGCTCGTTACGGTGACAGCAACCAAACTCGGCCAAACGCAACGGCAAGTCGCGGTAACTCTTCAGGCCTTGATTGAATACTTGAATATGACATGGGCAGTTCATCGGCTTAACCGCATACGTGCGTTTTTCCGACTCAGTCACGAACATGCCGTCGGCATAATGCTCCCAGTGACCTGACTTTTCCCACAACACGCGATCTACGACCTGTGGTGTTTTAATTTCTTGGTAGCCCGCATCGTTCTGTACTTTACGCATGTACTGCTCAAGTACCTGGTAAATAGTCCAGCCATTCGGGTGCCAAAACACCATCCCCGGCGCTTCTTCCTGCAGGTGGAACAAGTCCAACTGCTTCGCCAGTTTACGATGGTCGCGCTTCTCGGCTTCTTCTAGACGCTCAAGGTACGCGCGCATTTCTTTTTTATCGTTCCATGCCGTCCCATAAATACGCTGTAGCTGCTTGTTTTGTGAATCACCGCGCCAGTAGGCACCAGAGACACGCTGCAGTTTAAAGATACGCATGACACGAGTATTCGGTACGTGCGGGCCGCGACACATATCTGTGTATTCTTCGTGGTGGTATAAACCGACCGACTCTTCACCTTTTTCAATCAGGTCATCGATCAATTCAACTTTGTAATCTTCGCCACGATCTACAAACGTACGACGCGCTTCTTTAATGGGCGTCATTTTTTTAAGTACGTCGTAATCTTTTTTGATCAGCTCTTTTACGCGCTTTTCAATAGCGGCAACGTCTTCGGGTGTAAATGGACGTTCGAAGTCGATATCGTAATAGAAGCCGTTTTCAATCACAGGACCAATCGCCATTCTGGCTTCTGGGTACAACTGCTTAACAGCATGGCCAACGAGGTGAGCAAACGAGTGACGGATAACCTCAAGACCTTCTTGGTCTCGACCCGTAATCAGGGTCACGTCTGAATCCACAGAAATCAATTCACAGGCATCAACCAGCTCACCGTTGATACGACCACACACCGTCGCTTTCGCCAGACCAGGGCCGATGTCTTCGGCAACCTGCATCAGGGTAACGGGTTGATCAAATTCGCGTTTGGAACCATCTGGAAGAGTAATAACAGGCATAATAAATCCTTGTCAGTGGTGGCCCCTACGACAGGCCACGTGAAATAAAAAGAGGACGTACTTTACAGACCGAACAATGCGCTGTAAACATTCCAAATAGACCATCCTAACTGGACCCTGTTTATCTATTGGCCACAACAGCAAAGTCGCGTGTTATCGCTGTTAATGACGTATAAAAATACAGACACAACCTGAACGCAGTGCCTAGCCTACCGACCTATAGGTTTCTGCCATTACCCTTGTGACCACTTCCCCTTTGACCACAGCCCCGGTGACTGCCCCACTTCTTTTTTAAACGCCCGACTAAACGCCGCCTGCTCCGAATACCCTAGTAACAAGGCAACCTCGGTGAGGGTCAGGTGGCCATCATTAAGATACTCTTTGGCGAGTTGTATTTTGAGCGTTAACAACTCAGTACGAAAATCCGTTCCTGCCGCATTTAACCGGCGCGCCAATGTGCGCTCAGACATCGCAAAGCTTGAGGCTAGATTTGCCAACGTCGCTTCACCACGCTGAACCGGGGTAATTAACGCTTGCCTAAAATGATGAAGAAATGAAGCCTCAGGGGACAACGCCAACAACGCGTTTTTTGCCTCGCGATCTAAACGAGCGCTGATCTCGCTATCCTGAGCGCTTAACGGCAACGCCAAGACGTCAGCCTCCAACCATAAGCCGTTAGCAGTACAGTTGAATACAAGCTCACCACCTTGGCATGTCTGAAATTTATCGGCGTCTTGTAACTCAGGCCAAACCAACTCGGTTCGTTGCGCCGCCAAGTCAGTACGGCCCGTCATACGGCGCAGAAATGTCATCATGCCACCTAAAATCACAATGTCAGATAGCGGGTGCGAACAACCGTAATTACGATCCCACACCAAACCAACCAGACCATCCCGCATGATCATGCTTGCTCTTGGGCCGTCGTACACCAACCCTTGATATTGCTCGAAGCGAATGAATGCTTCTAACACACTGGTACACGCCAAAGTTAGATACCCAAGAATACCCACATGTGCAGGACTGACCATTTGGCTCAGTTCAACCGCGACGGCCTGGCCTTTATATTGATGGTCGAGTTGGTCCAGCAACGCCCACCACTCAGCAAAAGTAAGTCGCTTACGCGCCGTCGATACCTGTACTAACAAACCCGGCGCAACATCCGGCTCCCGCAATAGAAAATCCCGCACCAAGGCTTGTAGGTCACCGGATACCGACAGGCTGGCCATTCTTGGGTCACACAACATAGCTCATTACCGACAGTTAGAATCATTGAATGATTGGCGTAAAGTATCAATTTATAGTCAGAAAATATCAATACCAAAGAGGTCGTTGGCGTCTATTCTCAACATAACAAGTTCGATAGCGATTCAGCGAGACAGTATCATGCAAGATTTAACACGCGCCTTACTCTTTATTAGCCTCTTCGCAGGCGTATTCATCGGCACTATGGTGTTGGAAAACTGGTGGGCGAAACGTCGAGGGGTCAACAAGCTTTACCACTTCCCTGAAACCTTCACCAACATGATGACGGGCTTGTCATATAAAGTGGTGGACGGCATTGCCATTGCTCTGTTTATTCAAGTCTTCTACGACTGGATGTATCAATTTGGTGTGCAGTGGAACCCAGACCTGACGTTATTCAGTGTTCTTGTTTTAGTGTTTTTTATTGATTTTTGGTTTTATGTTGCCCACGTCGCGATGCATAAAATACGTTGGTTTTGGAATGCGCACGTCACTCATCACAGCTCGGAACATATGAACTTTTCAACCGCGTTGCGTCAGAATTTTACCTACGCATTTTCAGGCACTTGGATATTGTGGTGGATTCCTGCGGCCTTAGTAGGCTTCGATAAAAACTGGACCTTAATCGCCATCGAAGCCAATTTGGTTTACCAATTCTTTTTACACACCGAGCAAGTGCAATCCTTAGGTCGACTTGAACGAGTCATGAACACACCATCGCACCACCGCGTCCACCATGGCAGTAACCCAAAACAGATAGATCGGAATTTTGGCGGGATATTTATCATTTGGGACAAGTTGTTCGGAACCTTTCGCTGTGAAAAGGACGCGGGCGAAATTAAATACGGTGTTACGCGTATGCCGACAAAGCCAAACAACCCTTGGCATGCGCAAGTATATGATTGGCAAAATATGTTCCGTGATTTAAAGAAATACAAAGATCCGCGTATTTTATGGAAACACCCAGACTGGGTGAAAGAAGAGTACGGCGAATAAGTATAAGTGAAAGATTAAAAGACGCTTTACGACAGATTTAAAGCGTCTTCCAATTGCAACACGTATGTCACTGATTGGTTTTAAATTTGCAATAACTTCACTCTAGCCTGAAGTCTCCACTTATTCGGAGGTTTCCCATGAAAGCCATCACAACTTACCTACTGGCTAGCTTACTGCTCGTTGCAGGTGGTATAGCTCACGCCAAGCCACACCACACGCCCTTCAAAAATTTCTTCGGTAAATTTACCGAGGTTCAATTAGGCCCGCGTCCATTCTATCTCGTCGAAGATATGGACGAAGGTGAATTAAAAAACAAACTTGAATCGTGCAGCACCGGTCCTTTTTTCCCAAGTAAATTTTCCATCGGCCACCGTGGTGCGGCACTGCAATTTCCAGAGCACACGAAAGAATCGTACACCGCTGCTGCCAAAATGGGCGCAGGCATTATTGAGTGTGACGTTACCTTTACCAAAGACCGCGAATTAGTCTGCCGTCATTCTCAGTGTGATCTACACACCACCACCAATATACTGGCGACTCCTCTTGCTCAAAAATGCTCAGTACCGCCTGAGTTTGACGCCAGTGGCCAACTTACCAATGCAGGCAGCATCACATGTTGCACCAGCGACATCACACTGACCGAATTTAAAACGCTTAATGGTAAAATGGATGCTGCCAACACAGCCGCCACAAGTATTGAAGACTACATGAACGCCACCGCTGACTGGCGTACCGATCTATACGCGGCTAAAGGCACTTTGTTAACACACGCTGAAAGCATCGAATTAATAAAAGAATTAGGCGCTGACTTCACGCCTGAATTAAAAACACCCTCCGTCGCCATGCCATTTGAAGGCGACTACACACAAGAAATGTTCGCCCAACAAATGATCGACGACTACCGTGCAGCGGGGATTCACCCTCGTAAAGTGTGGCCTCAATCGTTTAATCTCAATGATGTTAAATACTGGATTGATAACACCCGCTTTGGTCGTCAGGCGGTGTATCTTGATGGCGTCTACGACATCAATGTTACGCAAGCTGAAATGGAATCGTGGGTGGCTGATGGCCTACGAGTATTAGCGCCACCTATGTGGATGTTATTAGACGTCAACAATCACGGTGACATTGTGCCATCTCAATACGCTGACAATGCCAAAGCGGCTGGCCTAAAATTAATTACCTGGACGCTTGAACGTTCAGGACAATTAAAAGACAACGGCGGCTGGTATTTCCAGTCAGTGAATGGCGATAACGGTGGCATGGATGTTATTGATAATGACGGCGATGTCATGAAGGTGCTGGATGTATTAGCCCAAGATGTTGGTGTGATTGGCGTATTCTCAGACTGGCCAGCCACAACATCGTATTATGCAAACTGCATGAACTTGCGCTAACGCTTTAGCCTATACATGTAGCCGCTTATCACAGATAGGCGGCTATCTCTCCTTATTAGAGATAGATGAGATAGCAAAATATTTATGGCACCTCTGAAAAATTCAGTAGTGCAGAATTTTTCAGAGGTGCCTTAAAGCAATCCCACTTCCGGCTGTAGTATCACAGGAATGCAAAGCAATATAACAACACACCATATAATTTGAGATCGCTTCAGACGCTCACGAAATATCAACACGCCTCCTATTAATGCCCCTAAAATACCGATACTGCGCTTAACAGTCTCAACTATGCCAGCATCAATCTCTTCCAGCGCCATCCACTGCATAACGACCGCAAGAACAAACACGAATAACGCAGGAATCAACCGATACCACGCCCCTTGTAATGTGATATTACGTTTAGCCATAAAAGCAAAACAGACCAATACCGCAGCAACACAAAAGGTTTGCACAACGCCATGAAATAAAGGGCCAGTGTGACGCAACGCCAGTTTATCGAAGACAATACCACCTCCCCAGCAGAGCGACACCATCAACATAAGAACAAACGGTTTACCTCGGATATACGAAACCCCGCCTTGCGCTCCCACAATAGCCACAACAGTGATCAACATCGCACACCATTGAATAAGAGTTAACGACTCTTCCAACATAAAACCCGCAATAACGGTGGAAACAATCGGTGTTAATGCCAGTACAGGCACAACACGAGCAATATCCCCTAACTTTAACGCCGTGATAAAACCAACCGCTGCAATTGCAGCTAAAATAGCGGCGACGAAAGCAGGAGGCCAATAGTCTGAAGCAGCCCACTGCTCCGAACTTAACCACCAAGCCCCTAAATATAAAGGCAGCGCCCCAACATTAAAGGCAACGGTAAGGGCTAGTGGCTGCTCATGATGCGCGAGGTGTTTACGGGCGAGATCAAATAGCGTCCACGCCAGTGAGGAAATAAATAAGTACGCAAGAAAGATCATGCCTTAGGTTTGTTGCCTTCCGTTATCTCGGTGTTAACAACTCCCGACGTTGAATCTTCTATTTGCATCTCTTCTGGTTTGGTTTCTAAAACTAATTGCAGTTCTACTTCTTTGCTTGAGATCTGCTCTTTCAGAGCGGCTTTCTCTTCACCTTCTGCACTGTCTTTTAATACGGTTAGGTCGGCTATTTCGACTTTTATCGCGACAATTTTATCTTCTCGCTGCTTAGCAACTTCTGCTTTTTCAAACAGCACTGATTCAGCATCAGACGCTTCTTCCACGGTTTTTTTAGCGCGAGGCTGAACCGGAATAAACTGTAACCCATCTTTTAACGGGCGCTGATTCATAAAATTAGGCGATACAATTTCGATGCCTGCTTTATGGAGCGTATTTAACATTGAGCGATGCAATTCAGATCGTGCAGTGATAATGCCTTTGCTTTCCTGCAATACCCCAGAAATACGGTAATTAATAGAAAAGTCACCTAAGCTCAGAACCTGAACAAAAGACGACGCTAATTCGCATTTCTCCGCCGCCTCTTTTAACAGCTCAATGATTTTATCGTGATGTACGTCATAGCCTAATGACACTGTCGCGGACACCAAAGCACGACTCGCAGGGATCGTATGTACAGGGCTTGAGATTAATAGTGTATTAGGCAAAGCGATCAACTCGCCAGAGTCAGACGCCAGTTCGGTATCAAACAACCCGCGTTCGGAGACTCGGCCAAAGTGACCTGCCACGGTAATAAAATCACCGAGCGCAAAAGGTTTAGTCACACGAAGTAATAAACCCGCCGCAAGATTCGAAAATATATTGGTGGATGCAAACGCAAATACACCCGAAATGACCAAACCTATTAAGCCAATAATTTGATTACGGGTACTGTCCCCCACAGGTAGCGCCAGAGTAATTGCGATCAAGCCTGCAACGGTAAACACCAACATCCAAATTTGACGCGAAAAAAGATACTCACTGCCCTGATCTCGATGCCTCACGATCAAGAATCGATGCGCTATGTATAACAAACCGAACACACAGAGCGCGGTAAGCAATAAGGGAACAAACGATTGCGCTAACTCAATAACATTCATATTAAGGACTATCCAAATTCAATTTAGACAAACAGAAGATCACATTAGACCTTTTTGGAATCATTGAGAACCACCCAGCTTACGGTTCTAGCGATGTAAATACCGAACAACTCAGGTTCACTTACAAAGTAGGTGCTTTCAAGCCTGAACGAGCACGCAACCAACGCGATAGCCCATCCACACAGATATTTAACAACGCCGCGACCACGATCAGGAAAAACGCTTTATCGAAACGTATCTCTTCAAACGCTGAATCGACATAAAAGCCTAACGTAGCAATTCCGACAACTCCCATCATAGCGCTTTCACGCAAAATGACTTCCCAGCGATAAAACAGGAACGCCAAAAACGCAGGATAACGTTGCGGTAAGTCGATATACGCAAAACGCATCATTCCTTTCGGAACGCCCTCCCCGATACGTTTATTAGCGTCTTCACTGCTGTTAGCCAATAAGAAAGCAATCAGCCCACCGTTATGCAGTGCTAAAGCCAAAATCGCAGGTAAGGCCGACGGCCCAAACAACAACATAAACACATACGCTAGCATAAGCTCCGGCACTGAACGTAACACCAATAACTTAAACCGCCCCAACACACTCCAGCGCCCAACCAAGGCTCGACTGGCAAGTGGGTACAACATCAAGGCCAGCACGCCACTTAGCACCAATGCTGCTTGCGTGATGGCAATGGTTTGCCATAACGCTGGCCACACCTCATTCACGCCAACGCGACTGACCCACTCCCATGTACCGTTAAAATCACCATCTTGTAATGCCGTTGGCCATATATCTTGAGAAAAAAACTGCCAAATAAAGCTGGCATTAACCGGCGGCATTTCTGGTAGCGCCAACACGGCCAGTAACAAATACACTGGTAATAAGCGTAATTTCAGCCAAAAACGAACAGAAGCAATCAGTAACAAAAACAACCAAAGTACAGCGGCAGCTTCGCTGTAATCACCCTGCTTAAATGCGGTTTCTAGATGAAAACCCAAGGTCGGCAAACCGATAAAACCTAAAATTGCACTAGAGCGTAACGCACATTCAAAGCGATAGCGCGTATAAGACGCGAGTGCTGGCCACGCTTGAGGAATCCAACCATACACAAAACGGCTGAGTCGTGAGGCTTTGCCAAAGGTTGAAGTAGCAGTGACGGGTTGTTGCTCAAATATTTCCGAAAATACCTTGGCAAAAATACCGGTAAACGGAATTAATATCGCCAACAATCCGGTGGTCGCACTTAGCCCGAAGATCTGCATAAACATCAGACCCCAGAATATTTCATGTACGGAGCGAACAGCTGCCGCTAACACACGCACCACGCGCCAGTGATACCACATGGCCAATAACATGCCAATGATGGCCGCCCCTGATACCGCCAGCAAAGCAAACGACACGGTATATAATAACGACACTCCCAGCTCTGAGGCATTAGGCCAATAAGGCGTGACCAACCCCAAGCCTATGCGGCTAAGTTCTTGCCATGGATCAGGCGTATATAAATGAATATCTGCAACAAAAAGAAAGGCGATAGCGATTAGCGAAAAAAACAAACTTAAGCGGCGTAAACGCGCTCCAGTTGATATTCCTTTTATTAATACAGAGCTAGAGAAGGTTTGAGGCATTAACGATTACTCACCAGAGTAAACCGCTTTAATATCGGCCAGTGTTATATCCTGTGTTTGCCAGTCGCCAACCAGTTGGCCTGCGTTTAATGCAATAACACGGGTAAAATGTTTGAGCGCCAACTCGGGGCTATGAATCGCTACCACCGCGGTCTTGTGCTGAGACAACACTGTGCCGAGTAACTCATCACCCTGTTTTGGATCAAGTGACGATACTGGTTCGTCGCCGAAAAAAATCGGCTTGTTTCGGTATAAAGCACGCCCCAATGCAACACGCTGTCGCTGGCCTCCGGATAAGCGATCAGGAGAAACAGCCAGTGTTTCATCAATGCCCAATAATTCGGCAATGGTGTACACCTCTTGTTGTCTTAACGACCAAGGGCGTATTAAATTAATCAAGTTATAAGCACTGCTATGACGAGACAGCCCCCCCATATAGATATTTTGATACACAGACAAAATATCCACCAGCCCACCTTCCTGCGGACACAAAGCAATATCGTCAGAATGTTGTTGCCACAGCCATGACAGTAGCGACGACTTCCCCGCCCCAGACGGGCCAACAAGTGCGACTTTTTCGCCTGCATTTATCTCTAGGCTAATATCGTTCAGAACCGCATGGCGGCCCTGAACTAACGACTGCTGATCAAGTACAAACACAGAATTTTCTTAGTCGTAGGGGAAGCATAATAATTAGTCAATCAACCCAATAGATTTACCGGTTTCATAAATAGGTGCGTAATCAGAATTTGACGCTGGCACAAAACTCTTACGTGGGAAGCTAGCCAGTAAATCTTCATCTTTCATATTTAATAGCGCTTCGGTAACTTTGGCTTTAAAGCCCTCGCCATAACGAGCGTTTACATCACCACGAATCGTCCATTGGTAATCTGGGTAAGTTGGCGTTGTCCAAATAACATTGACTTTACTTTGATCAATTTTACCTAGCCCTAACTCAATATCCCAAACACTGTAATTTACCGCACCTAAGTCGTAAGCACCCGACTCAACCAAAGCAATGGTGCGGCTGTGATCACCCGAGAACCCCACACGTGAAAACAGCTCTTCTGGCGACTTACCCGTATTCTCACGGATATAAAATTCAGGCATCAGACGACCCGATGTTGACCCCTTAGAACCAAAAGTAAATGTCTTCCCCTCAAGCGCTACTGGAAACTCCTCACGCGGGATTAAATTCGTTGCTGCGTTCGCAATAATATAGGTTTTAAAGAACTGATCTTCGTAGCCTTGCGCAATGGCCTCCGAGCCTTCAACCAGCTCCCGTGCCTGTACACCTGACAAACCACCAAACCAAGCCAGTTGTACTTGATCATTACGAAATGCCGTAATCGCCGCTGGGTAAGATTTAACAGGAATGTACTTAACATCCACACCGAGCTGCTCTGTCAAATAATCAGCCACTTTGCCAAAACGCTCATTTAAGCGCGACTCATCAGCGTCTGGGATTGCAGTAAAAGTGAAGGTCTCTGCGCTAGCAATTGAAGCGCTAAAAACGGTTGCACAAATAGCTATTGCTTTAAAAATTGAACGACGCATCATATTTCCTCAGTTTGTATGTTTAAAATTAATTAACGGGTAAAGCACGTTGATTTAAAAAATCACGCACCTCATCAAAACTTCCTCGTATCAAAATCTCGCCCTGCTTTTTACCCAG
This sequence comes from Oceanobacter sp., assembly GCA_002733645.1. Classification (GTDB taxonomy): domain Bacteria; phylum Pseudomonadota; class Gammaproteobacteria; order Pseudomonadales; family Oceanobacteraceae; genus Thalassolituus. The sequence continues at coordinate 72,776 of NVWL01000015.1, forward strand.
TTGCCAGTGATACATAGGATCGTAATATTCTTCAAGCATTGGTTGAATCCAATCACGATGCAATGAAGGGTCGCCTTTTTCATGAGCGGTAATCGCCGTTTCGAGCATCTCCGTCATGGCTTTATGACGCACACCACCCAAACGACGCTCCACCTTACTCATGCTGACTCTAAGATCAGAGGCAAAGCCGATAAAGCCAGCCTCCTCTCCTTCTACCGACTGCCACTCGGCCAGCTTATCTAGAATATAATTATCAAAGCTATGTTCAACGCGATCCGCCATATTGGCTTCAACAATCACCAAAGGCGATACCGACATTTTTGCACGAAGATAATCGGGTAAGGCACAGCGGCCAATTAACATGCTCTCGTCTTCCAGTACGATTGGCAAATTCGGCGTTTTATCCTCATGGCGTAAAAACTCAACCGCCAATGTATTCTCAAAACTAATTTGCGACGGCTGGCCACCCACACGCTTACCAAACGTACTGCCACGATGATGAGCGATCCCTTCTAGATCAACATTGCCTTTCACTTGTTTTAATAATTCGGTTTTAGCACAGCCCGTTCCGCCCGCCACGATAATAAGCGGCTGGTTTGCGGTAATACGTTCAAGGGTATCAATTAAAAAACGACGCATGGCTTTATAGCCACCAGTAATACGCGGGTAGGCAACCCCGGCGTCTTTTAACCACTGCTGAGTAATTTGGCTGCGTAAGCCACCACGAAAACAATATAAATAGCCATTTGGGTTTTCCGCAGCAAAGGCTAACCATTTGGCTAAACGTTCTGCTTTAACCTCGCCTCCGACTAAACGATGACCCAGTTTAATGGCTTCCTCTTGCCCATCGCGCTTGTAACTCGTCCCGACCTTGGCGCGCTCTTGATCCGTCATTAACGGCAAACTGACCGTATGCGGAAACGCGCCTTTTTTAAATTCTAACGGAGCGCGGGTATCCATCATTGGTGTGTCGTTTAAAAACAGGGTTTTAAAATCTTGCGTGTCTGGGCGCTCTGTATTTTTCTTTTGGTCGCCCTGACTCATGCGCGTACCTCAATACGCACAGTATGACTTGGCTCATGCTCCACTAACTCACCAATGCACTGAGACTGCAAATCAGCGGCTTCCATTAATGCTTCTACTTCCGCTGCGTATTCAGGGCGCACTGCCACCAGCAAACCACCGCTGGTTTGCGGATCACAAATAATCGCGCGTTGCTCAGCGGTTAAATCACTTAACTTATCGCCGTAACTGTCGAAATTACGATCCGTACCGCCAGGCAAAGACCCTAGCGCAATGTACTCTTTCACCGGAACCATCACCGGCAACGCCGCATAATTCAGTACCGCATTCACACCGCTGCCTTCACAGATCTCCAGCAAATGCCCGCCCAAGCCAAAGCCAGTAACATCCGTTAATGCCTCAACACCGGGGACATCTGACAACGCCAAACCAATCGTATTCAGCTGACACATGGTATCGCGTGCTAAAAACTCGTGTTCAGGTTTCAGGATCTTCTTCTTTTGCGCCGTGGTTAACACACCTACCCCCAACGGCTTAGAGAGATACAGCTTACAACCAGTGCTAGCGTGATCGTTTTGCTTCAACTTAGGGATATCAACAATACCGGTGACGGCTAAACCGAAAATCGGCTCGGGCGCATCAATACTGTGGCCGCCCGCTAGAGGAATACCAGCATCGGCACAGGCCTGACGCCCCCCATCAATCACACGCTGAGCGACTTCAGGCGGCAACACATTTACCGGCCAGCCCAGAATCGCAATCGCCATCAACGGCTTACCGCCCATGGCGTAAATATCACTAATGGCATTGGTGGCAGCGATACGGCCAAAATCGAACGGATCATCAGCAATCGGCATAAAGAAATCAGTCGTACTGAGAATCGCCTGGCCATTGCCAATATCAAACGCTGCGGCGTCGTCTTTTGTGCTGTTACCTACTAATAGGTTTGGGCTATCTGGCAGCGACAACTGCGATGCCAAAATTGTATCCAGCACCTTAGGCGAGATCTTACAGCCACAGCCCGCGCCGTGGCTGTATTCCGTTAAACGGATAGCAGACAAATCAACAGATGACCCAGTAATAGACACAACAACCCCAAACACTAAACATAAAGGGGGGTGATGATACCTGAGGGGGAGACAAGACGCAGCCTTCATACTGCAGCGCCATTCCCGAGATGTAGGCCGAATAGCACACTAACAGCACACTAATGTCGCCCAACCCTCATTTCCGCGAACAACTACATGGATGTAGAAGATAGAACAACTACATGGATGCAAAAGCGAAGCGGAGTCCATGCATCAATGCAAAACGCCTATTAGGCAGCGAGCGTTATTAACACAAATATTAGCTATAACTGCTCCTAAGCTACCTACCGGCAGTTAAGAGAACTCAATGCCACCATAACTCGGCCCGCATCAGTATCAAAAAGGCGGTAAATATGAGTACCCTGACCAAATAAACGCGACGGCAAACTAGGTTTAATCTTCATAATTAATGGTGACATCAACATCAATTTAGTATCTAAATAATAAGCGGAATACTCAGGAAGAGACGACGAAAACCCAGTGATATCAAACGGCTTAAATTCTTTATCGACTACCTCTTTACCATAAATACGCTCAACATTCGCAACGGGAATGCCGCCCATAGAATTCAATTCTCTGGAGCTAATAATACAACCTGCTGACGGAAAAGAGACACTAACAGAGTACTGCGGCTGATAATCGACACCAAACAATACCCAAAATATTACAACCGGGAATACTGGATATCTTTTAACCATTAATAGCACATCCTTGTGAACAGATTTTATCTCAACAATAAGCCTTACTCACTTAAAGCCTCATGTAGAGTTAATCATACGATCATTAATATTTCAGCGGGTAGAAACCCATAAGCACCTAAGCACCGTCACTTCTGTGATCGATGACATAGATGAAGGAGATAGCGCAACGCAAGATACCCAACTATGAATGACGCATACCAGGGCATTCCAGCTGGCGTTGAATTGAGGTGTCGACTGAATCACACCCATCGCTATTGAGGGCCACAAGCACTAACATCACCCCCAAAAGGGTTTCTATCATCATCCCAAGCATTGTTATCCCTAATACGACCGAATAAGGGTGAGATAACACACCAGTAAACCTTGCTAGCATCTTTTTCATTCGAGGCTCCATACACAATTGATACCATTAAATTTTTTACTTCCGTTTCACTTCCCCTAGGGCCTTCCATAACAGGTACAGCCAACGACCCAAAAGCATTGAATAAAGCGTAAAGAGTGAACTACTGCTAAAAAGCCTCAAAGAACCCAAAACCAACATGACAACCGCATAAGAACAACGTAAACACACTCCTCACGGGGTCGAACCCCCCCAGCGCGTCACTAATATGCACAGCAATTGACGCTACGCTCGTTAAGGCCTTCTAGAAGTAGTAGAACTCGTTACCTTCAATATACAACTTAGTACTAAAAAGACACCATATAAATACCAAAAAGGTACTAGAATTTAATATTAAGGTCTATAGAGGCAGCAGGGATAGAAACCAAACCTAATTGGTATGAAAATGCAGGTATGAACATTCATCAGATACGCAGAAAAAACCTGCAACACCTCGCTGACAGCAAGTTTCCGGGGCATGGACAACAGAGAAAACTTGCCGAGTTTATGGGCTGGTCATCTCCTATACGTGCATCGCAGCTTTTAAATGAAAAGGGCATTAAAAATATAGGAGAAACCATCGCACGGCTGGTTGAGCAAAAATTCTCATTACCAAGAGACTGGCTGGATCACACGCACCCAGATCTTTGGAATGGCGTAGCCGAGTCGGTTTCAGCCTATAACATAACCACTGAATTCATGAACAGTGCAGGAATTCATATAAAAGCATTACCATTACTGCAGGATGATGAAGCTGTGCAGTGGATTAGCGGCAAACGATTCACGCCTACGAGTAAACTACAATTCCCCACCATGCCCATGATGACGGTTTCAGAAAACGCATTTGTACTCGAAGAAACCACAAGCAGTATGCCACCACAACAACCGGGCGATTTTTACTATATTGACCCACTCATTACACCAGAAAGTGGCGACTGGGCTGCATTTATTATCGACGGCAGGGTTGTTGTTGGAAAATACGAAAAAGGCCGTATGAGAGACCGCTTAGAATTTACAGATGGCAAAGAAGCAGCGATAGAAGTTACCGAGTATCAACATGCGGGCAAAGTACTTACCCGAGTGAATGGTGATTTTGCCAGAGGCGTTAGCGGCTAACGTATAAAGCCTAGTGTTATCAACCGTGCTCAACAAGCTGCCTGTGCAGCAGTGAACCGATGATTTGAACCTCTCGTGCTTTTGGTTATTTTCTTAGCTGTCTGTTCGGCAGTGAACTACCAAGACTGTCCATCATGCATGCGCGCAATACGGGCAGACCTTTGCGGTTTATCCCCGGCTTCACGGGGAACGCTCATCTTCAGGCAGTCCCAACGCCTCAATCTGCGGTTTACCCCCCGGCTTCGCGGGGAACGCATAACTAGCTGTTCTATCATCAATATAGTTCCCGGTTTATCCCCGGCTTCGCGGGGAACGCTTTTGATCCTATTAAGCGCCCGTTTGATACTGCGGTTTATCCCCGGCTTCGCGGGGAACGCACACACACCGGATTAGTTTGATCGGCGATGGCCGGTTTATCCCCGGCTTCGCGGGGAACGCCTTCGGGCTTCCCATGGCCATACATCACGGCCGGTTTATCCGCGGCTTCGCGGGGAACGCTTTTTAGACGTACTATCAAAGAGACCCATCTACGGTTTATCCCCGGCTTCGCGGGGAACGCTTGTAAATACCGAGGCGATTCGGGTTTTAACCGCGGTTTATCCCCGGCTTCGCGGGGAACGCAGATGGCTCGTAAATCAACCCCGTCAATTGTGCGGTTTATCCCCGGCTTCGCGGGGAACGCAGGCCAGTATTCGTTGCGTCAGCGGTTTATCCCCGGCTTCGCGGGGAACGCGCCCTCATGGTCGGCGTGGGCATTATCATCAGCGGTTTATCCCCGGCTTCGCGGGGAACGCTAAAAGACGGGCGATGGTTCGACGTTACTAGGCGGTTTATCCCCGGCTTCGCGGGGAACGCGTATACAGTTCGCCTCATGGTTGCTTAATCCTGCGGTTTATCCCCGGCTTCGCGGGGAACACGCCTTCTTGGTATAGCTGCCTGAATGCCGTCACGGTTTATCCCCGGCTTCGCGGGGAACGCTCTGTGCTTTGAACGGTTAAAAACTGAAATTGCGGTTTATCCCCGGCTTCGCGGGGAACGCTCACGAGCAGTAATAGTCATGCGTCGCCAAACCGGTTTATCCCCGGCTTCGCGGGGAACGCCCCTCTGTCATCCATGGCACGGTGAACACCCTCGGTTTATCCCCGGCTTCGCGGGGAACGCGTCATGGTTTCCGGTTGCGTTTATGACTCGCACGGTTTATCCCCGGCTTCGCGGGGAACGCTGTTCGACCGTCTTTATAGTAGCGTAGTCGGCCGGTTTATCCCCGGCTTCGCGGGGAACGCACCTGCAGCGCAGCCTGAATGAGATCACCACACGGTTTATCCCCGGCTTCGCGGGGAACGCGAGGTCAGTTTGCACGATGCGCGGGAGGTGATCGGTTTATCCCCGGCTTCGCGGGGAACGCACTCGCACGGCATCGATCAGCAAAAATCCGATCGGTTTATCCCCGGCTTCGCGGGGAACGCCCATCTGGCACCTGTTGCGAGGCATAGGCGGGCGGTTTATCCCCGGCTTCGCGGGGAACGCTCTGCGTTCTTGATGTAGTACACGGATCTGTACGGTTTATCCCCGGCTTCGCGGGGAACGCTCATCAAGTACGATGAGTTCAAATAGTTTTGACGGTTTATCCCCGGCTTCGCGGGGAACGCCATGTTCGATCAAATCTTTAACATGCGCAGGACGGTTTATCCCCGGCTTCGCGGGGAACGCGGTCAAGGCATCGCCTTCTTGGTGCCGCTTCACGGTTTATCCCCGGCTTCGCGGGGAACGCTCCTCCCAACTGTGGCGATGATTTAGTTGATCCGGTTTATCCCCGGCTTCGCGGGGAACGCACCATCCCGGTCGTAAAAATTGGAAGACAAAACGGTTTATCCCCGGCTTCGCGGGGAACGCTTGTTTTGATACCCTTTACGCCTTCAATCTCGCGGTTTATCCCCGGCTTCGCGGGGAACGCTTAGTGCCGCTCAGCAAGCCAAACAAGTAGCACGGTTTATCCCCGGCTTCGCGGGGAACGCCTCCGGCGGAATGCCGAAGTGCTCTAGTGTTTCGGTTTATCCCCGGCTTCGCGGGGAACGCGGTTTCCCCCGCCGCTTAAGTCAGGCTACCCACGGTTTATCCCCGGCTTCGCGGGGAACGCCTCTGGCCTCTGGGTAGCTCTAGGCCGATTTTCGGTTTATCCCCGGCTTCGCGGGGAACGCAAAATCGGCGCACACCACACCGTTTTGCAACTCGGTTTATCCCCGGCTTCGCGGGGAACGCTATAAATAATATTAAAAGAATAAAGATACACACGGTTTATCCCCGGCTTCGCGGGGAACGCGTGAGCGGGCTGAGTGGTTGGTGTTTAGGTTGCGGTTTATCCCCGGCTTCGCGGGGAACGCTCGGCACGTCGCACGATTGGCCATGTGCCGGTCGGTTTATCCCCGGCTTCGCGGGGAACGCGGCCAAGGTACGTGTATGCCGTGCTCTGATAGCGGTTTATCCCCGGCTTCGCGGGGAACGCCCTGAAACGTTCGCGGCAATTGTCGCGGCTACCGGTTTATCCCCGGCTTCGCGGGGAACGCATCTACCACCTGTCCTTTATCACACCTTGTTACGGTTTATCCCCGGCTTCGCGGGGAACGCCTTTTAATGTTGCCTCTATGGTTATTGATTCTCGGTTTATCCCCGGCTTCGCGGGGAACGCAATACATCACGGCCCCCCAGGTTCTTTTAAGTCGGTTTATCCCCGGCTTCGCGGGGAACGCTGCTGGCGCTATCGTCAAATTAATGAATAGAACGGTTTATCCCCGGCTTCGCGGGGAACGCGACAACAGAGACAAGGATCAAAAGATCTAAGACGGTTTATCCCCGGCTTCGCGGGGAACGCCTACATTGCGGATATTCGCCACGATCCATGAACGGTTTATCCCCGGCTTCGCGGGGAACGCTTAATTACATTGGTCATTTCACCATCCCCTTCCGGTTTATCCCCGGCTTCGCGGGGAACGCCCGATAACTCGGCTTAGTTCAGGTACTAGCATCGGTTTATCCCCGGCTTCGCGGGGAACGCTCTATACCGTGCCTTCCTTGGCTGGTAGGACACGGTTTATCCCCGGCTTCGCGGGGAACGCTTTCTGCTCTAGTGATTTAGGTGATATGAAAACGGTTTATCCCCGGCTTCGCGGGGAACGCTAGCTTGTGATTCCCGCCGTAAAAGTGACTAGCGGTTTATCCCCGGCTTCGCGGGGAACGCCTTTTATTGGTTTCTGAGATTTTGCGCTGCTGCGGTTTATCCCCGGCTTCGCGGGGAACGCTTCAGCAACTAGGTTACTGTGCTCTCTATATGCGGTTTATCCCCGGCTTCGCGGGGAACGCTCTAAAGGTACATGATTGATTTCATTAAGAAAATATCCTAATAAAAAATGTACCAACTATTTTAAGTTGTTAAAGAACAAATGAAGCTAGTTATTTTCTGTGGGTTCAGGGAAGAATTTAACTAACCTCAATCCATCTAAATCGACAGGCATTCTGCGATTATCACCATGAGTAATAAAATCGAATCCTGACTCAGTATTGGTCGACCAGGCCATTACTACATTACCGTCTTCGGTTAATTCGGTAACTTGATGCCATATCATTTCGCGAATTCGTCTCGATACATCGCCTACGTACACGCCTGCTCTTATCTCTAACAACCAAACCGCTAGCCGCCCTCTCAAACGAGGTGGCACGGCCTCTGTTACTACTACCGCCATTGCCATCGCTATTGACTCCTATGGCCGTCATCACCTATTGACTCAGGCTCTGGAATTGCCGGTGGTTGGGAATCTTCAGGTGGTTTTGGCGGTTCGATTTCACCGGCAGCTAAGACCTCTTCAATTAAAGGAATCAAGGTCTTCAGTGTTTTACTAGAACGAAACATTTCTCGGCATGCAATTCGTACTTCTTGGTCTGGCTTTTTAGGGTGTTTAGAGGCAATTCTGAAGGCGACAGGCACAACCGTTTCAAACTTAATCAGGTCGGCAATATCGTAAACAAAAGAAAGTGGCTTTCCTGTATGCAGGTAGCCAATAGCAGGGGCATATCCTGCCGCTAAAATGGCTGCTTCTGTCACCCCATATAAACAAGACGTTGCTGCGCTTAAACATTGGTTAATCACATCGCCTTTTTCCCAGTCTTTGGGGTCGTAGCGGCGGCCATGCCATTCGATACCGTATTGCTTAGCAAGAATTTGATAAGTTTTGCGTACTCTCGAGCCTTCAATGCCTCGAAGTTGATCGACGCTACGGCGCTTTGGAGCTTCCTCCCCAAAACGTATTTCAAACATTTTACGCACGACTTTAAGACGTAAGTCGTCATCCAATGCCAGTTGTGCTTGATAAAGCAGACGGTCTGAACGAGCACCCCCTGGTTGGCCAACGGAATAGAGTCGAACACCGCCCTCGCCAACCCAAATCAATAAAGTGCCGGTTATTGCCGCTAACTTAACGGCAGCATGACTAATACGAGTGCCAGGCTCTAGCATAATACAAGCAACAGAACCTACGGGGATGTGCATTCGCTCGCCATTAACTTCATCAATAACAACGAATGCGCCATCTTTTACATCAATGCGACCCATCCCGATAAAAACCATGGAGGTACGATCTTTCATCGGAATAGGTTTTATTGGCAAGAAAGCCATTAAATTGGCCGTATCAGCATTAACCCACACCCCATTGCTTTTGCACGCCCAAAGCCTTTTTGATATTGAGAAAGAAATTTTTCAACATCTTTTATCGTCAGTATTCCATCAAAATCGACACTGGAAAAACTGATGTTATCGCCGCTTCTTTTTTTACTTTTATGTTGAGTATATCGCTCCACACTGGGAGCTACATCTAACTGTATCCCCCAAGCATCCAGTCGTTTTTCATTGCATATCCAAGATTGTGCGGCTTGATCCATCGCTAATTGAATTGCTTCGCTATCATTAACACCGTTTTCCCGCGCTTGCTTCTTTGCGTGCATCAATACATCGTGACGTCGTTGCTTACCATCTTCTACCAAGCTGATGGTCGGATTGACTCGAAGCTTAAATGACAGCCGTTGATCACTATGTAGATTCGGATTAAATGATTTACTCTGCATCCGAAACAGCTGATCTGAGTTGTCTGGTGCACTGGCAGACAGTACGTAGTATTCAACTTCACCTGAGCTGGATATCTCTTCTCGGAATAAAAAATCTCGCGATTCATTTTGTGAAAAAAGTCGCCAGATCAATTGATGCGCACTGTAACTTCCATTTCCTGATGTTTTCAAAAACTCGGTACGCGCTTGAGGTGTGTGCTCCATCGTTACTTTAGATAAAAACATTACGCCTCCTCCATGACAGACAACTGATGCAATGTATATTGTTTAAACTGCCAGCGCTGACGATTAAGTGGGCTGTTCCAAGGGTGAATTGTGAGAATATTTTTATCTGTAAATTCATTCTTATCGCCCTCCCAAAAATACGTCACATGCTTACTTAGGCCTAACCACAATCGATCTTCTTTAGCAGAACGCGTTAATGAAGGAAACTCACTATCTAGAGCTTCTTTCAGCGAGTTAACACTAACAACCATAGGTGCTAAGGGTATTGCCAACGGGCATGATTTTCTTCCTAAGCACAAGGTAAAGGTCGGTTTTAGCAATGCATCCTTTAACGATTCTAACGTCAAGCTGGCAGAAGATGTCAGACTAATTACAACGACCCATAAGGCATCGCAACGGTAATCCCGGCCTGATAGAACGGTATTTAATTTCTCTTCCGATAATTCGATTTTTCGGGTGCGATGGGTGATCTTCTTACTATGGCTAGGTACTTGAGCAGTTTGATAATCACGAATAAGTGAGCCTGCACCAATCAACTTACTCGAAACAAGAATGCTCTCGGCAAGGTTGTTAAGTGCTTGTTCATCATCGCGCTTTATCCCTAATGCAGCGCCCAGCAAACCAAGAACCGCCGAGCGTGTTGGAGATAGACCTGTTGGTCTATCTCCTCCTACGGCAGCCTGTCCCCAACTTGCCATCGGACCATACAAACGAAAGACTAGATATTCTTTCATTTCGCTCTCCTTATCATTCACTGACAAATTTAGATAACTCAGCAAATGAGCCTTCGCCTGCGACGACATTAATAGAGTAACGACTATCAGCACATGCGCCATACACTTTATCAAAATTATCTTTTTGCTTTTCTAACGCCGTAATAGCCACTTCTGCTTGATCATTACCATTCACTGGCTTTAAAAAAGCAACTGACAATGAGCGTGGCTGTTGTTCACCTTTTTCTGCCATCACATAGCTCGCATAAGCACGAGATGCATAACTGTTCTGTTTACCTGTGGGCGCTACCTTTGTTGCGGCTTCAGTCAGCGCTTGAATAGACTTCGCAGCCAATGCTTCATCACCACCTAAATTGTCAACTAGCAGGGTTTTATTGATACAAATGTAGCTGTAATAAAGCGCAGCGGCGAAACCAGATTCCCCAATGTGGGCTGAGCCTGAATCTTTCTTGCCGTCGTTCAAATCATCAACTGCAGTAAAATAATCATCTTCTACCACAATACTGTGAACACTGATTGCATGTGCTACTTGGCAAGCAGCCTCAATGTTAAACTCGGGAGTGGATGCCAACATACGTCCGAACATTGCAATATCAACAGCCGTTGCATCTGTGCGTAATAATTTCAATTCATCCGTTTCAGGTGCGCGATTTTCTTCGCCTAATTTATTAGCCAATGCTATCGCAGCTTCTTTTTCAGTCGGGCTTATATGGGCTAACTGTTCAATTTCCACACTGTCTTTTTTAAGTTTGCCAAATTCTTTAGCAATGTCAGATGCCCATGTTTTTGCATCCTTCTCTTTAATGCCTTTTTTCAACAATACTTGTTCAAGATCCAAACCCAAGCGCTTCGTACGAGTACCTATATGTCCCGACATAGCGCTTTCAAATAAATCAGACACGCGCCAATGTCTTTTAAGGCTTTGAGAACTAACACGTAGTCGATCAAAACCTCCCATTTTTGCAGTTTTAGGGCGACCTAAATCATCACGATTTAGGCTTGATGGTGGGTATGAGGTTAGAATGTGAAGTTGAATGTAATTGCTCATGATATTTTCCTTTTAATCCATTAAGAGTTATTTAGATTTTTGCGATGCAGCACGGTAATAGTCCATAGCCCAATTTACGGCTAAACGATTTTCGGGCTTGCGAGGATAGACATCGTCCTGTTCGCGAAACCAAGTATCGACATCTTTCATCAAGGATTCAGGCGATACCTTGCCATCCAGCTGTTGAAGAACACGCCGTAGGCGGCGATAAAAATCTTCCGCTGTTTTAGCTGATTGCAACTGCGAAAAACGCAATTCGCTGACGATAGACTTATCGCTACCATCTTTTTTAGCACCAGCCGACTTTGCTATATTTTCAGATTTACCATCTTTGACATAAACCAATACCCCAGCAATAAGAGCCCAGCATTCGATAACGCTTTTTTTATCGCTATTAATGACGTTTTCAGGTAAAGATAACCACAGACTTCGAAAGCCTTCCGTTAGCATAATTCCATCCAGCGAATCACAACGTTTTATCGTTGCCTTATGAGCACTAGGTGCCGGGTATAAGCCTTTGGCCTTTAACTGATCTATGGGCAGTGATATAGCCCGCCACCAATTCATCGCCGCTTTAATGCTTGCATCATCCATTAAACACTCTCCTTTTCAATTTTCTTTTCAGGAATATCGTACTTAGTTTTAAAGCTCTTAATATCTTTGCCACCATACAACCAGCCAGTCAGTGCTCGTCGTGCTTCAATACGCTTGGCCATTGATCGATTATT
>NVWL01000031.1 GCA_002733645.1 Oceanobacter sp.
GATGCGGATGGCGTCAAACTCGTCAGCGTTGTTCTGATTACGCAGAAAATTGACTAAGTCTTTCATATGGCTATAGCTCCGTTTGGAGTCAGAGCCCGCCTGCCACAATGGCAGAACAGGCTGCTAATCCGCTTATTCGTTTTCCAGTTCGATGTCGATACCCAGCGAGCGAATCTCTTTAACAAGTACGTTAAAGGATTCTGGCATGCCAGGTTCCATGCGGTGGTCACCATCAACGATGTTTTTATACATCTTGGTACGACCAGCCACGTCATCCGACTTAACAGTAAGCATTTCCTGAAGGGTATATGCCGCACCGTATGCTTCCAGTGCCCATACTTCCATCTCCCCGAAACGCTGACCACCGAACTGTGCTTTACCACCCAGCGGCTGCTGAGTAACCAAGCTGTACGATCCGGTCGAACGTGCGTGCATCTTGTCATCAACCAAGTGGTTGAGTTTCAACATGTACATGTAACCAACAGTCACAGCGCGATCAAAGGCTTCACCCGTACGACCATCAAACAAGGTCATTTGGCCTGAGTCTGGTTGATCAGCAAGACGCAACATACGTTTGATTTCGCTTTCTTTCGCGCCATCAAATGCTGGTGTTGCCATTGGCACACCACCACGTAGGTTGTTTGCTAGATCCATAATCTCAGTGTCAGTGAAGCTATCGAGATCTTCAATACGACCATCACCACCGTTGTAGATCTCGCCCAGCAGTTCACGGAGCTTAGCCACTTCCTGCTGTTCTTTGACCATACGGTCGATCTTTTCACCCAACCCTTTCGCCGCGAGGCCAAGGTGGATTTCCATGATCTGACCTACGTTCATACGAGACGGTACACCCAGTGGGTTAAGGACGATATCTACCGTCGTACCTTGTGCGTCGTATGGCATGTCTTCGATCGGTTGAATCGCAGAGATAACACCTTTGTTACCGTGACGACCAGCCATCTTATCGCCTGGCTGGATCTTCCGTTTAATTGCAAGGTACACCTTAACAATCTTCAGGACGCCCGGAGCGAGGTCATCGCCTGTTTGAAGCTTGCGCTTCTTATCTTCGAACTTATCATCCAACGCTTTTTGGCGATCAATGATGTATTGCTCAGCTTTCTCGATCGTTTCCGCCAGCTCAGCGTCTTGAGGAAGAATTTTGAACCATTCTTCTTCCGTCAGGCCGCTTAGGTATTCCGCAGTCAGGACATCGCCTTTCTTCAGACCTGGAGCAACGTTAACTTTCTGACCGGTTAAAGCACGTGTTAGACGTTCGAAGGTTGCGCCGCGAACGATACGCATCTCTTCGTTAAGGTCTTTACGAACTTCATCAAGCTGTTCTTTTTCGATGTCTTTCGCACGCTGGTCTTTTTCGACACCGTCACGGGTGAAGACCTGAACGTCGATAATGGTACCTGTGGTACCCGTCTTAACGCGCAAAGAGGTATCTTTAACATCAGACGCTTTTTCACCGAAGATAGCACGCAGTAGCTTTTCTTCTGGAGTAAGCTGGGTTTCGCCTTTAGGCGTTACCTTACCAACCAGAATATCGCCTGGCTTAACTTCAGCACCGATATAAACAATACCGGACTCGTCTAATTTACCTAGCGCTGCTTCACCCACGTTTGGAATATCAGAAGTCACTTCTTCTGAACCCAACTTGGTGTCACGAGCAACACAGGTCAGTTCTTGAATGTGAATCGTGGTTAGTCGATCTTCCTGAGCGACACGCTCAGATAGGAGTATGGAATCCTCGAAGTTGTAACCATTCCACGGCATGAAGGCGATGCGGAAGTTCTGACCTAGCGCCAGCTCACCCATATCAACCGACGGACCGTCAGCCATCACATCACCGCGCTGAACCGTTTCGCCTGCTTTTACCAACGGACGCTGGTTAATACAGGTGTTCTGGTTAGAACGGGTATATTTAGTTAGATTGTAGATGTCCACACCGGCTTCACCAGCGATGGTTTCATCATCATGCACTTTAACAACCACGCGTGACGCATCAACAGAATCGATAACACCACCACGACGAGCAACCACACATACACCAGAATCTTGTGCTACCGCACGTTCGATACCGGTACCTACAAGCGGCTTGTCAGCACGCAGTGTTGGTACTGCCTGACGCTGCATGTTGGAACCCATCAATGCACGGTTAGCATCATCGTGCTCCAAGAACGGAATCAAGGATGCAGCAATCGACACAACCTGCTGAGGAGAAACATCCATCAGGGTAACGTTGTCTGGCGACATCATGGTGAATTCGTTCTGGTGACGTACAGAAATCAGATCACCTTGGAGGCGGCCAGTTTCGTCAGTCGGTACCGATGCCTGTGCAATCACGTAATCGGATTCTTCAATCGCTGATACGTAAATAATCTCTTCGGTCACTACACCGCCGTTCACTTTACGGTATGGCGTCTCAAGGAAACCGTACTCGTTAGTGCGAGCGTAAGATGACAAGGAGTTAATCAAACCAATGTTCGGACCTTCTGGCGTCTCAATCGGACAAACACGTCCGTAGTGAGTCGCGTGTACGTCACGAACCTCAAAGCCCGCACGCTCACGAGTCAGACCACCGGGGCCTAACGCTGAGATACGACGCTTGTGAGTCACTTCTGAAAGCGGGTTGTTCTGATCCATAAACTGAGACAACTGCGACGAGCCGAAGAACTCTTTAACCGCTGCGCCCACTGGCTTAGCGTTAATAAGATCTTGTGGCATCAAGCCTTCAGATTCAGCCATAGACAAACGTTCACGCACAGCACGCTCAACACGAACGAGACCGACACGGAATTGGTTTTCAGCCATTTCGCCAACAGAACGGATACGACGGTTACCAAGGTGATCGATATCATCGACAACACCCAAACCGTTACGGATATTGATCAGGGTCTTAAGAACCTCAACGATATCTTCTTTATCCAGCGTACCTGACCCTGTGATTTCTTCACGGCCAATACGACGGTTGAACTTCATACGACCAACACCCGACAAATCATAACGCTCGTCAGTGAAGAACAGGTTCTCGAACAGAGACTCGGCACTTTCTTTTGTTGGCGGCTCGCCCGGACGCATCATACGGTAGATTTCTACCAAGGCTTCCAAACGGTTGCTGGTTGGATCACTACGCAAAGTGTCAGAAACGAATGAACCAGTATCTAGCTCGTTGGTGTAAATCGTTTCGAATTCTTTCACAGCAGAAGCAGTAATCTCTTCCACCAACTCAGCTGTAATTTCTGTGTTTGCAGGCGCAAGCACTTCACCAGTCTTAGGATCAACAACGTCTTTTGCTAGCGCTTTTCCTGACAGGAATTCGCTATCAACAACCAACTCTTCAACGCCGGCTTTTTCTAGCTGACGAATATGACGAGCGGTAATACGACGAGTCGCTTCTACGATCACGCTGCCATCGTTATCAAGGATATCGAATGCGGCAGTTTCACCACGTAAACGCGATGGGATCAGCTTCAGCATGACGCCGTCTTTAGTCAGACGG
Organism: Oceanobacter sp.; assembly: GCA_002733645.1. Taxonomy (GTDB): domain Bacteria; phylum Pseudomonadota; class Gammaproteobacteria; order Pseudomonadales; family Oceanobacteraceae; genus Thalassolituus. Next base: position 3,506 of record NVWL01000031.1, read on the forward strand.
TAGCTGTCGTTGTCGAAGAAGCTTGCTAGGATTTCTTCTGTGCTGTACCCAAGTGCGCGCAACAGAATAGTCGCAGGCAATTTACGACGACGGTCAATACGTACGAATACAAGATCTTTAGGGTCGAACTCGAAATCGAGCCATGAACCACGGTAAGGAATAACGCGAGCGTTATACAACAACTTACCTGAAGAGTGGGTCTTACCCTTATCGTGATCAAAGAACACACCAGGTGAACGGTGCAACTGAGACACGATTACACGCTCGGTACCGTTGACAATGAAGGTACCGTTATCGGTCATCAGGGGCATTTCGCCCATGTAAACTTCTTGTTCTTTGATGTCTTTAATAGCTTTTGTCGCTGATTCTTTATCATAAATAATCAAACGAACTTTAACGCGTAGCGGTGCGGCGTAAGTCACACCACGCAGCATGCATTCCTTCTCATCGAAGGTCGGAGTACCCAGACGGTAGCTCACGTATTCCAGCGCTGCATTCCCTGAATAACTTACAATAGGGAAGACAGATTTAAATGCAGCATGAAGACCAATATCATGACGCCCTTCAGCATCGAGACCTTCCTGCAAAAACTTGCGATATGAGTCAATCTGGATTGCCAGCAGGTACGGCACGTCCATGACGCTCGGTAATTTACCGAAATCCTTACGGATACGTTTTTTCTCAGTATATGAGTAAGCCATCAGTGATCCCCGGACTGTTTCCTTGATTGAGCAGAGTGCTCATGGCTCAAGGAGTTGCCTTGCTAAAAAACCCGGCCTTCAGTCATTTATATGTCTGTAGCCAGTTTTGCTCACGAATTCCATAACGTGAAAAAGGCTGACGGGAATTAACCCGTCAGCCGATCATCACACCCGATTCCGGTGCGATGTTAATCGCATTGTAAAAAATACGATTACTTAACTTCAACCATTGCGCCAGCTTCTTCAAGAGCAGCTTTAGCAGCATCAGCGTCTTCTTTAGAAACGCCTTCTTTGATTGCAGATGGAGCGCCGTCAACCAAACCTTTCGCTTCTTTCAGGCCAAGACCTGTTAGAGCGCGAACTGCTTTGATCACGTTAACTTTCTTGTCGCCAGCAGCAGATAGAATTACGTCGAATTCAGTCTGTGCTTCAGCGCCGCCAGCGTCGCCGCCAGCTGCTGGTGCTGCTGCAACGGCTGCTGCAGATACACCGAATTTTTCTTCCATTGCAGAAACAAGTTCAACGATGTCCATTACAGACATGTCAGCTACTGCATTGATGATATCTTCTTTTGTCAAAGACATGAGATTTATCCTAAATTTAAGCGAGCACTATGCTCTATAAACTTTGTGGAGCGCACCTGATAAATCAGGCAGCTTCCTGTTCTTTTTGGTCGCGAAGCGCAGCAAGGGTACGTACCAACTTGCCTGCAGATGCTTCCTTCATGACGCTCATCAGTTTCGCGATTCCTTCGTCGAATGTTGGCAATGTAGCCAGCATATCAACAGAAACCACTTCACCAGAGAAAGCACCGACCTTAACTTCAAACGCTTCGTTCTCTTTAGCGAACTTCTTAAAGATACGGGCAGCCGCACCTGGATGTTCTTTAGAGAAAGCGATTAAAGTAGGACCAACGAGTGATTCAGTCATGCACTCGTATTCAGTACCTTCAATAGCACGACGCGCGAGAGTGTTACGGACAACTTTCATCCAAACACCTGCTTCACGTGCTTCTTTACGTAGAGCGGTCATAGCGCCCACAGTAACACCGCGAGAATCCGCGACTACTGCAGACAGAGCACCTTGAGCTGCTTCTTGGACTTCGGCAACGATCGCCTTTTTATCTTCGAGTCCTAAGGCCACGATTAACTCCTAACAAGTTAAGTTAGGCTCTTGAAGAGCCAGTCTCGGTGTGACAATTCAGAAAACTGAACGGGGCCACACACTATCTACGCAGGTCATATTAAGTATCCGTAGTTTGGTTTTAACCAAGTAACATCAACGCCTGCGGTCTTTGACAGCTGTCGTTACATGCAAGCACCTAACGACAACCCCAAAGATGGTTTGTTGATCCTGCCTAGATTAGATATCTAGCGCAGAGTGATCAACGATCAAGCCAGGACCCATAGTGGTCGATAGAGTTACCTTCTTCATGAAGACACCCTTCGCCTGGCTTGGTTTAGCTTTTTTCAGATCAGCCAACAACGACGTTAGGTTTTCTTTCAGTGCGATAGCAGTGAAATCAGCCTTACCGATGGTTGTATGAATGATGCCGTTTTTATCGTTACGGTAACGAACCTGACCGCCTTTTGCGTTCTTAACCGCAGTCGCAACATCAGGAGTTACAGTACCCACTTTCGGGTTCGGCATCAGGCCGCGCGGACCAAGAACCTGACCAAGCTGGCCAACAACGCGCATCGCATCAGGAGATGCAACGACTACGTCGAAGTTAAGATCGCCGGCTTTCATTTTCTCAGCCAAGTCTTCCATACCAACTTCGTCGGCACCTGCCGCTAGAGCAGCTTCAGCGTTTGCACCCTGAGTGAAAACAGCAACACGCATAGTCTTACCAGTACCGTTTGGCAGTACAGTAGAGCTACGAACGTTTTGATCTGATTTACGAGCGTCGATGCCAAGGTTTACGGCAACATCAACAGACTCTTTAAATTTAACACCTGGTAGAGAAGCGAAAATTTCAACAGCTTCTTCAACAGAGTAAACTTTACCTAATTCTACTTTCTCAGCAATTTGCTTCTGACGCTTAGTCAACTTAGCCATTACTCAACTCCTTCCACGTTCAGGCCCATAGCGCGAGCAGAGCCAGCGATGGTGCGTACAGCTGCGTCCATATCGGCAGCAGTCAAATCCGGTGCTTTAGCAGTCGCAATTTCTTCCAACTGAGCACGGGTTACTGTACCAACCTTAACGGTGTTTGGACGTGCAGAACCACTGGTGATACCCGCTGCTTTCTTAAGCAGGTACGACGCAGGTGGAGTTTTCATTTCAAAGGTAAAGCTACGATCGCTGTACGCAGTAATAACAACAGGAACTGGTGCACCTGGCTCTAGACCTTGAGTCTGAGCGTTGAATGCTTTACAGAATTCCATGATGTTCAAGCCTTTCTGACCCAGCGCAGGACCAACTGGCGGACTTGGGTTTGCTTTACCAGCGCCAACTTGCAGCTTGATATAGCCTTCTACTTTCTTAGCCATTGTATTTCTCCAAATGGGTAATAGCACTTTGCCGGTAAGATTTGCACCTCACCGGCTTAGCTCCCCGCCCTCACGGGCACTTAAATTCGCTTACGCGGCTTTTTCGACCTGAGTAAACTCAAGTTCAACCGGCGTAGAACGACCAAATATTGTTACCGCCACATGCAGACGAGATTTCTCGTAATCAACGGATTCAACCACACCGTTAAAGTCTGCAAACGGACCATCCACAACGCGAACAACTTCGCCCGGCTCGTAGATAGTTTTGTGTGTAGGCTTCTCAGCACCATCCTGAACACGCTGCAGAATAGCATCAGCTTCTTTTTTACTGATCGGGGCTGGCTTATCAGCAGTACCGCCAATAAAGCCCATAACGCGTGGCGTTTGTTTAACCAAGTGCCACGTCGCATCTTCCATATCCATCTCCACCAGAACATAGCCCGGGTAGAATTTACGCTCACTCTTACGCTTTTTGCCTTCACGCACTTCAACGACTTCTTCGGTAGGCACCAAGATTTCGCCAAACTTGTCTTGCATGTCGTGAATTTCAATACGCTCTTTAAGCTGCGACTGAACGCGTTTCTCGTAACCTGAGTAGGCGTGTACAACGTACCAACGCATAGACATTACCTAACTCCTTAACCGACAACGAGCTTAACAAGAGAACTCAGAACCCAATCAAGGCCCCAAAGAATAAGACCCGCCAAAACAACAACCACAACAACAATCATGGTCGTTTGACGAGTTTCTACAGGCGTCGGCCATACAACTTTGCGACGCTCTTTATTCGCTTCCTTGAGCAATACAAGGAAGTCTTGTCCCTGTTTGGTAGTTAAGGCAGCACCTACCGCTAGAAGCATCAACCCCACTACTGCGAGTACGCGGTAGAGTGTCCCCACTTCTGGGTATAGGTAATTACCAGAACCAATAACAGCCGCCACAAATAAAGCAATTGCTACTAGCCACTTCACTACATCAAACAGCGAACCTTTCGCCTTAATCTCGGTACTCATACCATTCCCTAAAGCCAAAAATGGCAGCCGAAGCTGCCACCTTGAAATTTTGGCAGGCCAGGAGGGACTCGAACCCCCAACTTCCGGTTTTGGAAACCGATGCTCTACCAATTGAACTACTGGCCTGTAACTCTTTCTCAGGGCGGCGAAGTTTACAGCAACGCAGCGGTTTATCAAGTCTAATTATTGATAAATCTTACTTTTTGCCACCAACAGACGGCAGACCTTCAAAAGAGACGCATATACAAAGGGCCACCATAGGGCCGCCCTTTGCATTTTATCGAGCAAGACTACGTCTTACGCAACAACCTTAGCTACAACACCAGCACCAACAGTACGGCCACCTTCACGGATAGCGAAGCGTAAGCCTTCGTCCATCGCGATCGGGGCAATCAGGGTAACTGTCAATTGAACGTTATCACCTGGCATTACCATCTCAACGCCTTCAGGTAGCTCACAAGCACCTGTTACGTCGGTAGTACGGAAGTAGAACTGTGGACGGTAACCTTTGAAGAAAGGCGTGTGACGGCCACCTTCATCTTTACCCAGTACGTAGACTTCTGATTGGAACGTGGTGTGCGGGGTGATTGAACCCGGCGCTGCCAATACTTGACCACGCTCAACTTCGTCACGCTTAGTACCACGTAGTAGTACACCAACGTTCTCGCCTGCACGGCCTTCGTCAAGAATCTTACGGAACATCTCAACACCAGTACATGTGGTCTTGGTGGTTTCTTTGATGCCGATGATTTCGATTTCTTCACCCGTACGTACGATACCGCGCTCAACACGACCGGTAACAACGGTACCACGACCCTGAATTGAGAATACGTCTTCGATCGGCATAATGAATGCACCGTCGATCGCACGCTCTGGCTCAGGAATGTAAGAATCTAGAGTTTCTACTAGGGTCTTAACCGCTGTAGTACCCATTTCGTTGCCGTCTTCGCCGTTCAGAGCCATCAATGCAGAACCTGCAATGATTGGTGTGTCGTCGCCTGGGAAGTCGTATTCTGACAACAGGTCACGAAGCTCCATTTCAACAAGCTCTAGCATTTCTGCGTATTCTTCTGAATCTGCGCCACCACAATCTTCTGCAAGCAGGTCAGCTTTGTTCAGGAATACAACGATGAAAGGTACACCTACCTGACGTGAAAGCAGGATGTGCTCACGCGTCTGTGGCATAGGGCCATCAGTTGCGCCACATACTAGGATCGCGCCGTCCATCTGTGCCGCACCAGTGATCATGTTTTTAACATAATCGGCGTGACCCGGGCAGTCTACGTGTGCGTAGTGACGGTTTGGTGATTCGTATTCAACGTGTGACGTTGAGATAGTGATACCACGCTCACGCTCTTCTGGAGCGTTATCGATACCGTCGAATGCAACGGCTGCGCCGCCCCATACTTCTGCACAAACACGTGTTAGTGCAGCAGTTAATGTTGTTTTACCGTGGTCAACGTGACCGATAGTACCCACGTTTACGTGGGGTTTGGAGCGTTCGAACGTTTCCTTAGCCACCGTCTATACCCTCATATGAAGACGTTTTTATAAGCGCCGCCAGCATTACTGACAGAATTCAGAGCCGTCATAATACGCCCGAGCTAACGCCTGTCAACATTCCTGCCACTCGCGATGACCACAGACACCATATAAATGAAATTAAACCGTTTATTTCTGACCCAAAACGTCCTGTTTGATATTTTTCGATCTGATATTGAAAAACTGTGAGGAAATCACTTTAGAAATCGTATACAGTATCGCGCGAATTTTTGAAACATTTTTGAAACTCTGCTAACCGAGTATAGTTATGACAGACCTCAGCAAGTACAGAAACATTGGTATTTTCGCTCACGTTGATGCGGGCAAAACTACCACCACAGAACGTATCCTGAAACTCACTGGTAAAATCCACAAAACCGGTGAAGTACACGATGGCGAATCAACTACCGATTTCATGGAACAAGAAGCTGAGCGTGGTATTACCATTCAGTCAGCTGCCGTAACTTGTTCTTGGGACGGCCACCGCCTTAACGTTATTGACACACCTGGACACGTTGACTTCACTGTTGAAGTATATCGTTCACTTAAGGTGCTTGATGGCGGTATCGGCGTATTCTGTGGTTCAGGCGGCGTTGAGCCACAGTCTGAGACCAACTGGCGTTACGCGAACGACTCAGAAGTTGCTCGTATCATCTTCGTCAACAAACTTGACCGCCTAGGCGCTGATTTTTACCGCGTTACAGATCAGGTTAAAAAAGTGCTTGGTGCTCGCCCACTGATCATGGTGCTTCCAATCGGTACTGAAGACGAGTTCGTTGGTGTTGTCGATCTTCTTACTAAGAAAGCTTACAAGTGGGATGACACTGGCCTGCCAGAAAACTACGAAGTCACCGACGTACCAGCCGATATGGCTGACGACGTTGAGATGTACCGTGAACAGTTAATCGAGACTGCATTAGAAGCAGACGAAGATCTATTGATGGAGTACCTTGAAGAAGGTACAGAGCCATCAATGGACGAGATCAAGCGTTGTATCCGTAAAGGTACTCGCGATCTTATGTTCTTCCCTACCTACTGTGGTTCTGCCTTTAAAAACAAAGGCGTACAGCTGGTGCTTGATGCCGTTGTTGATTACCTACCATCTCCAGACGAAGTGGATCCACAGGATCTTACTGACGAAGAAGGTAACCCAACTGGCGAGAAAGCCATCGTATCGGCAGACGAGCCTTTCCGCGCCCTTGCATTTAAGATCATGGATGACCGTTTCGGCGCCCTGACTTTCGTACGTATCTACTCTGGTAAAATCAACAAGGGTGACACCATCCTTAACAGCTTTACTGGCAAAACTGAGCGTGTTGGCCGTATGGTTGAGATGCAAGCCGATGAGCGTACTGAATTAACCAGTGCACAAGCTGGTGACATCATCGCGATTGTGGGTATGAAGAACGTTCAGACGGGTCACACTCTTTGTGATCCTAAGCATGAATGTACGCTTGAAGCCATGGTATTCCCAGAGCCAGTAATCTCTATCGCTGTTAAGCCGAAAGACAAAGGCGCTGTTGATAAGATGGGTATTGCGATCGGTAAACTGGTTGCTGAAGATCCTACATTCCGTGTTGAAACTGACGAAGAATCAGGCGAAACCATCCTTAAAGGTATGGGTGAGCTTCACCTAGACATTAAGGTTGATATCCTGAAGCGTACTTATGGCGTTGAGCTAGAAGTAGGCGAGCCACAGGTTTCATACCGCGAAACCATTACTGCTCCAATCGAAGACAGCTACACGCACAAGAAGCAGTCTGGTGGTTCTGGTCAGTACGGTAAGATTGATTACCGCATGAAGCCCGGCGAGCCAGGTACTGGTTTCGTATTCACGACGTCTGTTGTTGGTGGTAACGTTCCTAAGGAATTCTACCCAGCGATTGAGAAAGGCTTCAAAGCAATGATGGCCGAAGGCCCGCTAGCTGGCTTCCCTGTACTAGACGTTGAAATCGACGTTTACGACGGTGGTTACCACGCGGTTGACTCCTCTGCAATTGCGTTCGAAATTGCAGCGAAAGGCGCATTCCGCCAGTCAATGCCTAAAGCTGGCGCACAGCTTCTTGAGCCAATCATGAAGGTTGACGTGTTCACACCTGAAGATAACGTTGGTGATGTTATTGGTGACCTTAACCGTCGCCGCGGCATGATCAAAGATCAGGAAGCCGGTGTTTCTGGTGTTCGTATTAAGGCTGACGTTCCACTATCTGAAATGTTCGGATACATTGGTCACCTACGTACCATCACCTCAGGTCGTGGTCAGTTCTCTATGGAGTTCTCCCACTACATGCCTTGCCCTAACCAGATCGCTGAGAAGGTTATGGAAGAAGCAAAAGCGCGTAAAGCAGCTAAATAAGCTCGCTTAGTGCTTTAAAAAACCCCGCCAGCGCAAGCTGAGCGGGTTTTTTATTGGCCAGAACAAACTAACAAATGATCCTTAAATATTACATCGACCGCCTCTTTTGATTAGCTCTTCGTCCCAATATTAAAAAAAATTAACACTGTTATAACTTTCACATTGAAATAAGCACAGCAACCTAAATATCCCCAAAGTAAATTGACGCTCAAAATATTCGTAACTCAAACCCCAGTTTCTTAGTTCTGTTACTATAGTGAATTCTCTAATTGCTGATGCGCCACACTAGAATAATGCGATTAGCACTTCCATAATCTTATTGATCTATCACACTCCTATGCTATTCAAATATGATATTAACGGACTAAGAGCATACGCAGTACTTGCTGTTGTCATATTCCATTTCAATAAAGATTGGCTACCTGGTGGTTTTATCGGGGTGGATGTTTTTTTTGTTATTTCTGGTTATTTGATGACAGGAATAATTTTCAGAAACATTGATCTAGGTCGGTTCACTCTCAGCAACTTCTATCTTGCACGCGCCAATAGAATTATTCCGGCACTATCCGTCGTATGTGTCAGCACTCTGATCGCAGGGTTGGCTCTCCTTGCACCGGAAGAATTAAAAACATTAGGCAAGCACATCGCTTACAGTGCAAGTTTCCTGTCTAACATCGCTTACCAGAATGAAGCTGGATATTTTGACGTCGCCTCCCACGACAAGTGGCTGCTGCACACGTGGTCGCTCTCTGTTGAATGGCAGTTTTATATTATTTATCCACTGATTATTCTATTGTTTCGGAAGTTATTCGGAGATCAAGGAGCCAAAACCAGCGTCTTAATTACTGCCGTAATAAGCTTAATTTTATGTGTGTACTTGTCATACTCAGCTGAATTCGATGCATTCTACGATCTTTCAAGTCGAGCTTGGGAGATGATGGCCGGTGGCGCTGCAATTCTCTTTCCTCTTCAACTCAAACAGTCGCTCTGCAAAGTTACTGAATCTTTCGGCTTACTTCTCATTTTAATGAGTGCATTTTTATTAAATGAAAACGATACGTGGCCGGGGCTTTATACATTAGCTCCCGTCACAGGAGCATGGCTTGTAATAACAGCCAATCAACAAAAATCATTTATTACTAATAATCTTGTTATTCAAAAATTAGGAAGTTGGTCATACTCTATCTATCTTTGGCATTGGCCCATATTTGTCATCTGGAAGACAATAGGGATGACATCGACGACATGGTTGCTAACAGGAGTAACCTTATCAATTCTGCTTGGATATTTATCGTATACACTAATCGAACAAAAGATCCGTTTTGATAAACATGCAAAAGGAATGAAGCTAGCCGCGCATCCCACTGTAATAATTATGGCCCTCACCACAACCCTAGGACTGTGTATCGAGAGCTCTAACGGCTTTCCTAATCGCTTCCCCTCCTCTGTACGAGATACCTTCCTAGCTGTAAAGCCCAGTCCACTCAGAGAGCAATGCCACAGTAAAATTAAATACCCTATTGCTCCAAAGGATGCTTGCACCTATTTAGGCGATAACATTACTTGGGCTACGCTTGGTGACAGTCACGTAATAGAACTTTCATACGCACTTGCTGAAAGTTTAAAAGAAAAAAATGAGGGAGTTCGTCACTACAGCTTTTCTGGCTGCGTACCATCTTACAAACAAGAAAATGGATTCAACAAATGTACAAAGTGGCTGAACCTTGCAGTAGAAGACCTCAATAAAAGAGAAAGCATTGACTCAGTATTGATTAACTTCCGCTATATAAGGGCTTTCTATGGCACAGGAGTGCCATCTAGCAACAGTGCCAAACCCAAGACATCAGAAGCTCAAAGAATACAAATGCTCTGGTCACTAAAAGAAATGATTCGCGATATAGCCAGCACTAAACAACACGTGTATGTCATGCTACCTATTCCAGATTTAACCGAGCGTATGCCTAATATATTGTCCAACAACTACAAAATAGGGGAATTGAAATTCAATGATATTAAAGGTGAGAGCCGAGCTTATTTTCTGAATAGAAGTCAGCCACTGTTCAATTTTTTTGCAGAGACAACATTTGCAGACAACGTCACGCTCATTGATCCAACCGGGGTTTTTTGCGACGAAAAAACATGTTACGCAGTGAGGAATGAGGTTCCATTATATTTTGATGATGACCACCCGTCCATTGCTGCAGCCAAGCTGATGTTAGCGCCTATTATTAAAACAATAAATAACGAAGACAAAATTTTCTAGATACATAAAAAAGCGCACATATTTCAAAAATATGTGCGCCGCTTCATGCATTAGAAGACTGCCTAGGCAATCACTTCGGCCTTTAGTTTGTTAATTGATGAACAAGCTGACTCGCCGGATTTTACACAGATCTTCAACCCATGATATGGACAAAACACCTTGCCATCCTCAACAAAGCCAAGAGCAAGGTCTGCGCCTTGATGTGGGCACTGCCTGCGGAACGCTATGACCTCGCCATTAACTTTTGTGGCGCAGGTTTTTTCATCCAGAACCACCAACTCCCCCTCACCCAGAGAGCTTTGTAGGCCCTCTCTGGCAACAGGTGTCAGGTTAATCGAATTGCTGGTTTCTTTTGGCATTTTCCGAAAATCAAACCCGGCCTTAGTTGCAATTTTGTGCAATCCACGACTCAAACCAGTTTTCAAAGTTTTACCTTTATTACCAACAAACCCCTTTTGAGAAAAGATATTAGACATATCTAAGTTTTCGGGAAACGCTGAAGAAACAAAATACTTCTGAGGTCGTGCAGAATCTGGATAATCAGGTTTCTCTAGACAAATTCTATTGGTTAAAACAACGCGCGTTTCCGACGTCGTATTAATTCGGGACGCATGCATATGATTGCTATGGAATATAAGAATGTCACCCGGATCCATTTCAACAGCCACTGGCTTACCAAGATACTGATCACTTCGAATCTCGCCATTCTCCATAGGTAGATTTTTCCCCCAAATGTCTGGGTATATCAGCATTCCGTTATCCGCATCAACACGACCAATAGCTGTCCATGTATTAATCGCATTAACAGGGACATTTTGATAATGATCATGATGAGGACCATGAAGGGTTAATTTACCTAAATGTTTTTTAAAATCCTGCTGTTTGGACTTCATAACATCAAATGGCATCATGAGTCGGATCAAAGATGCATCATGCACATAAAACTCACCATCTACACCCAGCGCTCGAAACGTTTGCGCCGTTACTGCTGGCATTTTTTCAGCAAGAGATACGCGCGCCGCTTTATACACAGCCTCAACATCATCAAGCGCTACATGATGGTGGATATTTTCAACACCATTTTTAGCCACGGCTTCTGCAGCATTAGAACCGCTAATTTTTCGCACGCTATTAAGAACGAGATCAACAGCTTGGTCCATCACCTTCAGATCCTGCATTCCTCGGCGCCAGATGACGAGTTCACCGTTATTAACACGATCCATTACCGTATCAACAGCGCATTGGCTTTGAATCGATCCATCCAGTTGAATACTATCTAATGCAAACATGATAAGTCCTTTGCGTGGGCGACTATTTCCCAACTAATAAAGCCGCTAAAAAGCGACAAATATACCTTAGAACATACATAAAGTCTTCTCAGATTCATGACCACAGTTGTAGTTATAACGATATGGATTTTGAAAATAATGTGTCGCCAAACCACATTTAAAACGCCCAAAAAGTATTATGAACTAACGAAAAACAGCAACGAAAGCTAACCTTAACTTTCCACTAGAAGCCGCCACCCAAGCATTACCCGATTATTACAAGGGATAGGATGTTATGCATCTGAAGCGCAACGGTTGTTACCACACAGACAAGCGAAAATTTAAAAACAAACACGCACAAAAAAGCCCGCTCGAAGCGGGCTTTTTTTTGTAGTGGAGATTCGTTACCTAGGTATCGAACTCCTCCTACAAGTTATTGATTAAGACTCGGTCTTAAGCAACAACCTTAGCTACAACACCAGCACCAACAGTACGGCCACCTT
>NVWL01000032.1 GCA_002733645.1 Oceanobacter sp.
CATCTCTCCGGCGGCGGCACGCACAGTCATGGGGGCAAACCAAAAAAGCAATGTGTGGAAAACTAAAAATGACCAAACTAAAATCTATCACTGGACATGTGTTGCCCTTGATCTATTGAGTAGAACGACAGATCAGGCAAGAAGCTTCTTCGTTGAAACACAAACTAATGCATGATGCGCTCATGTGCCCACAGCAGCCATACGGCAGCGGCAGAGGAACCATCAGCCGGTATCCTATCCCCAAAAAATTTTGAAAATGTAAAGTTTGGTGATTTCGCTTTCGACGGTAACTTCATTCGAAAGCGCGGTGAGGGTCCTGCGTACGATTGAGGGCGCTCACACACAGCCACAACGCCAACAACATCTGGAAACGAATAATCAAACCATCTTGTGTGCAAAACGATCATCCGTGCCAAAGGGGCAGTTACGTGCGAAATACGTTGGCTGTTGCAATGCCTGTGCGATGCCATGTCCACACACCCCTTGCCTCTCTTAGCGAGGTCGTCCATGAGCGCCGCTGTCATCAACACGTGGTTCATGCGGTTTGGTGGTAGAGGTGGTAGTCAGGGTCGTGGGTCAACGACAAGCACACAGCATCCGGAGGCATCTCGTCTGTGTGCCGCGGGTGTTGCGCGCGACCCCCGTGCTGCTGTCGGTGCCAACTCGACCGGCCCCACACAATCAAATTCATCCGCTCGCCCGACGTGATCGGCAAGGCCCCGTGTCGCTGCGCACCGGCGTGCACAACAGCACGGCCCAATGCATGCTCATAGCTTCGCAAGTGCTTGCGATGACCCTCCGTTCCAGGCATCCCGCAGAAGCACAACGACGAGCCCTGGAAGCCATCGAGGAGATTTACATTGAAAGTGATTTCCGAGTCGTCGGAGTGCATGTCCAGGAACACGTCTGCGTCGCCTCGGTACTCCACGACGAACGAGTGGTGGTCGTCGAGGGTCTGCTCGCACGTGTGCTCTGGAAGCAGTAGATTTGCGAGCGGAAAGAGGATGTCGCGGCACAACCGCGTCATCAACGGTTTGAGGCCGATTTCGTTGACGATCAGCCCATACCGGTTCATCGAGTTCGGCCGAAATCGTGGCAGCAGTGAGGTCTCAAAGTTTCGAATTTCTTGTGCAAGCGCCGCGCAAGCATCAGGTGTGAACAACGCAAAGGAATAGACGCCCGCAGTGTCTTCGCGGCACAGTGACAGAAACGCGGTCCGCATATGTGCGTCGCCAGCAGCTCCCCCCACTACCGCTGTCGCTGTTTCCAGCGGCATCATCTCAGCTTGGTCGTCGCCCCCTTCCTCCTCCTCCTCCACTGCTGCTGCTGCTCCGTTGTTGATGCGGCTGCGACCCCCACCCATGACTCCAAATCGAATCAGAAATTGCGCCAAGGCAGGGTCCAACAGGGACCACACCACTGCACTGGCGGTCTCGGCACAGCTGTGCGGCAAGAACAACGTCGGCTCGCGGAAGAGTTTCCGTGCCTCATAAGTTCCTATGGCGGTGGCAACGGCCTGCTGCCGCGCGTCCAGCTGCCGTGCCAGTGCGTCGCATTCGTTGCGCCGCAGCGCTGTAAGGTTCTCTTTCAGCGTCTTCAGCCACCGCGTCTTATCCGCCTCACCTGCTTCCTCAAATACCTCCATCGGGACCGGTAGTGCAGCCGCCATCGCGCAGTCGGCACAGCGACCGCCTCGGTGCAGCGCCCATGCATCGATCAACCCCGTGTCGTCGCCGTCGTCGGGAAACAAATCCTCAACCTCCAGCACTGCGCCTGTCGATGCTTTTGGGATCGAGAGAACCCACAGGAGCAGCTGCAGCAGCCCGGTTGCGGTTGCCGTTGGATCAGAACTCGATGAGGAGCATGCGCATGGGGCTGTACCCGTTGGTAGCATTGCTGCTCCGCTTCCCTCTCCTTGAGAACCTCCGTTTGGCGACGTCGCTTCTTCTTCTCTTCGCTGTTCCCAAAGACGCAGTGCAAGCTCCTGCTGGAAAATGCATGTGCTCTCATCCACAAAGGGGTGGAACAACGGAGACAGCACTCGGAGCCGAATCACAGGGGTGACTGCGGAAGCACCGCGGCATGTCGGCGCCTCTCCAGGTACGCAGTGGTTGTTGTCGTCAGGGTTGGTCGTAGCGGTGGAAGATCTTGAAAGGACTCGTGTTGGACAGCAGAAATCCGTGCAGAATGGTGGTGGGAGCTGCATCGGCTCAATAACTCCTGCTGCTGCTGCTGCGCCGACTAGCACAGGGCTCCTTATTGCACGAAGGCTAGCAGGGCTACTGAGCACAGCGGCTCTTTGGCGTCGTGACGGTGGTGCTGTGCTGTGTGGTGAGCTACCGCCGCCCGTAAGTTGTGGACCTTCGTCCTCCCGGTCTCGCTTCCTCTGAGCTGAGAGGCTGCTGCGGTATGGGCTCAAGGCAGCTAGGTTGTCATCTCGAACAGCGTGGTCTCGCCGCTTCACACGTTCCGGTTGATCCCCTTCGGTATCCTCCTCCAACGGGAGATACAGAAACTCCAATTCCAAGAGTCCACACCCCCAACTCGTCGTGGGGTGGTTACCCGTCGTGGGGTGGTTACCAGACCTCCCATTACGCACCACATCGCCACCACTGCCTTGTTGCACCGCTTCCGAAACAGGTTCCATCCATTCCATTCGACCACCCAGTGCTAAAATTAATCGAGGACACGTCCATAGAACGCCATCGATGCGAAGTCTGACTGCATCCCTGTGCGATGCGCACAGCCGCAGCCCGATGTCCTTGATATCTCTGCTGCTGCTGCTGCTTACGGAGGCACTCAACCAACTCGTCAAGCCTCTCAGATCGCTATCCAGCGCTGCCGAAAGCTCCCCACTATCGACTGCCATAGTGGGTGGTACTGTTCCCCCCAGATTTGATTGTGTTGGATTCGTTTTGGTGAGTCCTTTTCTGTTGAGGTATGTGTGAGGGTTGGGTGACGGAGTATCATCACCCAACCGTAGAAAACCCCACCAGCAGCAAAAAAATAGAGCGCGTCTGAACACCTCCATTTTGTCACCAAGAGGGGGTGTGCCAACTGCGTAGCAAGAAACGTCAAGAAAAGTCCGTTCCTTCTTCTTGGTTGATACATCAGAATTTCGTTTTGCGGTGCTCCCCCCACTGCTACCCTCTACTCTGCATGTCAACGGAGGGATCCTAACGTACACCACATCAAAAGAGAATAGGTTCGCTCAATCATCAAACAAAAAAAACGAGCAAGAAACAACACAACAACAACAACAGCAGTCGGTCATGGTTCCGATCCATGACTGTGTCTTTTCATGTGTATGCGCGAAGGGTGGGGGGGAGAAAACGCCTTCCATGTATCCTCATCATCATCATCATCATCATCATCATCATCATCATCACGACAACGTGATCGATTTTCTTTCGTCTCTCGGCCCCTACAACCCAAAAGGGTTCGGGGGAAATTGTCATCACATGCGCAGACAGTTTCTGTTCGATTGCGCCGATTCTTCTTCTTCTTGTGTCAAAAGCAAAATCACACCATCCATATGACTTCACCGTTCGAGCCTATGGGTGGGAGGGGGGAACATACGCGTTTTGCTGCACTTGAGTCACCAATTACGATGAGTCGAGAAAAACCGTAACTCGAGAGGCCTTTCTGTCACTGTAGACACAAGGTCGAAAAGTGTGTGCTGGGGAGAGTAGAGAGGGAAAGCTTGGAGGGAAGAATGGGAGGCATGGGGAACGAGGGTTAGGCAAAGGAGCAATGACTGATACAGCTCTCTCTAAACCATTTGCTGCCAAAGAGTCACATCACATTCGACAACGCGCCTACTCCTGCCAAATCAGAAGCGCTTCGCGGCACATTCGGTATAGGCTCTTCGCGACTGAGTCGCAATGTACTAAATTGTTCACTATATCGGTCCTTCCCCCCCCCCTCATGGATGTCTTTTGGCTTTCCTGTGCATTCTCACGCACCCCTCTTCTCGTCCCTCACTGAAAGCTAAGGAGGGTAAAGACACCGAGGGGCGAATTGTAAACTGCCTTTCGCCACGGCGTCGCAGTCACACGTGTATCACTTGTAAAACGTTTCCTTTCCTGCTTTGTTGCTCTCTTTTGTTGTTGCGTTTGCGTGTGGATGTTTGAACATTCATACGTATCTGATTTCCTTTCGTGTGGTCCGGAAGTAAGCGTTGTGCATCCCAGAGCTTCCCAGAGTTTCATCTTTCTTACATTGTTGACAATTTGCCTTGCAGTTTGGTCCACGGAATCGCCGTCGTTGGATCCGTCGCAGGGTTCGAGAAAGACGAGTTCAACAAGTCGCGTACGTCCATCAAATACTTCCGCGTCGCCTCCTGGTCCTCAATAAGCACCGAAAGGACCTTAGGGAACTTGTGCGCAATGGCGATGCGCACTGCCTCCATGGGTGGAGCACCCTCCGTAACATCCTCCAGGATCATCTCCACCGCATTGTGGTTCCCAACCAAACACGCGTCTGCCAGCGTGCAGCAGTGGGTCTGCTCCGCGGCGTTGCCGACCACCCCGCTGTTGCGCAGCAGCTCAATCATGCCGCTGTTGCGGAACGAGCTGCAGTACAGTGCCTTGCTCAGAAGCTGTTGCTGGGCAAAGTCCCGACCACTCTGCTTGATGAAGCGCTGCGCTCGGAGCACCAGGTTCGCAATCAGCTGGCGGCAGCGAACGCCGCGCGCGCTGAGGAGCACCGCCTCCAACACAAGGTACGCAAATCGACCATCGTCACCATCAAAGAAGCGCTGCCACATGGGCAGGACCTCATGGTTCGCGACGCAGTGCTCATCGCCCTCCACAATGAAGCAAAAGCTCTCAATCACAATGGCGATGCCCAAATTGCGGCGGTGAGCCTCGCGAACGTCGTAGCGCAGAAAGCCGCGATCGTCTGTCATGAGGCATCGGATGATCGTGTTGTTTGGCGACGACGCGGCTTCCTTGACAAGCAGCTCGGCACTTTCTTTGCAAATCTGCTCAATCAGCTTGTGCATCAGCCCCTCCCCGGCGCCTGGAACACAAGCGAGCATCGACAGGAAGGAGTACACGTACCGCCAGTCCGGGTCGCTGATCGTCATGCGGTCAAACGTTTTCCTCGCTCCGGCAGCGGAGGGCGGTGGAATGAGATCGACGGGGCGGCCAAGAGTCTTGGATAACAGAGCTGTCGTCGTCAGGTCCGACCGCGTACCAATCAGCTCCACTGCAGCGTTCACGGCGAGTGCGTAATCGAACATGAGGCTGTGGATTACCTCAAAGAGGCCCTTTGCCTTTGCTTCGTCTCGCTTCGGCACCACCCACCCAGAGGTGTACAGCTCCGCGTCCACGTCGTCCATCGGACTGTTCAAATGGAAGTAGATGGTGTCTGCAACATCTGCGGCGGCGACGAGTTCACCGAGGCGTTTGAGGCATGCCAGTCGCAGCTCCGGTTTGATTTTGGCGATGAGTTGTCGCTCCAACGCCTGTGCAAAGTCAATGGGGCTGTTGGTGAGGTTCCGCTTGTCGGTGATCGTCGCCATCAGCGCATCGCTGGCGATCTCCGCAAAATCCTCCATCGTGTTCGAGGACTCGAATACTTTGGCGCTGTCGGACAACGCGGCGGACTTGGGGTGTCGTATGGGATCCTGCCCACGGAGCCGCTCCTTGTCCTCCGGCCCGATAGGCATCCGTTCGATGATCCAGTCCCGCAGGCAGCGGAAGACTTCAGGCACGACTTGGCTGCGGACAATCTGTCGGACAAAGGACGTGCATGAGTGCACCTCGTCGCGGCGATAGGCGACTTGCCACGACTTGGTGCGGTTCAGAAGGAGGACGTACACAATCACAGGTTTGCGAGGGTTACCGATGATCGGGGTGGGCGGGTAAAAGATGCGAACGCGGTCGCCGACAGGGAATGCACGTGCGAGGCTCTCAACGGTCTCGCCTTTGATCTCAATGTAGCCGTACTCGACCGCCTTGGACAGCTCGAGGGCCCCCTCCGCACCGTGCCCGGCGTCAAACGCAATCACAATGTCTAGCTTGCGGCCAGACGACTGTGGAAGCAGCAGCGGAAATGGCACGTTGATGTCCAAACCAGCATCGCGGAGCGTGCCGAAAAATTCCGATTCGTAGCTCGCGCGACGGGCTGCTGGCGGTGGTGCAGTGGGTTTGCCAGGCGTTGGGGGTACTGGATGGGTGCGGTGCAGGGAGACGTCTGTCAAGGAGTCCTTGACCAAAAATGTGGTGGGGCTATTTTCCATCCCGAAGAACTTGGCGAGGCGACTCAATGGATCTGGGATCGTGTCGAGCGCCGTAAAGTTGTCCACGGCAAAGGCACTTCCACAAATGGCGGCGAGGCGGCCGACGGTGATGGGCCGGGCGGCGTTGTCGAAGGTGCCTCGAAGGTCCTGAATTGGGTGGGTCTGTTCGCCACCATCAATCAACCGGTGTCGGGTGCCAAACGGCGAAAACTCGACCCATACATTGTTTGTTTTCCCTCGCTGCTCCGCCGGGATCTCCGACGGATGCCGAACCGTGTCCACCGCGGCGACCGCCAACACCGGAAATTTGCCGCTGGCGATGCCCTCTACGGCAATCGCACTCTGCAGCATCGTCTGCTTCCGCTCCTCTAGCGACTGCCACACGAGCAGCTGGTCTTCAAGGAAGCTTGCGTACCGAGTCACCATGGTCCGACCCCCGTCGCTCGCAAGCAAAATGCCAAAGAAGGTCAGATTCGACGTGGTAAAGAGGCTTGCAAATTTTCCTAAGGACCCAATATTCGGTGGGATCTTTGCCGCGCGTGCGACTACCTTGGACGACAGCATGCGAGCGAGACCTTCGTACCTGTGCTTCGTGGCATCAAATCGCTGTCCGTAGGCCCACGGATGGTCGACAGCATTGAAGGAGTCGTGGAAAATATTCTGATCCACGCCCCCCACAGCCCAGTCCTGCACGAACCACGAACCGCCAGAAAGCCCTGCGACGGTGTCAACGCCATCTAGCAGCCCGACATCGCTCAGCCCGTCAACTGCCGCAACCGCCGCCATCATCGCCCGCCATCCACCGCCGGAGAAGGCAACCCCGATGCGAGGGAGGTACCCCTCCGCACCACCCGGTTGCTGCGAGAGAGCCTCCGCCAGCGGTGGATGGGCCTCCGCAATGAATTTGAGTAAGGCTTTTTGGCAAAGCGGTATGCGTGCCTTGAGGGCAGATAGCTCCGCCTCTGACAACTTCGGCGGTGCGTTGCCCGGCAGCCGCAGTCGTTGGTCGATAGATGCGCAGCAGCCCATTCGTTTTGTATGTGGTCGCTGTTGTTGGTGTTGTTTTGGATCGTAACTCCCTATTTATTTTACTTCCTCTTCTGCTCTATTGTTTCGTATTTCTCCCGTTTGCGATAAACGTTTCTTCGAATGAGAACAGAGAAGATTCCATATTCTGGAAGTGAAGACCAATCAACTAAGCACAGGGCACCAAGCCCACCACAATCGGCAATTGTTGCTCGGCTAGAGGCCTCGAAACTTGACAAGTGTTTGATTTTTGACATCCGTGTGGTCTATTAAGATTGTTTGAAGCTGATCAAGAGTGGCGAAATTACCGATTGGTGGGCAAACGAGCACCCATAGAAAAACAAGAGCTGTTCGCAAAAAGCAGGATAACTTGTTCGACGTGGGCAGATCGGTGAAACGACGGGGAGGGACCTTAAAAAACGCAACAGAGCAACCAATAGCAAAAAAGGACCACGCAAACGTTTCTTTTGGCTGTGAACACCTTTTGGCTTCTTGTAATTCAAATCCAACAACATAGAACACAAAAACTTTGTTTTGCCGGTGGCTGTTGTTCTACAGCGAACAGAACAATTGATGCATAATTGTGCGTGGGGGGATTAGGTATACAAATGCATCCGGGCATTGTGTCTGTGAAGAGTTATGACGAAAATTGTNGTGTGAAAAAGAAAAGCGAACGAGCGGGATGCTGAAACAAACRATATTYGAATTATTCCCCCGAAGCATAATTTCATTGCCAAAATAAAACCACATCGCATCGCTCGTAATTCTTTCACACACGTTTCGTCCCGCTTTGCGTTCCAGCCATTCGTTTGATATCAGCATGTATTCAGAAATAAATAAAAAGCACTCTCGATGCGTTCTTACGCCCTTCTCGCGTGCGTGCGCACAGTCCTCACTGAAATCCCCCCACCTCCATGCCACTAGGATTGGAATCCGGTCTGTACCAATCTTGTCGCGTCCGGTTGTGTTCGTCTCTATTTAGCAACGGACAAGGTCAAAGCGGTGGCCGATGAGTAGGTTGTACACCGCCCGAGGTCCGATGTCTGCGCTCATGATCAGCGGCAGCAGCGGCGACCAGTACCCGATCTCAAATACCCACTCCCCAGAGACACTCGCAAAGGCCACTTGGAACGGAATGTCGCTGGGCCACACGGTGCAGTTGGGGCACGTGTACGTCAGCGAGCCATTGATGACGCCCGTCACCGGGTCCGCAACCACGGCGAACCCGTAGTTGAACTCACCGCTGTCCACCATCGGAACCATGGGAGGGGGCGGCACGGTGTAGCTGCCACTGAAGAGGTGGTAGTTCTCAGGGGCAAGTTGTAGCGAACCAGTACAGAAGTCCGACATGGACACCAGGAACTCCGTGGGCTGCGATGGGCCTGGTGGGTCGGACGGTGACTCGGTCACTCGTGGATCTTGGCGCAGCGGCGTTGCCTCCTGGCGTGGTGTAGGGAACTTGAACTGGGTAATGGACGTCCTCGGGTCCTTGCCTGGGCGTGTTGCGCCGCGATGCGGGTAGTCATTGGTGGCCCCCACGGCTGCCACTGCAGCGGAACAACAAGCAACGGCCATCAAGAAGAAGATGACGGCTGTCGAATGCATCTGCGTTTGGTTTGTGTTTGTGTTTGTATTTGTGTGAGTGTTTGTGTCGATATTTTGTATTCAACTTCTCTCGCTCTCTCTTTCGCTTGAGCCCTCAAAGCATGAAAAGAGCGACAAGGATCAAGTTGTCAGCAGGAGTCAAAGATGGTTATCTAACTTACTGTCCCCAAGTATCTAACTTACCATGCTCTTGTTCGCTTACGATGCCTGTCTCTTCTCTTCTCTTTTCTACTCTGCAATACGAAAAAGCAGCGGAACAGATTTGATGCGTCAAAACACACCTCTTGTCTTGTTATCAAGATTCATTCTCGCATCTTCCATCCTGCGTTGTTTGTTTTGTTGTTTTTTACTTTTATGCGCCAATACAGGAGCCGGTGTAGAGCCGGCCCGCCCCTTGCCCGCCCAGCAACCTAACCCCTCCTTCTTGACTTGTTTGTTCTGTTGTTGTTTCGCTTGTTGGCGTGTTGTGTTTGTTTGGTGTTTGGTGTTTTGTAGGTGTTGTTACTCATTTGTGGCATTTCAACCGAGGCCGCGAGAGATAGCGTCGGCGCCGCCGTTGGCAATCCCCGCCACGAATTGCACATCCACACGCAATTCGGGGAAGGCGGCCTGGACCGCGAGCAAGCAGTCGTTGTAAGTGGCCACCCGGCCGCGTCCTGCACGCCATGCGCACACCAAAGGTTCGTGGTCTGTGTGCACCTCGATGGCGCGGGTGGCTGTGGTGGCGATGGCCGCGATGGCGCGTCGCATGCCGAGTGGTTCCGCCACCACCGACGACGCAATGTTGTAGACCAACCGGTCCTCCGCGGACCAAGGTCGGCCAACGCGCAAGATACTCGAGTCCTCCGTTCGCTCGACAACGGCGCCCCACCCGAAGGCCGACGCATCTACCCACATGCGGAATTCAGGGGTTGGGACGGGAGGGTCGATGAGTGGGCGGGAGGGACGCGTCGCTGCCAGGAGGAGCCACTGGCGCAGTTGGAGGTGGGCGACGGGCGAGAGCGGAGGAGCCGGTGCGTTCCAATGGGCCTGTGACGCCTCCAGCGGAAGAAGGCGAAAGGCACGGAGGGCGGAGAAGTATGGGGCCAGGCGCAGGGGTGTGATCTGCTGCCCCCAAAACAACAGACCAAAGACCGCGGCCAGCTGCCGGAGCGTAGGCGGCCGCGGGGCGGAGAGAACGTCCAGTGCGGTGCGGAGTTTCGCTTCCGTTTTTGTTGTGTTGCGTACGGTGCTGGCCACTGCATCGTACTCCGCCCCCAGGAAATCGAACACCGTGGCGTCCACCAAGTCGGCGAGAGGAACAGTGGGGTCGTTCAACGTGACGTTGCACTGAAGGCCACGTTCGCGGAAGCGACGGCCGGCCTCTAATACGGAATCGCGGTCGTCGCCGGTGAACAAGACGTTGTCAATGTAGACAAACGCCTGCACACCGGCGACGTCCACGTCCGCGAGGAGTTCCATGATCGCTTGTGCGATCGAGCAAGCGGGGCGAAATCCCATGGGGAGGCGCGTGTAGCGGCGGAAGACCCCCGGCCGCACGCGGAACGCAAAGAAGGCCGCAACCTCGGGGGACAGCTCGAATTGATCGTAAAAACTCGACGCATCAAATTGCGCCGAGTACCTCCGCAGCCCTGCTCGGACGGACTGCGGGGTCGGGAGCGAAATGCCCGCGAAGTCCTCGACGACCAGTGCGTCGTTGAGGATGGGCTCCAGGATGTGGCGGCGCCGCTGCTTCGCCAACTCCACGACCGAAAACACGTTTGCCAGCCCCCGCACCTGAGCCTCTTCGATGTCTTCATAACGACCCAAGGTCGTCATGATGTCGACATCGGCGGAGGTGAGGCCCATTGGGCGCGGTTGGCGGGGTGCCCGGAGTCGTGATGCCAGTCGGCGGTATAGCTTGGCGTCGTTCAGCCAGCGGAGCGCGTCGGTGACAGCGGGCTTGACCCTAGGCAGTCGCAGGAGCGCGGCGACGTTGAGGGGGGCCACCGGCTTGGCGTGCAGAGGGAGGTGTAGGCAAGGTCGATGGTGGCCTGTGAGGTCGGCGAGGTTGGGGGCCTCCCGCCCCAAGTGCTCAATGAAACGTGGAGTGCTCACAGGGCGCGATGCTGTGCCATCACCGCTTGTGTGTGCGTGGCCGCCGTGCCCCACGATAGGTACCGCCGCAGTGTAGCCACCTGCGTGTGGCCCGAGAACAGCATGAGGACCTCGTCCGTGATGTTGGGGGAACGGGCCAAGGCCTGCAATGCCCCCCGGCGGAGGGAGCGCTGTTCCAGCGCTTTGTCGACCCGGCGCAGTGCCAGGCGAATCTTGTCGCCCGAGGTCGTGGATGCGAAAAGTTGTGCTCGACGACTCGCCAGCCAACGTTCCAAGCGTCGAAGCATTGGTGTCTCCAGGGGGGACGTGTGTACCGTGTAGGGGCCGCGGATGCGAGCTCCCTTCCCTCGTCGGAAGCGGACCGACAGTGACTTGTCCGGGTTGACACAGACGTCCTGCCGATCGAGTTGGAGTACGCACCCTGTGCGCGCCGCCGTCATCCACGCTAAGATGATTGCCGCCGCCGTGGGCAGGCACGGCTCCAGTGCAAGCACTCGCTTCACCTGGGCAAGGGACGCTGGTTTCGGCTGCTTCGGCAGTTCTTGTCGCGCTGCGATGCCGGCTGCCCGCATCGCCTGCCGCCACAGAGGGCACTGCGTCAGGAGAACAGGGGGTGAGCAGCGGTACGCCGGGAGGAGGGCGAGGGCACCTTGGGCCGTGGCCAGTTTCTTCATCGTGGTAGCGTGCCGCCACTTGCGCTCGGCCGCCGTCCGTTCGGTGGCCATGATGATCGCCAGAGGCAGTGGAACGTCGTCGTACTCCGGAGGTAGTGTCCCCAGGAAACGGAGTGTGCGGAGGTGTTCCTGGCGGGTCGTCGTCACCAGGCCGGCCTGGACGAGTGGAGGCATCGGTGGTGCTGGTTGAGCCGCGAAGGCGCGAAGGTCGCTCCCTTTGAGTGCAGCAATGGCCGGGAGCGGAATGCCATTGCCGCGGCGAAAAGGCGACAGTGCCTCTTCCGGGTAGGTGCCGGGTGCGCCTGTCCATGCTGCCACAAGCTCTTCGAAGTCCACAGGGTCGTCGTCGGGGTCACCGTGCGGTGCCGTGTCGTCGTCATCTGCTGCGTGTTCTGATTGAGCCCCCTCTACTCGTAGGTCCTGCGGTGTGGAAGGGTCTGGAGGGGCGGCGTTGTGCAACTCGACCGACGGGCCCGTTGGTGGTGCTGTGGTCGTCGGAGCAGGCGCGGTTCGCCGCCGCGCCGTGGTTGCGATGCGGGTGGGTACGTCGAAGATGGCTTCATCCGCCGGGAGGTCCCAAGGCGGGTATGCGGCAAGCGAAGCACCGACCAGTCGCGGGCAGGCGCGGCGGTCCCAGCGGACGACAATCGTCCGTTGCCGGGGGCACCAAACGGAGACCACCTTCCCCGACCATTCCACCGGGGCGGGGTCGAAGTCCTCGCAGCCGGGGCGGTCTCGCCACCGCGCCAGAATCCGGTCGCCCACCGCAAAGGATGCGCAAGCGGCTTCGACCGCCTCCACCGGTGGTTCGGGGAAGGCTGGCTCGGTGTGTGCTGTGGTAGCAGGTCGTGGTGGGTTGGTGGTGGCTGCGGTAGGAGCAGCGGTGTGTTGTGAGGCTCGAGCGGCAGACGCACGAGTAGAAGGCGCGGTCGGGCAGGGGACCGTTGCCGTCTTCGCGGTCAGGCCGCCGGAGGCCTGACTTCGCGGACGGGGCAGTTTAGAGTCATGCTTAGGACTAGGGAGAGATACCCTTTGCTCGGCCAGAGGCCGGAGCGTGGGGCGTCTCTCCCTTGGGTCGCCGCTCGCCGGGCTTCTTGTCCGCAATGGGCAAGTAGTCCAGGTCGGAGCAAGCGACATACTCGCCTCGGCGGGCTGCCGTGACCTCAGCGACCGACCGGGGACGAGCGACACGCGCCAAACGGAGAATCGAGAGCGTGTGCGTCGGCAGGGTGCGGTCCGCCAGGATGGCCAGCTCGGCCACGGAGAGGAGGAGGCCGGTCGTAGCATCCTGAGTCCGCGTGTAGAGTTGCAGGGCGGCAGCCAGATCGATCGGCACGTCGCGCGCAGAAGCGCGTAGCTCCCGTGCCAAGCCGCCGAGGTGGGCACTCACGCTGGTGCACGTACTGACTTCGCGAAATGCTCGAGCGAGCGCTCCGATGGCGCGGCAGAACAGGGCGGTGTCGTCGTGGGCCTTCGGCCACCGATACTCAAACGGCAGCGCGCGGAGTAGGGGGGCCAGTGGCTCGTCCTCAGCGGGGGCAATGGAAGAGACGAACTCCTTCTGCTCCTCCATGTGGCGCATCAGGGTGCGCTCCAACGCGGCAGTCTGTGGCGCAGCAGGGGGCGAGGCAGCGTGTGTGCGTGCGAAGGAATCGGATATCGCGCGGGCGACATCGATGCCGATCTGCGTCCCCATGGATGCGATGGCCGCCAGCAAGGCAGGGTCGGGCGTAGTTGGGGCGGCCGGGGCCGGTGGGACGGGACTTGGCGATGGGGTGCGCGATGGCAGGGGCGAGAAGTCGGTCGGGGGTTGTCGGTCGGTGCCGTACTCACGCTCCGCCTCTGCGAGGGCGTCGGTGAGGGTGTGGACGGCCCGGGACACGTCCGGGAGGGCAAGCGCCAACACCGCCGCGATGCCTGCCGTGATCGCGTCACCGTTGAGGGTGAGCGCGGCGAGCGACGAGCCGACGACGTGCAACTCACGGGCGCACAGCACGAGGACACGGCGCTTCCACGCATCCGCCTCGGCCGGGTGTAGCGTGGCGAACAAAGGGGACAGCTTGTCCCCGACGATGTCGCGGGCTTGGCGAGACGCGCGCGGCAACGACGTGAACTGGATGCCGGCAGCGGACATGGCTTGAACTTAAAGCAAAAGCTGACCTTCTCTTCTTTCACGAAATAAAGTTGGTCATGGAGGATCTTTGGATCCCGGCAAGGAATCTGGTACTCGCGTACCGGAAGATTTTTTGAAAGTCCTAGTCCAGGGGAGAACTGGATATGTCCAGCGGCCCAAACGCGGGCTTACCAAAAAGTTGTTGGTGTGGTGCTTGGGGCACTGACCCCTGATGAGCTCCTTGGTGTCTTCCTGCAACGGTCAACAAGCGGAAGGTGGGGTGCTCTGTTGCCAGCCTGACCCATTTCCTCGCCTTTAACAGCTGGCCGAGGCAACCGTTGCCGGCATATCGACTAACTGACTCACGACCAAGCAGGGCACCCAGTCAACGCCCCGAAGTCAACACTGGTCCAAGGTACTACCTCTCCAACTTGACGGCCCCCGAAGGTGACAGAGTTGAACTCCGGCCTGCTCTTAGGGGTCTGGCTCACAAGAAGTAAGGCGGAGCTGGGAGTGATCATCGTGGTTGTATGCAAATAATAGGTAATGCTGAGCTTAGTTGATGTTCTGGTAGATCAGTCGCAGTTGAGTCGCGCTTAAAAATACGCGGGGCGGGGTTCGAACCCGCGACGTTCTGCGTGTAAAGCAGACATCATAACCACTAGATCACCCACGCTATTAAATACGCTGAGTAGTGTGGATTGATGTATACTTTCTCTTTAAGTATGTGTGGCCATGACATGCATTCCTAGCTCAGACGGTAGAGCGCACGGCTCTTAACCGTGTGGTCGTGGGTTCGATCCCCACGGAGTGCGGTTTTCGTCGTACCGTGCGCAGTCCGAGAGAAAGAAAAGTATGCGCAGTCCGGGAATCGAACCCGGGCCTCCCGCGTGGCAGGCGAGAATTCTACCACTAGACCAACTGCGCCTGTCACCACAACTGGAATCATGTATAGTAGATTAAATTTTATACACTTGTGTCAACTTGTTGATGTGTCCGTGTGGCTCAACGGAAGAGCACCTGACTACGGATCAGGGGGTTGCAGGTTCGAATCCTGTCACGGATGTTTTTTCTTGTGGTATTCGATGCCTGTCTCTTCTCTTTTCTACTCTGCAATACGAAAAGCAGCGGAACAGATTTGAT
>NVWL01000033.1 GCA_002733645.1 Oceanobacter sp.
GCTTGAGCTTGCAACTCATTAACAAGCCGCTGAGCTTCGTTACAGCCACAAAAAGCGTGGCTTTCACTAGGACTCGCTTCGCTCGCCTTCTAGCGGAGCAAATAAGACAGACAGTCACTTGAAGAAAAAAATCTTCGAATTGTGACGTTGATTTCAACCGATAAAATTTTCGAGGTAGCGGTAGATTGTAAGTGGATATAACAGCCGAACTACTTACGGTTTGGCTGTTTTTAGGCGAGGTTTCCCCTCAGAGGTTTCTGATACTAGGTGTTTGTTCATAAGTTGGTTGGTTGAGCTAAGAAAGCCTTAGCTTACAGGCCTGAATTCCAGCGGTTCGCCTTCGTTCTCGTTGGTCATCCCAGAATAGCGATATTTTAGATTTCACTTCGTCAAACGCGCCAACGATGCTTTTGAACTCTGATTCAAAATTCTGGGTGATGTAGAGCCAGTTTTCTGCACCAATTCCCAAGCGGTTCATAATTTCTGGTTCGCACTCTGAAATCGCTCCGCGTTTGTTTTCTCTGATTTGGCGGCCTGTCCACAAATTGTAGGGAATAATTTGCACAGCCTTTAGGCTGCCCGCAGGGTGAGTCTCATGGACGAGACGAATGAATCGACTAAATCTAAGTAATCAGTCAGTCGCATGGGAATGCCATCGGGCATATCTAGTTTGGGGTTGCCTGCGAAGTTGAGTAGCTCTGGTACTTGCTGTTGAGGGTGTTTCGGTGAGTGAGCTACCTTGGCTTTTTTAGCGCGTTTTTGAATTGAGGTGTGAGAGGAGTTTTCTGGGGTTTTCGCCATCTTCGCGCGTACAGGATTGAGATCAACGTATGCCATGCAGGCGGCGAGGGCTTTTTCGTCGAGCAAGGCCTGAGATTTGAAGCGGCCCTCCCACAAATTGTATGGAACAATTTGCACAGCCTTTAGGCTGCCCGCAGGGCTAAGGCCATGGATGGCCTTAGTGATAAATGGCCGGTGCAGTTGTCTTCTTCGTTAGCTAGCCTAGCGACAGTCTCATTAAGCCTGCGCATGTACCAGCTAATGCTCATGAGTCTTTCGCGTAGTTCTTTAACCATATCTTCAAGTCTTGCCATTTGAGCCTCTGAAAGCTCATCTCCACGTTCAAACTTCTGGGTGAGTAGATTGCCTTTATAGAGCTGATGCCAGCGTTGAACGATTTCTAGGTCACTTAAATCACGCGCTTTCGTTTGATCGACATGAAGAACGATGTGAAAGTGATTCGACATTACGGCGTAGGCGGCGATGTCGATGCAAAAGACTTTGGCTTGTTCAATAAGAAGATGCTCGATCCAGCCCCTACGATGCTCAAAGCTACGGCCACTTGAATCACTGCCACACAGAAATGCCTTACGCACACAGCGAGAAACGCAGTGGTAGTAAGGTGTCGCTTCAAGCGAGATCAGCTCCTTCCTTGGCTTAGGCATAAGCTTGCCTCCTTATTTTGGTTCTTATTAGAACCGTACAGGAATTGATCTCACTAGAAAATCAGGCATTATCATTAGGCTAACAGCTCGAATTTAACGGATGTCCAAATTCAGTCAGTGAAAAAACTAGGAGAAATATATGTCAGATTCGATCTCAACTTTTTTTGAAGCATGGCAAATCCAAGATGCGAGTGCTCGACGTGAGAAAATCATCGGCGCTGTAGTGCAAGACATCAAATATGATGACCCTCGTACACCGGAGACCATTAACGGCATCGAGGCATTAAATGATTATCTTGGTATGTTCAGTGCGAACGCTCCGGGCTGGGCAGCCAACGTTGTCAAAACTGACACCATCGGCGGTGTCACTAGATGCACGGTTGCCTTTGGCGGAAAAGGTCCTGACGGCACCGAACAGGTTCAACTGGGGCAATATTTCGCAGAAACAGAGGGTGGGCTAGTTACACGATTTGTGGGCTTTGTTGGCACCGGCGAACTGTAATGATGGCTCTTGGTGTTTCACCTGATACATAACATCGTTTTGCAACCGATCCAATTTCCGTTGTTTTCATTCTAGCATTCTAGCATTCGGGCATTCGCTTCAACTAGGCGGCTGAAGGCAGGCGTCAGGTAAAAATTATGGATTACATCGAGTTAGCATACGTACATTTAGCAACGATATTTCTAGCCTTCTTGATAGGGACCTTTTTATTATTAAAAAGAAAAGGCACGCGATTTCATAAGCAGCTTGGTAAAGTGTATATGTTGCTCATGTTGTTTTCGGCGAGTGTTACTTTATTTATGCCAGCGGAGATTGGCCCAACTTTTTTACATCATTTTGGGTTTATACATTTGTTAAGCTTGCTTGTGTTTATATGTGTTATAGCTGCGTACTTAGCTGCGCAGAACGGTAATATAAAAATACATAAAGCTAACATGCTGGGTCTGTATATTGGTGGGATTTTAGTAGCCGGTGGCTTTACCTTTTTACCGGGAAGGTTACTCAATGGTTGGGTGTTTGGATAGTTTCTCATCTAGCACGTTGCTCAAGTGTCGTTTCGGCCCAAAGTGGCCTCTACAGGAAAGCTCCCCCCGATTTAATGATGCCTAAGCACCTGTGTATTTTGTTGAGCTAACTATGCCGCAAGTTTATAATCTGCTCATCATAGTTTACAGGCATGAGGGGTTGTTGTGCTTTTTTTCCCGATTCAACAAGAGCTGGATTGCATCTCTGAGAGCGGTCAGATTCTTGGCAAGATCAAGTTTGATGACCCTAACGGTGTTCATGTCTTTTACCGTATCAACGATAGCGTTGTTATTTCCAGTGCTGATGACGCTGCGATTGCAGAGCGCTTGGCTGGTTTAGACTCTGGAAAGTACTCTATCCCAATGCAGGATGACGATTAAGAATATTTTACAGCGTCATTTAGCAATGGTGCTTGTATGTAATTATATTGTTTTGGTTTTGCTATTGTTTTTATGGAGAGTTTTAAGTTGAGCAGTAACGCAGTGAATGATCGTTTAGATGAAATTAAGAAGGCCACGCTTGTTAATGGTTTGTTGAATGCCCCGGCTTCTTTGGCAATTGGCTTTGGGCTGTTTGCTCGGTTTACTGAGCAGCCGGAGTCTCTGCATCCTTTATTAGGTGATCCTACGTTTGTGAATGGCTTATTTTTGTTCGGGCTGCCTTTGTCTTTATTCTGTGCGTTCCGCGGTTTTAAGTTGGCGAAAGAGCGTAACAAGCTGATGAGTACTCCGAGTGCATAAAGCGCTGCTTGCAAGTGCGGTAGGGCCATTGACCTGAGGTTCCATTCAGGCATTATTCTCCCCGTGATTGTTCTAGGGCACCTCTGAAAAATACAGTAGTGCTGCGCGTGAGTCTTGTAACGCTTTAGATCGAGGCGTTGATCGAAGTTAATGGCGGGTCCTTAATAAGATCAACAACAAAGATATAAAGTGTCTACAAGCCACGCCCTCTGGGGCTTTCAGGAAAATAACATTTCTGTGTTGCTACTTCTTGACGTGACCCGTCATGCCTTCAAAGTAGCGCCTTGAACTGTCACTTTCCTGAAAGCCGCAGCCGCCACTGCATTTTTCAGAGGTGCCTTAACGTCATGTATAAGTGGCGGTCGTAAAATCGTATAATTTTTTTTGTTTTTTATAAGCTTCTAACAATATTTAGGCACCTCTGATTAATTCAGCCATAAACTAATTAACCTAAATTGATCGACATTAACCAGAGACGCTTTAGGCTTATTTAATCTTTGTAATACACCGTCTGTGACGTTGTCGCTAACAACACACCACTCTTCGACCAAACCTCACCTACTTGATCGGCGTAGCCATTGTAGAAACGCTTGGCTAGTGCATGCCCTAATACAAACTCATCCCCCACAGTGGCGAGCGCTTGGCTGTCTGCATGAAAATGAATGGTTAAAGAGATAGTTCCTGCCGCCGCCGGACGCTGACGGCGCACAAATATACGCGGGAAGAAGATATCTGCCATGGCTGTTAGCGAGGTAAAATCCATTGCACGTACCGGTTTATCACGAACCCATAACAAGGTCTCTGAGCTGTCTTTAACGTACTCTTCCGCTTGCGGTAATGGCGCTATGTTGCCGCGTAACATGCGAATATCGTAATTAGAAAACAGTTTAGGGATGGGCATGACTTCGGGTAATGCGGCCAACCCTTCCGATGCCTGCGCTTGCGGCATATCGCTGTCTGTTGTTTCCCATGTTTCACGGCGCAACGCACATATGGCTGTTGCGGTCATGGCGACCTCTCCCTGCTGAAGTAGAGACATCGTCCAGTGCTGAGTCGAGCGGCTAGTTCTTACTGGCGTTGCTTCAATATTAAACTCGCCATCTTGTACTGGCGCAGCAAAATTAACGGTTAATGATACAGGCTCACCTTGGCACTGCGGATGTTGAAGTACCGAATTTAATAGCGCCGCTGCCAAAACACCACCAAATGGCCCGACCATGTTGGCGTATTCTAATGTCGTGGCGCCTTTGTATTGTCGTGTACTTGTTTGGCTATCATCACCAAGCAAGTGAATCGCTCGATCAAATTGATGTTCTATCTTCTGTGACATACCCACCTCTTTTTTAGTTAACGACCAGCCTTAAGTTGTGCTCGTATTGTTCGACATTCATATCGCTTTTGAACGCAGAAAGGTTCTGCTCAGTATTGGAATAACCAGCAGCGTTAATAACGTCGACATTAGCAATCCGGAAATAATAGCCCACGCCATTGGTGGCCACAGGGTAGATTCGGAGAACGCCAACGTCAGCAAGCCCAGTACCGTTGTAACTGTAGTGAGTAATACCGGGGCGGTTCTCGCTTTAATCGCCGCGTCGACGGCATCATCAATATCTCTCCCTTCTTTTAAGCGTGCGTCGATGGCGTCTAGCAATACAATGGCGTTGTTCACAACGATGCCAGTAAGGGCGATTACACCCAGTAACGATTGAAAACCAAAGGGAGAATTACTGAATACCAACCCCGGAATAATACCAACACCCGCCAGTGGGATGGTCACTAAGATAATGCCCAAGCGCTTGAAGCTATTGAACTCTAACAACATAAACAACAACAGCATCATGATGCCTAAAGGCGCCGTTTTTAGAATGGCACTGTTGGCATCTCCCGACCCTTCTGCATCACCACCAAACTGCATTTTGACGCCTGAAGGTAAAGGCTTAACCGTCAGCGCTTCATTTAAAGCATTAAGAATTTCATTGTATGCTGCCCCCGGTGCTAATTCGCTCAAGACCGTCACGGTACGCTGGCCCTGGTAATGATGAATAACCGCCGGACTCCAGCCCATTGAAACCTTCGCGACAGTATCCAACGGCACCGGCTGCCCTGCGGCGTTATAAATTGAGGTGCTCGCTAGCGTCTGCGGTAACGTATGTTCGCCAGACTCTGAGCGCACACGAATGGTGACGGGGTTATCCGCATAGCGATATTCACCCGCATCAAGGCCACGAGTTTGTGCGAATAATGCGGCGGCTATTTGGTCACGTCGTAAACCTAAGGCCTCAGCCGTAGGCTTATCCACTTCAACACGCATTTCGGCAATGCCTGTGTCTAAATCAGATCGCACCATGTCTGTTCCAGACATTTCATGCAGAATTTTCAGCACTTGATCCGTTGCCTGATACAAGGCTTGTGAGTCGTCGCTCTGCAAACGCAGTTCAATGGGCGCTGGGGTTGGCGGCCCCTGGCCTAATCGCTTGGCCACTAACGTTGCTTCGGGATGCAAAGCCTGCAACGAGTTTTCAATCCAGTGAATTAATACCTGATTGGCAGCCAGATTAGCGGTGTTGATCATTAGACGTGCCGTATTTGGTGACTCAGGCACCGCGTTTAAGTTGTAATAAAAACGAAAACCCGATGCGCCAACAGAACGGTAAATAGAAGTGACTTCTTCGCGTGCCAACAAGCTTCTCTCTATGTCGGAACTCACCGCAGCCGATTCATCAATGGTGACATGACTAGGGAGGGTTAAATCCAGCACCAATTGATTACGGTCAGCGGCAGGAAAAAACTGCAACTTAAGACTAGGAACTAACGTCAACACGGCAAGCATAACCACAGAAACTAAGAGCAAAACTCGCTTACCTTTTGTTCGCGTGACCTGAACTAAAAAATCACTGAGTCGAGATACCACTCTTGATGATTTTTTTTTGCGACCACGAATTAAATATTCTGCGACTAATGGCAATACAAACACCGAAATAAAATAACTGACGATGAGTGCAATAATGATCATGACCGGAATGCCCCGGGTAAAATCTCCCGTTCCACCTTTACTTAATAACAAAGGAATAAAAGCAGCTACGGTAGTTCCGGTTGAACTAAATAAAGGCATCGCCATTTGTGAAAACGTCGCGGTCACTGATTCACGACGGCTCATACCTTGTTGTAGATTTTGCTCGATGGATTCCACCACAACAATGGCGTTATCCACCAAGATACCTAACGAGATCACCATGCCGATGACGGCAATTTGATGCAAAATTCCCCCACCTAAGTTGTACAGCGCCAACGCGATAATGGCGACAACCGGTAATATTGCCGCCACCACTAAACCGTTACGCCAGCCCAGTGCGATAATAACTACGAGGGCGATAATCGCGATACTACCGGCGAGATTCCACTGCAATCCTGTTAGCCGCTCGGCCACATAATCGGGTTGGAAAAAGGTTTCATGAATATCGAGTGGCAAAAAATCCGCACGAATATCGTCCGCTTTTTGGCGTAACGCTTGGCCAAAGGCCAATGCATCCACCTGGCCACGCCGAGTAATAATACCGAGGGAAATAGCACGCACACCATTGTGATAACTTTGCGCCGTTTTAGGCTCACGCGGGGCCATATGAATATGTGCGACAGCATTCAGTGGTATCTGCTGTCCATTGGCTAGCGTTAAAGGGACTGACTTTAGATCCTCTAGTTGACGAACATCCGACCCGCTCACCACACGTAAACTATGCCCATCAAGGCGAATTAAACCGCCGGGAATAATGTGATTATTTGCCTGGATCGCGGCAACAACTTGGTCGCGATTAATGCCTAATTGATTCAGTGTTTCTGTGTTTAATTCAACACGAAGTTCTTTTTCTGGGTCGCCGTTTATTTCAATGCGCGAAACACCGGGCACTCGTAACAATTGCTTTTTTAATAACTCGGCTTGTTCTGCCAACGCAACGAGATCATCACTGCCCGTTAGACTTAACACCACGGCCGGAATATCCATGCGTTTGTCTTCGAGGGTTAGTTCGACCACACCGTCAGGGAAGTCTTGCTCGGCTTGATCAAGCGCAAGACGAACTCGATCCCAAGCAGTGTCGGTATCGTAAATGCGATCCAATAATTCAACGATGACAATAACAACGTCATCACGTGAGATGGATCGCATACGCCGTATTTCATCCACCTCGGCTAATTGTTCTTCCAATGGCTCGGTAATTAACTTCTCGATTTGAGTCGCAGTTGCACCCGGAAATACCACTTTAACCATGCCGGTGCGATACGGAAAACTCGGATCTTCTTGTCGCGCCATGGTAAACCAAGACGCCAAACCCACCACCAAAAACATCAATGTCATGGCAAAGACTAAACGCTGATATTTGTGTAATGCATTAAACGTATTCATGGCATCACCTGTACAGATGCACCATGAAATAATCGCTGGCTTCCGGTCACTATGATGCGATCACCGTCATCTAGCTCACCAGAGATTTGGATGCCTTCAGTTTGCACAGCGCCTAAGGTCACAGCCACAGGTTCAACCGTGTTGGACGCCATTAATCGGTATACGATCACACGCATTCCCTGACGTACTAAGGCATTACTCGGCACCACAAACGCCTGCCCGACAGGCACATTAAATTGCGCAGAAACCGCAGTACCGTTAGTAACAACATTAGAGTCAAATTCCAGCACAACAGACGGTAATGCGGTGCGATCACGAAACGGGCTAACCTCAGTCACTCTTGCCGTTATATGAGCACTGTTTAGTGAGGTACGATTGATTGGAGCATTGGTTGAAACATTGGTTTGAACATTGGTTTGAACATTGGTTTGAACATTTCTCTGGACACCCGACTGCAAAGGCAAACGTACAGTCACTGTATGGCCTGGCTTTACACTGGCTGCGACGGCAGAACTAACCACCACTTCAACTTCAACTGCGCTAGGATCAGCGACTTGCAGCAGTGCTTGCCCCGGTGAAACAACCTCGCCCACATCAGTAGAGATCGATGTAATAACGCCTTTAAACGGCGCTCGAATTTGTCGCTCTTGATCCAACCCAGACGCTCGTTGATATTCGCTCTCGGCGCCTAACGCAGCATCATTCGCACTATTTAAGGCGGTGCGGGCCTGCTCAAAATCCTGACGACTCGCCTGCCCTTGTTCGTAAAGGGCACTGATGCGCTCGAAGTCACGTTGCTGCTGCCCTTGTTGATCTTGCAATTGCTGCCAACGCACACGAGCCGACCGCGCTGCAGGCGCCGCCTCAGGGTTATACAATTCAGCCAGTAACTGCCCCTTCTTAACGGCTTGCCCAAGCTTTAATGGCAAATAATCAACCCGGCCACTGATTTGCGAACGCATAACTGCACGATTAACCGCTCGGGTAGTGCCAGAGAAGGTTCGCGACTCATACACAGGTTGCTGTGAAATAATCACCGCCTGTACCGGAATCGTATGCTGAACTGCTGATTCAAGACCTGACGCCTCTGCACTCAACTCATTATTCTCTGTGGCACTGGCGTCAAAACTTATCCCTAAAGCCAAACCTGAAGCCAAACCTATAGCCACAATTAAAGCCACACCCAGGGCCGCCCTAAAAACCACCATATTTACCGAACTAAACCACAATAAACTTTGCATAACCCCACCTTATTGACATACTGTCAGTTAATGACACTATGTCAAAATATGAGGAAGTGTCAATATCCCCTGTCAGTTAAAGGAGGTAAATGTGCATATCCGATCCCGGAACGAAGATGAAAAGCATGAGCGTAGAGAAGCCATTTTAGACGCAGCCGAAGAAGCGTTTATTGAGCAACGCTTTGATAAAACATCCATGGATGCCATCGCCAGAAGCGCAGGGCTAAGCCGCGCCTTACTGTACGTCTACTTTCGCGACAAAGAAGATATTCATGTTGGGCTAAGCGTTCGCGCGGCCAACACCTTGTATGACTTGATGCACAAGTACGTCAGCGAATGCGACAAAGGCGTGCAGCAAATGTACGCCATTGGTAAGGCATACCTGTATTTTTACCGACATCAGCAAGATTATTTTCGCATCCTTACCCTATCAGCTGGCATGCGGCCTTCAGGCAAAAAACTGCATGAGAACAGCACCCACGCAGAAAAAGCGTACGCAGAAGCCGACAATCGGATTCTGCAACTGATGGTCAGCTCAGTAAAAAAAGCGCTAGCCGATGGCTCACTGATACTGCCAAATGAGATCACCCCTGTATCCATTGCCTTCTATATGCGTGGCTCGTTGCACGGCGTCATCATGCTGCAAGATGGCAACAGTGAATTATTTAAAACAAATGAAGTGGATACCGATCAGTGGCTAGAGCAAAGCTTAAGCTTACTGGCGCGTGGATTGAGCGGAGAGTAAATTGGAGTTTATTTCAATGCGTACTTATTACGTTTAGTTCAGGTGAAAAAAACTTTATCAACTCGCAACCACCCATTAAATAAGTGATTACGAGTTAATAATAAGTCGATGACATATCACCCAATGTGGTGCCATTTTCGACTTATGCGACCACCAACGTTAGTTAGCAGTGTAATCAAAACAACCTTCAGGGTTCATCGTCAGACGACGAACCTGATCGCCATCATGTCCACCACAGTTACCACTGAAAGATCCACCAATATGGCGCCAGTCTGTATTACAACCTTGCATAGTAAAGACTTCCGTCGATACCCAACCAGTTCCATCAAGACTACAGGTATTAGGAATATTAGCGTGCTGATCGCCTACCCATAATACGCCATTTTGGTCTGCAGCATCGAGAGTCGGATGCGTTCTGTCTGACGTCCATACCCAAGAATTTGTCGCGCAATCGACAGGCTGCCACACAGCACTGCTCGCACAACTGGTTCCTGCTGATTCAAGACCAGAGATACGTGTATCTAACGCATCAATCTGTAGTTGCAGAGCTGCAATATCAGCTTCGTGCTGAGCAGCACGAACGTTTAAATCAGCCACCTGCCCTTCAAGGCCATTGATTGCCATCATGTTCGAAAGCGCTTTAGCACTGGTCACACTCAAATCAACCAACAACGAATCAATTGCCATCGCATTATCTTGCAACTCACCATCAATACCAGCAAGACGTACATTAAGCGAATCTGTCAACGTTTGAAGCTCGCTTTCCAATGCACCGATACGTACTTCTGCGTTAGCGATGGCTAAATTCACATCAAGCATATCCGCAGCATGATCAGCACGTAAATCCGAGAGATCGGCATTCAATACATCAAAGCCAGTTTCCAGAGCAGCAACGCGCCCTTCCAACTCAGCAAGATCCAAGTCGTTGTCACCAATCAGTGCGAACAAACCATCAAGATCGAACTGAACCGCAGCAATACTGCTTTCAATATTCGTTACATCGACACGTAACGCATCAATGCCTGCAGTGTTAGCATCAATAAGCGAACGGTTACCTTCAATCACGGCACTCAATTCTTGAAAAGGCTTACCGTTATTATCGCCTTTTGCTGCTGTAGCGATCATTGGAAGCATCACGGCAGTAGCAATAAATAACTTATGTAATTTCATTACTCATATCCCTAAGGTAGTTATAATTTTATTAATTAGTCGTTCTTACTTGGCGAACAATGTCGCCAAGGGACACCATTCTATGGCTCTGCTCTAGATCCGCAAATAAAATGTAACTTTATGTAAGGTTTGTCCTACCAATCGAGACTCTATTGAAAAATATGGCCCTATGAAACACATGGATAAGAACGAACCATGATGTGAGAGCCTAAAAAATGAATACGCGTTCTAAGGCACCTCTGATTAAATACGGCTACGACCTATTCTGTTCAGAATCGTTGGAGTTACTAACCTACATATTCATTTAAGGAATATAAATTTCATTATTAATTCTTTTTCAGATAAGCCCCCAGCGTTTATCATGCCTACACAATGGGACCAGAGCGAAGAGCCTCTGTTACACATCATTCACTGGGCCACACACCCAAGGAATTACAATGAATAACGCTGACACGGCCACTACTGAGATTATCAGCACCGCTGGCACAAACAACCTAGGGTTAAGTAAAGAAGCCATTGAGCAACTGAATAAAACCTACCAGCCACTCAATTTTGAAGAGCGGATTCAGCGTGTGTATCAAGATTTTGCGGCGGATAAAATTCTCGTGACGTCTTCTTTTGCGGCAACCTCAGCCTATTTTTTACACATCATCTCGGCCATTCGCCCTGAGCAGCTGATTCACTTTGTGAATACGGGTTACCACTTTCCGCAAACCATCGAATATCGTAATTACCTCACCAAGCGATTTAGTCTGAACGTGGCCGACCTCACACCAGATACTCACCTACACGCCTACTCGCAATCGGAAAACCTATGGGAAACCGATCCAGACTTATGCTGCTCGGTAAATAAAGTTAAACCGCTAGAAGAAGTAAAAACGCGTTACAACGTATGGATTTCAAGCCTGATGGGTTGGCAGTCTGACCACAGAGCGTCGTTGAATATTTTCGAAGAGCGCCGTGGGATTATTAAATTTAACCCTATGCTGGATGTCAGTAAAGAAGAGCGTGATACTTACATCGCAACGCACAATGTGCCTTTTCACCCGATGGTGGCTGAAGGCTATGAATCGATCGGTTGCTCACATTGCACCGTCAAAGGCGAAGGTCGTGCTGGGCGCTGGCAGGGGAAAGAAAAAACAGAGTGCGGGTTGCACTTGTAAAATTTGGAGCACCTTTGAATCCATATAAACAAGGCCGCTAATGCGGCCTTAATCTGTCAATAACGACATCAATATCGCTTAGTAAGACCTATACTAGTCATCATTCTCTACTGCCACTGTCAAAACAAAGCCACCCGTTTTACCCGCAATTTTATTGTACAACCAAGCACAAAAACGTACGCCTAGATACGCAAAGATAAAATAGAAAACAGGCATAAATATCATGACTGAGAACATTTCAGTCAGTACTGCAACACCACCCCCATTGACCTCATTCGCCCCCTGCATTGCAATCGGCATAATCAACATAAATGGAATCAGAAATAGCAGCGTGCTGACTGCAAACACAGAGGCAACTGTTAAAGCGGCTTTGTGGGTATCGAACTTAAGAACGGTAATTTTCATAGATACTAACTACTCCTAAAAAAACAGCAAACACATTGCATTCACTAGCATGACTAAAAGCGCAACATTCGATAAAACGAATAAAAGAAAACGTATCTCAATTTTATTCCCCAGCGCCTGTACCAAACTATGACAAACTCGTAATCCAGTATACGACCACGCTGCAACCAGCGTGACAGAATCACCGCCACCGATAATAGCCAGTAAAATCGCTAAGGCGTAAAACAGAGTTGGTTGTTCCATTAAGTGGTTGTAGTTGTCTGCCTTCCACTTCACAGAGCCAGGCAACGCCGCCATCTTCTCG
Source organism: Oceanobacter sp. (assembly GCA_002733645.1). Lineage (GTDB taxonomy): Bacteria > Pseudomonadota > Gammaproteobacteria > Pseudomonadales > Oceanobacteraceae > Thalassolituus. The sequence continues at coordinate 12,640 of NVWL01000033.1, forward strand.
TCGTAGGCTGCGCCCGGAATCAGCTTGATCTTAGCTGCCTTCATTGCTGGTACACGTGTCGCGAGCATCCAAAACAACATCACCATAGACCACGCCACTAGCACAACCACAGGCTTTAATATTTCGACTGACTCCAGCATTTCAAGTACCTCGTTATCATTAGTTTGATGACTATAAAGGAGATGACCCACTGTGACCTTATCAAATGTTAAGGTCGCTCC
>NVWL01000016.1 GCA_002733645.1 Oceanobacter sp.
CGCCGAGAAGAGAGGATCGTAAGGAGAAACCTCTCCTTGCATGGGGCCGGGGGCGAAGCCCCGAAAGGGAGTTGAGTTTGAGGGTTGGGTTTGAGAGCTAAGCTTTAAATAAATTAAGCAGTTTGAAGTGACGCATGTCACTCCAAACTATGGGTCAGCAGCGGACATTGCCGGTTTTCTTACATTAACTTTAAAACCAATACGACTAAGCGAGATCTTTTTCTTTTCGGCTAAGATTGTACTTACGCATTTTCTCTACCAAGGTGGTACGTCGAATGTTCAGTTTTTCAGCCGCACGAGCAACGACGCCATTCGCATCATCCAACGCTTGCTGAATTAACGAACATTCCAGCTCTTGTAAGTATTCACGCAAATCCAATCCATTAACTGGTAATAACGCTGGGCTATCCACACCGGCTAATCCTTCACTTTGCGTGACGTCGGCAATCACAGGCGGCGTGTACTGCTCATCACCTTCATCCACATGACGGAATTTTTTCGGCAGTTCAGTCACACCAATGACGCCGTAAGGATGCAAGATAGCTAAACGTTCAACCAAGTTGGCAAGCTCACGGACATTGCCGTGCCACTCATGACGACACAAGGACATAATCGCTGCTGAGTTAAATCGAATTGAGCCGCGCTTTTCGTTCTCAAGACGAGAGATCAGTTCATTCAGCAATAAGGGTAAATCTTCAACACGCTCACGAAGTGATGGCATGCCGATTGGGAATACATTTAGGCGGTAATACAAGTCTTCGCGGAATGTCCCCTCTTCGATCATTTTTTCGAGGTTTTTATGCGTTGCCGCGATAACACGTACATTGGTCGTTAATGTTTTATTACTGCCCACACGCTCGAAGGTATGTTCTTGTAGTACGCGTAAAATCTTAACCTGCATGTTCAACGGCATATCACCGATTTCATCCAAGAAAAGTGTTCCACCCTCTGCGAGTTCGAAGCGACCAGGGCGACTGTTAATCGCACCGGTAAACGCGCCTTTTTCGTGTCCAAATAATTCGCTTTCTAATAGCTCGGCAGGTATTGCACCACAGTTAACCGGGACAAACGGCTTATTACGGCGATGCGAATGATAATGAAGGTTACGTGCTACCACTTCTTTCCCTGTACCGCTTTCGCCTTCAATCATAACGCTAACGTCTTTATCAGCCACCTGCATAATCAGTTCGCGTACATGCTGAATATGGCGACTGGTACCCACAAGACTGCGGAAAAGCTGCACTTCACGGCGTTCGCCACGACTGCGGTTATGTGTGTATTGCTCACGATAAATCTGGCAACGATGCAGGCTGTCTAACATTTTGTTGTAACTTGGAGGAACTGAGATTGTTGCCAAGACACTGCGACGTAACGTTTCGGATAAAGATTCAGGCACGGCAACATCACCCGACATCAGAATAGGTAACCCTTTATCCCAATCTAGTAAACTTTCAATGACCGACTCAAGCGGCTTACCATGAGAATCACCAAGAATAACCGCACTGATTTCAGTGCTATCTTCAATTTTAGCTTCGGCGTCTTTGAGCCACTGGTCTGTGCCAGCTACGATGACTTCTTCTCCAAGAAAATCGAGAATTACTTTTAAGTCATGACGACGTTGCGCATCATCATCAACTAATAAAACTTTGATTTCTCTCCACATAGTGACTCCCACTTTCCTCTAACAGGCGGTGTACAGTATGACTACGCCATTCGATTGACTTCCCGGTTTTAAGTTAAGTTGCAAACAGCACGGAAGTCAAACTTCTGACGTTAAAAGTTATCCTATTAGTCCAAATCAACGCTTTGAATGACTGGAAAATATGTTTTTTGTCGTCTAAAGACAAAAAAACCCTCCTTTAAGGAGGGTCAAACGGACTGTGCAGAGAGAAAATATTGAGATATTTCAGGCAGATACATGGCTAGTAAGACGGTTTTCGCCAGATCCATCATTTTCTGAACGAGCACCATGGACACTTTCTAGGTACTCTTGACGAATACCATCCCATCCGGTTTTTACTTCAAGTAACAGGCCCATCACTTCATCAATCATTTCTGTGTTGTTGCGACTGCTTGCTTCAAGTAAACGTCTCACCATGTAGTCGTATAGGCGATCAAGATTATCGGCAAGCTCACCACCTTGGTTGTGATCAAGGCTTGAGTGTAAGGTTTGAATAATTTCACTCACACGCGCTAAGAGCGATGCTTTTTCTTCCATATCCTTTCGTTGAATTGCGCCCTTGGCCTGAGCCATTCGTGTTAGCGCGGCTTCCATAAGCAACTGAATAAGGCGATGTGGGTCTGCGTCTAGCACCTCTGAGGTGACATTAACCTTCTGGTATTGCGACGCGCCAGATTGATACATAAATAACTCTCCTACCTGCTAAACATTCGCCGGGGAATACGCCGGGGCTAAACCTTATGACGGCCTCATTCAGGATTTCTTTAGTAACTTTTTGTAGTTTAGCGGCAAGTGTTTGCCTTCGCTGAGGCGGCAAGCCACCGCCCCTCCGCTTAACCCAAGATAAAAATCTCTTATAAAACAACCACTTAAAACATGGCATAATTTCTGCTGATAGAGAATAAAATCTCTTAGAGGTGCTGGCCATGGCTACCCCACTAACAAGTATGCAAACCGCTCAGAGCCAACGACTGGATCATCACACGTTGGTTGATGCTGCTATTCGCTGTTATTCAAATGCGAGCAAACGCAATGAACCTGAGCTGCTTGCTAAAGCCTATCAACTCGCTTACCAAGCTTGGCAAAGTAATGGTGAGTACATTCCTGGCATTAACTTGTTAGCACGTATTGCCACACATCGTGGTGATATTTCCGATGCCCAACATTGGGTCGACTTGGGTCTTAACCTAAATCCTGAAAGCACGGGGCTTCTGTATAGCGGCGGCCACATCGCACTCACCCGTAATAACTTAGATTTAGCGGAAGAATATTTTCAAAGCGCTTCCCGAATTTCACGAGTCAGTACCAAGGCACCTATTTTTCTCGCTCACGTAAAGCTACTTAAAGGCGAGTACGTTGAGGCATTTCAGCACTATCGTGAATTAGCAAAAACTCACGCCGATGACCCCCAAGTTAGAAATAAATTACTTGAAGCTGCGAGTCATATAATTGCAGATTTTTATTCACAAGAGCTTGAGGAAGAAATACTCCGCTGGTTCGATTTTGATGATGTTGATTACAACGACCTTCGTAGTCTTACGGGGTCTTTGCTTAAGCACAAATTAAAATTATCTGAGTCCGGTTGCCCAATAGAACCTGCGGTAATTGCCCAAGATCCGTTATTGCTTAAGGCAATGTCACACTTCTATTTTTGTGATCCAATTTTCGAGCGGCTATTACTTACCTTGCGCCAAAGTATCTTGCTTTCCAGTAGCCGCAAGTTATCTATTGATAGTGAGTATTTACCATTAGTTATTGCAACAGCGCATCAAATTGAATTGAATGAATCCGTTTGGTATATCTCGCAGCAAGAACAAAGTTTGGTTGATCAACTCGTCTCTTTAGCTGAAAAAATTCTGACATTAGATACTGTAAAATCTGAGGATATCTCCGGTATTTTATTGTTAATCATGATGTACCAACCTCTAAAGCAACAGCGCATTTACCAGCGGCTTGTTGATTTAAATATTGCCTGGCCCGATACATTAACCGGCTTAATGAGCGTTGCTATTCATCAAGTGGAAGAAATGAGAATCATCGGCGAACGTTTACCGTCCTTGGGAACCAGTGATAATCAGACATCCAAAAAAGTACAATCCCAGTACGAAGAGCACCCCTACCCCCGCTGGACAAGCCTAGGCTACAACCATTCGGCTGATTACTACGCGTCATTACAGGCGTTATTTCCAAATCAACTGAATGACTTAAAACCGACACATGGGCGTATTAATGCCCTAGTCGCAGGCTGTGGAACGGGCAGGCATGCCTTACGCTTAGCACGCTATTTTGATCGCATGCAGGTCACCGCAATGGATCTCAGTGTTACTTCGCTTAGCTATGCACAGTGGCAAGCCCAACGCTATCAATTAGACATTAATTTTATTCAAGGAGACATACTGCTTTCAGAGCGCCTTGAGCAAACATTTGATGTCATTGAAAGCTCTGGCGTACTGCATCATATGAAAGATCCGGCACTGGGGTTAGAGGCGCTCGTGAAGCAATTAAATCCTGGCGGCGTAATGAAATTGGCGCTGTATAGTCGCCAAGCGAGGACGTTAGTCAGCGAATTACGCCATGAGTTGCAAGGCAATATTCCAGAAACCGACACCGACATTCGTTGCGCGCGTGAAACCTTACTGCAACAAAACAGCGACAATTGGGGCGCTATTTTTCAATCATCTGATTTTTACAGCATCAGTGCTTGTCGTGATTTACTGTTTCATACTCAGGAACATGTGTTTGATCTACAGCAGGTCCGTCGTTTAATCGAAAACGCGGGTCTTGAATGGGTGGGGATTGTACCACCAGCAGGCGCACGTCAATTAGCCGCAGATGTATTAAAGCTGGAGCCAGCCTATTTAACCTTAAACGATTGGCACACTCTGGAGCAGATAGAGCCCGCGCTGTTTGCAGGTATGTATCAATTTTATGTGAGAAAACCTGCTGGCCACATTCATTGATTGATAATAAATTACAACGCCCAAGTAATCGGGCGTTGTCCACGCTGCTCTAAATAATCATTAATTTTAGAAAACTGATGATTACCAAAAAATCCACGATGCGCCGATAGCGGCGATGGATGTGGAGACTCTAAAACGAGATGTTTTTGACGATCGATCACCGCGCCTTTTTTCTGCGCGTAGCTGCCCCATAGCACAAAAACCAAACCTTCACGCTGCGTATTTAATGCTGCAATAGCCGCATCGGTAAACTCTTCCCAGCCTTTTTTCTGATGCGAACCGGCCTTTGCTTGTTCAACGGTTAATGTCGCATTAAGCAATAACACCCCCTGCTCAGCCCAAGGAGTTAAATCGCCTCCACCACTCAGTAATACACCTAAATCGCCTTGAACTTCTTTGAATATATTGACTAACGAGGGCGGAACTTTCACACCATAAGGCACCGAAAAGCTCAGACCCATCGCTTGATCAGGGCCGTGATACGGATCTTGTCCAATAATCACCACCCGAGTTTTATCAAACGACGTATGATCGAAGGCACTAAAAATAAGGCGTGTTGGCGGGTAGATTACTTTCCCCGAAGCGATTTCTTGCTGCAAAAAATCTTGGAGTTTTTGCATATACGATTTATTGAATTCATCGCCAATTACTTGCTGCCATGACGAAGGGAGTTCAGGTAACAGGGACATAAATTTGGTCGCAATAACTAGCTATTGAGGGGAGATAATCCGCGATACGCCCGTATCGCGGAGACACACATCAGTCTGCTTGAGGCTTCATATGCGGGAACAAAATCACATCTTTGATGGTATGGCTGTTGGTGAATAGCATGACTAAACGATCTATGCCGATACCTTCACCAGCCGTCGGCGGCATACCGTATTCCAACGCACGGATGTAATCTTCATCATAGTGCATGGCTTCATCGTCACCGGCGTCTTTCTCTTCGACTTGCTTTTGGAAGCGTGCGGCTTGATCTTCTGCGTCATTAAGCTCAGAAAAACCATTCGCCAATTCACGTCCGCCCACAAAAAATTCAAAACGGTCAGTCACAAACGGGTTGTTATCGTTGCGACGTGCCAGTGGTGACACTTCCCACGGGTATTCGGTAATAAAGGTAGGTTGATCTAACTTCTCTTCGGCGGTGGCTTCAAAGATTTCACAGATGTATTTACCCGCACCCCACGCTTTTTGTTTATCTGAGGCCGGCACTCCCACTTTTTGCGCGTATTCTTTTAACGTTTCAAGATTAGCTTCGGCGTTATTTAATACGTCAGCCTCCATATCATCGTTGTATTTAAGAATTGCGTCCACCATAGTCATGCGCTCAAACGGCTGAGCGAAATCGTATTCAGAGTCACCGTACGGGACGGTAGTCGTCCCCAGCACTTGCTCAGCAATAAACTTCAGCATGCCTTCGGTTAAGTCCATCATGTCACGGTAATCGGCATACGCTTGGTAAAACTCGATCATGGTGAATTCAGGATTATGACGCGTGCTCAAACCTTCGTTACGAAAGTTACGATTAATTTCGAATACTTTTTCAAAACCGCCAACCACTAAACGCTTCAAGTACAACTCAGGAGCGATACGCAAAAACATATCAATATCGAGTGCGTTGTGATGAGTTTCAAACGGCTTAGCCGTAGCACCACCAGGAATCACTTGCAGCATGGGGGTTTCCACTTCCATAAAGCCACGCTGTGACAAAAAGAAGCGAATGCCTTCGATAATGCGTGAACGCATCAAGAAGGTGTTACGTGTTTCTTCATTAATAATGAGATCCACGTAACGCTGGCGATATTTCAATTCTTGATCGGCTAAACCATGGAATTTATCCGGTAACGGGCGCAATGACTTGGTGAGAATTTGGAAATCATTAAGATCGCCAATTTCAACATATAGCTCCCCTTTGCCCGATAGCTGCAATGTACCACGGCCATAAACAATGTCGCCGATATCGAGAGATTGCCAAGCGTCACTCTCTTTCTGCATCGCCTTCGCCATGTAGATCTGTACACTGCCTGTGCTGTCTTGAATTCCAACAAACGGGCCGCCTTTACGCATAATACGACCAGCAACCGAGACAGGATGAGCTTCTTCCGCTAATGTTGCTTTGTCTTTTGCACCGTGCACTTCTTTTAATTCAGCCGACAAATGCTCACGACGAAAATCGTTTGGGTGGCCATTAGCTTTGCTGTTTTCACGTAGCTTAACCAGCTTAGCGCGACGCTCAGCAATCAGTTTATTTTCATCTGGAGCGGTTTGGTTTTGATCTGTCATGTTGCACCCTTCTCGGTCGGGGTAATCTATAAATTCGGTTGTGTAGGTCGCCGCTCATATTGAGAACGACGCCTTGAATATCTATCTGCCATTTTCATAAGACATGGCTGACTTAAGCTGTTAAAGGCCTTTCTTCAAGCTAGCCACAATAAACTGATCCAACGACCCATCTAATACCGCTTGGGTATTACGCGTCTCGACACCGGTACGTAGATCTTTAATACGCGAATCATCCAATACATAAGAACGAATCTGTGAGCCCCAGCCAATATCGGCCTTGGTATCTTCCAATGCTTGGGACTCAGCACTGCGCTTTTGCAGCTCTAGCTCATACAGTTTGGCTTTCATCTGCTTCATAGCTTGGTCTTTGTTCTTGTGCTGCGAACGGTCATTCTGACACTGGGTTACCGTGTTGGTCGGTAAGTGAGTAATACGTACCGCCGATTCAGTTCGGTTAACGTGCTGACCACCCGCCCCTGACGCACGGTATACGTCAATGCGTAAATCCGCAGGGTTGATTTCGATATTAATATCGTCGTCCACTTCGGGAGAAATAAACACAGAAGAGAACGAGGTATGGCGACGGTTGCCCGAATCAAACGGGCTCTTACGCACCAAACGGTGCACACCGGTTTCCGTTCGTAACCAGCCATACGCGTATTCGCCTTGAACGTGAATCGTCGCGCCTTTGATGCCCGCAACATCACCGTCAGACACTTCCATCAACTCGCCCTTAAAGCCATGCGCTTCAATCCAACGTAAATACATACGCAGCATCATATTGGCCCAGTCTTGTGCTTCGGTACCACCGGAGCCTGACTGTATTTCAACGTAGCAGTTGTTTTCGTCGAGTTCGCCAGAGAACATACGACGGAATTCAAGCACTTCTAACTCAGCCTGTAGTCGATCAAGCTCCGCTTGAATATCTTCGACAGCGCCTTCGTCATCTTCCTCAACCGCCATATCCAATAGATCACGAGCGTCAGAAAGACCACCATCAAGGTTATCAATCGTTTTTACGACAATTTCTAATGAAGACCGCTCGCGACCTAGCTCTTGCGCACGCTCAGGGGTATCCCAAACGTCGCCTTGGGCGAGTTCGTGCTCTACTTCTTCGAGACGCTCAACTTTATTGTCGTAGTCAAAGATACCCCCTAAGCACGTCGGTACGCGCTTGAAGGTCTTTAATCTGCTCAACGATTGGATTGATTTCCAAGGTAATACCCCTGTGGCTGTCTAAAAAGGCAAAAATGACGCGAGATTTTACAGGAAATCAACCAGAGTTTCATCCATGAGGATAGACAGAAATGAGATGGGTTTTAACGAGAGAATCAAGATGGCATTCGCCAATACGCCGGTGCCCGTCGTAATCGGCTCCTACGGGGGGGAATATGCGAGCTTTGGTTTGTATTTCGTATCCGTAATGAAAAACACGTCGTAGAAGCCGTTCAATCCGCGTGGCGGATTAACGGCGAAAGACGTAAGCCAACAACCTTAATCGTTGTTGCCATTTAACGCATCGAACTGCTGCTTCACAAAGTCGAGTGTTGAATTCAATATCTGAATCAATGAATCATTGTATAAAAACTTGGCTTTCAATCGCGCCTCTTGCGCGTCAATGCGAGTGCCTAGCTCCGTTCGATCTTCGCTGACAACATCCAGATCACTGTCCAACGCGTTGAGCTTATTCGAGATACTACCACCTGAGTTATCAAGGTAGTTCAACATCAAGTCTCGCAATTGGTCACCAAAGCCTGTGATATAAGTCACCGAACCTCGATCACCAATATCACCACCGGTAATTTTTAAACGTATCCCGGAGGCATCGTCAATAGAGCCTGTGGCATCTTTTCCTACCTCGCCATCACCTACGCCACGAACAAAGCCAAAGAGATCTGCAGCTTCGTTGGATAAGTCTTTGACTGACACTCCTGATTCAGCACCCGAGGTATTCGAAATAATGCCGAATTTATTGTAAGCAAACGACGCCGTATCATCGGTGTACTCGACTTTTACCGACACACCTTCCGACTTAAACGCTTCTGTGTCATTAATGGCAGCTTGCAGTGCACTCGCTAACGCCGAGCCACTGATATAGGTGGCTGGAAAGTTCAGCGACACTTCCGCTTCCACACCATCCACTTCCAGCGTGAACGTACTGTTCGTGGCGTCCAATGTTACTGGTGTATCGAATCCAGCTGACTCAGCGCCAATGTAAAAACCGGGGGACGCTTTTTCATTACCATCGACGGCACGTAAAAATTGCCCAGAACCCGCAGCTTCTACGCCGTTAATTTTACCAGCAACATCTTTGCCTACCGCGATGGATTCACTGTATACACTGACGTCCTGCAAGCCTAAAAAGGCGATGGCATCTGCATCCAGTTCCGTAAAGCCAACCGTAGTGCCTTCACCGCCTATTTGAATACTAAACGAGCCTAAATCGGTTTCGGCGTCGTAGTTATAATTCACCACCGGATCTAGGTCATAACCAAATTCACGACCTGAAGCTAAACCAAAACCGTCATAGCCGCTGGTCGATGTTTCAGTACTCATTCCTAATGTTGTTGCTGCCGTACCACCCAAATTTTTAATTTCTACACTGGCGGCTGCACCAAAAGTCGCTGCTGTTTTAACCCCCTCTTTCGAGTTTGTTTGAAAATACAGCTGGCCTAAGCCATCGACGGCGGCAGTCACATCACCTGCTGAAAACTCACCCGTGGCGGCTAAGGCTTCATCTATTGCGCCTTGAATCGCTGACAAGTTTGATTCTTCATTGTTGCTGCCATTGGTGCCATCAGAATTCACATCCACATCAATATCCACACCACCTACCGTCAATGTGAACGTCGCGTTTTGTCCCGAACTAGAGAAGTCGTAGCCTGTGGTTATATCCGCAAAACTTGAACTGCGAGCACCACGGCCGTCACTCACGACTTCAATAAATTCATTATGGCCGGTGGCCACTGAGCTCAACTTTAAACCGGTGCCATCTAGCGAGGCGGTAACAACGCCAGCACCATAGGCCGCATCGAGCGCCGTTTGTACATCAACAATGTTGTCACCCGAATCGGTGTTCACCAAAATATCTTGTTCATTACCTGACACATTTAAGCGAAACCCTGAATTACTGGCGCTAAAATCGACATTGGCACTGACGTCACGTGTGCCTGTTGTGGTTTCTGCACCACGGACGACGCCCGCAAAATTTGGATCAGCACTGAGCGTTGCTGTCAGTTGATTTTGAACTTCCGTAGCAAGGTCATCCCCAGTGAGATAGGTGCCCGCAGGAATGGAGACAAAAGTATCCGACTCAATGCCATCCACTTGAACTTTAAAATTTACCGCCGCTGGAAACTCTAATCCTGGGTCCTTACCATTGGTGAGTACACCTTGAGTGGCATTTAATCCTAATTGAATATCTGTCACTGACGCGCCAATGGCCGCCACTTCAACCGAACGTGCCGCCCCTACCGCTGTGGTCTCGAATCGCAAATAGCCATTATCATCAAACGTAGCATTTACCTGACCATTTAAAGCCGTGGCATCAATGGCGGTTTGAATTGCTTGCAAGGTGTCTTTGCGATCTCCAAAAGTACCATCGCCGTTCAGGTCTTGCCCTTGTGCGTTTTGAGAAACCGTCACGGTGACAGGGCCAGCGCCATCGACGTCTAAATCAAAAGTGGCATTATTTGCCTGAAAATTAATACCAGTTTCTGGTTCGATAAACCGATCACCCACATCGGAAGTGGCACCACGTCCAGCAAAGGCCGTCGCATTCAATGTGGTGAGCTCGCCGCCAGAATACGTTCCACTTCCCAGCGGGCTGAATCCTAACGTGTTGGCGGTGTTACCAGAGACCGACTTAATAAAAACTTGCGAATCAGCCCCGTATTTATTCGACGTGACAGAGAAGTTGTTGCTTGAACTGTTGTAATCCACCGACACGGCATAGCCAAATTGCACTAAGGTTTCGTCACTATTAATTTGCAGTGCGAGTTCTTTGGCTAAATCATCGCCGGAAGTGTAATCGCCATTCGCGAGGCTGACCGTTGCGTCTTTGCCATTCACATTAATGGTAAACGTATCGTTGCTGCTATCCACAGTCACTGGGGAAGAGAAATCTAATAAGGCCAGCGAGGCTGATTGGTATTTCGCCTGTGTCGCCATTTGCGTGACTTCAATATCGTAGGTACCCGGCTTGGTATTGATCGAGTCATTCACGTAGGTAATTTGGCTATCTTGCGTGACACCTGTTTTTGCTAATATACCCACAATCGACGACCGCTCTTCCGTGATCGCTTTTTTAAACACGGCAGGGTCAAAGTCTAATAAGTAATCGTTATTGCGATCTGTATTCACCCCCAACTCAGTCAACGAGCGATACTTACCATTCAAGCCTGTAATTGGCTCAGAAATCAAAGAACGAACTTGGCTTTGAATCGTTCGCATCGTCGAATCACCTAATAATAAACCCGCTTGCTGTTTATCTGCATCGTACCCAGATAGATCATCCACAAACTGTTTGAGGTTGTTATAAGCGTCGACAAATCCTTGGATATTTTCCGTTAAGGTCTCGGTATCTGGGTTCACCCCAATCGTGACCTGAGAGCCAACATCCGCACTCTTTAGGTTTAAGGTGACGCCTTTAATCACCTCGGTGACAGCATTTGAGCTTCGCGTAATCAATAAGCCATTCACGCTTAACTGAGCGTCTTCGCCCTTACTGGTTTGCTCAAGATTGGCGGGGCCATTTTGTGACTCGTTATACGCCAACGCCGATAAACCATTGGTTAACAAGTTGCCACTGCCGTCACGGGCTTCAATGCGCATCGCATTTTCGGTGCCGGTTTCCGCCGACGTCATCAGTAAGCGATAGCCTGTACCATCGTTAATAATAGATGCAGTCACGCCCATATCGGCGGTATTAATAGCATCTCGGATGCCGCTAAGGGTGCGATTAGATTCATCAATGGTAATAGTTTTAGTTGGCCGATCTGAATTCACGTCTTGATCGGTAAAATTCCCACTGCCATCATAGCTGTTGGTTCCAAAGCTAAAGGTCAACTCACCCGTGCCCACAATTTCATCAAAACTGTTAAATGAGCTGGTCGCTAGGGCATGTGATTTTGCGGTATTCAGTACTTCAACGTTATAGCTGCCCGGATCGGCAATAGAAGATGTCTCAACCGTCAGAATATCTTCATTCGATGACGTCGCAATCGTTGCACCTGCGGCACTTGGGCTGGCCAAGTTACCAACGGCAGATTGCATCGTCGACATCAGTGATTTGATTTCACCGTAGGCCGTAATTTTTGCTTCAATCAGCTCCTGACGTCGATCAAGACGAAGCTCGCTGACTTCTTTTTCAGCGGTAATAATCTGATCGACCAGGTCTGTGGTCAGTACACCTGATCCAAGCCCTAATGATTCTATCGATGCCATAATTACCTCAAACTAAAATAAAAAAACCCGCACTGTACTTATCGACCAGTGCGGGTTTTCTTAAAGGTTAGTTTACCTAACCGTTACACTTGCGCACTAAACAACAAAGATGGCTCTTCATCATTCAATTTCTGCGCCAGCTCTAATGCAAGCTCACCCGGAATCTGACGAATCAGTTCCTCAGAGGCCTTATCGTAAACACTGATAACGGTCTGTCCGCTGGACTCGTCCAGCTTAAAGTCCAATGTACGCTCACTTTGCTGCACGTATTCATTAATACGTGAAACCGCTTCGCGAACCTTATCAGAGCTCATCTCTGCTTGGCTTTCAGCAACCGGCGGTAATTCTTTGCCGCTTTTGCCGCTTTTGTCGCCTATATCAACCTTAGCAGACTGACCCTGGGTGATGCTGATAGAGGATACCGCAGTAGCGGTTTTATCCATCATGTTAGTTCTCAGCTCATTCATAATTCACCTCAATGGTATCGGAGTCAGAAAAGGTAGGCCTTTAGGCCTACCTTACCGGCTAGATTAACCCAGTAGAGAAAGTACCTGCTGGCCAGCGGCGTTAGCCTGTGCCAGAACCGAAATACCTGCCTGCTGTAGTACCTGAGTACGTGACAGTTCAGCAGTTTCCGCCGCGAAGTCAGCATCCTGGATTCGTGAGTTTGCAGCATTCAGGTTTTCTGAGGTTACCTGAAGGTTACTTACTGTTGATTCCAAGCGATTCTGAATCGCACCAAGGTCAGCACGCTGGCTGGCCACCTGTCCAATCGCATTATCGATCGCGGTAATGGCTGCCGTAGCACCTTCGAAGGTTGAGATGTCGATATCAGATAAGAACTGACCATCTTCACCACCGCCGTATGTGCCTGTCGCCAGACCCATTGCACTTAGCTCAGAGTTACCGTTTGCTCCACCTTCCAGAGTGAACTCCTTCGCAGAAGACAAGCTAACAGAACCGTAAGTGGTTTCGTAAGCAGCCGCTTCAGGAGAAGTTGCAGCGCTAGCCACTGACGCATCACCGAAAGTTTGCTCACCGATACCAGCAACCTCGGCATCCAAGCCCATCACTGCACCAATCGAAGCGCTAGAACCTGACTTATCATCAATCGCGATAGAGACGTTACGACCATCCGCAGCACTCAGTGTTAGAGAAACACCATTGTCTGTTGCAGTCACACCCGTCTTACCAGCGTTCTGATTGATCAAGTTCAAGGCATCAGCACGTGCCCGGTCTGAATCCAGCGTACCGCCACCGTCAGCCTGAAGTGTCACTGTACCTACTTCAACACCGTTGATATAAATACCCGCTTGGTCGCCTTCCTCAAACTGAGTAAGGTCGATGTTCGTACCATCGCCGCCCACCACCTCGGTAGCATTAACGTTGGCTGTTACACCAGTCTCATCAGATACCTTGTTGATGGCTGCAGCAATCGCAATCGCCGACTGAGATTTCTCAGAAGACAGGATCTTAGCACCATCAGAAGATACAGTTGCTGATGCCTTATCCGCATTCACATCCGCCGCACCAATGGTTACACCGTTGATCAGCAAGTCACCATCTTCAAGACCGTTCACACCGGTGTAATCCGTCGACGAGCTCTTACCTGTGAACAACTCACCACCCGTCGTTGGATCAGACAAGGTAACGTTGACATCCTGGCCATCTTCAGAGAAGTACTTCAGCTCACCAGATAGGTTGAGTGTGTTCTCACCAACAGTAGTACCGCCGCCTTCAGCAACAGTAATACCGCCACCGCTTGCGCCTTCAGATTCAATACCCACGGTATTTGCACTGTAGTTACGGATAGTCATGGTGATTTCACCAGAATCTGCATCGTAGGCAGCCGATACATCCATATTGGCTGTTGAGAAATCCGTTCCGTTAATATCGTCTGCGAGACCTTGCAGGGTAAAGTTACCCGCACTGTCTGGAGTAGCCGTTACGTCAATATTGGTCGCGCCAGAAGATAAACGTAGCTGTTCACCAGACTCAAGGTTTGAAGAATCAATCGTCAGAGTGATCTCTTCATACGCTTTCACACCAGCAACACCGTCAACCGCTTGAGCCAACTCAGCCACCGTAGAACCCGCTGCCAATGGCGCTGCAGGAGATGCGTCTGTATCGCCGATTGAAACACTGATGTTGGTTTCATTGGTCGTGGTCAGTACATCACCCGAAGACGAGCTACCAGTGACAGTCCCATTTGCTGCCAAAAGGTCATCGGCTGCATCAGTTAGTACAACATCAACCGCTTCACCAGTTGCTGACGTTGATGCGAAGCCTAGCTCACCAGTAATAATGGTACCCGTCGCTGTGGTTGAGATGGTTGTACCACCCAGAGTGACAGCACCGGCTGTAGAGCGAGAAGCAGTCAGCGGTGAGTTGGTTTCATTACGGAAGGTAATATTAACATCACCAGCCGTACCTTGAAGCTCAGCATTCAAGAAGCCAGTTGCACCTAAGTCTGCCGAGAAGTCACCCGCATTCAGCTGATCAACAACATTTTCTGCGCGTAAGATGGCTGACGTACCAGCAACATTGACGGTTACAGCACCAATTGTGAACGAGTCACCCACATCCAATGAAGATAAATCCAGAGAACCTTGCTCGAAGAAGTTAACAGCGATACCCGCAGTAGTTGCTGCCGTTTCTGCGGCATCTGCATAGGCAGAAATATCTTGGTTACCCGCATTCGAGTAGGTAACTGCAGTCGTGCCCTGAGTGATAGTCACTGACGCACCACTATCAGTAATCTGAGCGGTGGTTGCAGTCGAGGTTACAACACTGGTTGCCGTACCGGCTGTTGCTGAAATGAAGGTACCACCAGAATCAGCACGGGCTAGAGTATTCGCCAGTGAACCGCCGCCAACAGTTGTTGACTGAGTAGAGTCAGACACTTTTGTGGAAACAGACACCGCTTCAGCACGGTCGTAGCTGCCAGCCGTCAAACCTGCGTTTGCAAGATCACCACGGCCAGTACCGTTACCACCAGAAATATCGATGGTTTTCTGGTCGCCATCAGCAATCAGAGTGTAACCACCTTCATAGGTACCCGCTTCAGCCAGACCAGTCGCTGCGGCAAAGTCTGTACCTGAGAAAGTCACATCAGAAATCTGAATATTACGACCATCTTCAGCGACCAAGTTCACACCGGTAGAACCAGATTCAGTATCTACAGCGCTAACACCCGTCTGTTCAGCAACCGCGTTAATTGCTTGAGAAATCGCGGCACGCGTTTGCGCAGAGTCTGTAGTGGTAGAGAAAGAAATCTCAACACCGTTCAGCTTAAAGGTACCCGTACCTGCTTCTGGAGACTGAGTTGAACCCGCCGCAACGTTGTCGTTAACAAACGCAGACACGCCAGTATCATCAGAAACGCGGTTAATCGCTGCAACTTTAGAGATAGCCGATGCAGAGTTATTAGAAGTAGAAGACGTATCGTCTTCAGCACGAGACGCCTGAACAGCAACGCCGTTAATGGTTAAGTCACCGTTACCCAGTGATTGATCCGTACCACGTGCACTTAAACCAGACTGAGAAGATGAACCCAGTTTGTCAGCCGTTAGCTCACCGATAGAAATATCTACCGTCTGGCCAGCGTTCGCGCCTACCTGGAAAGTCGCAGAGAAAGAACCGTCCAACAACTTACGACCGTTGAAGTCAGTCTCATCAGCAGTACGAGAGATCTCAGCCACCAGCTGATCCACTTCCGACTGAAGTGCGTCACGGTCAACGTCAGAGTTCGTGGCGTTAGCAGACTGAACCGCTAGCTCACGAATACGTTGCAGTGACTCGTTAATAGAACCCAGTGCACCTTCAGCAGTCTGCGCAAGAGCGATACCATCACCGGCGTTTCGCACGGCAACATCTAGACCTTTAATCTGAGAAGTGAAACGGGTAGAAATCGCCAAACCGGCCGCATCATCTTTCGCACTGTTAATACGAAGACCTGAAGACAGACGTTGCAGAGCTTGCTGGTTAGAAGACTGCGATTTGTCGAGGTTACGCTGAGCATTCAGCGAGGCAATGTTGGTATTAATAATTTGAGGCATAGTGTTTCTCCTGTACCTGCTTCATAGAGAACCGGCATCACCATTCGATGCTGTTCGGCTCAGCCTGACTTTGTCATAGCCTTTAACGGCGTCTCCTTGAGGTTCTTTAGAAATTATTTAAGGAGAGCGCCTACCCCATAGCGACACATACTTGACACAAGCCAATCAAAAGCAATAACACATTGTTTTATATAGAAAAAATATTTTGACGCGAAGAAAAAACAAGGTGAAAAAAGTTTGTAAAAAAGTGTTAACAAGCCTCAATCTTGGAGCCTTAATGATAAAAGAATGACACATCGAATTTTTTCAAAACATCAACCCTTCTAAAAACCTCTCGAAGTGGTGTTGAAAAAACATATTCATCTTGGAGTAAAACGCCTATGTGTCAGAAAACCAGTGGCATGATCCCTGCTTCTTTTAAGTAAATAAGGAGAAATCTGCATGTCACACCCCCGAGCTACTGGTGCAATGGCACTGAAAGACAAAAATCTGGCGTTTTTCGAAAAGCATCACCAGCCGCTATATCAAACCGCCCTAACGGAATCGTTTAATCATTTGACGCTTAATATTGATGGCGATAGCGGTAAAGTCGATCTCTGGGATGACCGTGTTAGCCTTTACGAAGGAGATGCTCATGCCTTTGCAGAAAAGGAAGTAGAAAAGTATCGCCAACATTTTTCGCCAGGGTCGAGTATTGCGACCATTACCCCACCAGTACCTGGCGAACTTGGTTTCCACCGTTTCTTTTCGAAACGTATGCATGAATTAACGCAAAAAATTCCTACAGAAGCTGATCTATCTGCCAACTACACCATTCCAGATTTTTATCCTTTAATCGTCTTCTTTGGCTGTGGTCTAGGTATTCACATTGAGAAAATGGTGAAAGACACTCAAATACTAAATGTCGTGATTTTTGAGCCTGATCCAGAATACTTCTTTGCTAGCTTATACATCACCGACTGGGAATCCATATTCCAAGAAGTTCAGAAGAAAGGTCAAAAAATTGATTTGCTCATCGCATCTGGTGGAATAGCCACCACCGAAGTTTCAGCCCCTGCATTATGGAACCTACTCATTAATTACGGGCCTAGTTACCCGCTTTGCTCACTTTTTTACAACCACATCAATTCAGCGACATACCAACCTCTGGTTGATCGTATCCGCGAAGATATGCACTTCTTTCTCAACCAGTGGGGCTACTACGATGATGAGATTAATCAACTCAATAACGCCCTACATAATATTGGGGCGGGTATCTCCCCACTGGAGTTCAGTGACATAGATACCAGCCTACCTACGATCATAGTTGGGGCAGGGCCTTCGTTTGATATGCGCGTCAATGAAATCACCCGCTACCGCGATAAAGTACTGTTAATTTCTTGTGGCACATCTGTTCATAGCTTGCTGGCCTGTGGATTGGTTCCAGATATTCATGTCGAAATCGAATCGCACATGCTCACCCATGAACATTTATCAAACATTACCAACCCTGACTTCTTCAAGAACACCCTACTCATTGCAGCACTGCAAGTTCCGCCGAATGTCTTCTCTTTGTTTGAACGAAGAACGTATTTTTTAAAAGACTCAACCGCGCTAGCCACAATGTTCACCACACAAGAGAACATTGTTCACCGTGCTACCCCCACTTGTACAAATACCGGGATAGCTATCGCTACGCACTTTGGCATTCAAGACATCTTTTTATACGGTATGGACTTTGGTTTTCCAGAAAGGACTCAACATCACTCAAAAACCAGTATCTATTTCTCAGACAAAATGAGTGACGCTATTCAATCCGCCATTAAGCGAAACTTTGAAAGCTTGGTAGAAACCGAATCAGTACACGGCGAAAAAATGTACACCATACCGATGTACAACACCTCGCGGATGAGTGCTGAGCAATCAATGAAAATTCGTAGCTTACAAGCGAATCGCCGTAACATTACCTGTTCTGAAGGGGTAAAAATTTGCGATACCGAATACTGGACGCCAGATAATATCCATAGCTACTTTGCAGAGAAGCCAGATAAAAATATCTCAGAGTTTATTGACACGCTTATTGGTACACCATTTAACCAAAAAGAATTACGCGCAAGAATCAATTTTCTCGATAAGTCATTGAAAGAAATGGCGACATCACTGCTGACATGTTTAAAACATTTTGAACACACTGACCCTGAATCAATATTCAAAACATGTCATAACCTAAATATGCATTTAATGACCGGAATATTCCCAAAATATGGCAACCTAGCATTCTTTCTCAGAGGGTCTGTCTGGCACTACCTAAACATCGCCGCCGCACACACCTTATCCATTAATGATGCAAACAAACGTACTGAGTTTATCAATGAGTGGAAAAGTAACTTTGAAGGGTTTTTGAAAGACCTACCTGAACACTTTCACAGTATCACCAGTAAAGATTACCCCGATAACTCTGACCCTTGGATTCGTGAAGATATCGTTTCGAACGAGCATCTCTACGCAGAGTAGCTAACGCGCCTAAATCAGTGTGCGCAACTCAATGATACCCGGCTGTGGTAAAACACACGCCGGGGCCGTCGGAGGCAAGACACTACATACTTTTCGTCCTGCGGCTAATGCCACCACCATGGCATAACTATTTAGCCCGACAACAACCTCAGCAGTAGAGAGTGCTTCATATAAGGACGTATCGGACGACACTGTGATCGTAAAGTCATCACTTGTTTGCAGTAACGCTTGATACTTACCCTCAGGGTCAGACGGATGAGGACGGATGATTATATTATATGGAGCGTGCGTTGAGATTAGTGCTAGGTGATCTAAAAAAAACTGGAATGCTTGGAACTCACCATGAGCAACCCCCTGCCAAGATACTCTAACCGGCTCCATTAAAAAAAGAATGTTCCCTTTAACCCCATCACCCTGTACTCGGCTAGATTCATAGGTTAAATACCGCCCTGGCATTACATGAGTAACAATCTCAGGAAACACATCTACTGCCAATACCTGAGCATACACATCGGTTACCCAAATTTGATCAATATCTAAAATGCGACCCTGATATTTCAGCCTGGGTTCATAATTCACCCAATGGTCGAATACCGCAACAGTCTCTTTGTTTTGACGAATGCCTTCGGCCATGCCTTGTTTTTCATGCTCGCTAGCCCACCCCGTGCCCGCCAAAACCCAATCGGCCTGAGTGACGGCATCCGTTATCGTATGATTTTCAAAAATGAATGCAGACTTTTCAGCCAACGCTTTTCTAGCCAAAACTAAGGCAGGGCCAGACAAGGAAAAATAGGCGAGTTCTGGAGATAAATCACCTTGAATAAACCAATGAATGATTTGATTCGCTGCGCCTGCATCATGAGCAATGACAGCGACTTTTCCTTTAGAGAAATGATCTTCAGGAATCATTAGAAAAATACGCGTAGTACTGCATGTCGTATGGCTGGCCTTCCACTAGCTCCTGATTCACACGAATGCCATCCTCCACCATCCCAGACTTGCGCATAATAGACAGCATCCCAGCATTACACGCTAAGGTACCCGCAGTCACTTTACGCATTTTTGGAATCTTCAATGCCGTAGTCATGGCTAATGTCCAAGCAGCCACGCCTACGCCTTGTCCCCATATAGAAGGTTCCCCCACCAATATGCCGATATCAGCGGTACCATGATTGTCATTAAAGTGAACAGTCAGCGTACCAACATGCCCATACTCGGCATGCTCAATGGCAAGAAAGCTTGATGGCGATGATGCCATTGAATGATAAAAACTCTGACAGCTTGATTCAGTGTGGGTAATAAAACGTTGATTGCTAAAGCGGACAACCTCGGGATTATTCAACCAAGAGATATAACGTGGCGTAATGTCTTTCTCTTGGAAAGTGCGAATAAGCACATCTCCTTTAGACACAATAAGATTCGCTTCAAATTGTTCTCGTAATGAAAGCTTATTGATCGTCGTTAGTGCCATAAAAATTCTCCCCACATTATACTGAGTGAAGTTACGCCGAGCGACTGGCCACTTTATGGGCCCAAACTTTATGAAAGGCCTCGATAATCAAATCAACGTCATCATCACTTAGGCTAAAAGTACACATACCAAACCCTAAATAGCTAGTGTCGTTCATCTCTTCAGCCACCGGACAAATCCCCTTGTCATAACTGACCGACTGACGAGCAAACTCAGCCGTCCATGGAAAACCATGATGACCGTACGCAATTTTCTGCTGGTACATCGGCAGTAAATGAAGATTCTGATAGACAGTCGCAAGCTCAACGCCTTCTGCTTTTAACGCACGGGCCAGTTCATGTTTGCTACAACCGGTTTGGGTCGTATCCACCAACAAAGGAAACATGTAATACACGTGCGAATTCCCCTCTGCCACCGTAGGCACAGTTAACCCCACAAGATCACGAAGCCCATCCGCTAAGCGTTCAGCCAAATGCTGGCGAGACGCCACCAGCGCCGGTAACTTTTTAAGCTGCTCAATGCCAATGGCACATTCAATTTCACCCAAGCGAAAGTTATAGCCCAGCATATTGTTAATGGGCATCGCTTCACGATCCGGCAATACCGCTTCTGCGTGATTACGAATTAAACGCATACGCTCAGCGAGCGCATCATCATTGGTCACAATCACACCACCTTCACCAGTATGAATATGCTTGTGATAATTTAAGCTGTAGCCACCAATATCAGCGAGTGTACTGGCGGGCTTGCCTTTATAAAAAGCCCCCGGCGCCTGAGCCGTATCAGAAATAATTTTAAGATCAAATTCATCCGCGATAGCACGCAATGCATCCATATCCGCCGACTGCCCAAAAATATCGACCGCCATAATGGCTTTGGTTTTTTCGGTAATATTCGCGCGTACTGACGCGGGGTCGATATTAAAGGTTAACGGATCAATATCGGCGAACACAGGAATTGCATTCCACTGCAATATAGCGGTAGCGCTTGCACACATGGTCCACGGGCTAACAATCACCTCGTCACCCGGCTCAATATCTAATGCGCCGACAGCAGCAATTAAACCAGACGTCCAAGAATTCACGGTAATTGCGTGTTTTACACCAAAAAATTCACAGCAGTCCGCTTCAAATTCACGTACTTTTGAACCGCCGTAAAAATCTTCATGCCAACATCCAAGAAACTGCGACAGCACGCCGCTTTCCATTACCTGCTGTACAGCGACTTGTTCTTCTTTGCCTAAACTGTTGTAACGCTGAAACGGTGTTTGAATAACAGGCTGCCCGCCAGCTTCAGCCAATGTTTGAGCACGTAACTCATCAATATTTTTCATATGCCTGCCTAATCAATTGTTCGCATAGTTCTTCAACCTTTAATGCACTCTCTGCCGATCCATACGACAGCACATTCGCGTGTACATCTGAGGTTAACTGCTCAATGGCTGCTTCCATCACGGGAAAGTAACCACCCGAAACATACTCTTCCTCACCTAAGCGGGAATAACCTGAAAATTCCGGGCTAACTTGTTTTTTACGTACCGACCAGCGCGCGCCGCCATCAAGCATTCGCAGCTCAGCATCACTGGTTAAAATCTGCAGTTCAAACTGCGAGAAGTCATCAGCATCAGTGCATACTAGATGTATGCTCTCCTGGTTTGGCCCACGTAAAATTGCATTAATATCTGGATCTAGGACTGTCTCATGAGCTGTGGTCTCATGAGCTGAACTGCCAAGCCGTACCTCAGACCAAATAGGTTGAAGCGTTCCAAACAGGTTGAATAACAAATCGATAATATGAGACCCATTATTACGAATACCCTTATTATAAATAGCCACCACACTTCGTAATTCGCCGTATTTTCCTGAACGAAGCTCATCAAAGAAGGTATTCACTTGCGTATCCCAACGACGGCTGTAATTAACCAATACTGGAATACCTTTATCTTTGCAGCGTGAAATTAACTCAGCACTGTTGGCCGCTGACATCGAAATAGGTTTCTCAATAAATAAAGCGCGTGGAGAGAATTCGAGCGCCTTTAAAATGGTTTCTTCATGGAAAGTGGTCGGCACACACACACTGATAATATCAAACTGCTCTGTGCACGGTATCTCCATCAAAGAGGAATAAATAGTCGGAATATTCCAGCGCTGGCCAAAGGCCTTCGCCAACTCAAGGTTAGTATCGACACAAGCCACCACCCTGACATCATCGCGTTTGCTATAAGCACCCGCATGGGTCAGCGCAAATAATGTTGAGCCGCGGTGTTCATCAAAGCCACCGGCAATTCTTCCACAACCTACAATCAAGACACGTAACATGATTAACGCTCGATCATTCGTGCAATCATAAAGGCCTCTGCGTACTCAGCACCAATAGTCGCGCCTCGTACACCGGCTAATTGCCGTACATTTTGATAGGAGCGTGTATGCGGGTAGGGACGCATTTCCTGATCATAAAAAGCCAATGCTTTCTCCTTGATCGGCAGATACTCCGACACATCCACCCAGTAATTGGGCATAAAAGATTGCGCCGGATTCCACTCGGTACTGGACAACACCTCAAAACATATAATTTTTGTCACTGAAAATTCAGGCTGAGGCCGGCACGCCGTAAATACGGCGCGAGCAGTTTTCTGATGATCAACATTCAGATCACCTTCAAAATGCGTATAAATAATATCTGGGCGAAGCCTCATGATGACCGGCTCGATGCTTTGCACTAAATCAAGCATGGGAATCGTATCTAAACGGTTATCGGGCCATTCAAGGAAAATACGCTCGCCAACGCTAAGAACATCCAACGCAGCCTGCGCTGCGTGACGTCGTTTTTCTTCTAAATCTTTAACAAGTGAGGTACGCGACGTTTCACCATCTGCCATAAACAACACATGCACTTGATCACCTAATGCCGTATGACGCGCAATAGCGCCACCACAACCCAACACTTCATCATCGGGATGTGCGGCAATCACCAGTACTGTATTAGTCATCTAGTATCTCCCAGCTCGTGGCTGTGCCTCGAACCACAGGCTGCTTCAGACGACGCCCCAATAGTTCATCGTAATATTTTGGTGCTAGACCATAACCCGGACGAATACGCCGAATGTCTTCAGGGCCAATTCTATGGCCTGCCGGTAAGTCTTTAATAAAATACAAGGAACGTCTAAAAATGGTATTAGAAGACTCCGCAGGCTGGCGTGAAAACTCACCATTACCTAAAGCAGACCACGCATCGTTTGCATCGTTTACCAAACCAGATAATTCAGCAGGCTCAATCGAAAACTCACTGTCTGGGCCCTTCTCAGTACGATCCAAAATAAAATGTTTTTCAATCACGCACGCGCCTAATGCCACTGCTGCCACCGACGCCGTTGTGCCTAAAGTGTGATCCGATAACCCCACCGTCACACCAAAAGTCTGACGGATAATATCCATTTGTTTTAAATTCGCCTGATCCATAGGCGCGGGATAACTACTAATGCAATGTAACAATACTAAGTCGTTGCATCCGGCAGAGCGCGCAGCCTCAACAGCTTCGTGTATCTCGTCTAACGTCGCCATCCCGGTGGACATAATCATGGGTTTCCCAGTCGCCGCGATACAACGAATTAACGGTAAATCCGTCAGTTCAAATGACGCGACTTTATACGCCGGAGTATTTAACGACTCTAATAATTCAACGGCGCTTTCATCAAACGGGGTTGAAAAGAGCGTAATGCCTACCTTTTTAGCGTGATCGAAAATAGCTTGGTGCCACTCAAAAGGGGTTTGTGCCCACGTGTATAAATCATACAGCTTGTAGCCATCCCATAACCCACCTTCAATTTTAAAATCCGGTAAGTCGCAATCAATGGTCATGGTATCGGCGGTATAGGTTTGAATCTTAATCGCACAAGCGCCCGCTTTGGCTGCAGCATCAATGGTTTTTAATGCCTGCGCTATGTCACCGTTATGGTTCGCGGATAATTCAGCAATAATATAAGGCGGGCAATCTGGGCCTATGCGGCGTCCATTTATCTCAAATGTCATTGTTCATTATTCCTGCTTGCTTACTAATGCAAACCTTGGCCGTCACGCCCTCAGGCGTTAATTCAGCGTCAGTAAAATGTATTCTCATATTGCCGTGATCAACAAACGCATGAGGGTATCCATCCGCGTCCAACATACGAATAAAATCATAAATATCGCATCGAGAGACGTCGTTAGGAAGCTCACTTTCAACCGGTGTTCGGCGCTTAAAAAGCACAACATCACCTTCTTGCTCAACCGGTTCTGGCTGAGCAGCAACAATGTCACGAATCATCGCGGCGCTAAGTTGACCGGCACGAACATAGATGTCTTCGGCACTGCCCGCCAACGACAAATCCCGCTTTAAATAAACAGGGCCAGCATCCATTGCTTCCACCATCCGAAAGGCTGTCAATTTAGTGTCTGAGTGTCCACGGACAATTAAATTTTGCAGCGGGCTACCACCGCGTCCGTAAGGCAGGTCGGTCATATGGAAACAAACACAAGGTACGTTTTTCCAAACGTTATCCGCGACTCGTTCACTCCAGTGCAAGAAAAACACATAACGAATAGAAGCATTCTGAGCTAATGCAGAGACAAGCTCTTGAGTATCCGACGCCCATAACCACACACCTTGCTGTGAAGCTTTTAGCTTCTCAAACTCCGGGTAGTGCCAACCTTTATTACTGGCGACGATATAGGTTAGAGGTTCGATATTAGTAGGCGCTTCAATGCAGGCATCAGTCATCATCCCCCTCCACTCGCTCTATCGTTAACTTGTAGCGCTTACCGGCATGATTAAAAAATGCTGGGTATCTGACATTATCAACTACCCGGAGTAAGTCGAATTGGTCAGCGAGGCTGATGTTCACATCTAGCTCACTGTCTTTAGGTAAACGCTTTGCAAAATACGTTGGCTCTCCCGTTTGTTGAACGGCAAGATCTAACACACTGGGGTACTCACTCAGCCATTGATTACACAACCGGAAAGTTGCTTGAGCCTGTAATTCACGCCATTCAGAATTCAATTCTGCGCCTATTAAGGTGATGCTGTCTTTTAAGTAGATCACTCCGCTATCGACAGTGTCTTCTGCTTCTAATAACACAACAGGAATCATCTTTTGTCCGGCTAATATTTGCCAAGCAACCGGCGCCCAGCCACGACCACGCGGTAAATCACTTTCATGCACCACTAGTGTATTTCGATATAATTTACGCTTTTCTTGAGTGATTAAATCAGAGCAACTTAAACAAAAGCAGAAATCACCACCGGCCAGATCCATATTGGCATGACACAAAATAACCTCATGACCCAATAGCTGCCACTGAGCTTTCACATCCTGAATATACGGCAACAACCAACTCGACTGATCCGTAATGATGGTAATTTTATACGCCAATGCTTCACCTATTGCCTTGTCAGAGTCGATTTTCGGTATCGTTAAACTCAATGGATGTCTTTAGTCACCGAACAGACATTCACACACAGATTCCAGACCCAATCCGGACACTAAACTCATGCCTTTTAAACTCATTACTTTTAATTTGATGTTATTTTTCATACACAATAACAAAGCGTCTGCGACTTGATCCGGGAGTAACTCTTTGGCGTCAGGCAATAACATCAAAAACTCATCCCTTGCCAAGGCATAAGTATACTCACGCTGATTTTCAGCAATGCATGTGACTAATGCTGGTAATCCCAAGCACATACGCTCCCAGCTGGTACTGCCGCCGGCACCAATCATTAAATCGCACTCACTCATTACGCCTGCTAACGAAGGTAGCCCGCAGTGAATGTATATATTGCCCCGGTTCTCAGTGCTTGCTGCCAGCTCATGTTTATAGGCATAGTTAACGCCAACAACCACATCAAAAGACACTGACGTAAACTCATCCCGACACAGGCCTGCGACGACTTTTCCTGTTACATCGTCAGGGTCACTGCCGCCCAGAAACACCAATACCCGTTCTATTTTACCCGCATTATCAAAGGCGTTTTCACGCGTCTCTTTTTCTAAGATCAGCTTTTCTCTAAGCTCACGATACTCGGGTCGTATTAATGCGTATTCTGGCCCAAGCAGTAAGGTGGTTGTATCTTGTACTAAACCTTTTTCTAGGCCTTTTTGTAGATAGCGCTCGGCTGCCGCATCACCGTAATAATTTTGATCAAACAACACATCACATTGATGCCTTCGATCAGCGAGATCATCAATCACCATGATTTGTTTCACCTGAGAATTAAACCTGACTTCCCACGTCTGATCTAAGGCGTAATGATCAACAATCAACCAATCAAATGTTTGTTCTGCAAGTGCCTGCAAACACTGCTCAGCATCTTGTGCTTGCGAGCAACCTAACCAGTGAGAGTGCGCTAACTCACTCTCTAGGGCGGAACTTACTTCACCCGTATTGCTTATGTCACCCTTATTAAAAGTTGCGCTAGCCAGCGTATGAACTCGATAGCCAAGTGACTCTATGTGCGTAATCATATTGCCACTATGATCGCGGCATATAAATTCGCACTCTGCGCCACGCAACGTCAACGCATCGGCCAAAGTAAGGCAACGCATAACATGGCCTGTGCCCATCACCAGCGAAGCATCGCAGCGAAAAACAATCTTCACGTTAACGTTTCTGGCTTGGCTAGATCAGAACTAGTTGTCTCAATTAGCATAGCGGCCATGCTTTCTGCTCTGGTCCAATCGTCTGCGGTATCAATATCCTGCACTCGCCAACGCGGAATACGATATCCCGTTGCGTGTTTAGCAAAAAATACCGCCCCTTCTAGCCATGCATCCACACGCCCAAAATAAAATTGTCCGGCGTCATGTAAGGCTTCTGGTAAATCTTGCGAACGTGTTTCAAAATGCTCAGGCCAAAACATAGACACTGCGCCACTCTCATCCGCTTCAAAGCTTCTAAAAATTGGGGCGGCAAATTCAGTCACGGTAAAACAATATTTCCAATCACCACTCTGAAGCTGTCGATGCGCTTCAATAAGATCGTCTTTACGGATAAAAGGCGCAGTGGCGTAAATACAACAGGCTTCAGTAATGGTATCCCCCTGCTCATTTAGGGTATTAATCGCGTGAGCAATGACCGGAATCGTCGGCGTAAAATCATCCGCTAATTCTGGAGGGCGTATAAACGGGACTTCAGCGCCATACTGCTTGGCCACCTCAACAATGGCCGGATCATCCGTAGACACCACAATACGATCAAATAACCCCGATGCCTTAGCCGCCTCGATTGACCAAGCAATCATTGGCTTACCGAAAAAAGGTTTAATATTTTTCCCCGGAATTCGTTTACTGCCACCTCTTGCAGGAATGATCGCCACACAGCTCATAAAACAATCTCCTTCACCACTCTAACGACTTCATCCTGTTGTGCATCCGTCATGGAGTGAAACAACGGAATGCTTATGGCATTCGCGTAATAAGCTTCTGCCGCCGGGTAGTCTCCTTGCTTAAACCCAAGATCAGAATAATATGGCTGAAGATGAATAGGTATATAATGTAAGTTCACACCTATTCCCGCAGCACGACATTCATCAAATATTTGTGAATGCGTTTTTTCAATTTTTTCTAAATGAAAGCGCACAATATACAAGTGCCAAGAAGACGCCGAATCTGCTAATTGCTGAGGCAAAGTGACCGGTAAATCAGAGAGTAATTCGTTGTATCTTTTTGCCAACCCTCTACGACGCTCAACAAACAAAGATAAGCGCTGCATTTGGCTTAAGCCTAACGCCGCTTGCATCTCAGTCATTCGATAATTAAAACCCAATTCGATTTGCTGATAATACCAAGCACCATCCGGTGCTTTTGTCATCAACTCAGGATCTCGCGTAATACCGTGTGAGCGTAAACGCTGCATACGTTCCGCCAATTGAAGATTATTCGTAACTGCCACTCCCCCTTCAGCCGTGGTCACGATTTTTACCGGATGAAAACTGAACACGGTAATATCGCTAAAGCGGCAAGATCCTACCGCGTCACCGGCATAGTCTGCCCCAATGGCGTGAGAGGCATCTTCGATCACACGAATATCATATTGCCTGGCCAAGGCAGCAATCGCTTCCATATCACACGACTGCCCAGCCAAGTGGACGGGAATAATAACCTTAGGGAGGGTGCCTTCATCGTTGGCGACTATAAGCTTTTGCTCAAGCGCCTTCGGGCATAGATTGTAGGTGTCAGGATCAATATCAACGAAACTGATGTCAGCGCCGCAGTACAAAGCGCAATTGGCAGAAGCAACAAAGGTGACCGGTGATGTCCACACACGATCCCCCGGCCCCACGCCTAAAGCTAAACAAGCAATGTGAAGCGCAGAGGTCGCACTGTTTACTGCCACTCCGTACTTAGCCTTAACAGCCTCAGTGACGGCTTTTTCAAATTTTGGAACAACTGGCCCTTGAGTTAAAAAATCAGAACGCAGAACCTCACTGACAGCGGCAATATCCTCAGCTGAAATGTCCTGTTTTCCATAAGGGATCATCATTAAATATTTCCGATTTTATTCCGGTTGATGTCTATCCACTCTTGTAACTCAGCATCCGTCATCCATTCGGTATTATTATCGCTCGAATAGGTAAACCCTTCTGCCACCAGACGACCATTCTTTATACGCTCTGGGCAGTGATCCCAGCCATTGATCGCCGGTAAAATCTTAAAATGCTCGTCGTATTCGTAGGTGTGATATGAGTCTTCACTGCCAATCATTTGCTCGTGCAACTTCTCACCGGGACGAATGCCCACCACATCCTGACGAGCTTCTGGCGCAACCACACGCGCAAGATCCGTCACCTTCATAGATGGGATCTTCTTAACGTACACCTCACCACCCACCATATCATCGAAAGCGTGCCAGACAAGATCTACCGCATCATCAAGCGAAATCATAAACCGCGTCATGCGATCATCCGTGATCGGCAAAATACCCTTATCTTTAATCGACATAAAAAACGGAATCACCGAACCGCGTGACCCCATCACATTGCCATACCGAACAACAGAAAAGCGCGTACCATGCTCCCCAGAATACGCATTACCAGCAACAAACAACTTATCCGACGCCAGCTTCGTAGCCCCATACAAGTTGACCGGCGAACTGGCCTTATCTGTTGATAAAGCGACACAGCCCTTAACGCCATGATCAATACAGGCATCGATCACATTCATCGCGCCATTAATATTCGTTTTTACGCATTCAAAGGGATTGTATTCAGCAATAGGAACAATCTTGGTAGCCGCCGCATGAACAACATAATCCACACCATCTAGCGCGCGATACAAGCGGTCTTTGTCGCGAACATCACCAATAAAAAAACGAACACGATGATCATTCTCGAAAAGCTTCGCCATCTCCCATTGCTTCATCTCATCACGAGAAAACACGATGATCTTCTTAGGATTATATTTTTCTAACGTCATTGGAATAAAAGCATGCCCAAACGAACCGGTGCCGCCCGTGACCAAAATAGTCTTACCGTCCAACATGTCAAACTCCTGACACTGAAGTCACTGATAGAAGGTAAGTAGCAAGGGGTGTGCCAGTGGATACAGGTAGAGGTGCCACTACGGGCATGGAGTCATGCGTTTAATCGCGTTTATTAAAAGTTCAACTATCAAACTCAACTATCAAACTCAACTATCAAACTCAACTATCAAGCTCAACTATCAAGCTCAGCCCCGAACGGGATTTGAATTTAAGAGCTGAGTTTGAGACTTGAATGTAAGTCGTTTATGAAGACGTAGCCACACTTGTGGGCAGGCTTTAACTTTATCCCGATGACTGTCGCCCTCTTTGGCGGACTGCGTCCCCCGGGCGGACGGCCCATCCCCCTGCTTCGCGCTTTWCTGRRCCGAACGTCCGATATTTACTGGATTTTYCGGYAACCGGCTCCGGCGGACATCCATGTCCGTATGGAGCCTCGTTCGGCATCCTGCCTYAYGTTACCTGCAAATYTAACGTAAATCCCGGCGGCCCCAGAGGCGCATAACCTCTCCGCGATACCTTTTTTTAAGAGGTGGTGCGGGGTAGCCCTTTRATGAGTAGTCAAACTAGCYTYAGATCAAWWYYCTGMTTKKYKATTTYRCSTCTCTAACRCCGYYWGWTTTRAAATKCGRYTKYKCGGMTTTTCTTTTAATCGGYATGCGTGCGGCGCCAGGCAACAAAGYYATTCTGYGGCCTTTAGAGCAAAACYTTGCCCCGGAGCGATACAAAAAATGGATACTTYAMRAGRYCGCTCCGGGGYSGATTGTTTTGCGTGCCGCATAATGACTGCCGTTGGCTGGATGAAGCCGGATGCGCCGAGAAGAGAGGATCGTAAGGAGAAACCTCTCCTTGCATGGGGCCGGGGGCGGAGCCCCGAAAGAGAACTGAATTTAAGAACTGAATTTAAGAGCTGAATTTAAGAGCTGAATTTAAGAGCTTAGAATAAGGCTTTGAGCTTGTAACCAGGCGCTATCCATCTATTTCTTCGCGCACATCTTGCCAACGATTGGCCAAGGTAATTCATCACAATACGACCGGTTGTCGGCCAATAACGATTCTATTAACCTAGCCATCTCTTTTCGAGTTTGGTGTTTAGCGGTGCGTAAGCGTTGGCCAATCAAGCGCTTCTGATCAGGTCTTAGCTGATGCCAGGCAAGCAAGGATATTTCTATTAAGCTTCGATCTAAACCGCGCTCGTTTGGCGCTAGCGTTAAAATCGTATCAATACGCTGCTGAATCACCGCATTGCTACTTTGCAACAAGTACTCAACATCAAACGCACCAAGTTGGTAGTACGGCCAAAAAGGGCGAGCCGCAATGGCTTGATCAAACATAGCCAACGCATCTTGCAAAATCCCAGCTCTGGTTTTCGCGATTGCTAAATTCTCAGCGTCTGATTCAGCATTAAACTCTAACGTGACAGCATAAGCACGAAGGTACTCACCCCGTGCAATTAGAGCATCGGCGCTCCAAGGGGCAATTTTTACAGCGGTGTCTAGCCAGAAATTTTCAGGGCGTTCAGCTGAGCGTGTCGCACCGAATGATGCAAACGAAAAGACCAAAAAGAAATAGGCGGCCAAAAAGGCTGGTAATAAAAAAAGCCACCAAAACCGGCCTATTGCAGCAGACATTGATGGCTTATGTTGACTATCAGACATTAGCTTTTTGGATCAGACATATAGCCATACGAATCGTAGTAGCCCGCATAACTTTCAGCGTATTTCGCTTCGCGTTTAATATCTACTTGGTTCAATACAACTCCCAATACACGGGCGTTATGATCACTGAGACGCTCAAGGCCTTTATTCGCCATTTTATCACTGGTTGAATCAGCTTTAACGACATACACAACACCGTCGGCGATGGTAGACAAGTACAGTGCATCACTGACGGCATGAATAGGCGCAGAGTCGATAATAATTCGTTGATAGCGACCACGAAGTTTCTCAACGATTTCCTTAAAGTTCTTCGATGCTAACAACTCAAGTGGGTTAGGCGGTATAGGCCCTGCCGAAATCACATCAATGCCTAACTCATTCACGGTTTGAATACACTCATCGAGCGTATCTGGGTAGGCCACGGCATTTGATAAGCCCGGCTTGTTACCCGGTAAACCGAATTTTTTAGCCATAGAAGGACGACGCATATCGCAGTCAATCAGCAGTACTTTTTCCATCTGGCCAAAGGCTTCAGCAATATTACACGATGAGGTTGTTTTACCCTCACCCGGCACAGAAGACGTAAACAAAATAACCTGTGCAGGCTCGGACATACTCGCCAAAGTCAGTCCCGTACGTACTGTTCTTACTGATTCACGGAATCCATTTTGTTCATCATCCACAAAAGCTCGAACCAATAGCTCTGACTTAGCGACATCTTTCTTGCTACCAATTAAAGGCAGTAATCCCAGCATTGGCGTATCAAGTTTACGATCAACATCGTCTGCATTTTTAATGGTTGAATCAAGAATATCGAGTAAGAAAGCGAGCGCCACACCAAACATTCCACTCACCACTATGGCCAATAACACCATCAGCTTTTTATTCGGCTTAACCGGTACATCCGGTAAAATAGCAGGATCGACTACGCGTGCATTGGCTGTTTGTAGATCGCCGGTTGCAGATGTCTCACTAATACGATTAAAGAAGGTGTCATAAAGTTTGCGATTTGAGCTCACCTCTCGCAAATGCTCACTCAGTGCAAACTCTGTGCGGTTTAACTCACGTACTTCCTTCTTAGAATTATTTAATGCTTCTTGTAGCGAGCTTTCTTTTGCTTTAGCCACCACAAAGTCGTTTTCGATACCCGAAGCAATGCGCATCATCTGAGTCAGCATAGATTCACGCACCGCCTCAAGGTCAGATTGTGCAGCAATCATTTTCGGGTGAAGAGGGCCGTAACGCTTGCTTAATTCAGACACCTTTAGCTCAACTTCGGTTTCACTTTCCCTAAGCTTCACTACCAAGGGATTATTCAATATCCTAGGTAAACTAGATAAGCTTTCAAAGGTTTTTACGTCCAAGCTTTGTAGTTGCTCATATGTGCCACGTAATTCTATACGGCGAGCACGAGCATTAATTAACTGCTCGGTAATTTGATCAATCTCTTTAGCTACTAAGGTGTTAACCCCTTCAACATCCACCAAGCCATTTGCTTCACGGTATTCCTGAAGTTTGCGTTCCGAGACATCCAGCTTATCTTTTAAGCCTCCCAAACGATCTGTTAACCAACCAGCCGCCTGTTGGGTTAAACCCACTTTGGCTTCTAGCTGGCTATTAATATAACCGCTTGCCATCGCATTGGCCGCACGCTGAGCCAGCTCAGGGCTTTCACTCTGCACAGACACTTTGACCAGCTGAGTTTTACGTATAGGCGCTACATTTACCGCCCTCCAAAAACTCTGAACTGTAGCTTTCAAGATCTCAGCATCCGTTGGTGGCTCAGGCTCGCCTAAAATCATTGATTTAAAATTAAAGGACTTCTTATTCGACGGGTGATACGGATTAAACTCCGCAACGTTCTCCAAATTAAGCTCTTCCGCCACGCGGCGCGCCAGGTCACGAGACTTTAATATTTCAAACTGAGTTTGGTAGTATTCATCCGAAGCAGAGTTAAGCCCGTACATTTCTTCAATAGAAAGTACCTTTGCTTCTTCAGATTCAATAAGAAGAGTCACACTGGCGCTGTATACCGGCGTGATAACAAGTGCGATCAACACGGCGATCAAAGTCGCGATAAAACTAAGCAAGATGATGCTTTTTAGATTTCGGCGAATCACCTGCCAGTAATGCGAGAGGTCAATAACTTCTACGGAATTCGGATTATTCATCACAACGTCTACTATTTAATTCCAATAAGAGAAGAGCTTAGAAAAAACTCTGCTCAACTGTGATCACGTCACCAGGACGCACAACGTCTTCAATACTGATACGTCGCTTTTCAATAGAAGCACCCGACTCACTTTGAAAGCTGCTGTCATGCACTACATAAATTTTGCTTTTGGATGCTCGCTCAGTGAAACCACCCGAAATAGATATCGCACGAGCCACATTGAGCCCAGGATGAAATGCATAACTGCCCGGCTTTTTTACTTCGCCCGTCACGTAAAAAGGGCGATATTCCATGATAGTAACGTTAACACTTGGATCGATAAGATAAGGGCCTTTCAGCTTTTCGACTAACCTAACTTCTAACTCTTTAGGACTAAGACCAGCGACTTTAACGTCACCAAGCAGAGGGTAAGAAATATTGCCAGATAAGCCAATTCGTAGCTCTAAGCTAAGGTCAGGTTCATCGTAAACACTGATTGACACAAGATCACCAGCACCAAGGCGATAAACGCCCTCTTCGGCGAATGATGAGAAGGAAAGGCACAAAATAAACAGGCCAACTAAACGCAGCATGAATGGTCTCTTTGGTTACACCAGAAAGTAACGAGGCCTGATAAACAGGCCTCGAAGAAGAATGACTCAGCAATATTAAATTGCCAATGCCACTCCCAAAGTAATCACTTGCTGTTCGTAATCTAAGTTATCAACCGTTGAATCACGATCAGCTTGTTTTACGCTCGCTTTAACATCAAGTGATGTAGTTGGCGAGTAAGTACCGGTTAGGCCGTAAGACAAAGTATCATCTTCACGATCAGAAGTGTCATTGTAGTAAGTATCTTTAGCCAAAGACACATCCGCCGTCAGCGAGAAGTACTCAGAGAACTCATGCTTCCAACTAGCCATTGAGTAGTTAGAATCAATGTAGTTACCCGGGCCACTTGTCTCGTTAGCAGCTTGTGCAGTAAACACAGTAAAAGTCGAGTAAGTACGCGGACTCCAAGTTAGGTTTATTTCCCAGCTTAATGCGCTGTCAGAATCGATGTCTGATTCATCAAAGCTGCGCTGAGACACACCCACTTTAGCCGAACCAGTAACCTTACCAGAAAGGTCGTAGTTCGCACCTACAAGGGCTTTAACCAAACTACCTTCGCGGTTGTCAGCTATCGCTGAATCGTTGTTGTATTCAATATTGGTTGAGCTTACATCAACCAAGATATCAGTGGCAGAGCTAACATCAAAAGCGGCTTGAGCGCTTAGAGTTGTTTTCACGTGGTCACGATCACGAGTGCCATCACTGAAATTATTAGAGTATTCTTTCTCGTAACGCTTCAAACCAGTCGTCAAGTTCAAGAACGCACTTGCACTACCGTAAATAAAATCAGCTGCCATGGTTGTTTCGTCGTACTCATCAGGATCAGTACTAAGTACACCAGCGCCCTGTAGCGTTGCTGTGGAAGCACCACGAGCATCGTGTGCGTCTTTTAAAAGAGCACTTAAGTTCAACTGGTGGCGCGACGTCATTTCGAAATCAGCACCAGCAGCAATTGTCTGGTCAGTGTAATTATCATTGTCATCAGAGGAATAAGTCCCCTTCTCTGCTACGTAACCCAAGCGTACTTGAGTCTGACCTAAGTCAGCTTGAACACCCAAAGCAGGCCTTAAACGAGTGATAGTAGAACCTTCTTGAGTTGCTTCAGGCTGAAGATAAACATTATCGTCATCCGACACAGACAGCTCGACAGACGGCAACAAAGTGATTCCACTATCTAGCACAATACCCTCAGGCTCTACCGCGTAGGCACCAACACTGATAGCAAAAATAGCGGAGCTTAGTGGTAGCTTCCAAGCTTTCATAAAATATCCCCTTACCCAAAGTAATTCAGCCCTGTTAATAACAGAACCTTAATAAAATAAATCAGTGGTGAGTAACACCATCCCTGATAAACACTACTAGCAAGTACCCCAACGCACCTGATAGCAAGCCCGACACACCCCACACCAAGTCTAAAAACTCAAAGCGTCTTGTAGCCGTTAAGAACTGCAGTGCCTCATCTATTGCTAATGCCAGCACCAGAACAGGGAAAACGCGGATTGTACGCTTAATTGCCGCCAAATCTAACACCCGTTCCGACGCAAAACAAGCCAGAATTGCAAGAATGCCCGATAGTTTAAAATGCATCCATTTATCACCACCGAGCCAACGCTCAATTCCATAAACCGTTGGTAGCGCGACTTCGGCAGATTTGAACGCACTCAACGCCAATAAAAGAGCACCGTACACAATAAACACATACACCCAGAAAACATGAGACGGTCGCTGCTCTATCATTTACGTTCAATCATTTACGTTCAATCATTTACTAATGCACATGCTTCCCGGTAAATCCTTTAAAGAAGGTCAAAAATACAATTTTCACATCCATCCACAAAGACCATCGGCGAATGTAATCAAGATCGTACTCCACTCGGCCTTCCATTTTATCTAACGTATCGGTTTCACCACGAAAGCCGTTGATTTGTGCCCAACCTGTTATGCCAGGCTTCACCTTATGGCGCAGCATGTAATAAGGAATCAACTTACGGTATTCCTCATTGTGCGCAACAGCATGAGGGCGAGGCCCAACTACCGACATAGACCCTTGCAAGACATTAATAAACTGTGGAAGTTCATCTAACGACGTTTTGCGTATAAAAGCGCCAATGGGGGTAATGCGTGCATCACCCTTAGTTGCCTGCACCACCTTGCTGCCATTATCTTGCGTCGTCATGCTGCGGAATTTCCACACCTCAATACGACGACCATCAAGCCCGTAACGAACTTGTTTGAAAATGGCTGGCCCACGAGATGTCAACTTAACCAAGCCTGCGATAAACAACATTGGTAATGCGATTACAGTAAGCGTACACACAGAAAAAACAATATCGAACGCACGCTTAAGTACGTCATTGATGCCAAAGATAGGCGAATCGTACACGCTCAAGGTTTGCATACTGCCCACTTCGGTAAAACGCGCATGCAATAAGTTGTACGTGAAGAAATCAGGAATCAAATGAACAGAGGCTGTTGTGTCGCCGCACTTCTCTAAAACTTCCGCAATACGGGCCTGAGCTTTAAGTGGGAGGGAAATAAAGATCACCTCAAACTCGCCCTCTTGTGTGCGGCGAATCAAATCATCGATAGTGCCTGCCAAGTGCTCCTCAGGGAATTCATCAGCAAGACGCTCCGGTGAGCGATCATCAAAGTAACCGTAAAAGTTGTAACCAAGTTCAGGGCTTAACGCTAGCTGGCGGCGCATCTCTATGCCAGCTTCATTGATGCCTACAATAGCAACACAGCGAGTGTTGTAGCCCTTTGCCCGTATCGACCGTAAAAACTGTCGAAACACCAAGCGCCAACTGGATAACAGCAGCAAAGAACCAACCATCCAGCCACCAATCACAACACGGGAATAGCCCTCAGATACCTTCGCAAAGAAGCCCAGCATCATAAGACCAAACACGACAATCAACCACGCTGATGCCGTCGCTGTAATCATACGAATAGCAGAAGTACCCCGCCAAGAGCGATACACCTCAAGAGACTCAGCAATCAGAAGATAAGAAATAGACGCAATCAAACCAGCGGCAAGGTACAAGGGCGTGAAACCTACGCCATACACAGTAACCGCCCCAAGGAGAACAATCAGGATGATAAACAAGTCGAAAGCGCGGTAAACAACCCCGAAGCTTCCCTCATTCGAACGAATTAACCCTTGTTTACCCATATCTACTCCTTGAAAGCTAGTCTGCACAAACTCCGAATGGCTCATCAAAGAAGGAGAATAGCCGGTCGCAATTTCAGTACTGACAGAAAGTTCCCGGAATTATGCGACTGAGTTGACCGAATGTCCATTACCGACTAACAAGCAATGAATGACAAACCGGACTTCCCCGTGAATTGGGCTAAATTGTCGCCTATGAACACTCGATAATCGTGTTTCATAAATCCGTAAAGATCACTGGTACGCCGATACACCGGTTTCTGTCGTAATCGGCTCCTAGAGCGACTCACTCTAAGGAATCAAAACAGATGCCTCAGGCAACATCTCCTGAACTTTACGACGCAGGGCGTATTTTGCGTCGTCATCGCCATGTACAATACGAATTGCAGATGGCTTAAAACGCATACGCTTGACGAAATTAAGCAGGTCTTTTTGGTCAGCATGAGCGCTGTAACCAGATAACGTATGAATACCCGCACGGATATCAATGCGTTGATCATCAATAAACACATAACCACCGCGCGGGCCGTACTGTTGAATATCACGCCCCGGTGTTCCCACGGCCTGATAACCCACAAACACCACATCGGTGCGTTCATCGCCCAACAGAGCTTGCAGATAATTCATCATACGGCCACCAGCGCACATGCCACTGGCGGCAATCACAATCGCCGGACGGCCGGAATCTGCCAAATGTGATACGGTACGCAAATGCTCCTTATGCGACTCAATCGTCGTGAGCTGCTCAAACGACAACGGATGACGCCCCGCCCGAACCCGCTTACGTGCCTCCGCATCCCACAACGACTTGAGTGAGCGATAATGCGCGGTAAACTCAGAGGCCAAAGGAGAATCAACAATCACATCCAACTCTCCCCAAAGCTTCGCCTTAGACGACTCCGGCGACTTATGCGTTACC
This sequence comes from Oceanobacter sp., assembly GCA_002733645.1. Classification (GTDB taxonomy): domain Bacteria; phylum Pseudomonadota; class Gammaproteobacteria; order Pseudomonadales; family Oceanobacteraceae; genus Thalassolituus. The sequence goes on from NVWL01000016.1 coordinate 38,414, forward strand.
CGATGAATAATCTCCTCGATTTCATACAGGAGCTCTTGCGTGCGGCCAATCGAAAACGCCGGAATCAACACCGTGCCCTTATTACTTAGGCAGCGCTCAATGGTCTTTTGTAATCGCGCACGACGAGTACGGCGGCCTTCATGGCACTTATCACCATAGGTACTCTCAATGACCAACTCATCGCAACGATACGGTGATTTAGGCGCAGGAAGTAGCGGAGAATATGGCGCACCTAAATCCCCCGAAAACACCACCCGCTTCGATCCGCGTAGTTTGAACTTGTCAGCACTGGTCGACAGCGCAAACTCCACATAAGCCGACCCAAGAATATGCCCGGCTCGATGCAACTTAGCCTGTACCCCAGCCACATCATCCAACGTGAACCAAGCATGATACGGCACAGCCACCAGCTGCTTTTTAAGCAATCGTAAAAAATTATTAATCAGAGACACATCGCGAGTCACGCCGATTTTTAAGGCATCTTCCAACACCAAGGGCAACAACTGTGCGGTTGCCTCAGAGGCATAAATAGGGCCATTAAAACCCGACGCCATCAAATAAGGAATACGACCCACGTGATCGATATGGCAATGCGTTACCACCAAAGCACGAACCGCAGACACATCAAAATCAATGGGCGACTCACCCGCTTCAACACGAGACGACTCCGCCCCCTGAAACATACCGCAATCAATAAGAAAGGCATCACCAGAAGCAAGCGTTAAACGATGACAAGAACCGGTGACACCATTCACCGCACCGTGATGAGAAATAGAATACATACGAAGCCCTCCGTGGCTTTTAAAAAAGAATCATTGCTGTTAATGAAATAAAACACAGCGTACCGGCAACAGCGGCCAATCGCCACGACAAGAACCACATCGCATAATAGCAATACCATCGCAGTCCCGCTGTGACCGCCTCATACAATGTCATGTGTAAACGCAGACGTAGCAGAAAACGTCATTCCCGCGAAGGCGGGAATCCACGTAGAATCGGTTCAATTGTCGCCACGGTATCGAATAACACAACAACATCAACCGACAATTAACCGCGAACAATTTAAAGGCAACAAGCCAAATCAATCACTACCAAACAAATCTCGTGTGTACACCTTATAGGCGACATCGCGAATATCATCCGACAGACGATTAGCAACAATTACATCAGACATGGCTTTAAACTCATTAAAATCTTTAACCACACGCGAATTAAAGAAATCGTCTTCCTCAAACACCGGTTCATATACAAGAATCTCAACCCCTTTCGCTTTGAAGTGGTTATCAATGTCACAAGCAAGAGCGTAATAATCCTCAACAGAAAACATTTTTACTTTATTTTAAAATCAGAAATAGTTCATCATGCTACTAACGCATAAAAAACAGTACCCAACCACTTCTGCCAAATTAACTAAAAAAGCTTCCTTCCATATAAATTCCGGTAAAATATAACCAGAGATCGCTTAAAAATTTTCTTTAAAATCACAAACAATCTGCCAAAAATCATCCACTGGCTCCGTCCATTACCAAAAGACTTATCATCAGTAGACAACTTTAATTGATCCATCAGAAGCCTTTTATTCCCCGGATCTATAGTACTAACAACATCCTCATCTTGAGTAAATAAAGGGGGGATTACAGTTACCACCTTACTTCTTGAACCATCCGAGATAAACCGCCAATCATCCGCTAAAAAACCTGTTTTATTTGCTAATTCCACATAGCGATTCGCAGCCTCTTTACTGATAATATATGCGTGCGCCCGCCATAGTTTCGTTTTTCTATCTACTAGCTCAAACAAATCATTCCCATGAATAGCACAATCGTTTCCATTGATAACCCTTCTTGTAAAAGCTGAACGCCACTGATCCAACCTAGGCCCTAGATGACAAATATAAGGATTTCCGTCTTTCGCATATACCCCGAAAAAGTCTGTCAATTCGCTCAACACTTCTAAACTTTTTCTTGTTGCAGGTATAACATCATCTTCGAAAATAACAACCTGTGAAACCATATCTTGCTCAGACAGCCACCTAATAATTTCACTATGAGAGAAAAAGCATCCCAATTCAGCTGGAACAGGGGGACGATTATAGATCTCTTGAATATCATTATATTGATCATAATTCTGCAGTTCAGAATCAGCCAAGCCTCTCATATCGCAAGCAGGCCAAAAATTATTGACAAGCTCTGGTAAAAAGCCTCTATCTATCAGAGTCTGTCTTCGCTCTCCGGCATCACCAAGCGATATTATTGCCACAGGAATATCATCAACTTCTAACGGACTCTTATTCCAAGGAACTAGCTTACCCATGATATCCCCTCAAGAACATTTTATAGTCACACTCTATATAGATGAAGAGTCTTTAATAAAATCCAAACTACTCTTTCGCCCTTCATTTTTAATTTTATTGACCACCGTCCAATCAATGTTCTCAAGAACAAGAGATGAATCAACCTGCGCGCTATCATCTACCAAACGAGATTCCAATCCAAATCTCCTCAGAATTGAGTGAAACCGCGCCAATCCTCGAGATTTATTTCCAATAACAAGAAATTGCTTATTAAATATTATCGAAAAGACACACCCATGAAAGGAATCTGTCACGACAAAATCCGCAGATTTAAAACTATTTAGCCAGTCACCAACTCTCGGATAGAATTCAGTTCTATTTTTCAACCTAGATTTCGCTCGAGTTGGATTGTTCATCATATAAAATGGTGTACTACCAAATACATTACAAACTTTTTCAACAACTCCCTCTTTCGATTCATCCATATCCAGAATGTATGCAAGCACACCACTTGGCAATACCGCTTCTGTTGAACCATCGTTTTTTATTAAATATTCGTAGTCATTGACATCAAGGAGCAGGGTTGGGTCAAGCACCACCTCCGAGTCTACATTAAAATAATCCCGCAAAAGTTCGACACCTGAATCCTCCCGAACTGACATTGCATCAAAACGCTTGGCGAGAGGTCGACATATAGCCACCTCCTCTTCGGTGAATTCCTTTTCATCCACACCAAAAGATGCCGCATAGGCTACTCTCTTTGATTTAAGATGCAAATCATCACAAAAATCCAGAAAATAATTAGACAACTTTGGTGAATAGCACGGGCGCCAAACTTGGTCACTACCAACAAGGAAAACATCAAAATTATTCAGCGAATAATACGATAAAAGATCTCGATCAGACTCAACCAACGGAGATAATAAAATAAAATTATCCCTAAAATATTCAAGGTTCACACAAGGATTCCTGTTTGAGTCAAGATACTTTTCCACTCCAAATTTTGCCAGAATATTTTTAACCAGATATTTAAAGTGGGAGATAAGCCTGACTTTAACAGGAAAATATTTCCTCCTATTCAAGGTTTCAACATCGCAACCAAGATTTTTCAAAACCAGTTGCAATGCATAAGCCTGCAGTAACCCCCCATAATTCCTACCAAGCGGCTGTGTCAATATTGAAACCTTCATTTACATCCTCATTTCTCAGTTCCCATAGAACAGTCTTTTTAATTTTGATTTCAACCTACTTTTTAATGATACACCAAGCCTTTTATACTTTGTATAAACTGGCATCATTGATTTAACGTAGACATTAATATCTGATCGCACCTTAGCCAGATTAAAACTCTCATGAGATAGTTCTCTCATTTTAACCCGCAGCCTTTGCTTTTCATTCTCAAGCCCCGGATTTGCACGGTGCGTCATCTTTATGCGCTTAGCAGGAACCCAGTGACCAGCCTCGGCCTCAAACGCCAATCTGTCAATGATCCCTATTCTCCGGTGACGCAATCCCGCATCCTGGGATTGCACAGCTTTCTCAACAGGAAGATCATCCATGGCTAAACGTCCTTCCGCAAGGGCATTTGTAATCAACTGCTGCACATCCTGATTTCTGGTCACAACAACATTGGTACCATTACCATCCTGCACATATTCCGGCAGCCAGGCGTCGCCCAGTGCGATATCGGCAGTTTCGGCAAACACATCGTCACAGAAATCGCAGGCTTTGTACTTAAATGCACCTGCACCCCAATCTGTACCAAAGAGCTGGTTAGTTAGCACCACTTTTTCAGCAGAGTGACCTTTGACATACGTGTTGTAACGGTTTGCAGGCTGAGATGGATCCTTGGCTCGAAAATCTATTCCTTCAAGCTCCTGCGGGGTTATACCCATTTGCCAAGCCAGGCTTTGTGCATAATGGGCACTTTTCAGATGGCCGCATACCAAACCTACGCAGTATCGAATTCGCTCAGCGAGAATTGGCTCCTGAGCCTGGAGCAGCCGTATACTTTTAATAAAGCATGGCAACCCCACCACCACATAACGCCCAGGCTTGTTTTTCACCTCTTTCAACACTTCAGATAACTCAATTGGGTAGTAGCGGGATTTTCCACCCTTCTGGGTTTCATCCAGAGTTGCACTCACCTGATACTTAAATGGAAGATTGTGCAGGTTTACGTCAGCATTTTCGGATTTAACGTGTACCACGTAATCCACCAAACCTTTAGAGAGAAGTTCGTTAAGTACCCACGAGCCCATTCCACCAGAACTACCCTGCTTGCGAAAATCACCTTCACTAACATGTCCAGCGAACACCCCGCTGTAATAACCAACCTGGTCATTGTGTTTGCACGTTTCAGAAAAGTGCTGTTTGGCTATTTCATCCTCATTCAGAGCCCCCGAACCAAATGGACAGATTTTTTCGTAGTCGCTTTGTGTCGTCGCAAATATATCGGAGTTTTTAAGAACAGACTGATATTGCCCATAGTCATCCATAACCATTTTGAATGGGCTTCGTTCAGGTATGGCACAAGCTCCGCAACCTACACAATAGCCATTTTTGATAACTGTGTCGTTCAGAGCCTGGGGGCTTTGTTTGGTAGTCACTTTGAGGCCAATTTCCTAGTAGTTAGAAGTTTTATTAGGTCTATAATCCCGATCAACTCATTCCGTGTAGGTTTTGTCAATAAGCAAAGCAGCAGGTAAATCACAGCTGCTGCAGCAATAAAAACAGCTAAACCTGCTATTGGGTTTTGGATAAGAGTATGCTGCTTGAGGAAATGTAATGCGGCAGCCGTTAACAGTGCACATACTCCCGTAGGTAGTAATGCCTTAATGAACTCGCCAAATGTAACCGGCAGAAACCGACTAGCGTAATACAGAAATCCCGGCAAACGGATAAACACGCCAGAAAGCGCATAGGCTGTAACGACACCAAATGCACCCCAATATGAACCAATGCCAACCGACACAATTAGAATAGAGAGAGTAATCGTCTTCCAGCGTAATAGTGCCTTAGCATTGCCTATAGCTATAAGACTAACAGCTAGAAAACCTGCAATAGGCTCCACTAACGAAAACACTGCCAGCATCTGAAAGATAGGAACAGCACCTTCCCAGCCAGAGCCAAGAAACAACTTAACAATCCAATCGGCTAAAATAGCCATAGTTAGGGTCACAAACATGGTAGCCAGCACCAGTTTCCCCATGATGGACGTGAGAGTACTACGAAGCCGCTTTGGGTCATGTGCAACCCGAGCCAGAGTTGGTTGTAATACGTTCATGACAGGCGGCAGCATCTGGCTTGAAGGTATAGAGGTGAGTACATTAGCCCTGTTAAAAAGCCCCAGCGACTGAGCACCACCAATATAACCAACAGCAAACGGTGTGACATTAGTAGCAATATACCCGATAAAGTTAGCTCCAGTCAGGTTTGCCCCGAACCCCAACAGTGGCCGTACACCGGAGCCCCGGCTCATCAACGACGGCACCCAGCGGACGATCAACCAACACATGATAGTTTTTGTTGCTATGGTACCAACAGGACTGATCACCAAGGCCCAGTACTCAAGGCCATTATAGGCTGCGGTTACACCAGCGATAATGCCTGTCGCCATGGACACAATGTCGATCACCGAGACTGCTTTAAATCGCATCTGCCGGCGCAACAGGGCATCGTGCTGTACCGATAGCCCGCCAATCAAAAAAGTCAGGCTCATAGCAGCCATCACCAAAGTCAGACGGGGTTCGTCATATATGATGGCAACCAACGGTGAGATCAGGACACCCAGCAAGCACAAACCTGCGCCCAAAGCGCCGTTTACCCAGAACAGATTAGACACCTGTGCATGAGTAATATGCTCGCGCTGAATAGTAGCCATTGAGAGACCTCCTTCCATGAACTGGAGCGCCAGCCCAGTGAACACGGTAACCATTGCAATCAGGCCGAAGTCTGACGGCAGCAACAAACGGGCCAGTATGGCTATCGAACCCAATTGTAAGATCAGTTTGATACCCTGTGCAGCCAAAGTGATTCCCGCGCTTTTTACAGCCCGTTCTTTCAAGCCGGTTTTCAAATGATCGGTGTCGAATAACTGGTTTTTGTCTTGCAATGTAATGTCCTGCATACAAATGTGATGCGATATAAACCGCTTATACAATATTTATGCTTTTTAGCTTGAAATGCGAAATTTCAATCACTACCAAACAAATCGCGCGTATACACCTTATCGGCGACATCACGAATATCATCCGACAGACGATTGGCAACAATCACATCAGACATGGCTTTAAACTCATTAAAATCTTTAATCACACGCGAATTAAAGAAATCGTCCTCCTCAAACACCGGCTCGTACACCACCACCTCGATGCCCTTCGCCTTAATACGCTTCATAATGCCCTGAATCGCCGACGCCCGGAAATTATCCGACCCCGACTTCATCACCAAACGATAAATACCCACCACCTTTGGGTTACGCTTGATAATAGAATCCGCCACAAAATCTTTGCGCGTGCTATTAGCATCCACGATGGCGCGTACAATATTACTCGGCACATCTTCAAAGTTAGCCAACAACTGCTTGGTGTCCTTCGGCAAACAATAACCACCGTAACCAAACGATGGATTGTTGTAATGATTGCCAATGCGAGGGTCTAAACCAACCCCCTCAATAATCTGGCGGCTGTTTAAGCCGTGCGTCTCGGCGTAAGAATCTAGTTCATTAAAATAGGCAACACGCATCGCCAAGTACGTATTTGAGAACAGCTTCACAGCTTCGGCTTCGGTGGAATCAGTAAACAGAATATCAATATTCTCTTTCACCGCGCCCTGCGCCAACAAACCCGCAAACTCCTTCGCACGCTCAGACTGCTCACCAACAATAATACGGCTTGGGTGAAGGTTATCGTACAAGGCACGACCCTCACGCAAGAACTCAGGTGAGAAAATCAAATTAGCGCAGCCGGTGTCTTCTTTCAGGCGAGCCGTGTAACCCACAGGTACGGTAGACTTGATAACCATCACCGCATCTGGGTTAACCGAAGTAACATCGCGCACCACGCTCTCAACCGAGCTAGTATTAAAATAATTCGTGATTGGGTCGTAATCAGTAGGTGTAGCAATCACGACAAAGCGAGCACCTTTATAAGCCTCTTCTTTATCTAACGTTGCCCGAAAATTGATCTCGCGGTTCGCCAAAAACTCTTCAATCTCGGTATCGACAATCGGCGAGCGCTTATTGTTCAGCATTTCGACCTTCTCAGGCACGATATCTACCGCCACAACCTCGTTATGCTGCGCCAACAACATCGCATTCGACAAACCAACATAGCCAGTACCGGCAATCGCAATCTTCATACGTGAACAATCCTGATCAGTAACCATAAAATTGGGAGGGATTCTAACAGCTCCGCCCAGAAAACGTTAACCGAGAAATGTTAACAACCCCGTAAACCACTCGATAACTTCACACATAACCGACACCCTCTCACATAACCGACACCCCCTCACATAACCGACACCATCGCCGCTAAACCACCAAGACGACATAGACAGCTCCAACAAAACAAATCGTGTATAATTTCACCAAAGGTAAGATCAACAGGGCACACAATGGAAACTCACGACATTCGCTGGCAGCAATGTTTTCAAAATTTCCGACGAGCATTTACCCTACTGCGGGAAGCAATGGAAAACGACCTAGACACTCTTAATCAGCTTGAGAAAGAAGGCATTATCCAACGCTTTGAATATACTTTTGAACTAGCTTGGAAAGTCTTAAAAGATAAAATGGAGTTCGACGGCCTTGAACTCAATCAAATTTCGCCAAAAGCAGCGGTACGACAAGCCTTCCAAGCAAAGTACATAGCCAACGCTGACTGTTGGATGCGCATGATTGGTGATAGAAACCTAATGAGCCACACTTACGACTTCGCCAAATTCGAAGCCGTCATCAGAACAATACAAGCAGAATACTTACCTATGCTAGATAAGTGGTACACGGGACTTTTAGAAGAGCTACAGCCATGACTTATACCCTGCCGGAGCACATCAAAACAAAAATCCGTGAGATTATAGGTCACTACACACAAGTTGAACGTGCGACTTTATTTGGATCTCATGCCAAAGGAACAGCCACCGAAAGGAGTGATGTTGACATAGCGCTTCAAGGCCAAAAACTCGATCGCTTCGTGATCGCAGACATAGCCTTATCGTTTGATGATAGCGACATTCCTCTGCAGATAGACCTACAAAACTATTCTGAAATCAAAAACACTGCACTAAAAGAACACATTGATCGTATTGGTATCCAACTATATCCATAAATGATTAAGGCACTTCAGAATAATACAGTCATGCTCGGCTTTGGCTTCCTGTGTCGCCCTATCTCCTGCATCCATTCAGTCTTGTGCGTGAGTCCTCTAACTCACTGGCTATGCAATACCAGCAACTATATACTTTGCGAAAGCATCAAACCGTAGATCTCCCATGAACTTAGACATCCGCTGGCATCAACGCCTTGCTAATTATGCCTCGGTTTTCAACGAACTTGATGAAGCCGTTGCGCTTAACAATCAACGACCACTCAGTAAATTAGAAGAACAAGGTCTAATTCAAGCATTTGAATACACCTACGAGCTAGCGTGGAACAGCATTAAAGACTTCTACCAAGCCCAAGATGAAAATGATATTCAAGGTAGCCGTGATGCAATTCGAATGGCATTCCGCCGAGGGCTAATCACCGACGGTGATCTTTGGATGGAGATGATTAAAAGCCGAACGCTCACCTCACACACATACAACCGCGAAACAGCGCGTTTAATTGTTAACCAAATATTAAACAAGTATCACAACGCATTTAAACTTCTCTTAACGAACCTGCAACACAGAAAACAAGAAGAGTGATGAAAACGCTGCTAAACACAGGATTAAAAACCGAAGACATTGAAGCCATTAAGCGCGTTATGCAGCAACACCCTGGAATTATCAGCGCTCTACTTTATGGCTCCAGAGCCAAAGGTAATTACAGGAATAACTCCGACATAGACCTCTGCTTGATAGCCCCAGACATCAACTACAGCGAATTTAGCCAAATATCGCTTGAACTTGACGACCTGATGCTGCCCTACGACATTGATCTTAGCCTGCAACACCACATCGAAAACCAAGCGCTGTTAGAACATATCGCAAGAGTAGGAAAACCGTTGTGATTATATCGCCCACAGGATGGGCTCCTACAAATTAATGCTCTGCACCTTGCTCAATACCTGCACGACCAGCTGCTTCGCTTGTTCATCACTGGTTGATTCTGCATAGCAACGCAACTCAGGGGCATTGCCAGAAGGCCTTAAATGCACAACATCACCAGTTGATAACATCATGCGAAGGCCGTCGGTAACATCCACTGACTCAACCGCAACCCCTTCAAAGCCAAGTAAACCAATCAATGAGCCTGCATCATCGGTATATTTTGCAATGATCTGCTTACTCTTCTCGGTAGCAAAATTTTGGATGCGATCACTGGCCGAGAATCGCTGTGTGCACTCGGCTACCAACTCTGAAACACGCTTGCCACTACTCGCCGCCGCCAACAACATAATGGCAGGCAACAACGCATCACGCGTTGGCAGTGCTTTTAGCACCTTGCCATTAATCACGGTATCCGAACCAAGTAAAAAGCCGCCGTTTGCTTCAAAACCCGCGACCGAATCGAATTTTTTACTTAGCTGCTCAAACTCAGCAATAACGAAAGGCGAGCCGATTCGAGTGCGCTCTACCGCTTTAAAAACCTTAGATAATTCAACCGACGAATTACTGTTCACAGGGATAGACAGTGCATCCGCTGCTAGTTGCTGCGCGCACAATAAACCAAGAATATCCCCACGCAACCAAGTGCCCTTTTCATCGGCTACTAAGGGTCTGTCACCGTCACCGTCGGTCGAGAAAATGGCATCAAAGCCGAACTCTTGTGACCAATTAATCGCCTTAAGTTGATCTTCCTGTGACACCGCCTCGGTATCAATGGGTACAAAATGATCACTACGCTCTAACGGCGTCACTTTAGCGCCAAGCTGTTCAAACACGCCCTGATATAAATCACGCCCCGCACTAGAGTGCTCGTAAATACCAATATGCTTTCCCGTTAAAAATGGCTCATCAAACAAAGATAAATAACGCTGTGTATATTCTTCTGCCGCTTCATGCTTCACCGATAACTTATCGAGTGCGCCTAGGCCCTCAAAACTCACCCCAGCGTTTAAAATCAATTGCTCGTCGGCTTTGGTTATTTCGCCATCGGGGCGATAAAACTTTAAACCATTGCGATCAAAAGGAATGTGGCTACCCGTTACCATAATGCAAGGGATGTTTCTTTCCATCGCTGCAAACGCTAACGCCGGGGTGGGAATAACACCAAAATACATTGTCTCGATGCCTTGCTGCTTCAACGCTGCGCTACACGCTTGGGCCATAGCATAACTGCTTGGACGATTATCAATAGCAATAGCCAGCGAGGTAACATCAAACTCATCTTTAAGTGCATGAATAAAAGCCAGCGAAAAAGCAGCACACACATCCGGCGTAAACTGCTCCACCAAACCCCTTGCGCCACTGGTACCGAACGCAACACCGCTATCCGCCAGCACGCGATTTGAATGTAATACAGCCATATAATTCATCTCTTTCATTGGTTTATTACTAACTCTATTCCAGCACGGCCCGTAACGTTCCCACGCCTTCACGGGGACAGGCTATTCCCGCGAAGGCGGGAATCCATATAGAAGCGACGCAGGATGCCAAAGCCGAGGCGGGAATCCATATAAAAGCGGCTCAAGTGCCGCTATATTAAACCCGCTTTAAGCCCGACCGTACTTATCCTCAAAACGCACGATGTCGTCTTCACCTAAATACGACCCTGACTGCACCTCGATCATCTCCAGCTCAACCTTACCCGGATTCTCCAGCGCATGAATCTGGCCAATAGGGATATAGGTAGATTCGTTCTCGGTCACTAAGAAGGTGTCATCGCCATTCGTGACTTTTGCCGTACCCGATACCACCACCCAGTGCTCGGCACGGTGATGATGCATTTGTACCGACAACTTAGCCCCAGGCTTCACGGTAATGCGTTTTACCTGATAGCGTTCGCCGTTATCAATGCTGTCGTAAATACCCCATGGGCGATACACCTCACGGTGCTGGTGATGCTGCTGGCCACCGCGTGCTTTAATCTCCGCCACAATCTTTTTAACGTCTTGTACTTTATCTTTATGCGCAACTAACAGGGCATCTTTGGTATCAACAATCACCAGATCATCCACACCTAACGTTGTCACCAAACGATCCGACGTACTCACTAAGCTATTGCGCGAGTCATTTAAAATCGTATCACCAGTGCCTTTGCCTGCATGAAGCACAGCATTGCCATGTTCACACTTCTCTGCAATTTCCCACAAGGCCGACCAACTCCCCACATCACTCCAACCGGCATCCAGCGGTGCAACCACAACTTGAGGCTCGCCCTCAAGTGCGCCACTATTTTGAGAGCAAAGTGGCTCCATCACCGCGTAATCAATAGAATCGTCTGGGCAGGCTTTAAATGCATCAGCATCCACTCGTACAAAATCAAAATCGCTTTCGGTATTCGCCATCGCCGCGTCACACGCCGCGTACATCTCAGGGCTAAAACGCTTTAACTCCTCAAGGTAACGGTCAGCACGTACCATAAACATGCCGCTATTCCAATAGTATTTACCTGAATCTAAATACGCTTGGGCGGTGGCCGCATCTGGCTTTTCTACAAACTGTTCAACCGCATACAAACCGGCAGATTCATTACCTGCCTTGATATAGCCATAACCCGTAGCCGCCTCAGTAGGCACAATACCCAAGGTACCGAATTTACCCGCTTGAACTTCTGGCAAGAGCGCCGCCGCTGCTTTCTGAAATGCAGCGGTGTCTTTAATCACGTGATCGGCTGCCAACACCAACAACACAGGGGCTTCGCTATTCCCGCTTTTTTTCTCGTCATTCCCGCGAAGGCGGGAATCCACATCACCCGCCCCCGAATCACGCAACGCCTGAAACGCCGCCAACGCAATCGCTGGTGCTGTATTACGCCCCACCGGCTCAAGCATAATGCGGCCTTGAGTATTCATTTGGCGCAGTTGCTCAGCCACCAAAAAGCGGTGTTCTTCATTACTAATAACAATAGGAGCCACATCACTTAAACCATTCAAACGAGCTAAGGTTTGCTGCAGCATGGTTTGGTCGTAACCCAACGACAAAAACTGCTTAGGAAACGCCGTACGTGACAACGGCCATAAACGAGTGCCGGAGCCACCGGCCATAATAACGGGAATCATTATAGTAAATCTCAATATCTAATATGAATGTAAGGTTAACATGGCGCACGGTTGCAACACAGCAACAGACGGCAGCTAACACCAACTGTCGTAATGATCACTCAATCTGAATCTTAAACTGCCCAATCTTCATTACCCTTGCCAAAGGTTGCCGAAAACGCCCCTTGAATATTACGCGCATAGGCACTGTTCTTTTTGTAGGAGTCTTTAACCACCAAATACCCAACCAGCAAGATACCACCGGCAACAGCGGCACTTGGAGCACTGATAGCAAGATCCAAACTCTTGGCCGCATCGCTAAGCCCTATCGCCCCCAAGCCGCCGCCTAGGGTTAATTTCGCGCCAACAGACAACATCTCATTAATAGCCTCTGACCGAGCGTCTGGATTGTGTATCACATCGCGCTTATTAACATTAATGCCCTGCAAAACAAGGCCAGACTTTTTACACAGCGCTTTTAAATCATTTTCGCTGGTCGTTTTACCACGCGGGTTCGAGAAAAATACCGACTGTTTTTCCAAGCCACGTTGAGCAACATGAATATCACTCGAAGCCGGGTTGCTATTAAGATAATTCAACGCCTTAACAAAGCACGCAGCGCCTTCGCCGTGTACCAACCAGCGCAAGCTTTCTTGTTTTCGTTGCGCCATTTGAATTAATGAAATCAAATGATCCAGTTGGTCTTTGCTGGTGAATTCGTTATTCATCCAAAACAACGAATAATGATTGCTCGGCTGGCGATAATCGTTAATCTCATCATTATTTAGCCAAGCGTTTTCAATATGCGCGCCGAGTTTTTTCGCTGCATCTCTACAAGAATCAAATTTACCCGCCACTGCAGCCATATGGGCTTTACCCCACTTATGGGTTAAGTCCATTGACACTTCAGGTCTGCTACCATTTGCTAGTGACCAAGATCTCTCTTCAACACCCCATTCCGCTTGATACAAACCCGCTGCTTTATGCTTAGGCGCTTCGAGTGCTTCATCCACCACAAATAAGTCGACTTGCACATCGCCATTATCGAGGATTTCATAAAACATTTTGCACGGCCCAAAGATTTTTTGCTGCATCATGCGCCGATTACCCTCGGGTAAAATGGCCAGCGCATACAAGGCACGTAACATAGTGGTCATGTAATAATTGCCCTCATGACCAGCTTTCAGTTTCTTCCAAGAGCCGCCTGCGTCTTTGCGAACAAATACGCTGCGGTTAATGTTGGTGTTTTCACCTTTTTGAACAATAATTTCCCACTCGGCTGAATTTAGGGCCATGTCTACTCTCCTTGTATGATTTTTATTTGCTGATATTAGATTTATCTTCAAATTTAAATTCGGGTGCTGGGCTACCCGCTTCTAGAATAACGATATGTGGCTCGCCTTCGCTGGTGCGACCATTACGCCATTTGGGCTGAATCCATTGTTCTGGTTCACGATATTCCGAGATTTTGGCATCGGGCCATTTGTTTTTTGCTTCGGCTATCCGGCGCGTTAAATCCGCACTTAAGGTTAGTTTTAAACTGCGACATATTTGATCGCGAACACGACGAGAAAACTCTACCGGTGGTGAGCCTGTATTCAGAAACATGATGCGCAGAATATAACGGTCATCCAGCGGCGTAACCGCATAGCTAGAATATTCAGTAAAATGATGCGAAGTTGGCTCTATGACATCTGTTAAATCATCATGCATCTCGTACACCACCCAAGGTAGATGGTCTGTTGGCAACAATCTCCACGCCCTAGGCCCCATAAGCCCAAAATGCCTCCCAGGACCTAAGCGATGAATAAACCGCATCACCACTTGCTCAAAGTACTCAGGGTTAAGACACGTCATACCTTCGGGCAAGCAATCAACACGATCTATCGCAACCTTAACCGAGATAGACCCCATGCTGGATGACAAGCCAAACGGCGCGGCATACAGATCCAGATCACGCCCCATCAACAGGGCTGTTGAAAAGGTGCCGCCATCAGGATCAAAGCCGTCGGTCGAGTATAAATTGAAGTGACTCAGCGGTGCTTGCTGCTCGGGCAGCGATGCATCGTTGTGCGCAGGCACATCCAGCTCCAGCTTAGATCCAGATATATCCATCTCAATATGTTGAGGATTGTTTAAGCCAGAAAGAAAGGGGCGCTTGCGTGAGGCAAAAAGACGATTCAGCATAATCCCTGCTTTGTGTATTCAAATAGACCGATATTCTAACACCCGAAGCCTGACGCTGTTAACCTTGGGTTAAAAGCCAAGCTCGTAAAGCTACCTGCTCTTAAATCCTTTCGTCTTATCAACATACCAGCGACTATGCACATGCACCTCGTCACTGGCTTTAAACTCTTCTTCACTTAACCATTGGTACTCGTTGTGCTGCTCGCAGGGCAGGCCTGCATAGCCATTTTGAGAAAGCCCTTCTGACGATTCGGCCTCTGGCAAAACAACCTCAAAGCCATTCACCACATAATGTGTTGAAACTTCTGTACCACCCACACCGGCATCGTCGGTAAAAATGCTGTCATCGTAAAAATGCTCATACAAACCCAAATACCGAGCATTCTTGATATCCAGCTGTACACCTAACTCTGCCTCAGTTAAACGAGAAAACGCCTCAGAGAGGCGTTCGTTTTTAAGTATTCTACCACCGGGCACAAACCAATACCCCTGTGCAGGCCGATTAACACGTTTGCCCACAAGGATTTGGCCTTGAGAATTACGCACCAACAGGTCAATCGACACCAGAGGCGTGGTATCAATGATGGTTTTGAATGTCTCTCGATCAAGCCACTGCTTACTCATAAACCAAACCTTTTACCAAACCCTGTACCAAACCATATAGAAGCCGCCCTATCCGGCTTGCCGGATTAACGGCGAATATTACTTTAACGACCAAGATAACCTACGCTAGTTACAACTGGTTAATTAACCTCGAACTCAACCTTCGGCATTACATACCAAAAAGTCATGACAACCCTGTTATTTATCCCTAAAGCTTCAAAAAATCTAACCAATGAGGTCCTCAGAAAATACAAGGCCACTTAAACAGTTAACATCTACCAAGCTAACGAACTCTCTCGTACAAAAAAGCGTTGAACACCTATCAAACCGAGTTTTAAAAATCAGTTTACTAGCCGTTTCCTCCTCAATAAAATGAAGAGATTTCAACCCCTGCCAAACGCCATTAACAATATTAGATGAACTACGTGATTTATCTGCTCTGATAGAATCTAAACAGTTAAAAATTTTAAATTTTTCATCATTAACGGAAACATCCAAGAATTCACCAAATGGTTTTAAGTACCCACAAAGGCATTCATATGCATGTGGAGAAAGTACCAAGTAAACTTCATTCCACAATGTTAGATCCGGTCGCGCGGAATTATTCTCTGCACCGTCATCGGCAATAAATTCAGCAGAAATATTGGGCCATATTCCCGCCAGAGACTTAAGATCCCAACTGCAAATGTCAAACTCTTCGGGTGTCAGCTTGCCATCTAACGCCTCTATAAGTTCAAAAGGATCAAGGTCGAAATCATGATAAACCTGAACATTTTTATCAAGCCTATAAATCATTATGGTATCCGCCCTATCAGTTTATTAAATTCAGCCGTCGTAACTTCAAGAGGTTGCTTACCATACTTTAAGTCCTCACGAATACCCCACAGTTTAGACCTTAACTCAAGTTCTGATGATAAATAACGAATAGATCTATAGACCCAACGCTCATAATTCTTTGTATGTATTCTCAAATGCGGAGGACATTTAGGCATAGCCCAATGCCCCAAATCTTTATCTTCTCTAGGCATCCATACGCCATTATCCGGATCATTGATACGAATATTGTACGTAAACAATTTAAGTCGTGCCCTTTTAGTGTCTGAGAGTGTGAGTTTACCGCGCCCCTCCACAATATGATGAGCACTGTATCGATCACTTGGCTGAGCCCTGCCAACACGCCGAAGATTTTTTTCTAAAACAGAGGTTGGGTGGTGCGCCTCCGCATTACACTTTTTAATCCTCTCTGTTGAGGTTAAGGAGCGATATTCATCTCTGTATTCTCTTAACAAGAGCTGCTCCTCAACGTCAATCATGGACATTATGCGGTTATGTTCAAGATCAAGTAGTACCTTTGCTTCTTTTAATTCAGTTAGCCTGTCACTCCTCTCCTCAGGCGTTTCGTTAGGTGCTTTACACTTACGATAGTAGTAGTTTTTACATTTAGTTTCGTATTGATAAATCGACAAGTCTAAAGGTGATAATTCCCAAACCTCAGGCTCTGTTTGCCTCCCTGCTACATACGATCTATTAATCACTTAACTACCCTCTAAAATCATCCTGATGTGCTAAAAACCATTTATAGGTACTAGCCAAGCCGTCTTTCAGCTCAATACTGTACGTCCAACCTAACTTTTTAAGCGTATCCACGTTCATTAATTTACGCGGCGCGCCATCTGGTTTCGTTGTATCGAATGAAACTTCACCCTTATAACCAACCACCTCTGCCATGGTTAAGGCCATTTCAGCAATGGTGCAATCAACTCCAGTGCCGACGTTAATGTGCGACAACATTGGCTCGGTGCATGATTCATAAGTTTCTTGGCTCACGTTCGCGACAAAAATAGACGCCGCTGCCATGTCGTCTACGTGTAAAAACTCCCGCATTGGTTTACCAGTACCCCACACAACCACTTCCGGCGTATCGTTTTTTTTTGCTTCATGGAAACGACGCATCAAAGCTGGGATAACGTGAGAATTATCTGGGTGGAAGTTGTCATTCTCGCCGTACAAGTTGGTTGGCATCACACTGCGATAATTACGACCGTATTGGCGGTTGTAGCTTTCACAGAGTTTAATACCCGCAATCTTAGCCACAGCGTAAGGCTCGTTGGTCGGTTCTAACGTACCTGTTAGCAGCGCACTCTCCTGCATCGGCTGTTCAGCCAATTTAGGATAAATACACGATGAACCTAAAAATACCAAGTCATTCACACCGGCCAAATGCGCCGAGTGAATGATATTGCATTGGATCATTAGGTTTTCGTAAATAAAATCAGCTGGGTAGGTATTGTTTGCCACAATCCCTCCGACTTTCGCTGCTGCTAAATAGACTTGATCAATTTTTTCGTTTTCGAAAAAAGCACGAACGTCGGCCTGATCAAGCAAATTAAGCGTTTGTCGATCACGCACAATAATCTCAATATCATCGAGCTGCTCTGCTTGCTGAGACAACTGACGCACAATCGCCGAGCCCACCATACCTTTATGGCCAGCAACAAAGACGCGTTTTTTTGAAGTATTAGAGATTGTCATAAATCACCCTTAGCTCTCAATCGCAACGCTGACATCAAAGCCATGCTTTTTAAGTAACGCGTGTTGTTTAGCTTTTTGTAGGTCGTTCTGAACCATCTCGGCACACATCTCTTCGACGGTAATTTCAGGCACCCAGCCCAGCTTGTTTTTCGCGTTAGTTGGATCACCAAGCAGAGTTTCTACTTCAGCCGGGCGGAAGTACTTAGGATCAACCCGAACAATCACATCACCCACCTTCAGTGCATGGGCGTTATCACCCTCAATCGCTTCAATGACTGCAGTTTCATCAACGCCTTCGCCTTCAAAACGTAAGGTAATGCCCAGCTCTTTCGCCGATAGACGCACAAACTCACGCACAGAGATTTGCTTACCGGTAGCAATCACAAAATCTTCTGCGGACTCTTGCTGCAGCATCATCCACTGCATGCGCACGTAGTCTTTTGCGTGGCCCCAGTCACGGAGAGCATCCATGTTGCCAAGGTATAAACACTTCTCTAACCCTTGAGAGATATTGGCTAAAGCACGTGTGATTTTACGGGTAACAAAGGTCTCACCACGGCGAGGAGACTCGTGGTTAAACAAAATACCGTTGCACGCATACATGCCATATGACTCACGATAATTTACCGTAATCCAGTAGGCGTACATCTTAGCAACAGCGTATGGAGAGCGCGGGTAAAATGGTGTGGTCTCTTTTTGTGGGATCTCTTGCACTAAGCCGTATAACTCAGAGGTAGACGCTTGGTAGAAACGCGTTTTCTTTTCTAGCCCTAAAAAGCGAATCGCTTCAAGCAAACGCAGAGTGCCCATCGCATCAACGTCGGCAGTATATTCAGGAGAATCAAATGAAACGGCAACGTGAGATTGAGCCCCAAGGTTGTACACCTCATCCGGTTGTACTTCTTTAAGAATACGAGTCAGGTTAGATGAATCAGTTAAGTCACCATAATGAAGAAAGAAGTTAACATTCTCTTCGTGTAAATCTTGATAAATATGATCAACACGCTGGGTATTTAAAGATGATGCACGACGTTTAATGCCGTGAACCTCATAGCCTTTTTCGAGCAGAAGCTCAGCAAGGTAAGATCCATCTTGACCGGTAACACCCGTAATTAAAGCAACTTTTTTAGACATTTTAGAGAGTCCCTTACAACTTAAATTTATGAAATTTTATGAGTCGATTAGATTTTTAAGGTCTTCACGAAAGCGGCTTAAAATAGCCTCTTTATTTAAATTCTTTTCTGCGTATTCGCGTGCAACATGGTTTACGCCAGATTTAGCTAATTCAATGTCTAGCCCTTTACAAAATGCATCAACATCTTCAGGTTCTACAGCGGTATATATACCAAGATACTCATCAACCAAACGGCCTAATTCGGTGTCCGCTTCAGCGGTGATTACTGCATTGCCGCCAGCCGACAGGACATTAGTTAACTTAGAAGGTAACACTGCATCCGCAGCGCCTTTACGCTGTACAACTAAGTGAACATCGGCCATAGCCAACATAGCCGGAACATCTTCCCATGCTTGCAGTGGCTTGAATTCTATATTAGTCAGATTACGATCAATGACCATGCACTTAAGCTCATCGACGTAAGCCCCCGAACCCACCATAAAAAACGTAACATCAGGGCGCGAAATATATCGCGAAGCGGCTTCTACCACCAGCTCTAGCCCTTGTTTGGCACCAATGTTACCAGCGTAAAGTACGATCTTTTGTGACTCTTTCACGCCCCATTGCTCACGAAGCGCAGAGCCATCAACATCAGGATTTACAAACGAGGTATCTGACCAGTTAGGGAAGAAGATTAAACGAGAAGGATCAACTCCCTTCTCTTCAGCTTTAGCCATCATGCTATACGAAATAGTAGACACCGCATCGAAACGTCGCATCAACCAGCGCTCAACACCAAACGCAAACTTAGATAAAAACCCAGCTTTTCCAGCCATGCCTAACCCAAACATGGCATCGACTTCATAATCTTGAATATGGAGCACGGCCTTAGCGCCAGTTAATTTGCAGAATAACAAAACAGAAGGCACGCAGAATAAAGTAGGCTCAACAACCAGAACTACATCTGGCTTTTTGAATAATCGACTAAATAACGCGACACTAGAACTAAACGCAAACGACCCAAGATGTAATAAGCGCTTAACTGTAGTCGGTTGAGCAGGTACATAGGTTGGGCAACGGGTAACAGAAACACCATTTTCTATAGAAGTGGTAAAACGTTTACCGCTAAAACCGGCGTGAACTTTCCATTCAGGGTAATAAGGTGGAGAGCAAAGCACAGAAACATCATCCCCCTGCGAAACAAACCACGGTGACATTTCACCGTTATATTTGCCGATGCCAGTAAGTTCTGGGGCATAATTAAGTGTGTGAAGACTAACTTTCACGGATTCTCCGATATTCCAACTCAAACCTCATAGCAACATCATCCCAGAGTATACAATTATCTTTGATGTAACCTTCATAATCACCCGCACCAACCGTTTCTACGTCTGAATTTGCTTCACTATACTTCAGCAAAGCATCGCAAACTTCTGAAACTTCGATACCACATGAACATCCCACTCCATATTGTTCTAAATTCGACCATGGCGTATTCTTACTGATAATCACATAAGTATTAAATGAGAGTGCCTCTGCAATTGACATTCCAAAATTCTCAAAATCACTAAGCAAAATAAAAACATCGCAATATTGATAAAGCAATGATTTTTCTGGCTCTACTACCATGCCCAAAAAAGTAACACTCTCATTGATTGAGTAGTCATGTATGCAACGATTTATAGAGCTGAAATAAGCTCTATCGTCCACCGGGCCAGCAACTAAAAATTTCCAACCCATTTTAGCTAATCCGCTACTAGCAAAAGCCTCTATTGCAACACGTAAATTTTTACGAGGATGTATACGAGAACAATAAAGTATGTTGCGACGGCCGAAATCTATCTTGTTAAAAGCCTCACTACTGGAACTCCCCACATGAGACCTGTAAGGGAGATCGACCCCATGTGGTATAACGCGAGTTCGACAGTTGCAAAACCGAACAACGTCGATCTCCTCCTCTTTATCCGTACAATGTACAAACTCACACGTGCTAATAAATCTTTTTAAGAATAAAACTGACAATAAAGATTTTAGGACACGTTTCTTTTGCAGAGACTTACTGTAGAGACTAGAGCGTGGAGATAAAACATAGGGGACTTTAAAAATTCGACAAAAAAACATGCCAAACCATGTTGGACTAGACCATACTGAATGGAAGTGAAATAAATCAACATCTTTCTTAATACACGAAGTGAGCATTTTGAATATCAGCGCACAGGAGACGTACTTGCTTAATGTCCTACGAAAAATGAAAAAATTTAATTTAAAGTCATGCAATAATTTATTATCCACATAACCATCATTTGATATAGACCAAATTTCAGACTCAACACTTAATTTATCCAGCGACTTTATAAACAATGGCAATGAAACAGCCGGGCCGCCATAAGATGAGTCTAAACGCTCAATAACATGAACAACTCTCATATAAAAATTCTCTTTTCATAAAATACCATAGCCGCTAAACCCATAATCCATAACGGATTTGAGAAAACGAAAGATGAAGCAAATAGTGAAAAACCAAACATAGCAATAACAATCGCAGAGCCCCATATTGGTAAAAAACTTATATTAGATTTTGAAAACTCGCATGAACAACGATACAGAAATCTTATTGAAGCCAGAAGGATAAGAGCAATCAACAAACACCCAGCGACACCATAACGATAAAGGATGGCATAATGAAGATAGTGTATATTATGGGTATCTTCTGCACCAACCAACTGGCTCCCCACGACCGAATCATCCTCAGATGCACTCATATCAAGAGTCGCACCAAAACCTTTCCCAGCGATGACATATATGGGATTTTCGATAAAAAACCGCCTTACCTGAGAAGCTTCATATTCTCTCTGCATGAGCGGAAGAGATACATCTTCGATACTTTCACCTGCCAGAATGTCAAGCGTCTCTGATACACGACGATCCAATGGCGTACCCGAAAATATTTCTTTAATATCATATGAAAAAGTATTTACTGCCAATGAAAGGAAAATCCACGCAAAAACCGTAACCACAAAAGTTCGAAAAACACCATACCTAGCCAAGATAAAAACGTAAGAGACGACTATAACCTGGAGAAAAAAAGCGCGATTAGAACTCACAGCTAGCAGAACAATCAAGAATAAAAAAATCAATCTCCAAAGTTGATTCACACCGTGAAAAATATAGATCACTACATAAGTAGACAATGCAACAACAACTTCCATCGGAACAGAAAATGATAATTGCCGTATAAGGACCAGCAACAAACCTACCAAAAGAGTTCCTCTTAAAAGTACTCGATTCTCAATGGACAGATCCAACGAATAATAGATAGAATTATAGAAAACATAAAAAACCAACACCCCAAACAAAAAGTAATAAGCATCAGTAACAACATAAAATCCAAAATCCAGCATTCCTAAAAAAAGCCACATAGGAAAAAGGAATATATATATCAGAAACACCTTACTAAAAAAACCAGAGTTATCCATATATATCTTATTGCGAATTTTGAGAACAAAAATCAGGCAAACAGTAGTATATGACAGAATATAAAGAAGTCTAATGTAAGGTAGTGCAGAGAAGCCAGTGACAAATAAAGATACGATAACGGCTGATAGAATATGAATAACAATATACAATTGCATCATTGACAACCACGAATACGTCAATTTCATTAAGAAAACACCTATTGTTTCGCCAGCATCATTTCAAAAAAATACTCTTGTTTTTTAAAATCATGTATATAAGCATGAGCCAATAACTCTTCTTGCAAATACTCGGATTTTTTTACGACTAAAATACTATTAATAATCCCCTCGACAGTACCATCACAAACCTCTCCAGTGACGCCAGGAACCACCGCCTCAGGCATACCGCCACTATCACCACTTAACGATGGCACACCCATTGCTGAAGCCTCCACAAACACCATGCCATAACCTTCGACTGTAGCATCATCAGGCTTATACAAGGACGGCATCGCGAATAAATCAGCACAACTAAGTTCATTGTTTTTTTCTTCATCTGAAAGACTTCCAAGCACATGAACATATTCACTAACACCCAATTCGTCAATTAAGGTATTGATTTCATTCAGCATAGGTCCAGAACCAATGATGCTATATTGATATTTTTCATCTCCATAAGAATTCAACTCACTCACGGCTCGAATCACACCAGCATGATTTTTTCTTAATACAAGGCGACCGACACTTACTATTTTAAAAACATCTTCACGCTTTCTTTTTAGCTTTGGAATATCTACCACTTCAATAAACGGATTAACAACTTCAGAGCTTCTACCCCACTTTCTCTCCAACAATTTCTGGGTATAGACACTATTCGATATATATTTAGCTCTAACAAAATAAAAAAGAATAAAAAGAAATAACTCCTCCATCTTAGATTTAGATAAAACATCATCACCATGGACAACAAAAAATACTCTCTTAAAAAAGGACAGAGGAATTAATACTGGCAACATAAACTTCATACAACGAACATTCATAACCAACAATACTTTTGAAGTAATAATATTCCAGAAATAAAATTTAGACACATCAGTCTCTACTACTCTAACTAGCGTTGAAGGAGAGCATATTTCAAAACCTCTCCTAATCAAGTTCGACCAAGCTTGAATGCCACCCTTCCGATTATCTACTGACTCAGTAACCAAACAAACACTTATCATACCATCCCCATCAATGTTAACAAAAAATTATAGACACTCTCTAACAACTATAACTCTTATAAAGAATTATCAATCTTTATTTCGATTAAAAGTACACCCAAAAATCTCATGATCAGGTTTTTACAACTGATATACTTTTTCTTTAATTACTTCGCCACAATGCACTCTATAGTCGTTTTGACTACTAACACTCTATTGAGGCTGTGTCAGCCCCCACCAATTGCCAAATTCAATCTCGTCCCCTCACCCAATGCACTGACAAGGTCATCAGCGAAGCAGTCCAAAGAACCATCGCCTCTGAGGTCATTTCGCCGTCTTTATAGCCTGAGTATCGCAATCCAACATTATTTTGTCTGAACCACAATATAAATGCTAAAACCAAAACAATCTGAGCTGCAGCACTATGTATGTTAGTAAGAAGAGCCACTCCCAAAAGTTCCGTGTAGTCATACCAAATATAAACCAGCCCAACTACTAGAAGAGCTAATACTCCAAGATTTTGA
The DNA here is from genome assembly GCA_002733645.1 of Oceanobacter sp. Lineage (GTDB taxonomy): Bacteria > Pseudomonadota > Gammaproteobacteria > Pseudomonadales > Oceanobacteraceae > Thalassolituus. Next base: position 62,670 of record NVWL01000016.1, read on the forward strand.
ACAAGTGTGCCCAAGATTACTTTATGCCGAGATTGATAAGCAAATGAGAATAAATAAAATAGAGCTATTGCTGGCAATGCAGGCAACATCCAGAACAATACACCCCAAAATTCAGGCTTATTAAAGATATCACCTGCAATGAATTGGACGAAGATCATCGACAATGATGTGAGTGGTATGCTTACAGTTATTGCCCAGAGTATTGCTTTGTTCAGTTTTTCTTTTCTGTACTCATCTAGGCCATGATCAGATAAAAAGCGTAAAACTACATTATTAGGACAAAGACGAACAACAAAGAATACTGTGTGGATGATAAGGCCTGATAGAATAATGCCGGCTTCGTCGTTGGGCACGTTGCGAGTAACGAGTGCGGTTAGGCCAAATGCGATAAAAGCGGCGCTCAGTTTTGCCCCCGCCGCGAAGGCGAGTTTTAAGAGGGTGGCGGCGCGGCCTGTGGCAAGGGTGTGTTGCACCTGTATTCCTTTATTTGGATTCCCGCCTTCGCGGGAATGACGGTCTAACTTATGGATTCCCGCCTTAGTTAGCAGCGTGCTTTCCCTGCCAAATGGTTTCCCGCCTCGGCTTTGGCATCCTGCGTCGTTCTACCTCCTGCAACCTTGCAGTCGTTCGCGGGAATGACGTTACGAAAATTCAGCCCATAGGGTGTCGATTTCTGTTTCTAATAATCTGTCTATGCCTGCTGCGCCTTTGCGCCCACCGCCACCAAATTTTACGGCGATGGTGTCTGCGCCTACTAAGTTATTTTTTGCTGCACGTATGCTTACTAAGTAGGTTTTTTCTTTTTTACTGTCTGGACCATCTATTTGTTCTTCGCGCTCGCTCAATATGGCGTGAGCGCGGTCTGGGTATTGGTTGGCCAGTTCGTTACCTAATACGCCACTGATGCGTCGTGCCCATTGCTCGTTCGGTAGCATGATCATGGCGGCGTTATCACTGCTGCGTACTGGCATGATGTTTAGCCCTTTTTCTAAATCGGTGGCGTAACCCTCGGTTAGGGTTTTGTATACGTCGGCGCGTTCTTTTATAAAGTCGAACGGGCTTTGGTAGGGTGCAGCTAGTTTATAGAGTTCGGCTGGGGGGTAGAAGAGGTCTTCTTCACTTGCGCCGTAGCCGTTGTAGTTCATAGCTACGCCGAGCGTGCGCAGTTGGCTGCGTTGTTCGTCGGTTAATTCGGCGTGTGTGGCGTATTCATCCGCCACTTGGTTTATGTTGTCGCCGTAGGCGGCGACGATTGCCCACTCGCGGTATTGGCCTTTTAGATAGTAATCAATGATTAGGCCAGTACAGGTATTCGCGGCGGTGTTGATATGGGCTTCGAGTGCTGGGTGGTCTGGTATCTCGCCTGACTGGTGGTGGTCGGCGTAAAATACATTAACTCCCGCATTAAGTGCCGCGTGCAACCCGGTTTGGTTTTTATCCATAGACACATCAAGCACGGTGATGTTGTCGCCCGCTTGTGCTTTTAAGCTGTTAAGCAGCTTGATGTCACGCTTTACGCCGGTCACTAAGCTAGCTTTACGTGGCTGTGCCAGTCGCAGCTGTATGAGTGAGCATATGCCGTCGGCGTCGCCATTAAATAAATCGTAGTTCGGCATGGTTGCGTGGTGTCCTTTCCTTTATAGGGGCTGTATTAGGGGGCTGTATTTTTGCTGCTAAATTTACTGCTAATTCTACTGCGGAAGAATACCCGCATTGTTCAAATGTTCAATCACCCGGTTTACACATTCTTCTACCGTCATACTGGAGGTATCTAGGGTAACTTCTGGGTTTACCGGTGGCTCGTAGGTTGAATCGATACCGGTAAAGTTTTTGATCTCGCCTGCACGGGCTTTTTTGTAGAGGCCTTTGGAGTCGCGCTCTTCGCAGGTGGTTAGAGGCGTATTCATATACACTTCAAAAAACTCACCTTTTTTGACCAACTCTCGCACTGTCTGCCGCTCGTGTTTAAACGGGGATATAAAGGCGGTGATCACGATAAGGCCTGCATCAACAAAAAGCTTGGCCATTTCACCTATGCGGCGAATATTTTCTTTACGATCTGCGTCGTTAAAGCCTAAATCTTTATTGAGGCCGTTGCGTACGTTGTCGCCATCCAGTAAATAGGTGTGTAGATTAAGTTCAGACAAACGCTGTTCTACTGCGTTTGCTATGGTCGATTTGCCCGAGCCACTGTAGCCGGTGAACCATACGATAAAGGGGTGCTGTTTCTTTAAGGTGGAACGGCTTTCTTTGGTAACTATTGGAGAATGCCAAACGATATTGGTGGCAGACATTGTCGCTCCTTGATGCATTTCCAGCCTTACTAATTTCTAGTTGCTATATCGCTATAACTTATGGGGTGAAAGGTACTGGATTTTGCACTAAATTGGAACATGCCACCGATTAGAAACTGGCGTAATATGCCAATGTGTGCAATGACATTTATGTCAGCAGGTTGGCACTCGATACTTTTTATCTTTTTTTACCTCTTCTACCTCTTTTATCTCTTGTTATTTATAGGATCGGTAAATTATCTGTCAGTCACGGCATTATGGCCTTTTTAGAGCGCTTTTTAACAACTCGCCTATTGGCTTTATGATGTAGCCGTTTTAAACTAGCTCAAATTCTAATTGCTTCGTCGAGGGAAATATTATGCGTAAGCTTATTGCAACTATGGTTTTGGCTGCTGCTTTGCCACTGACGGCTATTGCAGCCGAAGGTGATGCCCCAGCTACTAACCCAATCGCTGCCTTTATGGCACAAGGGTTAGATGCTGCTGCTGCTGTTGATGCTGCTATGGCCGCTGATCCTAGCTTGTCACTTGAAGATGCTCTGTCTGGCGCTATGGAAGCCGGTGCAGATCTTGGCGTTATTATGACGATTGCGCTTGCTAAGTCTGCAGATGCTACGGCTGCTGTTGCTGCGGTAACGGCTGCTGCATCTAGAAACGGGATTGATTCAAGCGCTGTTGCTGCCGCTGCTCAGGCTGCTGGTGTATCTGGTGATGCGATTGCTGCCGGTATTGCTCAAGGCGCTCCTACTGCTGCTGGTAACAACGGCAATGGCAACCAGAGCAACAATGGTCAAAATGGTAATGGCAATCAGAATGCTCCAGGCCAAACAGGTAACACACCTGGCCAGAGTGGTCAGACGCCTGCTAACGGTTTTGTGGCTCCAACAGTGCCTACTCCACCAGCCAATGCTGGTCAGCCTATCAGCTGATTTTGGTTTAGTTACTGCGAAAACCCGGCTTTATGCCGGGTTTTTTTATGGGTTAAATTTGTGAATTAAACTTTGTGGGCTAAACCTTGTGATTGTTGGCTATTCTCGCCTATCGTTAGCTTATGTGTCGGCTTAGGTGTCTGAATGAGTAACCTGCTGAGTGCGCTCTTTGCTTAAAGCAAAGCAAGGCCTCGTGGTTAAAGCCTAGGCATTACTTAATAACCATTGGCTTTAGTGGCCGGTAAGCTGTGCTGTTTCTGAGTAGAGGATTAGTGCGCTGAATAATTATTAGGCATAAAAAAGGCTCCCGAGGGAGCCACAAAGAAACTACTCCTCAAGAAGTAGCCGTAAAACTGGTTCGGCATTACTTGAAGTATCCATTTCAAGTCATTGCCATTAGTGCCAATTATGGCGTGTATTGTCATATTGTCAATCAAAATCGTTCAAGTATTGAACTAAAGACGTTTAATGATGAAATCGTTGCCTAAGAACACGCCCGGTTCAATGTATATGCGATTTCCGAGCTTGAGTTCACCTTCGCTGACGCAGTGCCCGTGAAACAAATAATCTATACCGTTTATTGAGTGTGGTGAACGGCTTCGGAAGTTTCCGCGAGACCAAATGCAGCGGTACAGTTCATCCGAGGTAAAACGTTCGAACGAGTTCCAAGATTGCGCTGGGTAGTCGGCATGTACAATGCCATAGCGAACACCTTCTGATGATTCCACTTCGATGGCAATGGGGAGTGCTTCTATCAGGTCAAACCATTGTGGCCATTGCGATGCGTCGGTGTCCATTATCCAGTTGCCGCCATGGTTTAGCCATGTCATTCGGTCTTTGCTGTTTTGGTACTTCATGCCACTGAGCATTAGGTACTCGTGGTTACCTAGCACCGAGAAAAACCAAGGTTCGTTGAGCAACGCTAGTGCTTCTATAGACTCTGGGCCGCGATCAATTAAGTCGCCCACACATATTAATCTATCTACGGTGGCGTCAAAGCCGATAGTATCCAATTGCTTTAGCAATTTTTGGGCGTGCCCGTGTATATCGCCCACTACATAGTCATTACCTTTGGTGTTTACCGGCAAAACTAGGCGATTTGCTTTCAGTTTCATTTCAGAATCCAGCACTAACGTCGGAAAGAGTGTGTACGGTTTTGATGAGGTGACCACCGAGCTATGGCACCCAGCGCCAATATAAGCACAAAAACCATCGCATTGGCAGGTATCTGCAAGTTGAAGTCTACTGTTGAGTGAATTCCAATGGCCACTATGGCCATAGTGACGGCAAACCCCACACCTTGATAAAACGAGCTGTTGCGCTGCCGCATTGCTGCAACCCCAGACCAAAACGCCCATAGCACGAGTAATCCGAGCGCTAGAAATGCTGGTAAACCAAACTCCGCTAAAAACTGTGCGTAATCATTGTGCGCGTTGTTGTAGTACTGGGTTGAATTGATGTCGTCACTTTTTTCACTCGGGAACACGTAGATAAAGGTTCCTGCACCTATTCCGGTTACTGGATACTCTTTCCAGAGGTTGATTGTGTCTCGTGTTACTTCGTCTCGGCTTTCGGTGTCGGTGGTGGTTTTTTGTAAGCGCTCGGCGACTTTATCGACGCCAAAGAAGGTACCTACGATGGCGATATCAATTATAAGCAAGCTACTGAGTAATACTGTCGTGGCTGTGGTTTTGTTGCGCATTAGTAATAAAGCTAAACCGCCAGCGATTAACAAGCTGGCAAAAAATGCGGAGTTGCCCATACGAGAGCGCGATAACACTAAGGCAATCACAAGAACAGCAAGCAGCAAACGTAAGATCACTTTTGTGCTGAGTAACATTTTAACCACTTGCCTAGCTCGCTGGCGCAAGCTACCTGAGTAGCTTGCAGGCTGGCCGAGTAAAAGCCCTATCCCTAGCGCTAACGAAAGCTCCATAAATCCGGCTAGGTGGTTACGGTTTAAAAACGTGCCGGTGGCTACGCCTTGATATTTATCTTTGGGTTGGAAAAAACCGTACTCCACACCTGAGAGAGTCATGGTTGATCCGTATATGGCCTGAGCCGCAGCGGCAAGCACGACAATCCAAATGATTTCTTTTACTCGCTGGCGGGTATCGATAATAAGTAGACACAAGGTAAAGAAACCAGCGTAAGTGACGCCTTTTTGCAGCGAGACCAATGAATCATGCGGGCTAAGCGAGAACACAAGCCACTGCACGACACACCAAATTTGTACTCCCCAAATGAGCGCTAAAGGCAAAGCGGCGTGCCGGAATGCTACCGGTAAGGGTAAATAAGGCAGTTGATTGAAACGCTGACTCATGGAGAGGGATCGAAGCTCTAACGCCAGTAATGCAAACACCGTCATACCGGCGAAAGACCAAGCCCAGCCTGTGTCGAGACCAAATGGTAGAGGCAATAAAAAAACAAGCACGCGAAAAGCGTTCCAGCGATTCATTAAGAGGTAACCATTAAAAGTGAATCATTTTAAATGAGGGTGGATCATAGCCCTGACGGAGGGATGTATCAATCAAGCGTGGGCGCGGGTGAAATATAGATCGAATGAAACGTAGGTCGGAAAAGCCAGGACATTGTCTGGACATTATCGGAAGGCGCCTTCGGCTTTTCCGATCTACGTGTTGCAATTTCGGTTATAGCTCGTAATCGATGCCTTCTGGGTCGTGGTGGTTGGTTACACCTGAGCGCTCTGCTCGTTCCCACGTTTGCAAGTAAGCTTCTGCGGAGTTCATTACGGCTTCGTAGATGCGTGTGGGTGCACGTTGACGAAGGTCTTCGATGAAATCGGGCAGTAATCCATAGTGGGCGATGCCGTCGGTGTTTAGATCAAACACTCGGTTGCCTGAGATTTGTTTATCAAACTCAATACCAAATTCCGAGGTAAATGGGTATACCAATGGCAGTTCTGCCGCATCTGAACGCGGGCCAGGTTGCCCACCCAATCCACTCATGTCGGTACCGATACCAATACCATTCCAGTAAGGAGTTGCTTCGGTGATGCTTAAGTAGCGGTCTACACGATACGTCATGTCGTTGGCATCGCTGTTGTACGGCGCTGCAAAACCACCCGCTTCGATGAGGCGTTCGGTGTTGTCGTGGACGGTGCCGCCTTTACCGCTGCGCATCCAGCTGTGTGTGGTTAACACGCCGCTGTAGCCACGAGCTTCGGCGATGTCCATTACGGCGGTCGCGGTGTCGGTGCTCATGTGATCAAGCTCAACCAGCATTTTCATGTCGATCATGCGGTTAACAAGATAGCTACCTAGCTCACTTAAGCCGTGGCTGTTGCAGTGTTCTATGTCTTGGTCATATTCCGGGTTTAAGTGCACCGCATCGAGTATTTCGCGGATGCCGTCAATATCACCAATCAATGGGAAACCACTGGCCATTGAGCGCCCTTGGGTGTGTTCGTCACATTCTTTGGTTTCAAAGAATCGACCGGATGAGAGTAATTGACCAATGTTAATAAATCCGTCTTCTACCGCTGAGCCAGCCAATTGATTATCGAATTTATGGGTTGGGTACAGCGAGCGGACGCCAAGGTCGTAGACTTCTTGCAGTAGGTCTTCGATGGTGTCGCGTGTACAGAAATCATTGAGGCCACAGTTAAACGTCTCTGAGGCTTCAATCCCCATGACTACGGCCATACGGCCAGCCGCAATGGTTTCGCGCGCATCTTCTGGGCTGGTTACAATATGAAAGAAGCCTTTTCCCGGCCCGCCCGCTTGGGCATCAATGTAATCTTCCAGTTCATGTAGGCGCTGAGCCTGTAAGCGAATACTGTCCATCACGTTACAGCTGTTGGGGTTGATCCATGAGGCTGGGTTGATGTTGCTTTGTGCCCAACACAGTACTTCGTTTTCGACGAGGTTGGTGACCATGACGCGTAAGCCAGACAAGTAAGCTCGTTCCATCCATTTATGGTAGTAGCCCATATGGCTCATCTGTTGAGCGTTTGGCCACCATGGGAAGTCTGGCCAACCGCGCGTGTCGTAGCGATTTGTGATGTCGTCAAAGGTATATAGGTTACCAATTAGATCGAGTGCACCGTCTTTGCCGTGTAGGTGTTTTGAGTCTTTTAGGGCTTCTTCAACCCCCCAGCGGTTGAAGGGTTCGCCTGCCATGAACTTGCCACCCATAAACTCATACGAGGTGACGTGTGCGTGTGCATCTATGTAACCGCGTACAGGCTGACTGGCATCTCCCGCTAATTGCTGACGCTGCCCATCGCTGTTGAGTGAGACTTCGGGGAAGTCGGTACACCCTTCAAGTGCCACAATACGAAGTGTATCTTCTTGATGGAAACTAGCATCTAACCAGCCCGTAAAATAAAGCTCGCCGTCGTTGGTGTGATGCCCCATCGACATACGACGCGTGGTTGAGCGCAGTTCAAAACCGGCGTCTTCCCGAGTAATTTTCCACTCGTTGTTATCACTGAGGGTATTATTTGCCACCACGCCTGCGGTGAGATGACTACTCAGGTAGTAACCGTTACTGTCGCGCAATAAAAAGTGCCCGGTTTGAGTTGGCTTCACATAGAAGCGGCTAGCGTTTGAATCATTTTCGGCAAGCACTTCGTATGTTGGCAGACCATCAAGCTGACCTGGGTTTTCGTCAAATTGTACAAATTTGCCATTGTCGTTCGACTGTAAGCCAAAACAACCTTGAGCGAGTTCGTCTACTCTGCCATCAAACAATGGTAGGAGGTCTGGGGTGTTGTCCGGTACTTCGGACATAGCATGTGTGATGGCCGAGGTGGCCGTCGCCGCGATGATTACAGCCAACTTAATAGAGTTCATGGCAGTCGCCTTTTTATTGTTTTTATAATTTTGCCTATTGATCAGCCTACCATGACCCATCGAAGGCTTGTTGATATTGGCTTCCTGTGATCACTTTTTTGCCGCAACTAATCTGTGTTTGCGGAAAGATATGCAGCTACATCAATAACGGGGCGCGGGGACGAGTATAAAATTCGGTGTTAGGTCGGTTAGTCAGGTAAACTTGCCGCCTAATTTTTTGCCTTTAACTTACAAAATCAATGGAGTGGCTATGTTTGCTTTTCATTCTAGGTTTGCTTTTCATTCTAGGTTTGCTTTTCATTCTAGGCTCGCTTTTCGTTCTCGCCCTGCTATTGCCCGCCAGTTGGTAACTGCGGCTCTAGTTATGTCGGCCACGGTGATGTCTGGCTGTGCGTCACTAAAACAAATGATAGATGTACAAAAGCCAACCGCTTCTGTGGCGGGGGTATCTTTGGGTGATTTATCACTTGATCAAGCCACCTTACTGGTCGATGTGGCTATCGCTAACCCAAATCCATTCACGCTAGATGCGGCGGGCTTTGATCTTGATTTGACGATTGCTGGCCAGCAATTGGCCAGTATTGCTCAGCCTGATGCGGCGGTGTCTGTTCCTGCTAAGGGCAATAATTCGATTCAACTACCGGTGACGTTAAAGTTTAGTGAGATTGCCGCTGCAATCGGTGGTTTGGGCAGTAAGAATTCTGTGGATTACGCTCTGGATGGCAATATCACGATGAACTTACCTGTACTCGGCGATATTAGTTTGCCGGTCAGTTTTGCAGATATGTTGCCTATTCCACAGTTACCGAAAATCAGCTTCAGCGATGTCTCTTTGAGTGATGTGAGCTGGAGTGGTGCCAAACTGAAGGTGGATTTAGATGTAAGTAATCCAAATATCTTTGGTCTGGATTTAAATACCTTGGCTTACAACTTAGAGGCCGAAGGTAAATCATTGGGGAGTGGTTCTCTTGAGGGCGTTAAGCTTGAAAAAGGCCAAACTCAAACGCTGTCTATTCCTATGGATGTAAGCCTGACTAATTTGGGAATTAGCCTATTCCGCATGTTATCCGGCGGTGAGGCGGTTGATATTGGTTTAAGCGGTAAAGCGGATGTTGCGCCGGATATTGGTGTATGGAAGCCTGAACCAATGACGTTTGAAGCGAAGCGTACGTTGAATCAAAAGTAATCATTTTACTGATAACTGAATATCGCCGTTTATCCTAGGGCACCTCTGATTAATGCAGAGGAGGCTGCGGCTTTCAGGAAAATGGCAGTTCAAGGCGCTACTTTGAAGGCATGGCGGGTCACGTCAAAAAGT